>DASRQZ010000043.1:0-8531 GCA_035696125.1 Polyangia bacterium
GCGGCCTGCGCGCCCTAATTGCCCCGCAGTTTTCCGTCGCTGGGATATGCTCCGGGCGTGTCACTCGCCGAGCGCGCCGCGGTCAAGCAGCCGCGGGGCTTGTACCTGCTGTTCGGCGTCGAGATGTGGGAGCGCTTCTCGTTCTACGGGATGAGGGCGATGCTGGTGCTCTTCCTCACCGACGTCCAGCGCGGCGGGTTCGGCTGGTCCAAGCCGACGGCCGATCGGCTCTTTGGTCTTTACGGCTTCCTGGCTTACGCGCTGCCCATGGCCGGCGGCTTTCTGGCCGATCGGTTCATCGGGACCCATCGCTCGATGGTCATCGGGGGATGCATCATCGCCGCGGGCCACTTCTGCCTGGCGATCCCGGCGACGCCCACTTTTTTCCTGGGGCTGGGCCTGGTGGTGCTGGGCACCGCCTTCTTCAAGCCCAACGTGTCGACGATGGTCGGGCAGCTCTACGCGCCGCACGATCCACGCCGCGACGGCGGATTCACGATCTACTACATGGGGATCAACGTCGGCGCGCTGCTCGGTCCCCTGGTGTGCGGATACCTGGCGGAGAGCCCGCGCTGGGGGTGGCACTACGGCTTCGGCGCGGCCGGCGTCGGCATGGTGCTGGGGTTGCTCATGTATCTGCGGTTGAAGGCGCGCTATCTGCCCGGAATCGGCCTTCCGCCCAGCCCGCGGGTGGCGGCCAGCCCGATCGCGCCCGCGACGCCGCTGACCCGCCCCGAGCGCGACTGCCTGATCGCCCTTTGCATCATCATCGTGTTCACCATCCCCTTCTGGGCGGCGTTCGAGCAGACCGGCACGTCGATGAACTTCTTCGCCGCCGAGCGCACCCGCCGCGTGGCCTTCGGTCACACCTTCCCCGCGACCTGGTTTCAGTCGGTGAACTCGGCCATCCTGCTGGCGTCGGCGCCGATCTTCGCCTGGATGTGGACCGCGCTCGCGCGCCGCGGACGCGAGCCCAGCACCCCGGTCAAGATGGGCGCCGCGCTGTTGCTGGTGGCGATCGGTTTCGTGGTCATGGTCGTGGGCGCGCGGCTCAGCGACGGAGGCGCGCTGGTCAGCCCGTTCTGGCTGGTCGCGACCTACGCCTTTCACACCTTCGGCGAGCTCTGGCTGTCGCCGATCGGCCTGTCGACGGTGACCAAGCTCGCGCCCGCCCGTCTGGCCTCGCTGATGATGGGCGTCTGGTTCTTCGGCACCGGCACCGCCGAGTACCTCGCGGGCCACATGGCCGGCCTCACCGAGCGGGTCGAGCGCGGCGAGTTGTTTCACCTGCTGGGTGGACAGGCCGACTTCTTCCTCATCTTCGTGATCTCGTCGGCGGCGACCGGGTTGCTGTTGTTCGCCCTGTCGCCGCTGATCCGGCGGCTTTCGCATGGTCGAGATGTCTGATGCGGCTCGCGCCGCCCGTGGCGTCCGCTGTTGCCGCGACGGTCGCCGTGCTTTGTGCTGCGGCCCCGCGCTGGCCGGGATACTCTGGGCGTCCGTGCCCCCATCCCTGGCAGTCGCGAAACCGCCGGTGCCCACGCGCGCCGACGCCCTGGTGGAGAACATCCACGGCGTCGCCGTGGCCGATCCCTATCGCTGGCTGGAGAACGCCGGGGCGCCCGAGGTCGTGGCCTGGACCGAGCAGCAGAACGCGCTGACGCGGCGGACGCTCGACGCCTTCCCGGGCCGGCAGGGGCTGGCCGATCGACTGTGGCAGCTGTACGAGATCGGGTCGCTGGGCGTGCCCGTGCCTCGCCACCGCGGCCGCGAGCGACGCTACTTCTACACCCGGCGCGACGGCAAGCAGAACCAGCCAGTCCTCTATGTGCGCGACGGCATCGAGGGCGGCGATCGGGCGCTGATCGACGTGAATCAGCTGTCCGCAGAAGGCACGCGCGCCCTGGACTGGTGGTTCCCGTCCGACGACGGCGCGCTGGTCGCGTACGGCGTCTCGGCCGACGGCAACGAGGAGTCGGTGCTGCGCGTGCGCGACGTGGCCACGGGCCGCGATCTACCCGATGAGATCTCGCGCACCCGTGCTTGCTCGCTGGCCTGGTTCCCCGACGGCAAGGGCTTCTACTACACGCGCTACCCGGAGCCGGGCGCGGTCCCCGCCGGCGAGGATAAGTACCACCGCGGGGTGTTCCGCCACGTGCTGGGCGCCGGTCCCGGCGCCGACGAAAAGCTCTTCGGCGCGGGCCGCGACCTCAAGGACTGGCCCGGCGTCACCTTGTCGCCCAGCGGGCGCTGGCTAGCGATCGAGGTCGCGCAGGGTTGGTCGCGCAGCGCGATCTACCTGCTGGACATGCGCGCCGGCCACGCGTCGGCGCCGATCACCGTGGTCGACGGGATCGAGGCCAACTTCGAGGTGGTCGAGCTGCTCGACGACCGGCTCTATCTGCGCAGCAACCAGGACGCGCCGCGCGGCCGCCTGTTCGTCGCCGGCGTGCGCCGGCCGCAGCGCGAGCACTGGCACGAGCTGCTGCCGCAGAGCGACGAGATCCTCGAGGGCGCCACCGTGCTGCGAGGCGAGATCGCGGCTCTGTATCTCAAGGACGCCTCCTCGCGCGTGCGTCTGTTCTCGGTCGAGGGCAAGCCGCTGGGCGAGCTGCCCTTGCCCGGCCTGGGCAGCGTGGGCGGCTTCGGCGCCGAGCGGCGCGGCGACGAGTTGTTCCTGAGCTTCACCTCGTTCCTGACGCCAACGACGATCCTGCGCCAGCGCCTCGGGCCCGCCGGCGAGGCGGCGTCTGCCCCCACGGTCTGGAAGCAGATCGCCGCGCCCATCGACCCGGGCGCGTTCGAGCTCGAGCAGGCGCGCTACAGGTCGCGCGACGGCACCGAGTGCCAGATCTTCCTGGTGCGTCGCAAGGGTCCGCGGCCCGCCGACGGCAAGAGCCCCACGCTCCTTTACGGCTATGGCGGATTCAACGTCAACCTCTTGCCGCGCTGGGAGCCGCAGGTCGCGCCCTTCCTCGAGCACGGCGGCGTGTACGCCGTCGCGGTCTTGCGCGGCGGCGGCGAGTATGGCGAGGCCTGGCACCAGGCCGGCATGCTGGCGCACAAACAGAACGTCTTCGATGATTTCATCGCCGCCGCCGAGTGGCTGATCGCCCAGAAGATCACCACGCCCGAGCGGCTGGCCATCGCGGGCCGGTCCAACGGCGGGCTGCTGACCGGCGCGGCGTTGACGCAGCGGCCGGAGCTGTTTCGCGCCGTGATCAGCGGTGTGCCGTTGCTCGACATGATCCGCTACCACAAGTTCCGCATCGCCCAGCTCTGGATCCCGGAGTACGGCTCGTCCGAGGACCCGGAGCAGTTCAAGTGGTTGTTCGCCTACTCGCCGTACCACCACGTCAAGGACGGCGTGCGCTATCCCGCGGTGTTGATCCACACCGCGGAGTCGGACACGCGCGTCGATCCGATGCACGCGCGCAAGATGACGGCGCGTCTGCAGGCGGCGACCGGCGGCGCGGCGCCGGTGCTGCTGCGCCTGGAGAGCAAGGCCGGTCACGGCGTCGGCAAACCGCTGGCGAAGGTGATCGAGCAATTGACCGACGAATGGAGCTTTCTCTTCTCGCAGCTGGGGATCGTTTTCCAGCAGGGACCTGGCCCCTGACATGGATGGTCGCACGCGCGTCGTGATCTTGTTCGGCGGCCGCTCGGCCGAGCACGAGGTGTCGATCCTCTCGGCGCGCAACGTGCTGGCGGCGCTGGATCGGACCCGGTTCAATCCGATCCTGATCGGGATCGACAAGCAGGGCCGCTGGCGCGCGCAGTCAGAGCGCCTGCTGGCCGGCGCGACCGGTGATCCGCGCCAGCTGCGCCTGGAGGACGAAGCGCCCGTGGTGGCGCTGTCGACGGCGCCGTCGTCGATCACGGAGGTCCTCGACCGCGACGACGTGGTCTTTCCGGTCCTGCACGGCACCTACGGTGAGGACGGCACCGTCCAGGGACTGCTCGAGCTGGCCGACGTGGCCTACGTCGGCGCTGGCGTGCTCGGGTCGGCGATCGGCATGGACAAAGACGTCGCCAAGCGTTTGTTGCGCGACGCGGGCATTCCGATCGTCGATTTTCGCGTCGTGAGCGCCGCCGACGTCCGCGACGACCCGCAGGCCGCCGCCGCTCAGGCCGCCGCGCTCGGCTATCCGCTCTTCGTCAAGCCGGCCAACGCCGGCTCGTCGGTCGGCGTGAGCAAGGTCATCACGCCGGCTGCGCTGGTGCCCGCCATGCGGGCCGCGCTGGCATTTGACCGCAAGGTGCTGCTCGAGCGCGCCGTCGACGCGCGCGAGATCGAGGTCGCGGTGCTGGGCAATGATCACCCGATCGCCTCGGTGCCGGGCGAGATCGTCGTGCACCACCGCGACGGCTTCTATTCGTACGACGCAAAATACGTCGACGCCGACGGGGCCGCGTGGAAGATCCCGGCCGAATTGCCGCCCGCGCTGGCGCAACGGATCCAGGAGCTGGCGGTCGCGACGTTTCGCGCGCTGGAGCTGGCCGGCATGGCGCGTGTCGATTTCTTCGTCGACAAGACCACCGCGCAGGTGTTCGTCAACGAGGTGAACACCATCCCCGGCTTCACCGCGATCTCGATGTACCCGAAGATGTGGGAGGCATCGGGCATCCCGATCCGCGACCTCGTAAATCGGCTCATAAATCTGGCCATCGAGCGTCGAGACGCGCGGCGCTGCCTGTGTACCACCGTGCCCGGGCCCTGACCGCGGGCCTGGGGTGGCCGGACCCCAGAACCAGGTGTGATTCCAGGCCCTTGCGGGACGTCTCATTTATCAGGCAAAGATTCGGTATTTTCTTTGGAGCTTTGAAAAAAAGTGACGAAAGGTGCTCAATTTCGGTTCAAATGGGCATGGGTATGAAAGCGGAAATTGGGATTTCGCCAGCCATGAAGCGCGTCTCTGTCGATGACTCTGGCTCGGAAGAGGGGGGGGTTGATTCGGGCTTGCCCGAAGAGCCGGTCAAACGCGGCGTCGGCCGCCCGTCCAAGGCTCAGCCATTCCGCGGCTTCGTGGTCGACCTCTTGCTCAAACATCCGCAGCTGCGTTCTTTGGAGATCGTGCGGCGGGCAAAGGCGGCGGGCTATGACGGCGGCAAGAGCGCGCTCTATTCATTGATCGCCAGCGTTCGCCCCAGACGCAGCCGACCGCTCAGCCAGCAAGACAAGGTGCCCGGCGAGATTTCCCGCCACGGAATGGGCCAGGTCGACGTCCGCTTGAAGAGCGGCGAGGTTCGTTCGGTGAATTTCTTTGCCACGCGCCTCGAATATTCGCGCTGGATCGCGGTGTCGATCGTCGAAGATCAAAGCATCGAATCGTTGGTGCGCGCGCTGGTGCACCACTTCGACGCCATTGGCGGCATCCCGCTGTTGGCGGCCTTCGATCGGCCCAAGCCGATCGGAATTCGCTCCGATCGAGAGGGGCAGGTCATCGAATGGGATCCGGCGTTTGCGTACGCCGCGATCCAGCTGGGACTGGGTGTGGAGGTGCGCGCGCGCCGGGGCGCCGACCGTGGACCCGGCACCAATCTGGGGAATTGGGTCAAACACTTTTTCTTCAAATCGCACAGCTTCATCAACGATGCGGACATGGAACGTCAGTTGACCGATTGGTTGGTCGACCTCAACACCCGCACCACCGAGCTGAACGCCAAGACGCCCGCCATCCTGCTGGCGGAGGAGCGGCAACGACTGCGTCCGCTCAAGTTCGATCCGCGCAACCTGGGGCTGCGCTTCCCGGTGGTGGTAGGCCCGCGCGCCATCGTGGTCCACGAGGGCCAGTCGTACACGATGCCGCCCGAATCGGTCGGTCTGGTGGGCGCGCTGCACCTCTACCCGGATCGCGTGACCATCGTCGCCGGCCGCTACGAGGCCAGTCATCCCCGCCACGTGCAGAAAAAGGCGCCCGCGGCGGTCCTCGGTTGGCGCCCCAACCTGACGGCGCCCTCGCCAACCTCCCGACCGGCCGCAACGACTTAGAAGGCTGGCGTCAATCGGGTTTCGGGCTTCGGGCTTCAGGATGGGATGATTACCTTCTCGGACGGGAGAGCGAAAGGCGCTCTTCCGTCGGAAAGGCGCGCGCTTTTCCCTTCCCTTCCCTTCCCGAAGCCTGAAAGCCCGAAGCCCGAAGCCCGTTTTGACACCAACCCGCCGCTACTGAGCCTTGGTGCCGCGGCCCATGCCGTAGTAGGTGAAGCCGGCCGCGCGCAGATCGGCGGGACTCCAGACGTTGCGACCGTCGAACAGGACCGGCTGGCGCATCATGGTCTTCAGGCGCTCGAAGTTGGGGCGGCGGTACTCGTGCCACTCGGTGACCAGGGCCAGGGCATCGGCGCCGCGCGCGCAGGCGTAGCTCGAGCTCTCGAACTCGATCTTGTCGCCCAGTAGCTTGCGCACCGCGGGGATCGCCACCTGATCGGTCGCCGACACGGTGGCGCCCGCCGCCAGCAGCTGATCGATCAGGGTCAGCGCCGGCGCCTCGCGGATGTCGTCGGTGCCGGGCTTGAAGGCCAGGCCCCAGACGCCGATGCGCTTGCCGCGCAGGTCGTTGCCGAAGTGGGCCATGATCTTCTCGCCCATGCGACGCTTCTGCCGTTCGTTGACGTTGACCACGGCGTCGAGGATCTCCAGCTTGTAGCCGACCTCACGGCCGGTGCTGACCGCCGCGCGCAGATCCTTGGGGAAGCAGCTGCCGCCGAAGCCCGGTCCTGCGAACAGGAACTTGGGACCGATGCGCGCGTCCGATCCCATTCCGCGCCGCACCAGCTCGATGTCGGCGCCCAGGATCTCGCACAGGTTGGCCAGGTCGTTCATGAACGAGATGCGCGTGGCCAGCATGGAGTTGGCCGCGTACTTGGTCAGCTCCGCCGAACGCCGATCCATGACCAGCATGCGGTCGCCCGTGCGCGTGAACGGGGCGTACAGCGCGCGCAGCACCTCGATCGCGCGTTTGTCGTCGGCGCCGACCACGACGCGGTCGGGTTTCATGAAGTCGTTGAGCGCGTCGCCCTCCTTGAGGAACTCGGGGTTCGAGGCGACCGCGAACTCGTGGCTGGTCTTCTTGCGGATGATGGCTTCGACCTTGTCCCCGGTGCCGACCGGCACCGTCGACTTGGTGACGATCACCGACCAACCGGTCAGCGACGCGCCCACCGCCTCGGCCGCCTGGAAGATGAACGACAGATCGGCGCTGCCGTCCTTGCCGGGCGGGGTACCGACCGCGAGCAGGATCACCTCGGCGCCCGCCACGCCCTTGGGCACGTCGGTGCTGAAGGTGAGACGGCCCTCGGTGGCGTTGTGAGCCACCAGCTTGTCCAGGCCGGGCTCGTAGATCGGGATCTCGCCTCGGTTCAACCCTTCGATCTTTGCCGCGTCGACGTCGCAGCAAACGACGTCGTTGCCCATGTCGGAGAACCCGGCGCCGGCAACCAGCCCCACGTAGCCCGTGCCAATGACACAGATCTTCATGGTCGGATCACATAACATGTTACGGTCGATTCTCCGAGCGACGGCGGCCGTCCCGCCGGGGCGCGCGGCGCGCGACTGGTCGCCATGCACGGCTTTTTGCCATGAATGACACTGCGGTGATGTTCCTGGCGGCGGGCCGATCGACCCGGCTCGGGCCGCTGGGATTGTCGCTCCCCAAGCCGCTGGTGCCGATCTGCGGTTACCCGGCGATTCGCTTCGGGCTGGCGAGCTGCGCGCGCGCCGGCTTCGCGCGCGCCGTGATCAACGTCCACCATCTGGGTGACAGGATGCGCGCCGCGCTGGGCGACGGCGCCGGCACCGGGCTGGCCATCAGCTACTCGGTCGAGGCAGACTTGCTGGGGACCGGCGGCGGCATCGCCCACGCCCGCCCGCTATGGGGCGGCGGCCGGGTGCTGCTGATCAACGCCAAGGTGGTGGCCGACGTCGACCTTGGCGATCTGGTGCGAGCGCACGCGCGCAGCGGCGCCGAGGGGACGCTGCTGCTGCGCGACGACCCCGACCCGCGCCGCTGGGGCGCCATTCAGGTCGACGCCACTGGTCGGGTGGTCGGCATCCTCGACGCGCGCTCGCCGCTACCACCGCAGGGCCCGGTGACCGAGCGCATGTTCACCGGCGTTCACGTCATGGAGCCGGCTCTGCTTGATCGGCTGCGGCCCGCGCCCTGCGACGTGATCCGTGATGCCTATATTCCCGCCCTGCAAGCCGGCGTCCCGCTTGCCGCGCAGCGGCTGGACGGCTACTTCGCCGAGCATTCGACGCCCGCGCGTTACCTGGCCGGCAACCTGGACTTGCTGAAGACGCCCGCCCTGGTCCCGCACCCACCCGGGCCTTTGACCGGCATCGACCCCTCGGTGTCCACCGCCGGCGTTCGGCTGGTGCCGCCCTACCGCATCGACGCCGGCGCGATCCTGGAACCTGGAGCGACGATCGGGCCCGAAGCAGTCATCGGCGCCCGCGCCCGGGTTGGCGCGGGGATCACCGTCCACCACGCGGTGGTGTGGGCGGACACCCAGGTCACGGCGGACACCGC
>DASRQZ010000044.1:0-20123 GCA_035696125.1 Polyangia bacterium
CCCGCCTCATTTCGGTTTGACCCAGGGGTGGGTCTCGTCCCGTGTTCGCCACCAACAAGCGCGGCACGTTCTTGCCTTGCGCCTCTGACCGGACGACATCCGGTGCCGACTTGAGCTAACGTTGGGGCGTTGCGGACGCCCGGAGCCGGCGGATGCGGAATCTACGAAGTCCAACATATGTCGCGCGCGTCTTGCTCGTGCTCGGCGCGTCGGGGGCGGGTGGCGGTTGCGGGCGGATGCTGCTGGGACGCCTGCCGGTCGATATGCCTCCCGACGGCGGCGCCGCGTCTCCCGACGGCGGCGCCGCGCCTCCCGACGGCGGCGCCGATCTTGCGGCCGACGTTTCCGCTCGCGCCGACGCGCCGACACCCACGCCGGACGCGCCGCAGGTGTGCACGGCCGATGGCTGGTGCTGGACCCACCCGCTGCCGACCAGCGACCGTTTCGTGAACGCCTTCGCGGTCGGCCCCGACGACCTGTGGTTCATCGGCGCCAGCGGAGCCATCGTCCGTTTCACCGCTGGCGTCTGGTCGGCGATCCCGTCGCCGACCGACGCGCTGTCGACGATCTGGGCCAGCGCCAGCGACGACGTGTGGGTCGGCGGCGCCGCCGGTCCGTTCCACTGGGACGGTCGGTCCTGGACGCAGGTCCCGCCCCCCACCTCACCCGGCGCCCGCGCGGTGAACGCGATCTGGGGCTGCGCCCCGAACGACGTCTGGGCCATGGGGGTGGTCGCCACCCACTGGGACGGACACCAGTTGAGCTTCGTCGACATGCCGGCCACAGCGGGTGGGTTTCGCACGGTCTGGGGCTCCGCCTGCAACGACGTCTGGGCCGGGTTCCTCGACGATGGGCTGGGCTCGGGCCGGATCGCGCACTGGAACGGCAGCGCCTGGGCCACGACGGAGAGCCGGCCGGCAGAACAGATCACCGGCACCGGAGCCGACGACGTCTGGTCGCTGGCGCAGGGGCAACTTTTTCAATGGAGTGGGCTCGGCGCGGGGACGCTTCGGGACGGCCACACCTTGAGTCTCTTCTCGCTCGGCCCCGCCGCGGTCGGCAGCTTGAACGACAATCGTACCATCTCGGTGTTCGCGCGCGACGGCACCAGCGCGTTGTCGGCGCCGGCGCCGGACGCGGTCAGCGCGTTGTGGGGTCGCGCGGCCAGGGACATCTGGGGATTCGGCGCGCGCGGTGCCGCCAGCCACTGGAACGGAGAGTCCTGGACGCCTCAGCTCCCCGGCTGGGCGCTGAGCGGCGACGACGCCGTCAGAGTCACCGGCAGCGGTCCCGGAGACCTCTGGGCAGTGGCTGGCAGCACGTTGCTGCACGGGGACGGCGCGACCTGGTCGGCGGCGCTCACCTCCCAGCAGGTGGGCGGCCGCATCTTCGATCTGTGGGCGCGCGCGTCCGATGACGTCTGGGTGCTGGGCGGCGACGCGCTCATTCACCGCTGGAACGGCCGCACCTGGTCGACCATCGACCCGCCGCCCCGTGGCAACAGCACGCTCGAGATGCGCGCGATCTCGGGCACTGGCCCCGACGACGTCTGGGTCCTGCGCGGCCGGAACAGCGTGTTGCACTGGGACGGCGCAACCTGGCTCGGCCGGCAGCCGCTGGTCGACAACCTGGTCGACATCTGGTCTCCAGGTCCGAACGAGGTCTGGGTCGTCGGTGACGGCCTGGCGCGCTGGAGCGGCACCGGATGGAGCGCGCCGCGCATCCCCTTCATGGTCAGCAACGCTCCCTTCACGGCGGTGAGCGGCAGCGGACCCACCGACGTCTGGATCCTGGCCGGCGGCTATGCCCTCAAGGTCAGCGACGATTACTGGGACCTCAACGTCGCGGTCAGCAGCGACTGGCGCGCGGCGTCGCTGTCCCCGACCAGCACCGGCGGTGTCTGGGTGCTGTTTCAGGACGGGGCGGTGGCCTCGCGCCTCTATCACATGACCAGCATCGATCCCTATGAGCACAGCCCGGCGCTGCTGGCCCCCGCCGGCCTGAACGATCTGTGGGCCGCGCCCGACGGGACGCTGTGGGCGGCCGGCAGCGGCGGCGCGCTGATCCGCAAGCGGCCCGCGCCCTGAAAGAGCGTGGGGAACCGCCTGACCGTCACGGGCAGCCGGGCTCGGGCTGGCGGAAGACCAGGACATCGACCATGGCCGCCGGCGCCATGCCGTCAGGCGCACGGCGTGGGGTGCCCAGCGCGAACCGCAGAGCGTGCGCGCCAGACGCCCCGCCCGGGCCGGCGTCGCGGCCGAGCGCGCTGACCAGTGAGCCAGCGTCGATCTGCCACAGCAGGATCAGGTCGTCCCGATCCAGCTTCGCCAGCAAGTGCACTCCCTCCTGGACCAGGGCCGAGGGCACCCCGAACCCTACCGCCCCGCTCGCTCCGGCGGCGCCGCCGGCCGCCTGCGCCACGTGGTTCCAGCCCGCCGGGTTGGTGCGGTCGTTCTCGGCCAGGCGCAGTACGATCCGCTTGCCGGCCAGGGCCCGCAGCGGCCGCTCCAGCACGCGCACAGCGGCGAAGGAGCCGATCTCCTGTCCCACCCGGTAGCGCAGCGGCGAGACCCAGGCCTGCACGTCGCCCTCGCTCTCCGGTTGCCCCTCGGCGAAGATCGACCTCACCAGCAGTGGTTGCTGCGCGTGCGCCGAGGTCGGGTCGTGATGTGGATACTCGTTGACCACGACCCGCTCGACCTCGACGACCAGCAGGCCGGTCCGCACCGAGCACGCGTCCACCGGCGCTGCTGCCGCGGAGGTCACCCGGGCGTCACGCTCGCTGAAGCCGCCCATCGAGGTCGGCCCCGCACACCCGGCGACGACGGCGCCCGCGGCCAGGGCCACACCCGCTGCGCGTGTTGCCATCGGCGCGGCAGGGTAGCACGTCGCCGGCGCGAATATTTTGATCGGAGCTACCTCCCTACGGCTTGTCGGGAACTTCGAGGGTGATCGCGGACGGCTGACGTGCGCGTGACCGGTCACGTCGACGTGTACGGCTGACGTGCACCGTTTCACGAGCCGGTCCGGCGCCGTCTTTCCCGTCGGCGTCGGCGTCGGCGTCAGCGTGGGCGACCCGAACGGGGACAGAGCCAGAATCGCCGACGCCGACGCCGACGCTGACGCCGACGGATGAATCGTATTCGTGGGGACTCGTCAGGCACGTGGGGGCTGTCCTCAGCCCCTCGCGTCTAGGGGCAGGTCGTGGGCGCGTCCAGGTCGCTGCGGATGCCCGTGATCGTCGTGGCCCAGGTGGCGACGTTGGGATTGTATTGCGCGATCGCGATGACCCCGTCGGCGATGCGCGCGTTGATGTTGGCGGCGACATCCCAGGCGGGATCGTGACCGGCGGATCGGCCGTTCGCCCCGTAGCCGGTGTCGGCCAGGATCGGCTTGCCGGTGACCTGGTGCAGGCCGGCCCAGGTCATGTTGTTGGCCTCCCGGATCTTCGCGGTGTCGGCGTTGGTGCCGCCGCCCGACGTGTTGACGAAGCTGAACAGCGACATGTCGAAGTTGGAGAACCACTGCGCGCCGTTGTCGCGCCCGTTGTCGGGCGCGACCCAGGGTGAGACGTCCATCGAAAAGCGCGCGTTGGGCAGGTCGGTCTTGAGCGCATTCACCAGCTCGGTCATGCGGCTTGCCGCCTCGGTCGCGGTCCACGGCTGCGTCTCCTTGCTCTCGGTATATTGATACCAGTCCGGCTCCATCTCGAAGATGATCGGCCGGGTCGTCCCATAGCAGCGGGCGAAGCCCTGCGAGTAGCTGCGGTAAGCGCTGAGAATCTTGGCCCAGTCCTGCGCGATGAATTGCGCGCCGACCCCGCACAGGTCGCCGCCCGTGCAACCGGTGACGTTGCAGTCGCACAGGCGGTGGTCGCGCTTGACGTTCCCGGCCGCGACGTAGGCCACGATGATCGGAACCTTGTTGGCCAGCACCGCGCCGGGGTTGGTGTCGTTGCAGACGCCCTGGTGATCGAAGGACGCGCCCTGCATCCAGGCCGGGGTGAAGTAGTCGATCTGCGCGATGGTCGCGGCGCCCGCGCTCTTGGCGCGCGAGTCAATGGTCCCAAAATGAAACCGGCAGGTAGAGAAGACCTCGCGCTCGGCGGGAGCGCCGCCCGCGCCGGCGCTCCCCGTGCGTCCACCGCCGCCGGCACCGCTCGCTCCGTTGCCGCCACCGGACGCCGAGCCGGCGTCCGCGCCGGTGGCGCCTCCCCTCGCCGGGCCGGCGTCCGCGCCGGTGGCGCCTCCCCTCGCCGAGCTACCTCCCGAACCTCCCCCCGCCGCGGCATGCGTCCCGGGATCGCAGGCCAGCCCGACGAGAGAGCCACACAGCGGCAGCAGCAGCAGCAGGACCCCGAGCCGCGGCGCGCCATCGGTCGGCTGATCCTCGAGTCCACGCCCGGTGCCCAACCCGGGCGCCGTACTTTTCGGTTTGTGGTCCATCGTTGTTCAGTAGCGCCTGACCGTCGAGGTGGCTCAGGTGCCCGCGCAGCAAAAGGCCGCGATGGGTTCAAGGGTCAGGGCGTCAGCGTACCTTCAGGGAAAATACGATTCATGATGTCATGGAACGCGTGGGGCGCCTGGCCGGTGGCTGCGCAGCCAGTCGAGGTTCTGCTGCGCCCACGGCGTCGGATCCAGCTCGACGGCCTTCACGAAGTCGGCCTCGGCGCCCGTGAGGTCGCCGCCGAGCATACGCGCCCTGCCCCGGACCAGGTAGGCGCGACCATCGCCGGGGCCCTCCACGACCATCTGCTCGGCGGCCTCCAGGGCGTCTTTCGCTTGTCCCAGCCGAAGGAATGCCTCGACCCGCAGCTCCCGCGCGTGGCCTCGCCTGGACGGAGCAGGCAGCGACTCGGTGAGCGCCACCGTGGTCCTGGGATCGCCCTGGTCGAGCGCGCGCTGGGCTTTGAAGAGCAGGCGATCCTGCGCGTGAATCAACGGCAGGGGGCGAAGCGAGAGCGCCACCCCCGCCATCGCCGCCACCGCGGTCACCACCAGGCGGATCCTCTTTCGACCGGCGGGCGCATACAGCATCCAGGCGAACAACGAGCCGAACACCAGCCCACCGGCGTGCGCGTAGTTGTCGAAACCGGTGAAGGTACCGAGCGCGAACCAGATCGCGATCCACACCAGCTCCTGCCGAATTCCCGGCGTGCTGGTGAAGGCCTTGAAGCTTCCCAGGCGCATGCGCAACGCAACCAGACGCCAGCCGATGAGCCCGAACAGAGCTCCCGAGGCCCCGGCGCTGACGGCGTCGTGGCCGATGACGCTGGTCGCCGCCGCCAGGATCCCGCTCAGCAGGTAAAGCGCGATGAATCTCCCGCGGCCGATGGCGCCTTCCGCCACGGCGGAGATGCGGAACCCCATCCAGGAGTTCCAGACCAGGTGCACCAACCCGATGTGCAGGAACATCGAGGTCGCGAGCCGCCAGTACTGACCGTGCCAGACCAGCTGGCGCCACACCGCTCCGAATCGAACCAGCGTCTCTGTCTTGGTCGTGTCCCCGGCCCGTTCGGCGACGACGAACACCGCCACGTTGATGGCGACGATCAGCGCCGACATCGGCGCGCGGCGCACGATCTCGACCAGGCTCTGCTTCGGGGGCGCCGGAGGAAGACCCGCCGGGCGCGCCGCCGGAGGATCCGTCTCCGCTTCCAGGCTCACCGCGCCACTATGACATGCCGGATCGCCCGGATCCGGCGAGCCTGATGGAGGCTCAAGAGAGGTTGCGGATCTGCCAGTCGACCGCGGGATGGCCGGCGGCGAGCAGCGCGCGGTTGATGGCCGAGAAGGGCTTGCTGCCGAAGAAGCCGTGGGCGGCCGACAGCGGTGACGGGTGCGCCGCCTTGACGATGATGTGGCGCTCGCTGTCGATGAGCGCGATCTTCTTCTGCGCGGGGCCGCCCCACAGCACGAACACGATCGGCGTCGGTTTGTCGCTCACGCGGTGGATGACCGCGTCGGTGAACTTCTCCCAGCCTCGACCCTGATGCGACAGGGGCTCGCCATCGCGCACCGTGAGGATCGTATTGAGCATCAATACGCCCTGCTTGGCCCAGTGGACCAGAAATCCATTGTCGGGGATGAAGCAGCCGACGTCGCTCTCCAGCTCCTTGAAGATGTTGCGCAGCGACGGCGGCGTCTTCACTCTCTGGCGCACAGAGAAACACAGCCCGTGGGCCTGCCCGAGGCGGACGTAGGGGTCTTGCCCCAGCAGCAGCACCCTGACTTTGTCGAAGGGCGTGAGGTGAAACGCCGAGAAGACCTCCTCCTCGGGCGGATAGACCCGATCCGAGAACCTCGCGCGCTCGCCGTCGACGAACTCCCCCAGCGACTGAAAGTACGGCTTGCCGAGCTCGTCACCCAGCGCCGACTTCCACGAGTTGGGGATGCTGACTTTCACGGATGCCCTCCTGGGCAGCGACAGGTTGCTCCCGCCACACCGATGCTGCAAGCAGGCGATCTCTCACACTCATCCCTGGAGCTTGGCTGGAGGTGTCGAAGCTGAGGGGGTTGGCGGGGACGGCGCCGTTTCGAGCGAGCGTGTAAAGCGTCTCGATCGCCGTCAGTGGACCATTTCGGAGTCGAACGAGAAGGCGTAGCTGATGCTGCCGTTCACCCCGCCGGCGGGAGCCGGGAACGACCAGCTCCTGAAGGCGGTCACCAGGCAAGTCTGCAGGCGTCCGCCCTCGGCGATGTCGCTGGTCGGCGTCAGCGAGAGCACGTGTCCCGAGGGATCGATCGTCGCGCGCAGGGACAGGCGCCCGTGCAGATCCGGATGCTCCATGACGGCGCGGTCGTAACAGGCGCGGGCCTCGGCGGAGTGCGAGCGCACGGTGGCCGACACCGCCCGGGGATCGACGTAGCCCGCCGGTCGCGACGACGCGGGCAGCTGGCTGGTCGCCGACGGGGCCGGGACGGCTGGTGGCTGGGTGACGCTCGGCGTGCTGGCCGCGGCCGGCTTCGCCGCGGGCGTTGGGATCGGGGCCGAGACGCGCGCGGCCTCCGGGGGCGAGGCTACGACGGGTGGAGCGGGCTTCTCGCTGGCCGCGGTGTCCGACCTGGGGACGACGGGGGTCACGGCCGCGGCCGGCGGACTTGCGACCATCGGCCGGCGCGCCTCGGCCTGGCGCGGCTTGAGGACGGCCAGACGTTTGCCCGGTGCGCGCGCGGCCGGCGTCGGATCGGCCGCGGCGGCGGCGGCCGCGGGGGCCGGCGCAGGCGCCGGGACGTCCTGGGGATCGGCGGCGACCGCCGGCGCGCCAGGCGCTTCGACCGGCGCCGCCACGGGCAGCGGCTCGCGCGCGGGAGCAGCCGCGGCGGCCGGCGCAGATTCATTCGTGGACCCGGGTCGCGGCGCCTGGGCGACGATGGCTCCGTTGGCGCCATCGGGCACCGGGGACAGAGTCTGTCGGCCCACCTGGCGGGCGATCAGCAGGCCCACCAGACCGCCCGCCAGGAGCGCGCCCGCGATGGCGATGGTGCGCGCCCGCGATCGCGGGCTCCGGGCGAGGAGGTTCTGCGGCGCGGGCGGCCGTGCGGGCGGCATGGGCGGCGCGATCGCCGGCGCGGCCAGCGGCGCGGGGGTGGGTGGCGACCCCGTCACCGGCGGCAACCCCGCGGGCAGGCCCTGGACCAGCCGCGCCGCGCTGATCGCTACCGTCTTGCCGATACCCTCGACCCCGCGTAGCAGGATGTAGGCGTACCTTCCGATATCCTCGGTCCAGCGGCCCGCCGCCACCGACGGGTCCCAGGAGGTCTGCAGGAACGTCGCCGGCACACCGAGCCGGGCGAAGATCTCCTCGACGGTCTCGTGCGCCTTATCGTCGGAAATCCAGCGGCCCGCGACGAATGTGGGCGTCAGGTCGTCATGTTCCAGCAGCGCCTGACCGGGATCCTCCAGGGTCGCCCAGATCACGTGACGCAGCCCGGCGTCCTTGGCCGCGCGAGCCACCGCATGGGCAGCCGCTTCCTTGGCCTCCACCGACGCGTGGCTGGAAGAGAGCTGGATGTAGAAGGCGCCGTAGGCGCCCGCGAAGGCGGCTTGCAAGCTCGCCTCGTCGCGCGTGTGGCCCTGGCGCACATCGGCGCCCAGCTTGGCCAGCGATCGGCTCTCGCTGGAGCCGAGCTCGACGTCGTCCAGGATGGCGCGCGCCGAAAATTCGCCTTGCGGATCCTCGCAAATCGCGTCGACCAGCCCCAGGCCGGGCGCGTTGGCGCCGATCACGGCGATGACCTTCCTCTTGGCCGAGAGTTCCGGCGTCGAATCGGGTCGGAGAGCGAGTGGATCGCGGGCGGCGGTCGGCAAGGGCATGGCCCGTCCCCGGAATCGACAGGCTGGGGGAAATACTTGATGTGGCGCTGAAACACAGCAAAACCCGGCAGGTTTGGTTTAGGATGCAGCGCGGCCACGCATCGAACACCGAGGCGACAGTCATCCAACCCAACTCGGATTGCCGCGGCCAGACGTCAGACCCAGGGGGCTCTCCTTGATGACCATGATGACTTCGAGATCGATTTCGAGTTTGCTCGGCGCTGTGGTGACGATGTATCTGACCAGCTCCCTGGCGGAAGCGCAGCCGGCTGCGGCCGGGAGCGACGCCACCGAGCCATCGCAGGAGATGACGTTCGGGCGCGGCGCGCGCGCCGAGCCGCAAACGTCGCATCCGTCCGGCGCGCCGCCACCCACGCGCGCCGGGCGCGCGCGCACCATGGAAGACGTCACGGAGGCGGTCACCGAGGAGCTGACCATCCGCAACATGCGCTGGCGCTACTCGCTGAATTTCTTCGGCGACATCTCGCTGGGCGCGACCAAGCCCGCCGGCACCGACCACCCGTTCGGATTCGGCCTCGGCGCCCAGGACCTGCTCATCCGCGGCGAGCTCAGCAGTCAGATCACGGCCACCACCGAGATCGCGCTCGAGCCCGGCGACGAAGGCGTGACCGTCGACGTCGAACGGTTCGCGGTGCGCTGGCAATCGTCGGGCTACTTCATCGAGGCCGGCCGCACGCACACCGCGTTCGGTTACTGGAATAACGCCTACCACCACGGACGCTGGCTGCAACCCACCATCGCGCGCCCGCGCTGGGTCGCCTTCGAGGACGACGGGGGCATGTTGCCGGTGCACTGGGTGGGCGCCGGCGTCGGCGCGCGGCTGCCGGTGGGCGCAGCCACGGTGAACTTGCAGGCCAGCTTCGGCAACGGCCGCGGCGTGATCGTCGACGACGTGCGCAACGCGCACGACTACCAGGCCATGAAGGCCTATCACTTCTCGGCCGAGATGGTGGGCATCGGCGTGCCCGAGCTGCGCGTCGGGATCGCGGGCGTCTACGATCGCATCCCGGGCATCCCGGACCGCCCTCTGCTTCCGAACGGCGAATCGATCGGCGAATTCATCGGCGGCGCTCACATCGCCTATGTCAATGTTCCCCTGATCTTCATCGGCGAGGGCTACTGGGTGGCGCACACCGCGAAGGACGTCATCGGCAGCACGCATCAGTTCAATACCTACGGGGGATTCGTGCTGGTCGGCTACGCCTTCGGTCGCGTCACCCCTTACTTCGAGATCGAGCGCATCGCCTCCAAGGGAGTCGATCCCTTCTTCGTGAGGACGGACCTGAACGGCGGCGTGACAGACTCGTTCGACAGCTTGAAGGGGATCATTGGCGTGCGCGTCGACCTCACCGACTGGACCGCGCTCAAGGCCGAGTACCGCCAGACGCGCGAGGCCGACAAGAACCAGACGATCTACGAGGGTCTGCTCAACTGGTCCTGGGGCTTCTGAGCCAGCTGCTACGCGTTCGATAAGGAAAAACGCCAAGACGCCATGGCCGCCATGGCCGGATTTTCAAAAGATCCGGACTTGGCGCCTTGGCGTCTTGGCGTTTAACCAAAGGCATTGCGCGGGAGGGGGCGAGCCCCCCGCGCGCGTAAATCTGCGACCCGTATCACTAATTTAGAGCCTACTCACGGGGAACGTCGGTTTAGATCGTCGCCGGCTGGTCGGTCTCGCCGGGGACCTGTTCGCGGGCATTTCCCGCCTCTTCCAGCTCGGCCTGCTCGGCGCTCATTTCCTGGCCCAGCGCCTCGCGGCGCTCCTTGTCGAAGAGCTTTCTCACCTTGGGAAAGAGATCGCTCTCCTCCTCCTCGACGTGATGGCTCACGGTCTCCTTGAGCACCTTGATCTTGGCGTCGAAGGTCTCGTCGTCGGCTTCGGTCTTCAGTAGATCCGCCAGCACCCGCTTGATGCCGAGGTGCTCCTCCAGCGCTTCGAGCAGGATGTCCTCGGTGCGATCCGCCTTCACCGCGGGGTAGAAGTGATGTTCCTCGATGGCGGCGTGGATCGCCAGCTTATCGGCCAGCTCCTCGAAGAGCGCTGCCTTGGTCGCCGTATCGCCGGCGTCCTCGATCTCGGAGAACAGTTCCTCGACCTCGCGGTGCTGTGATTCGAGCAGCTCGATTGCGTCCATGTCGCGGTCCTTTCGTTGGGGGTGATCCTGGGTCACGCCTTGCGAAAGCTGTGCCTGCGCGGAAACCCCGGAATTTCGCGGCCGTGGAGCCCCGTCCGTCACCGGGCGTGCACGCCGCGTGACCGGCCGGTTACGGCGCCGCGGCGACTCGGCTTGCGTCGAGGGTCCTGAATCCCGATACTCGCCGCCGGTCGCAGTCGACCATCTACGAGAACCCGAGGAGAAAAAATGACCAAGACGATCCGATGCGCATTTATCGTTCCCCTGCTGACGGTCAGCGTGGGCTTTGTGGGGGGGGTGCGGGCCAAGGAGGCCAAGGAGATCGTGGTGACACCGGCGGCCGAGGTGAAGTTCATGCCTCTCGACCCGAACGACAAGGAAGGCAAAGGTCCCCAGATCTCGGTGCTCGCCGGCGACATGAAGAAGAAGGGCACCCCGCTCTACTTCCTGCTCAAGCTCCCCCCGGGCTTCAAGCCGGGACCGCACGCCCACAGCTCCGACGACTACGCGGTCGTGGTGCAGGGGAGCATGCACAACTTCGCCGCCGGCGGCGATGAGGGCAAGGCGGCCGACGTGGGCGGCAACTGGTTCCAGCCGGGCAAGGTGGCGCATGACAACCACTGCGCCAGCACCACGCCGTGCATCCTCGCTATCTACACCCCCAAGGGCTTCGACTTCCTGCCGGTGAAGGCCCCGGCCGGAGCGACCAAGGCGACGGCCCCGGCCGCGGCGCCGGCACCGGCGACGGCGACGGCCAAGAAGTAGTCGGTCACCCCGCGGCGGGTGCGGCGGTCGACCGGACCGCTGCTGCCCGCCGTTTTCTATCGACCCTGGTCTGCGAATCGTAGATCGGCGCCGGCGGATCGGCGCGCACCCCAGCGCCGGCGCGGAGGCTTGCGCTGGACCGGCTCTTGCTGAAACCTGCGGCCATGAGAGCGGCCGGGTCCGGTCAGGTGAGTCGATCAGCAGGGGGCAGTTCGGCGAGCTGGCGGCGGGTCGCGGCGCTGGGCCTGATGGCGGCCGCGCTGGCCTGCCGGCAACCGCCGCGGGGGCGGGCGCGCGTGCTGCAGACGCAGCCGGCGGCGGGCGATGCGACGCCGGACAAACTGCGCGACGGCGTGCGCCTGGTCTTCGATCGCGCGGTCGTTCCTCCTGCGCAGGTGGGCAAGCCGCTGGCCAGGACGGCGTTCAAGATCGAGCCGCCGATAGCCGGCGAGTCACGCTGGCTCGACCCCACGACGCTGGCGTTCTTCCCGCGCGACAAGCTGCAACCGTCGACCGCCTACGCGATCGCGCTGGCGCGTGGGATCGAGACCGCGCCCGACGTGGCGCTCGACGACTGGAAGGGGCTGACCTTCGTCTACGATCGCGTCGAGATCCGCGCGGTCACCTTCACCGGTGAGCGTGACTTCGCGCCGGCCCGTCCGGTCGCGGTGGTGGTCGCGTCGCAGCCGATCACGCCGGCGGGCGCGGCCGGCGCGTGCGCCTTCGTCGAACGGCGCGGCGACGGCAGCAGCGGCGCGTCCGTCGACGCCGTGCCGGTGGCGCCCAAGGCGCAAAGCGATGTCGCGCCGGGAGCGGCGGGCGAGACCGACGGCGCCGACGACCGGGCGGCCGACGACGCGGCGGCGGGCGGGGCGCGCACGGTGACGCTGACCGCGGCCAGGGACCTGCGACCGGCGACCAGCTACTTTCTCCGCTGCGGCACGACCTTCCGGCCGGCGCGCGGGACGGTCGGCCTGGCCAGGGCGCACGACGAGCCGTTCACCACCTACGGGCCACCGGGGGTCAAGAAGGTCATGCCGACCGGAGACGACGTCGCCGCCGACGGTGTCAAGGTGTCGGTCGAGTTCGCGACGCCCATGGATCCGGGGCAGGTGCGCGCCCTCGTCACCCTCGAGCCGGCCGGCAAGCCGGCGCAGCCGCTGGAGCTGGCGGCCGACCGGCGGCGCCTGCTCTACACCTGGTCGGGTGACCTCGAGCCCGGGCAGTCCTACATCCTGCACGTCGGCCCCGGCCTGAAGGATCTGTTCGGGCAGGAGCTGAACGGTGAGACCCGGCACCAGTGGACCGTGGGCGACGCCTCGCCGCGGCTGCGCACCGAGCGCGGCATCTACGTGATCGAGCGATCGCTGGGGCGCTATCCGGTGTTCACGCGCAACCTGCCGTCGTTCGAGCTGCGCTGCACCTCGGTGCCCGAGGCCCGGCTGGCCGCGGTGCTGACCGGGCCGGCGAACTACGACGCCTGGTGGGACGCCCAGAGCCAACCCGGCGTCGACTACGACAAGCTCGGCCTCAAGCCGCGCTCCCACACCATCACGCCCGACCCGGCCCGCAACCGCTGGCACGACAACAGCCTGCAGCTGGGCGCGCTGTGCGGCGACGGGCGCGCCTCGGGCCTGTACCTCCTGGAGATGACCACTCACGCCGAGCTCGGCGCCAAGGGACAGACCGAGGCGCGCGAGCGACGCACTCTGGCCAGCGTGACTGACCTCGGCTTGCTGGCCAAGGTCGGCAATGCTTCATCGCTGGTCTGGGTGGTGCGCCTGTCGACGGGCGAGCCGGTCGCCGGCGCCACCGTGAAGATCCGCGACCTGGGCGGCAAGGTGCGCTTCACCGGCCGCACCGGCGCCGACGGCACCGTCGACGCGCCCGGCGCCAGCAAGCTGGTCGCCGTCAAGCCGCGCGGCGAGACGCCGTCGAGCAGCAGCGAGGATGGCCATGTGCAGGGCGACGAGGACGAGGACGAGGGTGAGTGGGAGGACTACCGCGCGCGCCGTGTGCTGGTCACCGCGCAGCTGACCGATGACCTGGCGGTGCTGGACACCAACTGGAACAACGGCATCCAGATCTGGAACTTCGCCGTCGACCAGGATCGACGCGGCGGCGCCGTGCGCGTGCGCGGCTTCCTGCACTCCGACCGCGGTCTGTACCGGCCGGGCGACACCGCGCACCTGCACGGTCTGGCCCGCGTGGTCGACGTCGCGGGCGCCATGACGCTGCCGCGCAAGCGGCGCGTGCACGTCACCGTCAACGATCCGCGCGGAACGACCGTGGTCGAGAAGGACCTGGCGATGACCGGCTTCGGCGGCTTCTCGCTGGACGTGCCCATCGCCGCCGAATCGCGCCTGGGCG
The DNA here is from genome assembly GCA_035696125.1 of Polyangia bacterium. Lineage (GTDB taxonomy): Bacteria > Myxococcota_A > Polyangia > Fen-1088 > Fen-1088 > DASRQZ01. The sequence continues at coordinate 13,608 of DASRQZ010000044.1, forward strand.
ACTACGCGGTCAAGGGCCAGCTCGAGGACCAGACCTTCACCGACAGCTTCTCGGTCGAGGAGTATCGGCCGCGGACCTTCGAGGTCAAGATCAAGACCCCGCGCGAGAACACCGTCCTCGGTCGCGCGCTGAAGTTCGAGCTCGACGCCAGCTACCTCTACGGCAGCCCGCTGCGCGCCGGCAAGGTGACCTGGAACGTGCGCCGGCGCCTGCACGTCGCGCGCTTCGCCGGCTTCGACGAGTACGTGTTCCAGGACTTCGCCGCGCTGGCCGACGAGGGTCGCTGGTGGGCGCGTGAGAGCGAGCGCTCGTTCAGCGACCCGGTCGCCGATGGCGAGCTGGAGCTGGACGGCGCCGGCAAGGCGGCGGTGGTGGTGCGCGATCAGACGCTGCCGCAGCCGCGCCAGCCGCAGGACTATCTGTTCGAAGCCACCGTCGCCGACAGCAGCGGCCAGGCGGTCACGGTCGGGCGCGCCGTCACCGGCCACGAGAGCGACCTTTACCTGGGCATGCACCCGTCGGAGTTCGTGCAGGCGGTCGAGATGCCGTTCGGCGTTCAGCTGGTCGGCTTCGACCGCGAGGGCAAGCGGCGCGCCGCCGACGCCGAGCTGACGCTGACCCGGCGATCTTACGACTGCGGCGTGCACGGCACCGACCTTTACTATTCCTGCCAGCGCAACGACGACAAGGAGCCGGCGCTGCGCAAGGCGATCGCCGTCCCGGCCGCGGGCAGCGCCGCGGTCGAGCGCGTGGTGGTGCACAAACCGGGCGAATACATCGTGCGCGTGACCGCCTCCGACGGGCACGGCCACAGCGCCAGCTCCAGCGACGTTATCTACGTGATCGGCCCCGGCGAGGCGTTCTGGTCGGGAGACGAGGGCGACCGCATGACCCTGATCGCGTCCAAGGTCCGTTACCGCCCGGGGGAGACCGCGCGCCTGGTGCCACAGGCGCAGCTGTCGGGCGCGTTCGCGCTGGCGACGCTGGAGCGCGACGGCGTGCTGTGGCACAAGGTGCAGCGCCTGGCCAGCACCGGCGAGGCGGTGGAGATCCCGGTCGAGGCGCGGCTGGCGCCCAACGTCTACGCGTCGGTCGCGCTGGTGCGCGGGCGCATCGGCGAGGGTGACCCCGGGCGGCCGCGCTTCAAGATGGGCCTCACCAACCTCGAGGTCGAATCCAGCGACAAGCGCCTCAGCGTCACCGTCGAGACCGATCGCGCCAGCTACCGGCCCGGCGACAAGGTGACGGCCCGGCTGCGGGTCGCGGGCGCCGACGGCGCGCCGGCGCGCGCCGAGCTCGCGGTCGCGGTCGCCGACGAGGGTGTGCTGCAGATCAAGGGTTGGAAGACGCCCGATCCGATGGGCGCCTTCTACGCGGCCTGGGGTCTGGGCGTGGAATCGTCGACGACCTGGAACCGGGTGCTGCGCCAGCACGACCCCACCAAGGGTGACGAGAACGAGGAGGGCGGCGACGCCGGAGGCGACGAGTCGGGACGCATCCGCTCGCGCTTCCTGGCGACCGCGTTCTGGGCGCCGGCAGTGGTCACCGGCGCCGACGGTACGGCCAGCGTCACCTTCAAGGCGCCCGACAACCTGACCGCGTTCCGGGTCATGGCGGTGGGCGGCGACGCCGGCGATCGCTTCGGGTCGGGTGAGCGGCGCTTTACCATCGTCAAGCCGCTGCAGGCCACGCCGGCGCTGCCGCGCTTCCTGACCGCTGGCGACCAGGCACAGGCCGCCGTGCTGGTGGCCAACAACACCAAGGCGCCGATCGAGGCCAGCGTGCGGCTGACCGCCAGCGGGGTCAACCTGGGCGGCGCGGCGGCGCAGGCGGTCAAGCTGGCGCCCGGCGCCAGCGTGCGCGTCGCCTTCCCGATCGAGAGCGTGTCCGAGGGAACGGCGCGGCTGGTATTTCGCGCCAGCGGCGGCGGCGAGAGCGACGCGGTCGAGGCCACGCTGCCGGTGCAGCGCCCGTCGGTGAACGAGATCGTGGTGGTCGGCGAAGGGGTGGCGACCGGCAAGGTGGTGCACGATCAGCCGCCGCTGGGCGCGGTGGTGCCGGACCACGGCGGGCTGGAGATCGCGCTCGACACCAGCGGCCTGTCGCGCCTGGACGAGGGGCTGCGCTACCTGGTCGGCTATCCCTACGGTTGCCTGGAGCAGACCACGTCCAAGGTGGTTCCCATGGTGGCGCTCACCGAGCTGGCGCGCACCGTCGAGCTGCCCGGCTTCGCGGTCGGCAAGGCGCGCGCGTTCGTGCAGGCCGGCATCGCCAAGATCTTCCGCCACCAGCACGACGACGGCGGGTTCGGCCTGTGGATCGGCGCCGAACCCGAGGTGCACTACACCGCATACGCGCTGTGGGGGCTGTCGCTGGCGCGCGCCGCCGGCTATCCGGTCGACGATCGCGCCGTCGCCAGCGGCGCGGGCTATCTCGAGCGCTACGTCGACGAGAAGCCGGGCCAAGGCGCGCTGGCCGCGCAGCTGGCCGCCGATCAGGGCGACCGCGCCTTCGCACATTACGTGCTGGCGCTGCTGGGAAAGCCCGAGGTGGGCAGCCTGGCGCGGCTGTACGAGGCGCGCGCGCAGATGCCGATCTACGGGCGGGCCTTCCTGGCGCGCGGGCTCAAGGAGGCGGGGCGCGCCGATCTGGCGGCGGCGCTGGCCGGCGAGCTGGCGGCGCTGGTCCCGGGCACGAGCAGCCCGGCGATCCTGCGCGAGGGCGAGCGCGACCTCGACTGGTACTGGAGCTCCGACGTGCGCTCGACGGCGCTGGTGCTGTCGGCGTTGCTTTCGATCGCGCCCGGCCACGCGGCGATCCGCCGGCTGGAGCAGGGGCTGCTGGCGGCGCGCGTCGACGGCCGCTGGTCGAACACGCAGGAGAACGTCTACGGCCTGGTCGCGCTGGCCGAGCTCGCCAAGGCGCGCGCCGCCGCCGGCGACGTGCCGGTCACCGTCACCGTCGGCGACGGCAAACCGGTGCGGCGGGTGGTGCACGCGGCCGGCGTCGAGCGGCTGCGCGTGCCGCTGGCCGAGCTCGGCGGCGGCAAGATCGTGATCGAGAGCGGCGGTGGGGAGGTTTTTTATTCGGCGCGGCTGCACCTGGAGCGCCCGCTGGGCGGCGCCGCCGCCGAGCACGGCATCGCCGTCGATCGCGCCTACCTCAACCCCGACACCGACCAGCCGCTGGCGCAGATCCGGCTCGGCCAGACCATCAAGGTGAAGCTCACGGTTCGCGCCACCGGACGGCTGGCGCACGTCGCGGTGGTCGATCGCCTGCCGGCGGGGTTCGAGCCGGTGCTGACCCGCTTTCGCCGCTCGTTCGCGGGCGACGAGGAGGCGCCGGCGCGTCGTTACTGGTGGCAGCGCGCCGAGACCGAGTGGCAAAATCTGGAGTTGCGCGACGACCGCGCGCAGCTGTTCGCCGACTTGCTGGCGGCTGGCGAATCGCACCACGAGTACCTGGCGCGCGCGACTTCGGTGGGCTCGTTCACCGCACCGCCGGTGACCGCGGAGGCGATGTACCAGCCCCAGATCGCGGGGCACTCGGCGTCGGCGACCGTGGTGGTGGTGCGGTGAAGGTTCGGCGGCGGCTACGGCAGCTCGCGCTGGTGGCCGCCGGGGTGGCGGCCTGGTCGGCGATCGCGATCGCGGTCGCGGTCCTGGCCCGACCCTACGATCCCGCGCGCCTGACGCGCGGCGAGGGCTCGTCGCTGGTGCTGACCGATCGCCAGGGCCGCACGCTGCGCACGCTGCCGCTGGCGGGCGGCGGGCGCGCGCGCTGGATCGACCTGGATCGCTTGCCGCCGGCGCTGATCGCCGCGACGCTGGCCGGTGAGGATCATCGCTTCTTTGACCACGGCGGCGTCGACCGGTGGGCGATCGTGCGCGCGGCCGGGTTGGGCGCGCGGGCCGGGCGCGCCGTGTCCGGCGCGTCGACCATCACCATGCAGCTGGCGCGCTTGCTGGAGCCGCACCCGCGCACCCTGCCCGGCAAGGTCGGCGAGATTGTCGATGCGCTGCGCCTGGAACGGGCGGCGTCCAAGCAAACCATCCTCGAGCAGTACCTGAACCGCGCCTACTACGGCAGCGGCGCGTTCGGCGTCGAGATGGCGGCGGAGCGCTACTTCGGCAAGAGCGCCGCCGCATTGAGCGACGGCGAGGCGACTTTGCTGGCCGTGCTGCCGCGCGCGCCACAGCGCTACAACCTGCGCGTGTCGCTGGATGAGGCGCGCGCGCGCCGCGCCCATGTGCTGAGCTTGATGCAGGCGCGCGGCTGGTTGGATCCGAAGGGCCGGCAAAGGATCGAGAGCGAGCCGGTGGCCGTGGTGGAAAGTGCGGCCTCACAGGACAGCGCGGGACCCCTCTCCCCCACCCTCTCCCCGGCGGACCGGGGCGAGGAGGACGGAAAAGGGGGCGCGCCGCCTGGCGGGGAGAAGGTCAGGGTGAGGGGCCCGCGCGCCCCCGCCCCGCTCGCACCCCACTTCACCGACTGGGTGCTCGCCCAGCTGCCTTACGAAACGCGCGCGCGCGGCGGCACCGTCCGCACCACGCTCGACCTGGCGCTGCAGACCCGATTGGGGCAGACCGTGCGCGAGCACCTGGTCGCGCGCGCGACGCCGGGACTGCAGGCCGGCCTGGTCGTGCTCGACCCCGCCGACGGTTCGGTGCGCGCGCTGGTCGGTTCCGCCGACGCCAGCGACCCGCGCGCCGGCCAGGTCGACATCGTGACCACCCGCCGGCACCCGGGCTCGGCGCTCAAGCCGTTCCTGTACGCGCTGGCGCTGGAGCAGGGCGAAACGCCGGCCTCCATCGCGCACGACACGCGCGGTGGCGTGCCCAGTTTCCACCCGCGCCACCTCGTGCACGAGCACGGCATGGCCAGTTTCCGCGACGCCCTGGCCGGCAGCTACAACCTGGCCGCCGTCGACGTGCTCGGCCGCGTGGGCTTGCCCCAGGCGCTCGAGCGGCTGCGCCGCGCTGGGCTCGGTCCCCTGGAGGGGACGACCGGCGACTACGGCCTGGACCTGGCGCTGGGCGCGCCGCGCGTGCGCCTGGTCGATCTGGCCGCCGCTTATAGCTTCCTGGTCAGCGAAGGTCGCATCGTGCGCCCGCGCGTCCTGGCCGACGCGCCTGCCGTCCCGACCGCGCCGCTCTACACCGCCGAGGCGAGCTGGCTGACCCTGGATCTACTCTCCGACCCGCAAGCGCGGCGCGCCACCTTCGGCGCGGATCTGCCGCTCGATCTCCCCTTCCCCGTGGCCGCCAAGACCGGCACCTCGTCGGGGTTCGCCGACACCGTCGCTGTCGGCGTCACCCGCGAAGCGATCGTCGCCGCCTGGGCTGGCGCCTTCGATGGCTCCGGCACCAAGGGCGGGCTCGCCATGTGGAGCGCCGCTCCCCTGGTGCGCGCCGCCCTGCTGGCCGTCGCCGACCAGCGCGGCGCGCCGCTGACCCTGCCCGGGCCGCCGGCCGGCATCATCACCCGCTCGATCTGCCGCCACAGCGGCCAGCTGGCCGGCCCGACCTGCCCCAGCCATCGCGAGCACTTCGCGCGCGGCAGCGAACCGACCGCCCGCTGCGCCGGACACGACCCGGGTAACTTCTCGGAGAACTAGCGACGTCGCGAGCACCTTCGGCGCCGCGACCTCGAACCATACCCGGTCAAGCTATGCCTCAACGGCCACGGGTGGGCCAAGCAGCAGATGCGCCGGCAGCGTCTGTCCTTCGAGAGCCTCGACAACGGCTTCCTACTCCGAGCGTCCCTGCGGCCCGCTCCCAGGTTGATTTCCCTGCGGCCCGCTCCCAGGTTGATTTCCGAGGCTAGCTCGCTGCCACCTCTGGCACGGATTGTGTCGGACCAGCCGGCGAACGGAGGCGTGTAACGAGTTGATTCCCCGTCGGTGACCGTCCGCATTCGGGACGGTGGCCGTCCGGACGGACGGAGTCCTCGGGCGTCCGCCCCGGAAATCAACCTGGGTGCGGTGCTGGGGGTCACCGTCTTCACTGCGCAGCATGCGTCCCGCCTGCGCGCTGATCACCGCGACGGCGCCCGGATCGGTCAGGTCGAAGCTGATCGCGCCGCGTAGATCCGGCGGGTCGAGCACGGCGCGCCGCAAGACGAAGTCGGCCATGTCATTGACCCTGGCGACGACGGCCGCGTCGCCGACGTCGGCGGCCGCTAGCGGGACCTGGGCGCGACCGGACGCCAGCGCGGCGGCGAACGACCGATCGTCAGGCGGGACCAACCCGACGTCGCGGGCATAGCCGAGGATCTCGTTGAGCCCGCCGAACTCCAGAAATCCTGACCAGTCGCACGAATCGCACCAGCGGGAGGTTCAGTTGCGTCTCCTCCGCTGAAAGCCGAGCACAAACGCGCATCCATGCCTGCGCGGACAGACTAGCCTCCTGGACCAGGTGATAGGATGGAAGGCCACGCGAGGAGGCACCCGTGCGGCAGCGCTTGTTTCGAACCATCTTGATCGTGAGCCTGGCCTGGATCGGAACCGCCGCGGGT
>DASRQZ010000045.1:0-62564 GCA_035696125.1 Polyangia bacterium
AAAGTCCTCCAGAGGTCTGAGGCTCGAGGCCCGAGGCCCGAGGCCGGGTGATGACGGCTCATTCAAACCGTTCGGTGTTCTCGTGGTGCGGATCGTGGCGTCGTGGCGTCCTGGCGTTTCACCTCTCCGAGGGGGCAGGGACGCTTTCGGATCGCGGGCGTTGTGTTATCGTCGCGCCACTCCTGTGAGCGGCAAGCGACGGCAACCGGTGCCCGGGTCTCGCCGGGGCAGATGCGGATGGGCGACAGGCCGCGGCGCGCTGCTACTGGCCGTCGCGACCGCGATGGGGCCGCGCGCAGCGACCGCGGCCGAGGTCACGCGCGTGGTCTCGGCGCTGGACGACGACAACCGATTCGACTTCAACCTCACGCTGTCCTGGCTGCACGACGCCAAGACCGCCTTCATCAAGCGCGAGGCGGTGGTGACCCGCACGGCGCCCAACGGCGATAGCTTGACCCGCAGCGAGCTGATCAAAGATCTGCAGTATCTGCAGACCCGCAACGTGCTCAATCTGCGCGCCGATTTCGGCGTCCTGTGGGACGTCGGCTTTCACGTCGAGGCGCCGATCGTCCTCGGCGACGACCGGCGCCTGGAATTCGACCAGAGCCAGGGCCCCGACTGCCACTACCCCGGCGACGTCGATGCCATCACCCAGCAGCAGGTCGTCCCGACCTGCGTCGACGCCACCAACTCGACCATCCTGCGCGACGGCATCTTGCCCGTGAATCGCGCGGCCAACCCCGTCACCTATGGCATCGACGCCCAGCACCCGGGCCGTCCGTACGCGGGCGAGCCGACGGTGTTTCGCGGGCCGACCCGGCGCGGGATCGAGTACCTGGGCTTCGGCATCAACTGGGCCGCCTTCAATCAGGCACGCGACGACACCAAGCCGACCTGGACGCTGGGGTTCGACGCGCGCTTCGACGTCGGCAAGGACATGCGCTTCGATCCGCTCGCGCCGGGGGCCAACACCGCGGTGGGGCTCGGTTACCACCAGCTGCTGTGGTCGACCATGGTGTCCCGGCGCTTTCGCAACTTCGACCCGTACTTTGGCGTCTTTTACATGCTGCCCGTGCGCACCAACAGCAGCCCCTTCCGGCGTTACGGCACGGGCGGGCAGACCGGCGTCGATCCGCAGCAGCGCGCCGGCGTCCAGATCGGAGTCGAGCAGATCGCCTGGGAGAGGCCCAGCACCCAGCAGCGGGTCACCGTCGAAGTGCGCGCGCGCCTCGACCACCACTTCTACGGCCGCAGCCAAAGCGAGCTGTGGGAGGCGCTGGCCGGGTCGCCCCAGTGCGCCAGCGACGCCAGCAAGTGCCGCGGCGATCCCAGCGTCCCGGGCGGCGCGGTCGGCATCGACTTCGACGCCGGCAACCGTTCACCCCACCCCGGCGTCACCGAGACCGAGGCGTACTCCACATTCGGGGGCGACGCCGGCCTCAACATCCAGGTGGGCCGCTACATTCGCTTCCGCGGCCTGTTCGGCCTGGCGCTCGACCTGCCGCACTTCATCACCTTCGCCAACGCTGGCGTCGACCACGACGGCGACAACGCCGTCCAGCTCACCAACCCGGCCGAGAAGAACCCCGCCTACCGCGAGACCATCGACAACCCCGGCCGTCGCTTCCGCGTCGAGGGCACGCGGGTGTGGTCACTGCTGCTCGAGGGCTCGTTGATGTTCTGATCAAGCTTCGGGCCGCCTGCCGAACCCAAAAATTCGTGGCCGTGATCGTGGGCGAGGCCATGATCCTGATCCTGGACGGACCCGTGATCGTTGACGTGCACGTGCACGTGAACACCACCGTGGTCGATCACGGGGGCGTCCCCGGTTGCACGTGCACGGCCACGAGCACGGGTCCGATCACCGCCACGACTACGATCACGGGCTTGGCAGCCCGCTCACACCTTGACGGCCGCCTCAGCCACCCTGGCTGTCGGTGGCGATGGCGTCCAGGTCGGCGTGCAGCAGGCACCGCTCCTCGCTGTTCAGCTCGCGCAGCAGCGCATCGACGAACGCGCGTACGCTCTCGACCACGCGGGCGCGCGACAGACCGCCCGGCTCCAGCGCCGAGATGGCCGACGCCAGGGTGGCGCGCTGCTTGGCGTGACCTTGCTGCATCTGCGCTTGCAGGATGTCCCCCACGCCGATCACGTCGCGCAAGGCGGTGGCCAGCAGCTCCTCTTCGAAGTCCATGTGCTCCTCGAAGGCCTCGTACAGCTCGCGGGCTTGCGCGCGCAGCGGCTCGAACTCGCGATCCGACCGGGTCGCGCCCTCCGCGAAATGAATGGTCTCGCTCACCAACCCGCGCAGCTGGTCATGCCGGGACAGGATCGCATCGCGTGCGTCGCTGGATGACAGTGAATCCTCGATCGTCGTTCTCATGTCCACGCCTCCTCCCATTTCACGCCGCCGATCTTAAACAGACGCGCGGCCACCCGTCAGCGACGAACTTCGGTGTTTACGCAAGTTCTACCCGGACGAAACCGTCTCTTGACCGAGCGCGCTTCGTCCGCGGCGCAAGACGCCAGCGCGCACACGTCTTTCCGCGCGAGAGGCGAACCTTCGACATGGTCTCCGCTCCCGGCGGCGCCGGCCGCGCCGGTCCTGGGCCTAGTCCAGGTCGATGAGGTCGATGCGCCGCTGGTGCCGCCCGCCTTCGAACGGCGTGTCGAGCCACACGTCGAGGATCGGCAGCAGGTCGGCTTCCTGGATGAAACGCTCGCCCAGCGCCAGCACGTTGGAGTCGTTGTGAGCGCGCCCGGCGCGCGCCGAATCGAGGTTCCAGGCCACCGCGCAGCGGACGCCGCGCACGCGGTTGGCGACGATCGCCTCGCCGTTGCCCGACCCGCCCAGCACGATGCCGCGGTCGCAGTCGCCGCGCGCCACCGCCTGCGCCACGGCGCGCATGATCGGCGGGTAATCGATGGCGGCCTCGGAGTCGGTGCCGAAGTCGATCGCCTGGTGTCCGCGCGCCGCGAGCGCAGTCCTGAGGATCTCCTTGTAGCGGAACCCGGCGTGATCGGCGCCGATCGCGATCTTCATCGTGACGTCATTCCTCTGCCGGCGCTGTGAATCGAGCAGGTAGCGTTGGCCGGCGTGCCACCCGAGCGGCGCACGCTACCACGGGCGAGGCCGGGCCGGGAGCCATCCCCGGCCCGATCCGCGTGCCGCGCCTCACCACCTGGAGGACTTCGATGACCCGGCCGAATCTGGAGCGCGATCCTGCTGTCGCCGGGACCCAACGGGGCCAGGGCGTAGACCGCAGGCGCAGAACCACCACTGCGCAAAAGAGCGCGTCACCCTCGCCCGCGGTCCGCCGCGGGCGAGGGCCGGGGAGAGGGCAGGCCTTGCGAGACGCGAGCTCGTCAGCACTCAGGGCTGGCGTTCGCCCACCGCGACGACCAACCGGTAGATCTCGCGACGCGGGCGGCCGGTCTCGGATGCCAGGCGATCGGCGGCGTCGCGCGCCGACAGACCATCGGCCAGCAGCTCGCGCGCGCGTGCCTGCACCTCCGGGTCGGTCAGCGGTTCGCCGGCCGCCTCGTCCTCGGCGGCGCCGGCGATGACCAGCGTCACCTCGCCGAGGGGGCGGGTCTCGGCGTAGCGCTGCGCGAGCTCGGCCAGCGTGCCGCGGACCCACTCCTCGTAGGGCTTGGTCAGCTCGCGCGCCAGGCAGGCGCGGCGCGTGCCGCCCAGGACCTCGACCAGGTCGGCCAGCGTGGCCGCCACGCGCAACGGAGATTCGTAGAGCACCAGCGTGAACGGCAGCGCGCGCACGCCGCCAAACAGGCGCCGGCGCGCTCCGCTCTTGCGCGGCGGGAAGCCGAGAAAGACGAAGCGGTCGGGCGGCAGGCCTGCGCCGACCAGCGCCGCCAGCACCGCCGACGGACCCGGGACCGGCACGACCCGCATGCCTGCCGCAACCGCGGCGGCGACCACCCGGAAGCCGGGGTCGGACACGAGGGGGGTGCCCGCCTCCGAGACCAGCGCCACGTCGAGTCCCTCGGCCAGCCAGGCAACCACCTCGTCAGCCCGCGCCGCCTCGTTGGCGTCGTAGCAAGACACGATTCGACGGCGGCTGGTGGTCAGGCCGCCGGCGTCGGCGTCGGCGTCGGCGTCGGCGTCGTTGTCGTTGTCGGCGTCGGCGTCGGGGTCGGCGTCGGCGACGTTGGCCCTTGTCCCGGCGATCTGCGCCAGCAAGCGTCGTGCGGTGCGGGTGTCCTCGGCCAGGATCACCTCGGCCTGGCGCAGCACGGCCGCCGCGCGCGGCGACAGGTCGGCCGGGTTGCCGAGCGGCGTCGCCACCACGAACAGGGTCCCGGGCCCCGCCCTCAAGCCCTGGCCTGGGAGCTCATTCCCACCGCGTCGCCCAGGCGCGACCGCAAGAAATTGCGCAGCTTCTTCTTGAGGCGTTCCTCGACCTGGCGCGCCCGCTCGCGGCTGACGCCGTGCCGCTCACCGATCTCCTGCAGGGTGGTCGGGGCGTCGCTGAGCAGCCGATCGCGAAAGATATCCAGCTCGCGATCCTTCAAGGTGGCGCCGAACGCGTCCAGATGCTGGCGCAGCAGCTCCTGGAACTCTCCCAGCTCGACCTGGACGTCGGGACGCGTGCTGGCCGCCGCCGGCACGCAGTCACCCTGCGTGCGCCCGCCCAGCTCGTCACCGCGCACCGGCTCGTCGAGCGAGGTCTCCGACAGCCCCAGCCGCCGCTCCATCTCCAGGATCTCGCGCTCGCTGACGTCCAGCGCTGCCGCCAGGTGGCGCGTCTCGACCTCGAACCCCGACTTCTCCAGCTTCTCGCGCTCCCGCCGCAGGTTGAAGAACAGCTTGCGCTGCGCCTGCGTGGTCCCGATCTTCACCATGCGCCAGTTGGTGAGGATGAACTTCAGAATGTAGGCGCGGATCCACCAGGCCGCGTACGAAGATAGCTTCACGCCGCGATACGGATCGTACTTCTGAACGGCCTGGATGAGCCCGATGTTGCCTTCCTGAATGAGGTCGAGCAGATTCTTGTGGGCGCGTCGATACTCCTGCGAGATCTTCACCACCAGGCGCAGGTTCGCGGTGACCAGGCGCCGCGATGCCGCGTTGTCGCCGGTCTTGGAGAAGTGAACCGCCAGCCGGTGCTCCTCGTCGCGACTCAGCAACGCGTGGCGACGCAGCTCCTGTCGGTAGGCGTTCAACGCCGACGCCCGGTCGGCCGACTCGGGTCGCACGTCCGGCAGCACGTCCGGCAGCACGTCCGGCAGCAAGTCCGGCACATCGAACGGCTCGTCGGTGGGCCGACGGTCGCGGGGTCCCGGTTGCGCGCCGCGCTGCGGCCCGGACGGACTGCCCGCGCCCGACTCCCAGACTGCCGCGCTGTCCCTCAAGATCAGGCCAGCGTCGGCCGATTCGGTACCTGGCGCCTCCCACCTGGAGACATCCGAGACATCGATCATCGGCGGCGCCAGCGGGTAGTCGACCTCGTCGGCGTGATCGTCGTCGGCGCCCGCGAAAGCTCCCAGCAAATCGCGTGTCGCGCCCGACGGTGCCCCCTCGATGACCTCCTCCCCCATCACCCGCCCGCCGAGCGCGGCCGTCGCGAGCGCAGACTGGTGCCCCTCCCTTCGCTTGGCCCCCGGCATGGCCGCCGCTTTCCGCCGACCCGACATTGCGCGCGCAGAGTATAGCCAAGTCGGTGGTCTTGGCGAGATCCCGCACCCTCGACGGCACGCGACATCAACCCGGACTGTGAGTGTGACTCTGCCACGGCTTCCGCCCGGACTTCGGGTCTCCTTCGTCTATATCCGTGCGCCCGGGAGCGAGGCTCGCTATGATTGAAGGCAGCTCCATGGATCTTCTCGACGATCCGCCACCAGATCCGCCGCGCTCTTCGCTCCCTCCCTCGGACAGCCCGGCTTCATCCAACCTGTCCCTTCACCCTCTTGCCCCTTCGGAGTCCCGCATGCGGCGGTTCAGCAAGGTATTGGCGTTCACCGCGGCGTGCAGCGCGGCCCTGGTCCTGACGGTTCGACACGGCGGCGATGGGCTGCGCGTGGGCGCCGACAGCCAACTGCGCGCCGCCGTGCGCGGCACCAGCGGCAAGTACGATCTGTCTCAACTCCCGATCTTCACCAAGACCCTGTTCTATGTGCGAGAGAATTACTTCGACAAGAACCGCCTCGACCCCAAGCACATGCTGGTGGGCGCGCTCGACTTCGTTCAACGCGACGTGCCCGAGATCCTGATCGACCGCTGGCCCGAGCACGAGCCCAAGCAGGTCACCGTCAAGGTCAACGGCCAGCAGCGTAACTTTTCAATCGAAAAAGTGGACGCGCCCTGGAGCCTGCGTAGCACCTTGCAGGAGATCTTCCGCTTCGTGCAGCCAAACTTGCAACCCGTGCCCGACAAGGAAGAGGCGCGGCGCCTGGTGGAGATCGAGATGGCGGCCACCAACGGCATGCTCTACACGCTCGATCCTCACTCGGTCCTGCTCGACGTCGAGACCTACAAGGACATGCGCACCCAGACCCAGGGCAAGTTCGGCGGCCTGGGCATCGTCATCGAGATGGACAAGAAGAACCGCATCACCGTCAAGCGGCCTATGCCGGACACGCCGGCCATCCGGGTCGGCATCAAGGCCAAGGATCACATCGTCCGCATCAACAACGAATCGACGATGAACATGACGCTGAACGAGGCCGTCGAGCGGCTGCGTGGCGACGTCGACACCAACGTCGACGTGTACATCGAGCGCGACACCTCGCCCGGAACCAAGAAGTTCACGATCACCCGCGCCTTCATCCGTCCGCCGTCGATCGATCCGCCGGCGCGCGTGCTGGTGGTGCCGCCGGCGCCCGGACAGGCGGCGGCCAAGATCGGCTACTTCCACATGCAGCACTTCTCGGCCAACAGCGCCAGCGACCTGGCCGAGGCGCTGCAGATGTTCGAGAAGGAGCGGGTCAAGGGCATCATCATGGACCTGCGCGGCAACCCCGGCGGCCTCTACGAACAGGCGCAGAAGGTCGCCGACGCGTTCATCGAGTCGGGGACGCTGGTGTCGATGGTCGGCGTCGGCGGCGCGCAGCGCAAGGACGAGACCGCGACCAAGAGCGACCACGAGCCCAAGGTCCCGATCGCGGTGCTGGTCAACCAGAACTCGGCCAGCGCGTCGGAGATCGTGGCCGGCGCCATGAAGAACCTCGACCGTGGCGTGGTCATCGGCGAGGGGACCTTCGGCAAGGGATCCGTGCAGGTGTTGTTCGACATCCAGTCGCCGATCTCCTTCGGGGACAAGGCGGAGGACGACAAGCTCGGCCTCAAGTTGACCACGGCGCAGTACCTGACGCCGGGCGACATCTCGATCCAGGGCGTGGGCGTCATCCCCGACATAGAGACCGACGCCCTGCTGGTGCAGAAGGATGGCGAGCGGTCGTGGATCCGGCTGCAGCCCTCCAGCCACAAGCGGCGTGAGTCCGACTACGAGTGGCACCTCGAGCACCCGAGCGCGCGCCGGGGCGAGAAGCCGCTCGAGACGGTGTCCTACCTGTTCACGCCCAAGGCCAGCGACAAGCGCGCGCACACCGACGAGGACGACGAGACCGGCGCCGATCCCGACGCCGACGCCGAGCCCGAGGAGGACTCCGACCTCAAGACCGACTTCCTCATGGACTTCGCCCGCGACTTCCTGGCGCAGGCCAAGACCATCCGCAGCCGCGAGCTGGTGAGCGCGTCCAAGGCCTACCTCGACAAGGTGCGCGCCAACGAGGACAAGAAGCTGAGCATGGCGCTGGAAAAGCTGGGCGTCGACTGGAGCGCGGGGCCGCCGGGGCCGGCGGCGCAGCTCCAGCTGACCCTGCAGACGGTGGGCGGCGAGGTGAAGTCCGACGCCAAGTCCGACGCGAAGATCCCGGCCGGGGCGACGGCCAAGGTGCGCGGCACGGTCAAGAACGTCGGCACGACGCCCGCGTTCCGGGTGCGCGCCGTGCTGGAGAGCGATAACCCGATCTTCGACGAGAACGAGATGGTGTTCGGCAAGATCGGCCCCGGCGAATCCAAGACCTACGATCTTTCGGTCAAGGTGCCGCCGTCGTCGTTCACCCGCACCGACGTGCTCAAGGGGACGCTGTCCAGCCAGCGCGGCGGCACCAAGGCCAACGTCGCCGAGATGGTGCTGAACATCGAGGGCAAGAAGCGCCCGATGTTTGCCTACAACTACCAGACTATCGACGACCAGAAGGGCAGCAACCGCGACGGCCTGGTCCAGCGCGGCGAACAGGTGCGCACGCTGGTGACGGTCAAGAACATCGGCGCGGGCAAGTCGATGCACACCGAGGCGGTGCTCCGCAACGGCGCCGGCCAGGAGGGCATCCTGATCAGCGCCGGGCGCTTCGACGCCAAGGACCTGGGTCCCGGAGAGACCAAGACCTTCTCGTTCATCTACGAGGTGCGCAGCGACTACGCCGGCGACGACTACCAGCTAGAGCTGGCGGTCGGCGACACCACGCTCGGCGAGTCGGTCACGGACAAGATCAAGGTCAAGCTCGCGGGCCCCAGCAACGCACCCGAACCGATGACCGGAAACGTCACCGTGGGGCGCGACGACGCCCCCTTGCGCGAGGCGGCGGCCGACGGCGCGCTGATCGTGGGGCGAGCGGCCAAGGGTATCGGGTTCAAGGCCACGGGCAAGCTGGGCGCATACACCCGCGTCGAGCTCGACAGCGGCCACTCGGCGTTCATGGCGTCGGCCGACCTGAAGCCGGGCGGGGCGCCGCACGGCACCTTCACACCCGAGTGGCAGGTCACGCCCCCGGTGCTGACCGTCAACGCCCCGACCATGACGGTGGGCGACAGCGTGCACATCACCGGCCACGCCTCCGACGACCACCTGGTGCGCGACGTCTACGTGCGGGTCTGGAACCGCAACGCCAAGATCCCCGTCAAGAAGGTCTTCTACCAGCCCAACCGGCTGACCGGCGACCGCTCGAAGATGGACTTCGAGGCCGACATCCCCCTGTGGCCGGGCAGCAACCTGGTGCAGGTCTTCGCCCGCGAATCCAACGAGGTGCAGTCGCTGCAGACGGTGGTGGTGCTGAAACGCGCCGCCACCGACCTGGTCGCCCAGCCCTACGAGGCCCAGCCCATGAAAGGCCCCGGCAAGACGTTCCCGCCGGAGAAGGTCAAGACGAAGTAGCAGGCGGGCGGACGCCCACCCTTGCAAGGCCTGCCCCCTCCCTGGCCCACCCCCGCGGCGGACCGCGGAAGAGGGGATCGGAACCGGCCCGCGAGAGATGATAGGTTCAGCGCAGCTCATGTCGCGGCGCTTTCCGACGGCAACCGGACCGCTGGCTGGGGCGCTCGCCGGCGCGCTGGTGGGGTTGGTCGATGGTCTACGCGCCGGGGCGCTGCTGGGCGTGAACGCGCGCGCCCTCCTGGCCAGCGCGCTGCTGGCGGGCGCGGCTGACGCCCTCCTGGGCGCGCTGGCGGGCGCGTTGCTGGAGATCGGCGCGCGCGTCGCCGCCTGGGGCTGGCGCGGCCGGCCGCCCCTGGCGGCCCGCATCGCCGCCTGGGTGGCCGCCGGTGGTGGCGCCGCGGTGGGCACGGCGTCGGCGGTCGCTGCGACCGCGAGCCGCAACAATCGCTTCCTGGCGGCGGGCCTGGTGGCGCTGGCGGCGATCGGGCTCGCGCTGGCGGGCGCAGTGCTGGGGCCAGCGCTGGCGCGGATGCTGGGCGCGCCCTTCCGTCCCCGACCGGCCACGCTGCGCAGCCCCAATCCGTCGGCGCTGATCGCCATCCCCCTGGCGACCGCGATCATCGGCGCGGCGGTTTTTCTGCTGCTCTGGAAGAGCCGCGCGCCGCTCTGGGGTCACACCCGGTTCCTCTACATCGTTCGCGCATCCGCCTTCGCCTCCCCTGGCCCCTGGCTTGTGGCCCGGGCGGCCCGGGTGCGTCTGCGCCTGGGCTGGATCGCCGCGAGCGCGATCGCGCTGGTCGTCTTCGGCGCCCCCGCCGCGGCGGCGCTGGCCTGGAGCTGGTCAGACAATCTGCGCTTTGCGCCCTGGATCGACTTCGGCGCCGGCGCGGCCATTGTCGCCGTGAGTGTCTCGCTCGCGTTCGGCCTCGGACGCAGGCTGCCGCGGCGGGCGCTGGTCCGGTTCGCGGCGGCGTCCGGCGCGGCCGCCCTGGCGCTCGGGGTCCTCCTGCCGGTCAGCGCCTCGGAGTCGGCGCGCAAGGCGGGCGCGGCGCGCACCGGGCTGGTCGCGCCCTTGCTGGCGCTGGGACGCCAGGTTCTGGACTTCGACCGCGACGGCTATGCGCGCTTGCTGGGCGGCGGCGACTGTGACGACAGCGATCCTGGTATTCACCCGGGCGCGATCGACGTCCCGGGCGACGGCATCGACAGCGACTGCGACGGCCACGACGCCGCGATCGCCTCGCTGGCGCCGGCCGCCTTCGCGCCGGTTCCGGACAGCGTGCCGCGCGACCTCAACTTCCTGTTCCTGACCATCGACACCCTGCGCGCCGATCACCTCGGCTGTTATGGCTATGAGCGACCGACCTCGCCCCGGCTCGACGCGCTGGCGGCCGAGGGCACGCTGTTCGAGAACGGGTGGGCCCACGCGCCGTCGACGCGTTACTCGATGCCGGCGCTGGCCACTGGACGCTGGCCGTCGGCCATCGATTGGGACGAGTCGATCTGGTGGCCGCGCATGCGTGGCATGCGCACGCTGGCCGAAGCGCTGCACGACGCCGGTTACTTCACGGGCGGGCTGTTCAGCTTCAGCTACTTCGCGCTCGGTGATCACCGGGGCTTCGAGCGCGGGATGGACTTCTACAACGCCGACCGCTCCGTCCTGCACGTCGCCGTCAACGGCCCGATGGAGTCGCACGGCTCCTCGTCGCGCGAGATCGCCGACGACGCCATCAACTTCCTCGACGCGCACCGCGCGCAGAAGTTCTTCCTGTGGCTGCACTTTTACGATCCCCACCTCAGCTACGAGCCGCACGCCGAGGTACCGAGCTTCGGCAGCTCGCGCCCCGACCTCTATGACGGCGAGATCCGCTTCACCGACCTGCACGTGGGCCGGGTGCTGGACCACCTGCGCGCGCTGGGCATCGACGGTCGCACGGCGGTCATCGTCACCGGGGACCACGGCGAAGGGCTGGGCGAGCACGGCATCACCGAGCACGGCTTCGACCTGTACGCGCCGCAGACCAAGGTGCCATTCATCATCCGCGTGCCGGGCCTGCCCGCGCAGCGGCGGCGCGCACCCGCCGGCCACGTCGACCTGGCGCCCACGCTGGTCAACCTGGCACGCGCCAGACCCGAGCCGAGCTTCCTCGGCCGGTCGCTGGTCGGCGTGCTCGCTGGCGGCGAGCCCGACGGCACGCAGGAGGATCGGGCGCGCGCGGTGTTTCAGGAGGTGACGTCGGAGCGCGGAAAGAAGCGCGCGCTGGTGAGCGCCACCCATCACCTGCTGTGGAACTGGATCCCCGACAACACCACCGAGTGCTACGATCGGCGCGTCGACGCCGCCGAGGTCCATGACCTGTGGGGGCGCGGCAGCGACGACGAATGCGCGCGCCTCAAGCGTGACCTCGAGACTCTGGTGTCGACGCTGGCGCTGCCGCCCGGCTACGCCGACAAGATGGCGCGCGGCGTCCTGGCCGAAGGCGCACCCGACCCCCACCCGCCCATCGCGCTTGGCGCCGACATCGGCGCGCAGGTGCGGGTGATCGGCGCCGAGATCAGCCCCGCCGAGGTCGCGCGCGGCGGTGAGGTCACCCTGACGGTCTACTTCGAATCCAGGCAGCGCCTGGCCGACCGCTGGCGGCTGTTCTTCCATCTCGACGGCCCCGGCGGCTTCCGCAACCTGGACCACGTCCCGGTCGAAGGCCTGCTCCCGGTCGAACGCTGGCGACCCGGCCAGCGCATCCGCGACGTGCAGCACGTTCCTATCCCGTCTGGCATGCCGCCGGGTATCTACACCTTCTCGATCGGCGCCTTTCGCGGTAGCGACCGGCTCAAGGTGACGCCGGCCAGGCTCACCGATGGGAAGGACCGCCTGAAGGTCGGGACGTTCGTGGTCAAGTAGGGCGGGCGTTGGCTCCTGCAAGGTCTGCCCTCTCCCCGGGACTCTCCCGCGGCGGACCGCGGGCGAGGGTGACTTGTTCTTGGGCGTTGGCTCTCGCAAGGTAGCGCGAGCCCGGCGAGACCCGACGCTTGTGCTAGTCTGCCCCGCTCGTGGACACGGCGCCCGACGCGGCTCTGCCGCCCCCTCGGCCTGAGGGCACCCGTTCGCGCGTGGCGCTGTATGCGGTCAGCGCCGTGGTCGTGCTGGCGCTGGTCGAGACCCTGGTGGCGGTGATCGCGCCGCTGCGCGCGCCGCGCGACCGGGACTGGAGCGCCGCTGAGCGCACGGTGCGCGCCGGCTTCCAGCCCGGGGACTTGATCGTCGCCGCGCCGGCCTGGGCCGATCCGATCATGCGGATGCACCTCGGCGACCTGATCCCGCTCGCCACGGCGGGGCGGATGGACGCCGCCCGCTACGCTCGCGTCTGGGAGATCAGCCAGCGCGGCGCCCGGGCCCCGGAGGGCCGCGACGGCCGCGTCGTCGCCGAGAGCCGGCACGGCGCGCTCACCGTGCGGCGCATCGAGCGCGCCGCCGCGACGGTGAGCTACGACTTCGTCGCGCGCTGGAACGACGGGCGCGTCAGCCGGATCGACGCCAGCGGCGCCGTGATCGCCTGCCCCTTTCAGAACGATCGCTTCCAGTGTCCGAACATCGGCTTCAACTACGTCAAGCGGCAGATCGTCGAGGTCGACACCCGCTTGCGCCAGGCGCTGCTGGCCCAGCCGGTCGAGCGCTCCCGCGTCGTGATCGAGTTCCCGGCCGTCCCTCTCGGGCGCGAGATCGCGGTCGCAACCGGGCTGTCCAACGTCTGGATGCGCAAGGCCGCCAAGGGCACGGTCGACTTGACGATCGCCATCGACGGCCAGCCGGCGCGGCACGTGATCACCGCCAACCAGAGCGGCTGGCTCATCACCCACGTCGAAACTGCCGGGCGCGCCGGTCAAACCGCCGCCGTCCGCTTCGAGATCAGCTCGCCCGCCCCTTACGCCCGTCATTTCGCCTTCGCCGCCGAGGCCCGCAGTTGAGCGCGGCGCGCACCCGCGGGCCGACCGGCCGTCTCGACCGCCTGGTCGCGCTCGCGCTCGGCCTGCTCACCGTCGGCTGGTTGCTGGCCGGGGAAGGGAAGGAGGGCTTTGGCCGCGACGAGGCCCAGTACATGCGCGCCGGTGAGCGCTACTGGGGCTGGTTCGAGGAGCTCGCCGACAACATCAAGCACCACGCCGCCGCGCGCTCCTTCAGCCAGGCCAGCGTCGATCGCTACTGGACCGACAACGCCCCCGACCACCCGGTGATCATGAAGACGCTCTACGGCCTGTCGTGGCGCGCCTTCCATCGTTGCACGTGCATGGGCCCGACGCGCGGTTACCACCCCATCCCGGTCAAGGGACGGCACGTCACGCTGTCGCTCTTCCCCCGCGACTCGACTGCGTTCCGCTTTCCCGCGATGATCTTCGCCGGGCTGTTGATCGCGATGGTCTATCTGTTCGCGCGTCGGTTCGTGCCGCGCCCCGCAGCCGCGGCCGGCGCGCTGCTGGCGCTGGCGCAACCGCACTACTTCTTCCACGCGCCGATCGCCTGCTTCGACGCGCCCATCACCACCATGGCTTTCGCCGTGGGCTTTGCCTACTGGAAGTCGCTGCGCAGCGCGCGCTGGGGCCTGGCCTGCGGCGTGGTCTTCGGGCTCGCGCTGGGCACCAAGCACAACGCCTGGCTGATGCCGATCTTCCTGGTCGGCCACTACCTGTGGATGCGGCGCGACGACATCCTGCGCCGCCGGCGTCCGCCGCGCGTGCCGCTGGCCTTCGTCAGCATGGCGGTCCTGGGCCCGCTGATCTTCTTCGCGCACTGGCCGTGGCTGTGGCCCGCGCCGGTCGCCCGCGCCCAGAGCTACCTCAACCGGCACCTGCAGCACGAACACTACAACTTCGAATACCTGGGGCAGAACTGGAACAACCCGCCGACCGACACCGCGCACAAGTTGCTGCGCACCACCTTCCCGTTCGTGTCGACCGCGCTGACCGTACCGGTGACCACGCTGGCGCTGGCGCTGTGGGGCGGCATCGTGCTGCTGCGGCGCAGGCGCGGCGACGCGGTCATCGAGGGCGGGACGCCGGAAGCGCCCGAGCCCGACGCCGCCGGCGCGCCGCCGAAGCCGAGCTGGCTGCGTCCCGGCGCCGACGTCGACCGCGCGCCGGGCGCTTTCCTGGCCGTGCAGATCTGCGGGCCGCTGGCGGTGCTGGCGGTCCCCTCGACCCCGATCTTCGGCGGCGTGAAGCACTTCCTGCCAGCGATGCCCTTCCTGGCCGTGGCGGCCGCGATCGGCGTCGCCGTGCTGGGGCAGGCCGCGCGCGCCGCCGTGGGCGCCGGACGACCGAGGCTGACCCGCTGGCTACCGGCGGCGCTGGCGGCGCTGGTCTGCCTGCCGGCCATCACCGAGACTCAGCGCTCGCAGCCCGACGGCCTGACCCACTACAACCTGATCGCGGGCGGCTTCGCCGGCGGCGCGTCGCTGGGAATGAACCGGCAGTTCTGGGCATACTGCGTCCTGCCCATGCTCGACTGGGTCAACCGCAGCCACGGCGACAACCGTCGCATGTACTGGCACGACGTGCTCGGCGACGCGCTGCACATGTACAAGCGCGAAGGACGCCTCGACCTGGACGTCGGCGACACCGGCGCCGCCGAGGGTGGCATCCAGGCCTCGGCGATGGGCCTTCTCGTGTGGGAGAAGCACTGGGCGATGTATGAGGGATGGATCTGGGAGAGCTACGGCACCGTGAGGCCGGCTTTCGTGCGCGATCGCGAGGGCGTGCCGCTGGTGATCGGCTACAAACGCCCATCACGATGACCGATCGATGACCGACCTATGACCGACGAGCAACCCAGCCGACTCAACCGCTTTCTCCGCAGCAAGCTCGGCCTGTGCGTGGTCTACCTGGTCTTCGCGGGCGCGTACCTGGGTGCGTCGGGCGGGCGGCTGCGGCGGCACTCGCAATACAACCACTACGTCTACCTGGCGGAGGGCTGGCTGCACGGCCGCCTCGCGCTCAAGGGCGGGCCGCCCAACGAGAACGACTGGGCCAAGGTCGACGTCTTCAAGCTCAAGGACGGACGTGAGATCCGCGGCACCTACGGCAGCAAGACCGGCGGTCCCGTCGATCGCTTCTACCCCCTGAGTGGCGCGCCCTTCACAGTCACCGACGACCAGATCGCCTCGCGTTCCAGCGTCCGTTACGTCTCGTTCCCGCCCTTCCCCGCGGTCTTGATGGCGCCCGGGGTCGCGATCTTCGGCCTGGAGTTCAACGACGTGCTGTTCACGGCGCTGTGGGCCGCGCTGAACCCGGTGCTGCTGCTGCTGCTGCTGCGCGACCTGCGCCGCCGCGGCCTGTCCAGGCGCACCGACGTCGAAGATCTGTGGCTGGTGGCGATGTTCGGGGTCGGGTCGGTCTACTACTACTGCTCGGTGGTCGGCGAGGTCTGGTTCACCGCGCTGGTCGTCGAGTGCACGACGGCCATTGGCTATGCGTGGGCATCGCTCGGCGCCGAACGTCCGGCCTTTGCCGGGCTGTTCATGGGGCTGGCGGTCGCCTCGCGTGGCCCCTGGTTAGGCTTCCCGCTGTTCCTGCTCGAGGCGATCCGCGTGTCCGGAGGGTGGGCCGCGCTGCGCAGCGCCGAAGGTTGGCGGCGCCTGTTTCCCAGGCTGGTGCGCTTCGGCGTCCCGGTCGCCGCCGTGGTCGGGCTGCTCCTGTGGCACAACTACGCGCGCTTCGAGCGCCCCTTCGAGTACGGGCACAAGTTCCTCAACATCCAGTGGCAGGAGCGCATCCAGCGCTGGGGCCTGTTCAACTACCACTTCCTATCGCGCAACCTGGCCGCGGCGCTGGTCCTGCTCCCACGCATCATGACCAAGTGGCCGTACGTGAAGATCAGCCACCACGGCATGAGCCTGCTGGTCACCTCGCCCAACCTGGCATACACCGTGGCGCCCGCCGAGCGGAGCTATCTCACTAGGACGCTGTGGATCACGGTGGCCTTCGCCGCGCTGCCCTCGCTGCTCTACCAGAGCTCGGGCTACATCCAGTTCGGCTACCGCTACAGCCTCGACTACATGATCTTCCTCATGATGCTGCTCGCGATCGGCAACCGGCCGTTATCGCGGCTGTTCAAGGCCCTGGTGGTCGTCGCCTTCGGGATCAACCTGTTCCTGGCGATCATCTTTGACCGCTACATGGAGTTCTCCTATGACGACACCTTCTTCCCGCACGGCAATGGCTAGCTGACCGCTGGCGCACGGTCCACCGGCGGGCGACGACCCGCCGGGCGCTAGCGGCGGTGGCCGCCTCGGAAGGCGCCGCCACCCGAGAAGCCGCCGCCGGGGCGGGGAGCCGAGAAGCTGGGAGAGGGTGTGCCACGCCAGCCGGGGGCGGCGCTCGGCACCGAGGGCGCGCGGAACGGGGCCACGCCCGAGCTGCCCGATTGAGGCGCGCCCCGCCAGGGGGCGGCCGCAGCCGCACCGGCGGGCGCTCCGCTGCGCCAGGCGCCGGCGCTCGCCGGAGAATTCGGCGGTGCTCCGCGGAAGCCTCCGCCAGCCACGCCCGCGGCCGGCGGGGTGCCGCGCCACCCGGTCGCCGGCACGCGCTGGATGGGCGGCGCCGCACGATAGGACCCGCCGCGATAGAAGCGCCCGCCAGCGTAGTAGTTCGGATAATAGCTGCGGTAATAGAACGAGTAGTAGGGCCAGTAGGACCAGAAGAACGGATCATATGGCCCGTACCAGTAGTACCAGGGCCCCACGACGGTGAAGTACGGTGACCAGGGCTGCCACAGGTGATAGTGGCCGCCCATCATGAAGCACCAGCCGCCGCCGTAGGTATCCAGGACCGGATGGGCGCCGTAGTAGCTGTAAGACTGCCCGCTGTATCCAAAGTCTCGCGGGTCGCCGATGAAGTAATAACAGCCGTCGCGGAAGGAGAAGAGCCGCAGATCGACCGGGGCGTAGGGCCGGATGTGCTGGCCCTGGACGTCTTCGAACGCCGGGCCCGGCACCGCGCGCGTGTCGACCGGATGCGGACCGACGTAGCAATAACCTCCGCCCTCGGAGGCGATCGGCTGCCCTTCGACGTAGGGAGGAATCGGCGGTTCCTGGCCATCCGCGGGGGCGGCGCCGTACTGGTCATTTGCGCCGTAGTACCCGCCCTGGTAATCGTCCTGCGCCTGGGCCGTGGATGGGGCCAGAACCAACACGGCCAGCACCACCGCACCCACAACCCCCAACCCCGCCCAACGGCAGGTCGAGCGACCGGCCCGCTGGGTGGCTGCGAAGAGTTTCGTCGTGCTGATCATGCGAGCTCCCTTGGTTCCAGATAGCAACGCGCGCGCCACGCAATCGCCCCCAGAACCCTGGAATTGTACCACTGGCTGCCCCGCATGAAGCCGCGAGCGTGCCGGACGTTCACAGGTGGCCTTCACAGGTACCGTTTGCGAGGGCATCATTTTCAGCCTAGGGTGCCAGCATGTCCATAGAGGCGCAGCTCAACGACCTGCTCAAGGACGCCATGCGCGCCAAGGATGCTCGCACGGCCGACTGCATCCGGATGATCAAGACCAAGCACATGGAACGCCGCACAGCGGCGGGTTTCAAGGGTCCCCTCGACGACAACCTCTGGCTGGACGTGGTGGCCGCCTATCAGAAGCAGCTGCGCAAGGCGCGCGAGGAGTATGCCGCCCTGGGCGAGCGCGGCGCCGACGCGCTGCCCCAGCTGGACTTCGAGATCGGTTTTTGCGCCCGTTTCTTGCCCAAAGCCGCCGGCGATGACGAGGTGCGCGCGACCGTACGCGAGACGCTGGCCCGCATGGGTGCCAGCGACCCCAAGCAGGCGGGCCGCGTGATGGGCGAGATCATGAAGGCGCACAAGGGCAAGTTCGATCCCAGCGCCGTCAAACGCATCGTCGAGGAAGAGCTGGCCGCACCCGCGGCGAAGTGATCCCGCGGGCGGCGCCGCCGTTTCAGAAGAGCCCGGCGATGTAGTCGACCAGGTCGGCGGGCAGCGGGCTCTCGATGGTCAGCGGCTGCCGGGTGCGCGGGTGTGGGAAGGTCAGGCGATGGGCGTGCAGCGCGTGACGGGGCAGCCCATCGAACAGCGCCAGCAACTCGGACCCGACGCCTTCGTCGCAGGCGCGCATGAAGGCGCGCTCGCCGGCGCCGTATAGCTTGTCGCCCACGATGGGGTGTCCGATGGCTGCGAGGTGCACGCGGATCTGGTGCTGGCGCCCGGTCTCGGGGTGCGCTTCGCACAGCGCGTGCGCGGCAAAGCGCTGTACGACGCGAAAGCGGGTCACCGCCTTTCGCCCGTCGGGCGCCACCCCCATCATCACGTGGGTGGGCGTGTCCAGCAGCTTCAACGGGCGATCGATGACGCCCTCGTCGGGGGGCTGGCCCTTGACCAGCGCCAGGTAACTCTTGTCGACGGCGCGCCGTGCGAACGCGCGCTTGAGCCAGCTCGCGGCGCTGGACGAACGCGCGACCAGCAGGATTCCCGAGGTCTCACGGTCGATCCGGTGCGCGACCTCCATGTGCTGGCCCGGGTAGCGCTCGCGCAGCAGCGCGGTCAGGGTGTTGCGCCAGAACTTGGCCGTGGGGTGGATGGGCAGGCCCGCCGGCTTTTCAATCGCCAGCACGTCGTCGTCCTGGAACAGTACGTCGAAGCGACGCGGCACCTCTGGCTCGACTGGCGCCGGCCGATCCAGACGGATGATCTGCCCGGCGTGCACCGCGACCGACGACCGGGGCCGGCGGCCGTCGGACAGGGTGACCTGGGTCGCGATGATGTCCTGGATGCGAGTGCGCGACAGCCGACCGATGCGGCGTTTGAGAAAGTGATCCAACCGCCAGCCATCGCACTCTCGCGGGACCTCGATGCGCAACGAGATGATCTCCGGCCGTCCCAGGTCGACAGAATCGGCGGGCGCCGGCAGCTGGCTCACGAGCCGCCGCCGCGGGGCGCATTGGCTTCGTCGACCCGGCGCGCGTTCTCCATGAGCAGAAACGTCGTCGAGGCCTGGATCTCGTCGACGCCGCCGACGTCGCCGATGAGGAACTCGAACTGTCCGTCGCTCCAGGCCAGCGCGGCATAGACCGCCGCCGCGCCGGTCAGCGGAGCCGCCGCCTCGATCTCGGCGCGGATGATGCGCCCCTTGCGCAGGAACAGACGGGCCGTGCCCGGATCGGCCTCGATCACCAGGATGCCGGACTTGCGCTCCATCTCCAGCATGACCAGCAGGCTGGGCAGCCCGATCTCACTCAACACCCCGCGCAGAGCCAGAAGTGGGCGCAGCCACTGCGATGGGCGACTGGGTGGGGGCGGGGTCAGCCGGCGCAGGTCCGGCATACCCGGCGCCGGCGGGTCGGTCGGATCCGATGAGCGCGCCACCACCGTGCGGACCACCTGCGCCAGGTCCTCGACCCGGAACGGCTTGGCGAGACATTCGTCCAGCCCGTGTATGAACCCCCGTACGTCGGCCGCCGTTCCCGACGGTCCGATGAGAAACACGAACGGGATCACCCGCGCGTCGATGATGCCGCGCAGCCGTTCCCACCAGGGACGCCCGTCGACCGCTGGCAGCGTGACCGTCGACAAGATCGCGCGCGGCGCCGCCTTGACCGCCGACGCCAGCGCGCCCTGGGCGTCGCCGGCGATGTTCACCAGGTAGCCAGCCTGGCCCAGGATGGTGGCGGCCATCCGGGGAATCCAGGGATCGTTGTCGACGACCAGGATCCGGGCTTTGGGTGCGGCGGAAGGTCTCAAGCAGCCTTTCGACCATTCGGCCAGGCCCGGTCAGGCGCTGGCCTCAGTCCTCGTCGACCTTTCCGTTCCAGCGCCAGTTGCCCCGTTCCCGCTCCTCCGGCTTGGGCCGCGTCGATTTCTTCTTCTCCGGACGTTCACGTCGAGGGGCATCGCCCGCGCTGCGAGGGGGAGCCCCACCCGCAAAGCGCGGGTCGAAGGCACCGCCCCCGCCGCCCCCGTAGCCGGGACGCGGCGGACCACCGCCGAAGCCGCCGCGTGGCGGGCCGCCCGGGCCGGCGCCGGCGGGCGCCCGGGGGCCGAAGCCACCGCCGCCGCCAGCGCGGGGTGGCCCTGCCGGTCCGCTGGCGGGGCCCGGACTGGCCGGCGCGCCCGGACCGCGTGGCGGGCCAAAGCCACCCGCGCGGGCCGCTGGCCCCGCGGCGCCCGGGCTCGGCCCCGGGCCCGGGGGAGCACCCGCAGGACGCGGGCCCGCGCCACCTGGTTTGGCCTGAGCCTCTTCGATGATGATCGCGCGGCCCTGCATCAGCCGCCCCGACAGTTTTTCGATCGACTCCTTGGCCCCCTCGTCGGTGGCAGTCTCGACGAAGGCAAACCCGCGCGGCCGGCCGGTGTCCCGGTCCAGCGCCACGCGGACACTGCGTACTTCTATCCCTTCGCCGGCGAAGGCTTCACGCAGCTCCTGCTCGTTGACGTTGTACGAAAGATTCCCGATGAAAAGACGAGTACCCATTCCAGCCTATTCCTGCACGCGCCGATCGTTGACGTGGACGCTCGTTGAACCTTTGCGTTTGAACCTTTTTTACGAGCTTGGCCGATTGACCCTGTCGCGCAGCTCCTTGCCCGCCTTGAAGGTCGGGACCCGCCGCGCGGCAATCTGGATCGACTCGCCGGTCTGGGGGTTGCGCCCGGTGCGAGCCGCCGAATCACGTACTGCGAACGCGCCAAACCCGCGGAGATCAATTCGCTCCCCACGGGCTAGCCCTTCCGCCACGGCCTCGATGAGAGAATCGATGGTCGCCTCGACCTGGGGTCGGGGAAAATTCTTCTGCTGGGCTACCACATCCACCAGATCCGCCTTCTTCATGAGTCCGTTTTCTCCTTTGGTTTTCGTTCTGTCAACGCCATCGAGAGTCCGTAAACGAGCCCTCCTTCACGACAGACGACGGAGGCCGGACGCTGAGACCGTTTAAGCGGGGTAAACATAGTGCCTTAGCTTCGGCGAGGTCAAGGCGAGGGGACCGCCGGACCCGCCAGAATCGCGTCGAAACTGTTGCGCATGGCCCACGCCGCCTCCGCGGGCGAGGGAGCGCTCTCGGCGCGCGCCAGGCCCGTCGCCAGCAGCGATCGCACGCCGGGGCAGCGCTCTTCACCCACTACCTGGGCGGTGATGGTACGGGCCGCGGCCCGGTAGGTCTCGAGGCAGGCCGCCGGGTCTCCGGCGTTGAACTGGGGGGCGCCGACCTCGATCGCCGACCCGATCCGTTCGACCACCAGCGGCAACTCCGGGCAGCGGGCCAGAAGGTCGCTCTCGCTCGCCAGGGGGGTCTCGTCGGGCTCGTCGAGCCGGATGGAGTCGACCGCGTGCGCCAGCCGGTCGGCGGGAGCGGCGCTCAGCACGTGGCGCATCTTCTCGCAGCGCGGGTGCGCCCCCAGGTCGGCCAGCAAGCCGTTCACCCGGGTCGCCAGGGACTGGCGGGGACCGTCCAGGCTCAGCGTCAGCTTGAACAGGTCGGGGCAATCCTGCGCATACAGGGCCGCCTCGCCGACCGGGGCCGGTGACGACGTCGCCGACGGCGGCAGGATCATCGGCACCTTGGGCGGCGAAGAGGCATAGGGAAGGTGTCCCTCGGTGGCCAGCGACAGCGCGGCGTCGATGCCCATGTCCAGCTCGATACTGGCGTCCAGGGCGGTGCCAGAGCGCGCGGCGCGCCCCACGGCCTTCGCCAGCGTCGACCCGAGGGCGCCGCAGTGCTGGCCGGCGCTATCCCGCACCATGCTGTCCACGGTCGCCAGCAGGACCTGGTAGGCGCCCATCGAGCTGCCGCGCTGGCGCTGGCCGGCGGCCGCCTCGAGGCTGGCGCGTACCCGACCGATCATCCCGCCGAGCTCGGGACAAGAAGCGGTGTGCTCCTTGGCCGGGGCCGTCCCGATACCGGGGCTCCCGATCACCATCACCGCCAGGGCGGTGAGCGCTGCGGCGGTTCGCACCTCAAAAAGAATGACACGAACCACGCGAGGGATCCCGCGCGCGCTCTCGGGTGGTGTAAAAGATGGAGTTCGTTTGTCACGCTGCCCGGAGTCCGCCCGCAGCATTCCCCCCTCTGTCCCCATCGCCGTCCCATCATGTCATCCGCCGACATAGACACGGATCTCGAGGTCGAGATCGAGACAGTCGACGAGCCGGCGCCCCCCAGCCCCGGCGCCGCGGAGCGGCCGCGCGGCCACCTCATCGCCTTCGCGGCGGGCCGCGGCGGCACCGGCCGGTCGCTGATCGCCGCCAACGTCTCGATCTACTTGGCGCAGACCGGCAAGCGCGTGGTGGCGATCGACGCCGACCCGGCGGGCGGCCCCCTGCATCAGTTGCTGGGCGCGCCGCGGCCACCGCGCGGCTACGGCGAGCTGCTGCGCGGCCGCGCCGATGACTTCAGCGAGCTGTGCGCCGACACGCCGATTGCCGGCGTGCGTCTGGTCGGCGGCGAGGCTTCGATCTTCGGCTCGATGAAGGCCAAGCAGGGCGCCAAGACCGTGCTGGCGGCCATCCA
Source organism: Polyangia bacterium (assembly GCA_035696125.1). Classification (GTDB taxonomy): domain Bacteria; phylum Myxococcota_A; class Polyangia; order Fen-1088; family Fen-1088; genus DASRQZ01. The sequence continues at coordinate 22,685 of DASRQZ010000045.1, forward strand.
CCAGCTGGATTGCGACTACGTCGTTCTCGATCTCGGGCCCCCCGAGTCCACGTTGGGCATCGACCTGTGGCTGGCGGCCGACTTGCCGGTGCTGGTGACGCTGCCCGATCCCGCGTCGATCGAGGCCAGCTACCGGTTCATCAAGAGCGCGTTCGTGCGCAAGCTGCGCACCACGCGCGGCCTGGACCGGCTGATCGCCAACCCCAGCGGACCACCGCCGGCAGCCGTCGACGTCTATCGGGCGGCGCGCGACAACGGCGGTCCCGCCGAACGCCTCAAGGACGAGATTCGCACGTATCGGCCCCGCTTCATCGTCAACCAGACGCGCGCGCTTTCCGACCTCAAGCTCGGCCTGTGGATGCAGGCGGCGGCGCAGCGCCGCCTGGGCCATTCCTTCGAGTACCTCGGCCACGTGGAATCCGACGAGACGGTCTGGCTGGCGGCGCGGCGCCGCCGGCCGCTGCTGGCCGAGTACCCGGAGGCCAAGGTCGCGAAGAACATCGAGCGCATCACCCGGCGTCTGCTGGCCACCGAGAGCGAACGCGAGCGTGGCTTCGTCGCCGCGCCGCTGCGCCTCGAGGAGGAGCAGACCCACTACGAGGTGCTGGAGACCGAGCCCGGCGTGAGCGACGAGGAGGTGCGGCGCGCCTACCGGACCCTGAAAGAGATCTACTCGTCGACCTCGCCGGTGGTGGCGGGCCTGTACGACGACGCCGAGCTGGCGGCCTTGCACGCGCGCGCCAACGCCGCCCACGATACGCTGTTCGCGCCCGAGCGGCGGCGCCTGTACGACCTGGCGCTGCCCGAGGCCGATCTGGCGCGCGCCGTGCGCGCGGCCGCGCAATCCGGGCGCCGGGGCACCGTGGGCGCCTCGACCAGCTCTTCCAGCGACGGCGGAGGCGCGGACCGGCCGCACATTCCCAGCGAGTCGCCCGAGCCGATCGTCGAGATCGGCGATGAGGTCACCGGACCGGTGCTGCGCAAGATCCGCGAGGCCCGGGGCCTGGACCTGGCGGAGATCTCCCAGCGCACCAAGATCAGCGAGCGCCATCTGCGGTCAATCGAAGAGGAGAAGTTCGCCGACATGCCAGCCGCGGTCTACGTACGCGGCTTCGTGACCGAGTACGCGCGCATGCTGCGCATCGACGCGCCCCGCGTCGCCGAGCTGTACCTCAAACGCTTCCGCAACGCCGCACCCCCCGAAGCGACCTAGCCTGTTAGAGCTACGGTTGTTCCCCGATTCCGGTTCCGCTCTCTCCGTTGTGGGGCCGGGGGGCTTGGGGGAGGTGGGTATTGTGCCCGCGGGTCGGCGCCCTTACGCCGCCGGGCGGGTGGTGAACTCTCGATGACTGCTTTTGGTGTCTCCGGGCTCTTCCCCCTCCTTGACCCTTAACGCCGGCGGCACGGGGGCGCCTGCGACGGCGGGCTGGCATCCTGCCTGCGGACAGGCAGGAGCGCCCGCTTAGCCCCCGCGGGCACAATACCCACCTCCCCCAAGCCCCCCTCAACCCCACCACTACGTTCACTGCGCCTGAGCGCCGCAGACGTCGGATCAGATGGATCAGATCGGATCGGATCAGATCAGATCAGATCAGATCAGATCAGATCAGATCCAGATCCAGATCCAGATCCAGATCCAGATCCGATCCGATCTGGATCCGATCCGATTCCGATCCGATTCCGATCCGATTCCGATCCGATCCGATTCCGATCCGATCCGATCCGACGTCTGCGGCGCGCAGGCGCAGTGAACGTAGTGGTGGGGTTGAGGGCGGGGCGGGGGAGCGGGGGTGTTCTTACCGCGGGGTCTATGAGGGCGCTCCTGCCTGTCCGCAGGCAGGATGCCAGCCCGAATAGAAGCGCCCCCGTGCCGCCGGTGTTCAGGGTCAAGGAGTGGGAAGAGCTCGGAGACACCAAAAGTAGTCATCGAGAGTTCACCGCCCGGCCGGCGGCGTAAGGGCGCGTCCCCGCGGTAGGAACACCCCCGATCCCCCGCCCCGCCCGCCCCACAACGGAGAGAGCGAAGCCGGAATCGAGGCGTTCCCCTCGGTTTTAGCTGGTCTTGCGGAAGCGCGACGGGTAGGCGTCGCCGAACTGCTTGTCGGGGTGCAGAGCCTTGGCGCGGGTGATCAGGCTATCCTCGGTCTCGACGTTGTTCGGATCGGGCAGGCAACACTCCACCGGACAAACGGCCTGGCAAGCCTCGTGGTCGTGAAAGCCGACGCACTCGGTGCACAGCTTGGGATCGATCACGTAGATGTCTTCGCCCTCGCTGATAGCCTCGTTGGGGCACTCGGGCTCGCAGGCTCCGCAGTTGATGCACTCGTCCGTGATGTAAGTGGCCATTTGCGCTGCAACGTACTTAAAACGACGAGACCAATTGGTCAAGCGTTACGAGGCCGACCCCGTCGCTGCCGCTGTCGCTCTCTCGGTGGTCGAGGTCGTTGCCGACTCGGTGGCCAGGCTGGCGCGGCCCAGCCGTCCGCCGCGCAGGTTGACCGCCACCAGCTTGGACACGCCCGGCTCCTCCATGGTGATGCCGCACAGTCGATCGGCGATCTCCATGGTGCGCCGGTTGTGGGTGATCATGATGAACTGCGAGCGGTCGGTCATCTCGCGCACGACGTCGTTGAAGCGGCCGACGTTGGCCTCGTCGAGCGGTGCGTCGACCTCGTCGAGCAAACAGAAAGGCGACGGCTTGACCAGGAAGATCGCAAACAGCAGCGACACCGCGGTCAGCGCCTTCTCGCCGCCCGACAAGAGCTCGATGTTCTGCATGACCTTCTTGCCCGGCGGGTTGGCGATGATCTCGACGCCGGTCTCCAGCAGGTCCGCCTCGTCGGTCAGCGACAGGTGCGCGCGCCCGCCGCCGAACAAACGCGGAAAGACCTCGCAGAACTTGGCGTTGACCGCGTCGAACGTCTCCCGGAAGCGCTTGCGCGAGGCGCGGTTGATCTTCTCGATCGCCGATTCGAGCTGCGCGATCGCCGATTCGAGGTCGCTGCGCTGGGTGGTCAAGAAGTCGAACCGCTTTTGCAGCTCCTCTGACTCCTCGATCGCGGTCAGGTTGATCTCACCCATGCGCTCGATCAGGCCGCGCAGCTCGGTCATGCGCGCCTCCTCCTCTTGCCCGACCAGCCGGCGCAGGTGATAGTCGATGACGATGGCCGGCAAATCGACGTCGCGGTAGCGGCCGCACACCTGCTCCTCCAGCGAGGATCGCCGCAGCGTCGCCTCCTGGCAGCGCAGATCGACGCGCCCGATCGCCTGTGCCAGGCGCGCGGCCTCGGCGCGCTGGACGCGCAGCTCGGCGTCGCGCGCCGCCAGCCGGGTCTGGCGTTCCTCGGTCGCCGACTGGCGCTCCGCGTGCTCGCGTGCACGCGCCTCGGCCTCGGCCTGGCACAGGGTCGCCTCGTCGCGCAGCCGCGCGGAGTCGGCGCGCAAGGTCTCGACCCGCACCAGCTCCTCGGCGATGGTCTGCTCCAGCCGCTGCGCCCGCTCGCCATGCTGCTGGCGCTCGACCCCCAGCCGCTGCCGCGTCGCGTGGGCGTTGCGGCGGCGGTCCTCCGCCTGCGCCGCCGCGACCTTGCGTGCGGTCAACTCGGCGATCAGCCCGTCGACCTGATCGGCCAGCGCCAGCGAGCTGGCGCGCAGCTCGCCCGTGCGCCGCTCGGCCTCGTCGACCCGGGCTCGATCGACCTCCAGGGCCGCCGTCGCGTCTTGATGGCGTCGCTCGCTCTCGGCGCGCGCGCGCTCCAGGTCCGCCGACTGCGCCGCCAGCTGGCCGCGCCGGGCGTGGAAGCGCCGCAGCTCGTCCGTGGCACGGTCCAGATCCTTTTTCTGGGTGACGAGGTTCATCTCGTCGGCGCGCAGCGACGCGCCCAGGTCCTCGAGCGCGCGGGTGGCGTCGACGATCTGCTGCTTGGTGGCGACATGTCGGGCCAGCGCTGCCTGGTAGTCGATCTCCAGGCGGGCCACGATCTCCTCCAGTTCGCGGATCTCGCGCTTCTGCTCCAGCACGCCCACCGCCGACTCGCGCGACCCGCCGGTCACCACGCCGTGCGGATCGACCACCTCGCCGTCCAGGGTGACGATGGTCTTGTCGGTGCGGGTGTCTCGCCACAGCGCGATGGCCTTCTGTAGATCGTCGACCACCACCACGTCGCCCAGCAGGTAGGACGCGACCGCGTCGTACTGGCGGTCATAGCCGATCAGCTCCAGCATGGGTCCGCGCACTCCATCGCCGGTCGGCCAGGCGCGCGAGACCACGTCGGTCAGGCCGGCGTCGTCGCTGGGCAACATCGCGGCCGGCTGGCCCGCCGCCTCGCCAGCGGCGTCCGCCAGCCCGCTGCTGCGACTGGCGTCGTAGATCACAGTACCCGCCCCGCCCGGCGCGGCCATCATCGACGCCGACGCCGAGATCGGCGACACCCGGGAGCGCAGGCCGACCGGGATGAAGCTCGAGCGCCCCTCGCTACGCGACTTCAGGAACTGGATGGCCTCGACGCCCACGTCGTGCGACTCGACGATGACGTTGCCGAGCCGCTCCCCCAGCACCGCCTCGACCGCGGTCTCGAGCTCGGGCGGCGGCTGCATGATGTCGGCGACCACGCCCCGGATCCCCGACGTTGCACCCTGCCCCTCGCGCTCGCGTCGCTGCTGCATGATGGCGCGTACGCCCTTCTGGAAGCTCTCGTACCGGTCCTGGATCTCGAGCAGGGACGCCAGGCGCGAGCGCCGGCGGTGCGCCTCCTCGCGCAGCGTCTCCAGCTCCAGCTCACTGCGGCCGGCCTCCGCGCGCAGCGAGCCGAGGCGCGCCTCCTCGTCGAGGCGGCGCTCGACCAGCTGGTCGCGCCGCACCTCCAGCGCCGCCAGGCTGACGCGCAGCTCCTGGTCCTCGGCGGCCAGGGCCGCGACCCGCTCGGCGGCGGCGACGTCCTCGGCGGCGATCGCCGACAGCCGCATGGTCAGATCATCGGCGCGCGCCCCGGCCGCCGAGCGTTCGGCTTCGTTGCGCGCGATGCGCGCCTGGCCGCCGGCCACATCGTGGAGGCACGCGTCCAGCTCGCGCCGCGCCTCGGCCAGCGCCGCGCGCAAGGCGTCGTGCTCCTGCTGCTTGGCCTCGAACCCGGCGCGGCTCGACTCGGCCTCGCCGTCGAGCGTGGCCAGCTGTCCCTCGAGGTCGTCGATGGCAGCGGTGTGCGCGGCGATGCGCGCACCCAGCTCGTCGATCTCCTGGCGCGACGCCGTGGCGCGCGCGGTGAGCTTGCCGGCTTCGTCCTCGTGGTGCTGCGCGCGCTGCATGCCGAGCTGCGCGCGGTTCGACAGCGCGAAAAGGTCGTCCTTGGCGGCGTTGAGCTCGGTGATCTCCTCGGTGACCGTCAGGCGCTCGCTCTCGATCGCCACCTCCTCGACGGCCAGCGAGCCGGCGACCACTTCGTGGCGGGCGGCCAGCTCGGCGTGCTCGGCGGCCAGCGACTTCTCCTCGGCCAGGAAGCCGAGGTAGCGCTGCGACGACGACCAGAGGTCGATGTCGCGCAGCTCGGCCTTGTATCGCTTGTAACGTTCCGCCTTCTGCGCCTGCAGGCGCAGCGAACGCAGCCGGGTTTCGATCTCGCCGATGATGTCGGACACGCGCAGCAGGTGCTGTCGCGTCGATTCCATCCGGCGCTCGGCGGCCTTCTTCTTGGCCTTGTACTTGGTGATGCCGGCCGCCTCGTCGAACAACCCGCGTCGATCGTCGGGACGCGATGAAACGATGAAGCCGATTCGGCCCTGCTCGATGATGGCGTACGCCTTCGATCCGACGCCCGTGCCCAGGAAAAACTCCACCACGTCGCGCAGGCGGGACGGGACGCCGTTCAGCAGATACTCGCTGTCTCCGGCCCGGTACAGACGCCGCGTCACCACCACCTCTTCGGGACCGACCGCGCCCCAGGGCACACCGCCCGGGGCGACCTCCTGGCCCAGCGCACCCGCGTCGAAGGTCAAAGACACCTCCGCCATACCGGTCGGGCCGCGCGACTCCGAGCCGGCGAAGATCACGTCATCCATGGCTCGCCCGCGCAGGTGCTTGGCCGACTGCTCGCCCATGACCCAGCGAATGGCATCCACGATGTTGGACTTGCCGCACCCGTTGGGCCCGACGATCGCGGTGATGGGATCAGGAAAGCTGATGGAGGTCCGATCGACAAACGACTTGAAACCGCAGATATCAATGCGTTTTATCTTCAAACCGTCCTCCGCGAACGATTGTTCGAGACCGGGCCGCGATGCTGCTGGTGATGTGACGATACGTCAGTTGTATCGTCAGTGGATCATTTTGATAGCACCTTCGTGCATGCCCTGTAAAGCGGGCCTGCCTCGGATTCGATCAAGCTGGCAACTTTGCGCGTTGGCAATTTTTTTGTCACGACATCGACGCTGGCCGGCAAGTCGGCCCTTGTCTCACGAACGTTAGTGATAATGTCCCGCCGGCGATGGACCCGAGCTTTCCCCTCAACCCGAACGAAATCATCGAGCTACTGGTCGGCGTTGGTGGCGTCGCCCTGACCGGCGTCGCCGGCTTCCTGGTGGTTCGCAGCGCCCGGCGGCGGCGCCGGCAGCAGATTGAAGACGCCGGCGAAGGGCCGCGGCCCGGGGTCGAGCCCGCTCGCCCGGAGGAACCGGCGCTTGAGCCGGGAGAAGTGGCGGACCTGGAACCGGCCCGCGAAGCAGCGCCAGAGCGGGCGCCGGCCGAACGCGCCCCATCCAGACCAGGCACCGCCGTGCCGGCGGCGGTCCGGCCACGCCCGATCGCGGTCCCGGAGGCGCCGAGCAGCGCCGATCAAGCGGCCGCGCGGGCGCCGGCGGCTGGCAGTCAGGCCGCGGCGGCGTCAGCCGCGCGCCACCAGCCCCGCCCCAGCCCGGCGCCCGCGCCCGCGCCGGACCGACCCGCACCGGAGGCCCGGGCACCCGCGCAGGTGATCCCCTTCCCGGCGCCGGCGGCGCAGCCGTTCGAGAAACCCCGGGCGCCCGTGCCCGCGGCGCGCCCCGAGAAGAGGAAAGACGTCGCAGCGCTGGCGCCCGGACTGGCGCGCACGCGATCCGGGTGGGTCTCGCGCCTCGGCGAGGTCTTCGCCGGCCGCAAGGAGCTCGACCCCAGCGTCGTCGACGAGATCGAGAAGGTGCTGCTGACCGCCGACATCGGCGTGCGCACCAGCCAGAAGTTGCTCGAGGAGATCCGCACCTCGCTGGGCCGCAAAGATCTGCGCGATCCTGCCGCGGTCTGGGCGTTCCTGCGCCAGCGCAGCGCGCAGATCCTGACCCTGGACGCCGCGCCGGTGACCTTCGATTCGGCCAAGCCGTTCGTGCTGCTGGTGATTGGCGTCAACGGCAGCGGCAAGACCACCACCATCGGCAAGCTCGCGGCCCAGCTGGTGGGCGAGGGCAAGAAGGTGCTGCTGGCCGCCGGCGACACCTTCCGTGCGGCCGCCACCGAGCAACTGGAGGTCTGGGCCAACCGGGTCGGCGCGACCGTGGTGCGGGGCAAGGAGGGCGCCGATCCCTCGTCGGTGATCTTCGAGGCCGTCAAGCGCGCGACCAGTGAAGGGTTCGACGTGGTGATCGCCGACACCGCCGGGCGACTGCACACCAAGACCGATCTGATGGAGGAGCTGCAGAAGGTCCGGCGCGTCGTGGGAAAAGCCGGACCTGGCGCGCCGCACGAGACCTGGCTGGTGATCGACTCCACCTCCGGTCAAAACGCGATCGCGCAGGCGCAGATCTTCACCCAGGCCATGGCGGTCTCCGGCATCGTGCTCACCAAGCTGGACGGGACCGCCAAGGGAGGCGTGATCCTGGGCATAGCTGACCAGCTGCAGATTCCGGTGCGCTACATCGGAATCGGCGAGCGCGTCGAAGACCTCCGGGAATTCGATCCGAGCGCGTTCGTCGAAGCACTGTATGAGGGCAGCTCTCCTTAACGTGCGGAAGTTGTTGCGGGTTCCTCCAGGGAAGGGGCAAATCCCTCCGCCTTTCGGTGTTGGCTTGGTTTCGAGATTTTGGTTGCTTGCGAAAAAATCATCATGCTATAGTGCGCCCCACTCCGGATCGGCGCCATAAACCATTGAAAACTATTGGTTTTTTCGCATTTGCGCATCAACCTTTCAGGACCAGCGAGGGATCATGAAGCGAACGGCCGTCAGCCTTTTGGTGTGGTGTGCCATCAGCGGTTGGGCAGCTGCGGGGCACGCCAGGAAGGCCAGGCCGGCTCCTCCACCACCTCCTGCGGCTGAGCCTGCGCCGGCGCCGGCAGAAGAGAAGGCGGCGCCCGCCGCCGCCGAAAAGGCCGAGACGCCCGCGGCGGCCGATGAAAAAGAAGCGGCCGTCAACGAAGCCCTCGAGCCGGACGAAGCCAAGCCGGGCAAGGTCGAAGAAGGTGAAGGCCAGGGCAAGCCAGTCAAGCTCAGCACCGCCTCCTGGCAGGACATCGTGGTCGTCCCGCGCAAGCCCTTCCTCAAGGGCGGCCGTCTCGAGCTCGCTCCGTTCACCGGCATCTCGATCAACGACAACTTGATCCGGCACTACGCCTTCGGCGCCGACATCAACTACTTCCTCTCGGACGTGTTGTGGATCGGCGTGCAGGGCGAGTACTTCGTCAAGTCCTTCAGCGAACGCGACGAGCTGATCGGCCTGCAGTACAACCGCATCCCGACGTTGAACCGCTATCTGTACGGAGCCGCGCTGAACTTTGGCTACGTGCCGGTCTACGGGAAGTTCGCCCTCTTCAACAAGTGGATCATCCCCTGGGAGATCTACGCTTCGGCGGGAGCAGGCTGGACCCGCTCGCAGGTCATCCCGCGCAACCCGGGCGATCTCGGGTGGAACAACGACCTGCTGACCGCGACCGGCGCGCTCGGCAGCCGCTTCTTCTTGTTCGATTGGTTGACGGTGAACCTCGCGGTGCGCGACTACCTCATTCCGGACAAGTTCGAGCCGACTAACCGGATGTCCACCGAGTCGATTGCGGTGCTGAAGGCACGAGCGGACACGAAGTTCGTGAACAACGTCATGGTGTACGCTGGCGTCGGTATGTACTTGCCCGCCAAGTTCCAGTACAAGTCGCCCCGCTAGCCCCACCGAAGGCCTGCGCCCCACTCTCTCGCCAGCTCGCTCGGAAAAGGACATGGCCATGCAGAAACGTCTCGCCCTCCTGGTCGCGATCTCGATCTCAGCGCTGCCGCTGGTCGCGCAAGCGCAGCGCAAGAGCCCGCTCGCCGACGCGCCGGCGATCCGCAAGCGGCTGGAGCTGCGCAGCGGCCGGCTCGAGGTCGGCGCCGGCGCCGGCACCACCGTCGGCCAGGATTTCTACCATAGCGTGCTCATCAACGCGAAGCTGGGCTTCCACTTCACGGACTGGTTCTCAATCTCGGCCGTCGCAGGTTTCGCGGCGGCCAACCTCGACACCGGCTTCAAGTCCAACGTCATCGCCTCGCTTGATCCCGACGCGATTCCCAACAACCGGGCACCATCGAAGGCGGCGGCCAACAGTACGATGAACAAGATCAAGTTCATGCTGGGCGGCCAGCTCGAAGCGACGCCGTTCACGGGAAAGTACTCGTTGTTCGGCAAGCTCTTTGCGCACTATGACTTCTACGCCTTCGTCGGCGCGGCGGCGCTGAACTACGAGGCGACCACCTCGGGCACCCCCTCTTGCGGCGCTTCCGGCAGCGAAGCTGGTTGCGCGGTCACAGGGCTCAAGCTTGGACCGACGTTTGGCGTCGGGGTGCACAGCTTCATCAATCAGTTCCTGGCGCTCAACCTGGAACTGCGCGACATATTCGCCCAGAACAACGCAGCGGGACGCGACGTGAACGGCGACATGAGAGTGGACAACAACGACCTCGGCTGGGGCTCGACCTACATCGCGACCCTCAACCTCGCCTTCTACCTGCCCTCGACCGCCGACATCTCCAACTGACCCAGGAGCACGGGACGGAATGTCGCCGAAGCGCAAGGTGACCCTTTACTTCAACTCTGGAATGCTTTCCGAAACGCAACGAGAGGCCATCCGGCAAGATCGTTCGGTGTCGTGGATCATTCAGGCAGCCTGGAAGATCGCCCGTGACGAGGTGCGCCGGTTGCCGGGCATCGGCGCCCTGCCGGTAACCGCGCCCGCACCGATCGAGCCAGACGTCGAGCCGGTGCGACCGGCGGTGGCGGCCAGCGCCGGCGGCGCGCCACGACGCCCGGTCCGGGAGTAGCCGCGGGCATCAAGACCGACATCCCGTGGCCGTGAGCGTGGCCGGACCCCTGACCGTGGCCGTGCACGTGCACGGGAACCCCACCGTGGGCGTGATCGAAACGTTTGACCTCGATCGCCGACGGGAGCTGTGCGGCGAAGGAAGCTTCGATCCCGCGGCTTCCGCCTGATCCACGCGTCGCCCTGACGAGAATCCCCACCGGACCATGGTCGGGATACCTACTACCGGCTGGCCCGTTGCTGGGCACCAAGCTCATCAATCCTGAACTCTCACGATCACGTTCGCGGGGGCGTTCCCGTGCACGTGCACGGCCCACGATCACGGGTCCGGCCACCGCCACGATCACGACAACGATCACGGGTTTGATAGCCCGCGAATAGCCGCCCCCCGCCCTTCACCGGGCGCAGTGCGGCGCGGGATCCCCTTCCGTGAGCACGCGGCAGGCGACCTCGCTGTCGGCCCCCGCTGGCGTCGTGTAGTAAATGAAGACGTGGTCACCCATCGTGCCCTCCAGCGGCTTTGCGATGTAGGTGCCGTCTGGGTTGGCATCGATGATCACCCCGGCACCGGCCGCGTCGTTGAAGATGAAGAACTTGGCGCCGGCGGCGCGCGAGTCGGGCTTGCCCTGGGTGATCCAGACCGTCCTGGTGGCTCCCCCGCCATCGGTCACCAGCTGTGGGATGAAAACGTTCTCGGGAGGTGGCACCGGGATGAAGGGCGCGTTACACGCCAACCATCCCAGCCCGAGCCCGGCCACCGTCACCGCGATGGCGCAGACCGGCAATAGCCGCCGCCGCAGGCGTGAGACCGTGTCGTGGAGCACCCTTCGCATGGATCCCTTCCCGATCATCGAAGGCAAGCTTCGCGCCGAACGGGTTGCCTGCATTCTTCAGTAGTTGGCCGCCGAGGCGACAACCCGGTTGGCGGGCGCAACAACGGGGTTGATGGGACGCGCTCAGGCAAAGCTGTACCGCCGCAGCTTCTTCTGCAGGCCGAAGCGCGACAACCCCAGCGCCTCGGCAGCCTTGGTCTGGTTGTTAGCGCAACGGGCCAGCGCCTCGCGGATCAGGGAGCGCTCCATCCGCTCGACCCGCGGCCGCATCAGCAGGCTGTCCGGATCGTCGGCCCCGGCGCCGCCGCCTTCGCCGCGCGCCGCCACCTGCGGCGACAGATCGGCGACGGTGATCCGATCCCCCGATAGCGCGACCGCGCGCATGATCTCGTTCTCCAGCTCGCGCACGTTGCCCGGCCAGCGGTAGTCGATGAGGCGCGCCATCACCTCCGGATCGATGGGTTTGGCGACCGCGGTCTTGCCCGCTCCGGTGTGCTTGGCCGACAAGTGGGCCACGATGAGCGGGATGTCCTCGCGCCGCTCGCGCAGCGGCGGCAGGAAGATGCGGGCGACGTTGAGCCGGAAGTACAGATCCTGCCGGAACTTGCCCTCGTCGACCATGCGCGCGAGATCGCGGTTGGTCGCGGCGACGATGCGCACGTCGACCTTGCGCGATCGTTCGCTGCCGACGCGCCGGAACTCTCCCGCCTGCAGCACGCGCAGCAGCTTGCCCTGCATGCCGGGCGACATCTCGGCGACCTCGTCCAGGAACAGCGTCCCGTTGTCGGCGACCTCGAACAAGCCGCGCGTGTCGTGCTCGGCGCCGGTGAAGGCGCCGCGCACGTACCCGAACAGCGTCGACTCCAATAGGGTCTCGGGGATGGCGGCGCAGTTCTCCGACACGAAGGCGCGATCCCGGCGCGGCCCGTTGAAATGTAGCGCGCGCGCCACCAGCTCTTTCCCGGTGCCGCTCTCGCCCTGGATCACCACCGGCAAGCTGGTGTCGGTGATCCTATCGAGCAGGCGAAAGAGCTCGAGCATGCGTGGGGTGCGGCCGACGATGTTGCGGTAGTCGTAGCGAACCGCCAGCGCCTCGCGATTCTCGCGCAGCTCCACCTTGATGCCGGTCAGCTCCTCGCGCCGAGCCGACAGCTCGACCTGCATGCGGCGGTTGAGCGCGTCGACCTGTCGCTCGCGACGGCGCAGCTCGCCCAGCAGGCGCGCGTTCTCGATGGCGATGGCCGCCTGCTCGGCAAAGTCCAGCACCAGGCTGACCGCGTCGTTGCCGAACGCTCCCTTGCGCAGGCGGTGATCGACGTAGATCGTCCCGACCGGACGCCCCTTGACGTGCAGCGGGACGGCCAGGATCGAGCGCAGGTGCAGATCGCTGACCGACATGGCCTCCTTGAAGCGCGCGTCACCGGCCGCGTCGATGGTCACGATCGGTTCGCCACCGGCGGCCGCCTGGCGGGCGATCGAGCGTGACAGCTCGAACTCGGCCGTATCCAGGGTCCGCTGGTCGATGTTGCGCGCGACCTTGACCACCAGCTGGCCGGCGTCGTCCTCCAGCAGGAGGAATCCTCGCTCGGCGTCGGTCAGCTCGATCACCGTGTCGACGATCATCTCCAGCAGGCGTGGCAAGCGCAGCTCGCTGTTGAGTCGCTTGTTGATGCGCAGCAGGCGGCGCAGACGGCTCTCGGTGTGCGCCGCGCGCGCCGCCAGCGCCGATTCGACCATGGGCGGCGCCTCTCCCGCCGCGCCGGCGAGCCAGCGCGCCTCCTGATCGGCCTCGAGCCCCGAACGCATTCCCTCCGGCGTCGCCATGCGGACCTCCTCGAAGATACGGGTCGCGAAGGTCCGGGCCTCGGCGGCCGGGCCCCCCGCGCCCTCGCGATTCCACAGACGAAACGAAACCACGGCGGCGCGCCAGGCCGCGGGCAACCGCCCGCGCGCCGCCGACCGATCGGCGAAGCCGCGCAGCAGCGCCGCGAGCTTGGCGCCCGTCACCTCGGCCCGGTCCGTGCTGCCCGCCGCCAGCAGCACCCGGCCCCGGGCCAGCGCCAGTTCCTCGTCGTCGTCGTCGGCGGACGGCCCGCCGGCCGTGCGCGTTCGCTCGCCGGCCGCGCGCGCCAGCTCGCGCACCGCCTCGGCGCGCAACCCAGCCTCGGCCAGCGTCTCGGCGGCGGCCAGCAGGGCGCTGGCCGATTCCTGACGACGCCCATGCTGGCCGAGCGCCGCCGCCGCCTGGCGGTAGAGCGCGATCGCCCGCTCGGGTTGGCCCTCGCGCCGCTCCAGATCGCCCTCCACGAAGGCGGCGAACGCGTCGACGGCGGTGGGCGCGCCCCGGCGCGCTCCTTCCTGGCGGGCGCGCGCCAGGGCGCGCCGCGCCGCCGCCAGCTCGCCGACCTGTACGAACAGGTTGGCGGCATTGAAGAGAGCGGTGCCCAGCTCTGCGGTCGACCCCATGCGGCCGAGCTCGCGAATCGCGCGCGCGGTGGCCTTCAACGCCTCACCGTAGGCGCCCGCGTCGGCTTGCAGCGCGCCCAGGTTCAAAGCCACCGCGGCCAGGGTGTGCACGTCGCCGATCTCCGCCGATCGCTCGAAGGCCCTCCGGTAGCTGGCGACCGCTGCCGACGGCTTGCCGTCCAGCTGGTCCACCAGGCCGGCGAGGTAGGCGGCCCGCCCGCGATCGATCCCGCCGCCCTGAGCGCCACCCTGCCCTCGACCCAGCAAATCGAGCAATGCGCGGGCGCCCGCGCGGTCGCCCGAGTAGGCCCGCGCCAGCAGCGCCGCCTCGAGGGCAGCCGGCACGGGCGCGCCGGGCGCCGCCAGGGCCGGGGTGACGACGGCCAGCGCGTCCGCGAAACGCCCGGCCGAGACCTGAAGCCGCGCCAGCCGCGCCCGCAAGGCGCCGAGCGCCGGCGTCTCTTCTGACGCCGGGTCGGACAGCACCGCCTCGAGCAGCGCCTGCGCCGCCCCCAGATCGCCCCGCCGCGCCAGCAACCAGGATCGGCGTTCCACCAGTCGGATGCGATCCTCGCCGGTAACGGCGCGCGCGCTGGCCCGCTCCAGCGCTTGCAGGGCCTCTTCGTATCGCCCGGCCATGGCCAGGCCCGTCACCAGGGTGAGCGCGGCCGCGAAGGAGAGAGCGCCCGGGGCCGCGCTCTCGGCGGACGCCAGATACTCGGCGGCGCGCGTCAGGTCGCCCTCCTCGGCGGCGCGCGCGCCGGCCGCGCCGAACCCGGCCGCCGCTTCCGCGCCGCGCCCCAGGACCAGCAGCGCCTGCGCGCGCAGGACGTCGTCGCCGGCCAGCGCCTGGCTCGCGGCCTCGACCAATCGCCGCAGGTCGGCATCTCCCAGGTGCGCGACGACGGTTCGCCGGTGCGCCTCGCTGGGCAAGCGCCAGCGCGGGGCCGCGTCCGTCGCGTCGTCAATCAACCAGCCGGCGGCGCGCGCGGCCTGTACGCCCGCGGCGGCCATGGCGGCGTCTGCCCCCGGCGCCAGATCGATAGGCCCGTCTCGCAGACCGAGCGCCACAGCCACCACCGCGTGCCGCGCTGTCGCGGCCAGCGCCGTGAAACCGTCATCGAGCAAGGCGCGCAGATCCCCGGTCGCCTGTGCGCGAAAGCCATCGGCCTCACCCAGGCGCGCGGCGTCGACCAGTCGCCGGGTCAGCAGCGCCGCGGTTCCGGCGTGCCCGGCCGCGGTGCGGGCGATCGTGGCCGTGGCCTGTGCCAGCGCCGCCGGGGCCAGATCCGAGCCGACCGCGCGCCGGACCAGCTCGCCGATCGCCTCATCGCCCAGCGTCGCCAGGGTCAACGCCTCCGCGAACGGACGATCGATCGGCGCGCGCGTCGGGATCAAGACCAGCAGCCGGCCCGAGGGCTCGGCGCCGGCCACGAACGACGCGAACGCCAGCGCGTCGGCCGCTTCGTGCAGGACCACGCACACCGGACGCTCGACCGCGAGACGATCGAGATCGTCGGCCATGGCGGCGAAGCGGCGATCGCGCCGGTGGCTCTGGTCGAGATCCAGCGCGCCCTCCTCGGTCTGGTCCGTGGAGGCTGGGACAGCGCCACGCGCGCGCGCCCGGACGTGGTCCGCGATCTGGCGCAGGCCGCCGTCGAGGATCTCGAACCCGGCGGCCACGCCGGCGGCGCTCTCGATGCGGGCATCGCGCAGGGCAAGGTCTATCAACGTGCGGCGCCCCGAAGCGAGCGAGCCCACGACCGCGATCACCGATCGAGACACCGCGCCATCGGCCAGCCGCTCCAGCGCCGTGTGCAGGGTCTCGCGCTCGGCGCGCCGCCCCACCAACAAGCCCGCGAGCGGATCGCCCTCCGGGTGGGGCGCGCTCAGATCCAGGTCGACGCCGGCCGGCTGGGCGCCGGCGCTGGCCCGGACGACGTCGCGCAGCAGCTCGCGCGCGTTCGGGTAGCGGTCCTCCGCGCGCGCTTCCAGCAGCCGGGCCAGGATGGTGTCCCACTCGATCGGCAGCCCGTCGCGGATCGTGGAGAGAGCTGGAGCGCGCCCCGCCAGCATGCGGCGGACCGCTTCGATGCCGCCTCCAAAGGGGGCGACGCCGGTCCAGGCCTCGTAGAGGGTCGCGCCCAGCGAGAAGAGATCGCCGCCGGGGGCACGTTCGCCCACCAGCGCCTCCGGGCTGGCGTAGCCGAGCGTGCCACGCGCACCGCCACCCTCGCGGCGCGGGCCGGCCAGGTCGAAGTCGAATAGCACGGCGCGACCTTCGCCATCCAGACGAACGTTGGCAGGCGACAGATCGCCGTGCACGATGCCGCGCCCGTGCAGATACGCGAGAGCGTCGGCGAGATCGCGGGCCGCCCGCTGAAAGGCGTCCCGTCGCGCGCCGGTCGAGACCAGCTGCGCCAGGCTGGTGATGGGCGCTCCCTGGACCTCGTCGGTCACCAGATACAACGCGCCGGTCGGGCTGCGCGCCAGATCCCGCACGCGCACGATGTTCGGATGACAGAGCGCGTGCAGGCGCCGAAACTCGTCGCTGGCCCGCTCCGCCGCGTGCGGGTTCTGGGGATGAAACACCTTCAGGACGCGGCGCTCGCCGGTCACGTCATCGAGGGCCGCGACCGCGGTCGCCGAGCCCCCCTTCCCCAGCACCCGCTCCACGCGGTAGCGGCCCCCGATGAGGCCCTCCATCCCCGCACCATCGCCAACTAAATTGGCCGCCGTCACAACACTCAGCCTATCGTCATTACTTGGTAATTTGCAAGTTAAAAACATTGTTGGCGGAATCCGTCGCGCCCGTCCGCGCGCATCCTTGGCCCCGACACACGGGATCCGTGCACCTGTTCCCGCCGCCGGGCCGGCGACGCTCTTGGCGGCTACCGGGGCGGCGCGGTTGCCGGCGTCTCGGAGCCGCGCTGGCGGCGTTCCAGGCGGGCTTTGGCGGCGGCGGCCAGGCCGCGGATCTCCTCGTCGTCTTGGCTGGCAGCGACGAAGCTGAGGTAGTCGAGCGCCTCGTCGCCACCCAGGGTGGCGATGGCGTCCAGGATCTTCCGCATCTCGCGGCGATCCTTCATCGACCGACTCTTGGTGAGAGCGGTCACGGCGCGCCGATCACCGATCTGGATGAGCGCGCCCAGCGCGGCGTCGCGCACCGCTTCGTTGGGATTCTCGAGCAGCTCGAGCAACACCGGGACCTCGTCGCGCAGACGCCGCTCGCCCGCGATCCGGATGGCGGGCTCCAGCAGGTCGCCGCCGTCGGCGCGCAAGGTCGCGTGTATGGTCTCCGCCGACGCCGCGCCCAGCTTCTCGCGGGCAAGAAAGCTGTCCAGCAGATCGACCGCGACCCGATCGACCAGCTTGGCGAACAGCGCGCGCTTGTCGCCCTCCGGCAGGCCACTGCCACCGGCGCGCGCGCGCTTGGCGCCCGGCGGCCTCCGGATGGGATAGATCTGCTCGCCTTCCCCGGCCAGGGTCTCCTCGACCGCACCCGGGGCATCGGACGGGCGGGTGTCCAGCCACAGGCGGACGCTGGCCCGCGCGACACCCTTGTCCTCGACCTCGGCGCCGTCGATGGCGATGTCGCCCCGCACGCGCACCAGCGGCAGTGAAGAGCCGGCATCGGCACCCGGGCTGACGAAGATCCCGCTTGCCGCCATGCGCTCGCGCAGGCGTTGCTGCAGCCCCTCCAGGTCGAGCGGCTGGGGCAGCGCCTGGCTGGCGCTGGCGTCGCGCAGGATGACCATCCCGATCCCAAGTGACGGACGGGCCGGCGGCGCCACAGGCCGCGGGGCCGGCGGCGCGCGCCGGCAGCCGGCACCATTGATCGCCGCGACCAGCAGCCACGGCCACCACGCCAGCCGCGCGCGCGCCAGCCGACCGAGGACCAGCTGAGGACGACAGACAGGAAGCATGCGGGCCGGCGTCGACCTGTTTTCCGTGTCGGAAAACCGCCGGCTCAGCCCGAGCGCGCGCGGCTGCGGGCGGCGCGCTCGACCGTTCCGGTGGTCGGAAGCGCCCGGGTGGTGCGCTGCCCGCGGCGGACCGAGCGCGAACGCGCCGAGAGAGGAATCGTGTCGGCGTTGGGGCGCCGCGCGACGGCGAGCTCAACGATACGCAGGATCACTTCCTGGTAGCTGAGCCCGGCCGCCTTTGCCGCCTTGGAGAATCCACCCGCGACGTCCGACAGGTCGCAGTTCGGGTTCACGTCAATCACGAAGGGCGTCCCGTCGGCGGCCAGTCGGATGTCGACCCGAGCGTAGTCGCGCAGCTCCATGGTCTCGAAAGCGGCGAGCGCGGTTGCGGCGATCCGTGCCTCCAGCTCGGCGGACAGGTTCACGCAGCGTATCGGCTTGGTGCCCCGGTACTCGTCCGAGCTCTCGACCCACTTGCCCTCGAACGACACGATGCGCGGTCGATCGGCCGGCATGTCGGAGAAATCGATCTCGTAGAATGGAAAGACCTGGGTCTTGCCGCCCGGCGATCCCAGCATGGAGACGTAGATCTCCCGACCTTCGATGTAGCGCTCGACCAGAACCGGCTGCCGGTAGTGCGACAGCACATACGCAACGCGCTGCTCGAGCGCCTCACGGGTCCAGACCACCGAATCGCGGGTGATGCCGACCGACGCGTCCTCCCGCGACGGCTTGACGATCAGCGGGAAAGGCATGCTGACCGCCCCGATGTCCGGGGAGGTCAGGAAGACCGCCTCGGGTGTGGGGATGCCACGCGCGCGCAGGATCTCCTTGGCCTTGTTCTTGTGCAGCGCCAGCGCCAGCGACAGCGGTCCCGAGCCGGTGTACGCGAAGCCCTCACGGTCCATCAACATCGGCAGCAACGGCTCGAACCGATTGTCGCCACCGATCGACTCGCACAGGTTGAAGATCACGTCCGGGCGGGCGTCGCGCAGCGACGAGATCGCGGCGAAGACATCGTCGGTGATCCCGAGCCCGACGGTCGCGCAACCTCGGTCCAGCAGGATCGACATCACGTGCTCCGCGATGTCCTTGATGTCCTCGCGTGCCTTGTTCTCGGGATCCGCGTCCGCGCCCTCGAAGTCCCGGTTGTAGATGACGACCACGCGAGGCTTGGTGTCGAGCATCACTTGAAAATCATTCTAATGGTCTCATCGAGTAATGCAATCGGATCGAATCATCGGAAAGTTAAATTTGATCTCTGCCGTGATCGTCCACGCGCTCGCCAGCGATCGGATGGCTACCCATCGCGGGTGTGCCGCTCGCGCACTCAGCGTCTCCTTGGTCTTCCTGTTCGGTTCGGAAGAGCCGAGCGGGGTCGACGACCTCGAAATCGCGCCGAAACGATCGCCCGAGCGCCGATGCGACCTCGCCCGCCAACCGTTCGGGCGTCAGCGGGCGCGTCGCGGCGGCTCCGCTCACCAACCGATCGATCGATGTCATGGCGACACCAGGCAGACCGCAGGGGATGATCAGACCGAAGGCGTCCAGATCGACGGCGACGTTGAGCGCGAAGCCATGCACCGCTACCCGACGGTGGACGTTGACGCCGAACGAGCAGATCTTTGCCTCGGTCCTGGCCTCGGTCCTGGCCTCGGCCCTGGTCTCGCCGCGCGGACCTTGCACCCACAGGCCCGGCGCATCGCGCCGCCAGGTGGCCGCGATCCCGAGCCCCGCCAGCACCTGGATGAGGCCGTCCGCCATCGCGCGCACGTGCCCGACGACGCCCCGATCCAGGCGCACCACCGGGTAGCCGACCAGCTGACCAGGCCCATGGTAGGTGACGTCGCCCCCGCGCGATGCGCGGTGCAGGCTGATGCCCCGGCGCGCGAGCTCGGGCGCGGCGGCCAGCACGTGCCCCGGTTCCGCCGATCGCCCCAGGGTGATGACCGGGTGATGCTCCAGAAGCAACAGCGTCTCATCGCCGCGGCCATCCAGGACATCGCGCCGGAGCCTCTCCTGGAGCTCCGCGATCGGTCCGAAGGGCATCCGCCCCAGCCAGGACCAGCGCGCCCGCTCAGCAGGCGGACCGGAGCCGACAGCGGAGGTGGGCACGGAGGCCGGCGGCAGCGCGGCTACCCCTCGGCGAGCTCGGCGAAGAAGTCGGCGTCGACGAAATCGACGCTGACCATGGTGTTGATAACCCCGACACCGTGGCGGATGCAGGTCTCGGCCATCGCCTGACCATCGGCGATCTCGACCGGCGGACCGGCCTGCTTCCACTCGGCGATCGCGTCCTCGGCCAGCCGACCGGCCAGCAGCAGCACGCCTTCGTCCTGGTTGCGTGCGCGGATGCCGGCGCGCAGCTCGCCGATCGCCCGCCGGCCGGCCGAGCTGCCCGCGGGTCGCAGGCCGACCAGGCAGCGCGACGGGCGCGACCCCCGCCCGCGCAGCGCCTCGACATAGATGGTCCCTTCGACCCGTTTGACGAAAGTCGCGGGACCGAAGCCCTCACGCTGCAGGAGCACCCGCGCCAGGGCCTCGAAGGCCGGCCCGGGCAGCTCGCTGATCCGCCGCTCCAGCGCCGCCACCGTGCGCTCGCGCAGCGCGCGCCGCGCGTCACCGAAGACCTGCTCGGCGCGTTCGAGCTCGGCGTCCGGGGGCCGGCGCGCCAGCGCGAACAAGCCGCTGCCCGCGGCGCGAACCCGAGGGCGCTGACCGGCGCGCAACCGCTCACGCGGCTCGGCCGCCAAGGCGGTGCGCATGACGCGCCATGCTTCGTTGGGCTCGCCATGGACCAGACGCCGGCGCGCCGCCGCGTCGGCGATCTGACGCACGTGAACGCCCCGGCCCGGGGCCTGCCCACGCAGGATCTCGATGGCAGCGTCGACCGGGGTCATGATGCGCCGGGCGTTTTGACCCCCATCAGACGCGTCAGCGGCCGCGTCGGCGGCGCTGCGTCCCCTGCCCTCGTCGCCGCCAGAAGCACCACCCGACCGTGATTCGGACGTCCCCGCGTCCGCGCGCGCGCCCTCCTCTCCATCAGCAGCGCCCGAACCGGCGCCGCCATCCGAAGCCAGCTCGCTTCCGCCCCTGCCGGCGTTGGCCGGCGCGAAGCCGCCCGAGCCTGACGCCGATCCACCGAGGCCGGCGCCGGTGCCGGCACCCTCTTCCCCGTGACGGCGGCGGCGGCGGCGGCGGCGCCGGCGCCCGCGCTGCTCCTCGGCGCTCTCAGCTGCCTGGTCGGCCGGCGCGCCGGCAGCGCTCCCCGCCTCGACCTCGGGCGCTCCCTCGTCGTCTTCAGTCAGCTCGTCGTCGTCGTCGTCATCGTCGTCGTCGTCGTCGCCGGCGTCGGCGTCGGCTTGGGTGTCAGCTCCGCCCGTGGCCAGGTCGTCGTTCGACCCCCGTTCATCCAGATCGGCCGGTTCCTCATCGCCGGCGTCGTCCCCTTCCAGGACCCCGGTCTCGGCCAACGCGGCCGCCCGCGCCTCCGGTGACAGGTTTCCGCCGTGGGGCTCGTGCTCTTCGCCGCCCTCGCTGTCGCCGCCTGTGCCCTCAGCTTCCATGTCGTCGGCACCGGCCTCCGCTTTCGCGTCTTCGGCGTCTGCATCGCTGGTCTTGTGCCCGTTGGGGGCAAATGCCGGCGCGCCCTCGCGCGTTCGGCCGCGACCTCCTCGCCGCCGGCGGCGCCGACCGCGCACCGCCTCGCCGCGACCCTCCGCGTCGGCGCTGACGGCCACGACGTCTTCCTTGGGCGCGCGTTCCTTGACGGGACGCTCCTTGGGCGCGGGCTCGACCTCGGGCGGCATTTCGGGGTAGCGCAACAGACCGAACACGCCCGGCTTGACCCGGACGAACGGACTGCCCGGCGCCTTCTTCACGGCGGCCGTCAACTGCGTCTGCATGGTCACCTCGGGCGTGCGACCGACGAAGGTGAGCAGCTTCTTGCCCATCGCGCGCTCGGTGAGCTCCTTGTAGTGCAAGGGCTTCCCTTCGCGCTTGAGGACCTCCAGCGCTGCCTCGAGAAAAGTCATGGCGCCCGTCTTTACCACAAAATCCGAATTGCGTGTCGGATTGCCCGGTTCTGGTCTCCGGGGCTGGCTGACCAAACTGGGTCTTTTTTGACGAGCGGACCGCCCGAGGTTACCCGTGGAAGATGATCGGAAATCGGAAGATCGGCGTGCTGCTCGGCGGGTTGTCCGGCGAGCGTGACATCTCCGTCCGCACCGGCGAGGCCATCCTCGGCGCTCTGCGCGGCAGGGGCCACGACGCCACGGCGGTCTTCGTCGATCGCGACATCGATCTCGTGCTGCGCCAGACCCACATCGACGTCGCCTTCCTGGCGCTGCACGGACGCTACGGGGAAGACGGGTGCGTGCAGGGTTTGCTCGAGGTGCTGGGTATTCCCTACACCGGTTCCGGGGTGCTGGCGTCGGCGCTGGCGATGAACAAGGCCAAGGCCAAGGAGATCTTCCGCCTGCACAACCTGCCGACCGCCCCCAGCTACATCAGCGAGGCCGATGCGGGCGAGGACATCATCGAGAATCACGGCTCGTTCGGATTCCCGGTGGTGGTGAAACCGGTGGGGGAAGGGTCGTCCCTGGGCGTGCGCATCGCGCGCGACGAGCTGGAGCTGGAGTCCGCCATCGAGGATGCCACCCGCTTCGACGACGACGTGATCGTCGAGCGCTTCATCGACGGTAAGGAGATCTCGGTCGCGGTGCTCGACGGTAAACCCCTGGGCGCCATCGAGATCGTTCCACGCCGCGGCTTCTATGACTTTCACAACAAGTACGGGTCAGGACGATCCGACCACCACTTCCCGGCGCGGCTGTCGCCCGAGCGCTATCGCTCGGTGCTGCGGCTGGCCGCGCTGGCTCACGGCGCGCTTGGTTGCGAGGGGGTGACGCGCGTCGATCTCATCGCCAGTGAGCGCGGCAACGAGGTCCTGCTCGAGGTCAATACACTGCCCGGACTGACCCCGACCAGCTTGCTGCCGCGCATCGCGCACGGTGCAGGGATGTCGTTCGAGGATCTTGTGGAAGAGATCCTGCGCGGGGCTCGCCTGCGTGCGCACGGTCACCGCCGAGACCGGCGCGCCCTGCAGGTCGACTTCTCGGGCCCCGAACGGCGCGCCGGCTTCATGCCCGAAGCTCATTGAGACCGCGCCGTCCTACCGTATAGTGAACGGAGGGGTGCGATTCATGATCAATACGCGCGTCGCTCGCTCACCGGTCCGGTCCTGTCTCTTGACGCTTTCCCGCTGGTCGGTCCTGGCCTTGGTCTGGTTGCTGGCCGCGCGCGCTGACGCCTCGCTGGTCATGGCCCTCGACACCAACGAGCTGGCCAAGCGCGCCGACCACATCGCGGTCGCCGATGTCTTGAGTGTGGAGTCAGCCTGGGACGAGGGTCATCACAAGATCTACACCACGATCGAGCTATCCGTCGTCGAGAGCTGGAAGGGTGGCGCGTTGCCCGCCGCTCGCCTCACGATCGTGCAGCCCGGGGGCACGGTGGGCGACGTCGCCATGGTGGTCTTCGGCCTGTCGAATTTTGCCGCGGGCGAGCGCACCCTGGTCTTCCTGCGCGGCAAGGCGACGGCCGCCAGCGTGGTCGGTATGTCGCAAGGAAAGCGGGCCATGCGGCGAGATACCGGAACGGGAAAGTGGACGATCGACCGCGCCGATCACGCCGGGCTGAGCCGAGTCCCCGCTCGGATCTCCAGCTCGGTGACACCGGTCCCCCTGGTCGCGGACGACGCCGACGGGCCCTGCTCGCTGGACGAGATGCGCGTTCGGATTCGCGAGCTCCTCAAGGCCAAGCAATGAGCCGGGCGCCCGCCCGCTGGCGGTCGCCCGGGCGGGGGCTGGTCGGGGCGGCCGCGCTGGCTGCCGCCCTGGCGGGACCCCTCGCCTCGCGCGCGTTCGCCTACATCCAGTATCAGGTGGTCGATCAGAACACCGGGTTACCGACCGGCGTCCGCATCCACTGGAACCGCAGCTGCATCGACATCACGGCGTACCCCAATGACCTGGCCGAGATGACCCCCGAGCAGGTCGAGCAGGCGGCGTCGGCGGCCGCCGCGACCTGGAGCAAGGGGACGCTGTCCTGTACCTACCTCGATATCCGGGTGAGCGCGTCCTTCGACGCGACCCGGGCGTCGGATCCCGATCCCTACAACGTCCTGATTTTCCGCAATCCCTGGTGCGACCCCGCCAAGCCGGAGCACTGCCAGCCGGAAGCGCTGGCGGTCACCTCGGTCTTCGCCGGGAGCAGGACCGGCATCATTCACGACGCGGACATCGAGGTGAACAGCGAGAACTTCGTCTGGGGCGACCTCGAGGCCCAACCCGGTGTCGGAAAGCAGGATCTTCAGAACGCCCTCACCCACGAGATGGGTCACCTCATCGGGCTCGATCACGACTGCTACACCCCGAACAGCGACACGTTCCGGCAGACCGACAACAACGGCGCGCCGGCGCCGTTCTGTATCAGCGCCGACGCCACCGTGCAGGAAGCGACGATGTTCACCAAGGCCGAGTTCGGCGACCTGTCGAAACGCACGCTGGCGGATGACGACATGAACGGGGTGTGCGGCATCTATCCCGCCGCCCAGGATCCGAACTACTGCCCGCCCCCGGGGACGGTCGAGGACGGCTCCGGGGGAGGCTGCGGATGCCATGTCGACCCCGCCGGACGGATCGCGCCGCCGTTGCTGCCGGCCGGTCTGCTGGTCGCCCTTGCCGCGACCCGCGCGCGTCGGCGACGCCGTTAGCACTGAGCGACCGCACCCACAAATCGTGATCGTGATCGTGATCGTTGCCGTGGCCGAGCCCGTGGTCGTGGCCGTGCACGTGCACGTGAACCCCACCGTGATCGTGGATCGTTCCGTTCGATCACGTCCACGGTAGCGTTCCCGTGCACGTGCACGTCAACGATCACGGGTTCGTCCACCTCCACGATCACGATCACGATCAGAGGCACTGGCGGGCGCCCGGCTAGTTGCTCACCAGCTCGACGCGCAGGTCGCGGACCGAGGTCTCGCCCAGCGTGGTGGCCATGGGAACATCGACGGTCTGCTCGGTCGGGCCGTAGCCGGGGGCGCGCACGCTCAGCGTCCAGCGGCCCGGCAACAGGCGCGGCAGCACGAAGCCGGAGCCGTTCCGGCGCGTCGCGCCCGCGGTACGACCGTCGGGGCCGCGCGCCTCGATGCGGTAGGTCGAGATCACGGCGCCGGTGACCTTCTCGCGCACCTCGCCTTCGATCCGCCCCGGCACCGGCACGTCGATGGTGAGGGCCGGCGCCCCCGACTGTCCGACCTCGGCGGAGCGCGCGACCAGCGGGTAATCCCCGTGGTTGACCTCGACGGAGATCGCGCCGCGCGGTAGGCGCGTCAGCCGAAAATGGCCCCCGCCATCCGTCACGGTGCTCGCCAGCGGCGCGCGCCGGTCACCCGGGTCGTCGGGGCCGAGCGGCGCCGGCCAGGCCAGCACGCGCGCCCGCGCCAGCGGACGGCCAAGCCCATCCCGGACACTCCCTTCCAGGACCGCGTCGGCGCGCACCAGCCGGATGGTGACGTCGGGCGGGGCGCTGGGGGCCACCTGGATAGTCCGGGTGTCGCTCTGCATACCGGCGGCGCTGACCGCGAGCTCGTGCCGCCCGTCCAGCGCCTCGGTCGCGAAGCGCCCGCCGCCGTCGGTCAACGCCACGACGCCGGGCGTGCGCTCGACGGCGCCGGGCGCGGCGCGAATGGCGACCCGCGCGCCTTCGACGGGCGCGCCGGTGTCGTCGAGCACCTGACCGGTGACGCGCACGCCGTCGCGCAGCACGATCGGCGGCAGCTCGAGGCGCTGGCCGGGAAGCAGCGACAGCTCGCCCGAGCGGTAGGGAACGCTGCCCGCGCGATCCACCTCGACAAAGACTCGACCCGGCAACATGTCGGAGAGCTGGAATCGGCCGCCGGTGTCGGTGCTGGTGCTGCGCGTGCGTCCCAGCGCGTGGCCGGAGCCCGAGGGCAGCGCGGCCGCCTCGGCGGCGAGCGGGAGCCGGTCGGCGATCACCGACAGGTCTTCGCTGCCCGGGACGAGACAGCGCACCGTCGCTCCCGCGACGGCGGCGCCCTTGCGATCGGCGACCTGGCCGAAGATATCGGCCCCGCGCACCAGCTCGAGCACCTGGAGCCGGTCGCCGCCCACCACGCTGGAACCGAGCATGAGCTGGGCGGGCCGCCGCGCCACGAAGCCCGGCTGGCGGGGCGTGAGCCGGTACTCGCCCGCTGGCAGGGGGCCGGCGCGCCAGTTGCCGTGGCTATCGGGCCGCACGATCTCCGGCAGTGGATCGTCGCCGGGCAGCGCCTCGACCCGCACCTCCGCGCTGGGCAGCGGTCGCCCCTCGTCATCGACCACGCGGCCGCTGATCATCCACCCCTGCGCGAGCTGCAGCTTGACCACCGGAGGCCGGTCGCCCGAGTGATCGAGCATCACCTCCAGGCTGGGCCGCGACACCTCGCCGCCGCGGACCGCACGCAGCACGTAGCCGCCGGCGCCGAGGCCCCCGAACAGGAAGCGGCCATCGGCGCGCGTCTGGGTCTCGCGACTCGGGGTCAAGTTCTCGCCGCCGATCACCACCCGGGCGCCGCCCACCGGCACGCCGCCGGCGGTCACCACCCCGGTGATGCTGTGCCCTTCGGTCTGCATGCGCAGCACCGGGGCGGCCGCCGGCACCTCGATCGGTCCCTGTTCCACCGAACCGAAACCGGGCGCCTCGGCGATCAACCGGTGCAGCCCGCGCGTCAGCCCGCCCAGCACGAAGCGGCCGGCGTCGTCGCTGGTCGTCTCGCGCGGGCGCTCCGCCGGATCGGCGAGTGACCAGACCAGCACGCGCGCGCCAGGGATCGGCTGTCCCTTGTGATCGACCACCTGTCCCTTCAGGGTCTCTGCGTGGGCCAGGCGGACCGAGGTGGTCAGCGCCTCGCCGGGGTGGACCTCGATGCGCAGGCGGCCGTCGGCGTGCTCGGGCGCGTGGGCGCGCAGGCGATAGCGTCCGGGCGGGACCTTGGCGATGTGGAACGCGCCGTCCGGGCGGGCGCGCACCGTGGCCACCGGGACCCGCTCTCCGGCGCGCTGGTCGGCGTCGACGTCCCAGCCGAGCACCACGGTGGCGCCGCCAAGCGGCGATCCCGCGGCCGTCATGACACGGCCGTCGATGGTTGCCAGCGCCGCCGGGTCGGTTCTGGCCGCGACACGTTTCGCCGATCGCAGCCAGTGTCTGGTGACGGTCACGCCGGTCACTGCCCCGGTGAAGAGCGCGACGACCGCCAGGACCAGGTTTCGCCGGCTTGCGAAATCCATGGGTGAATGCTAAACGTAGCCGCCTTTCGGAGGGAAATTATGCCAGCCCAGTGTGCCATTTGCGGCAAGCAGCGCAGGGTCGCCAACAACGTCAGCCACTCGAACATCAAAACCAAGAGCACCCAGCGCCCCAACCTGCGCCGCGTCCACGCCAAGATAGGTGGGACGGCGAAGCACATCCGGGTTTGCGCCAGGTGCCTCCGTTCGGGGCTGGTCAGCAAGGCGGGCTGATCGCCCGCGTCCTGACGTGGACGTGGACGACCAGTCGAGGTCCGGGTCCACGTCCACGTCCACGTTCTTCGGGCTAGCCGACGATCGCTATCGCGTCGATCTCCACCATGGCGCCCCGAGGTAGTCCGGCGGCCTGGACCGTGGCGCGCGCCGGCGGTTGGCCAGGAAAGTAGCGAGCGTACACCTCGTTGACGGCGGCGAAGTCCTGCAGGTCGGCGAGGTAGATCGTCGTCTTCACCACCAACGACAGCGACGCGCCCGCGGCCACCAGCACCGCGTGCAGGTTCTGCAGCACCCGATCGGCCTGCAGCCTGACGTCGCCGGCGCCCACCATCTCGCCGGTCGCGGGGTCGAGTGGAATCTGACCCGAGCAGAAGATCATGCGGGCGCCGGGGCCGGGGCCCAGCTCCACGGCGATGGCCTGGGCGTAGGGGCCGATGGCCTTGGGAGCCTGGTCGGTGGATATCGTCTCTCGCGGCATGGTGCCGAATGATACCCCATGCCGGGAGAGCGCCGGATCGCGGGGGATTCCGGCCAGGCGTCGCCCGCGCGGTTGCGGACGCGGGTCGAGGACGACTATTGTCGTGTGCGTGAGCAAAGCCTCGCCTACTTCGAAGCGCCCGTCCTCCCCGTCGTTTCCGTCTTCTGGGGGTCCGGCACACCCCGAGCGGCCATCAAGAACGCGCATCGTCCGCAAGCGGCGGGAAATGGCGACACCCGAGACCAGCGGCCAGCTGATGGATCAGGTGCTGGCGCGCCTGGGCGGCAGCGGCCGCGCGCTGGAGTTCCGGGTGTTCGAGGCCTACACGACCGCCGTCGGTGAGATGCTGCGGACGCGCACCCAACCAGAGCGCCTCAACGGCAAGACCCTGCAAGTCCGCGTCGCCAGCTCTGCGATCGCCCACGAGCTGACCATGTTGAGGCGCGAGGTGCTGGACCGCATCGCGCTCGAGGTCGGCCCCGACCTGGTCACCGACCTGCGCACCCGGGTCAGCGGGTAGCGGGGAGCTCGCCTCCGCCGCTAACGCTTGCAGGTGTCGTCGCCGATGACGGTCCACTCCTTGCCCATCTTCAGCTCGCCGTGCCAGGTCAGGGACTTGTCGCCGGTCCTGGTGAAGACCTCCTTGAAGCCCATCTTCTGGCCGCCCATGGTGCCCTCGCCTTCGTTCGAGATCTTGTCGCCCTCGAGCGTGCCGGTCAGCTGCAGCGCACCGCCGAAGCTGTCGACGCCGAGGGAGACGACCTTCTTGGCGACCGGGTCGAATCCGATGTAGCTGCGCGCCTTGACGGCCAGCGGGTTGTCCTTGGATTTTTTCTGCTCGTACTCACCCACGTACCAGAACCCGTCGAGGTCGCGTTTGACCTTCATGGTCGACTTGTAGGCGTGCTCGGGCCCCATCGACCCGGCCGGCGCCTTGCCGTCGCAGCGCCAGGTCCCTTCCAGCCACTTCATCTGATCCAGCTCCGCCGCCGGTTTGTGCGGCCCGGCAGCGCCCGCCGCCGGCGCCCCGGTGGCGGCCGGCGCGGAGGCAGCAGCCGGGGACTTGGGTGCTTGCGCGAGAGAAACGGCCGAGGCGGAAGCCAGAACCAGCGCCGCGATAGCGCCCGTGAGTCGAGTCTTGGTCATGTCGCGTTCCTCCTTGGACCGGCACGATACCTGAACTGGCCGGAGGGGCGAAAAATCTCCCGCGCGGTTCAGCCCACCGCTTCGCGTAGCGATCGGACGTAGGTCGCGAGCTCGACGCAGGGATCTTTCCCGGCCGCGGCCGACCTCTCGATGATCGACACCGCCGCGCTGCCGACCACGACGCCGTCGGCGAAGGCCGCGACCGCGCGCGCGTCGGCTGGGGTCTTGATGCCGAAGCCGACCACGACCGGGATCTTGCCGCCGGTCGCCGCGCGGATCTCCTCGACGCGCCGGCGCGGGTCGGCAACATCGGCCAGCGTGACGCCGGTGATACCGGTCAGCGAGACGTAGTAGATGAAACCGCTCGCCACCGCGGCGGCGGCCGCGATACGCACCGGAGTCGAGGTCGGCGCCAGCAAAGGCACGAAGTCGAGCCGCTGCCGTCCGAGCGCGGTGACCAGGTCCCCGTCCTCGTCGGGCGGGTAGTCGACGCACAGCACGCCGTCGGCGCCGGCGTCGCGCGCCTGGCGCGCGAACGTCTCGGGCCCGATGACGATGATCGGGTTGGCGTAGCCGAACAGGATCATCGGCACCTCGGGGTTGGCGGTGCGCAGGCCCCGGCACAGCTCCAGCGCCTTGCCCATGCCACCGCCGGCGCGCAGCGCGCGCAGCATGGCCGCCTGGATCACCGGGCCGTCGGCCGAGGGGTCGCTCCAGGGCACGCCGAGCTCGATGATGTCGGCGCCGGCGTCGATGGCCGCCTGGATCGCGCGCCGGCTGGTGTCGAGATCCGGGTCGCCGGCGGTCAGGTACAACACCAGGAGCTTGCGCCGCTGGGCGCGGGCGCGGGCAAAGCAGTCAGCGATGCGAGTCATAGCGTGACCCCGAGTCGCTTGGCGATGGTCCCCATGTCCTTGTCGCCCCGCCCCGAGACGTTGACGACCACCACCGCCCCCTCGCGCAGGCGGGGCGCGATCTTGGGCAGCGCCGCGATGGCATGCGAGCTCTCGAGCGCGGCCAGGATGCCCTCGGTGCGCGCCAGCTGCTTGAAGCCGTCGATGGCCTCGTCGTCGGTGACCGACAGGTAGTGGGCGCGCCCGGTCTCCTTGAAGAACGAATGTTCGGGGCCGACGCCGGGATAGTCGAGGCCGGCCGAGATCGAGTGCGCCTCGGCGATCTGGCCCTCATCGTCGCACAGCACGTACGAACGGGCGCCGTGCAGCACTCCGACCCGGCCCAACGTCAGCGTCGCCGCGTGGCGCCCGGTGGTGAGCCCCTCGCCCGCCGCCTCGACGCCGTATAGCTCGACGCCGCGGTCAGGAACGAAGGCGTGGAACAGGCCCATCGAGTTCGAGCCGCCGCCCACGCAGGCGACGCAAGCGTCGGGCAGACGCCCCTCCGCCTCCTGGATCTGATCGCGCGCCTCGCGACCGATCACCGCCTGCAGGTCGCGCACCAGCGTCGGATAAGGGTGCGGCCCTGCCACCGAGCCGATCACGTAGTGGGTGGTGCGCACGTTGGTCACCCAATCGCGCAGCGCCTCGTTCATCGCGTCCTTGAGGGTCGCCGTCCCGGTGCTGACCGGGTGAACCACCGCGCCCAGCAGCCGCATGCGGAACACGTTGAGCGACTGGCGCTCGACGTCGACCGCACCCATGTAGATCTCGCACGGCAGGCCGAACAGAGCGCACACCGTGGCCGTGGCCACGCCGTGCTGGCCGGCTCCGGTCTCGGCTATGATGCGGGTCTTGCCCATGCGCCGCGCCAGCAGCAACTGGCCGAGGCAGTTGTTGATCTTGTGCGCGCCCGTGTGGCAGAGATCCTCGCGCTTGAGGTAGATGCGCAGCTTGCGTCCGACCTCCGCCGACAGCCGCTGGGCGAAGCTGAGGGGCGTGGGCCGGCCCACGTAATCGCGCAGCAGCCGATCCAGCTCCTCGCCGAACGCCGGGTCGCTCTGCGCGGCCGCCCAGGCGTCGGTCAGCTCGTCGAGCGAGGGAATCAAAGTCTCGGAGACGAAGCGACCCCCGAACGATCCAAAGCGACCGGGACGGGCGGACGTGGGCACGACGGGCGACGACGACGACATGGTCGCGGAAATATATCCGAGCCCCTGCCGGCCGTCTGAAACTTTCGCGGCCGCGGCGCCGGCGCCGGTCGCGGCCGATCACGCCGGGACCGTCAGAGCAGCGCGGCCGCGGCGCGCGCCGTGCGCACGAAGGCCAGCATCCGCGCCGGATCCTTGCGCGGCGCGCGCCGGTCGTCCGCGCTCGAACGGACCTCGACGCCGCTGGCGACGTCGACGCCGTCGGGGCGGGTGAGGGCGATCGCTTGCGCGACGTTGTCGGGGTGGAGGCCACCCGCCAGCAGGAAGGGCCGCTGCCCGGCGCGCGCCACCAGCGGCCAGGGCGCGGTGACGCCGCTGCCGCCGAAGCCCGCGACGAAGGCGTCGTACAGCCAGAGCCCCGCACGCCAGGGCGCCGCTTCGAGGAACGAGTCCAGATCACGCACGCGCACCGCGCGGATCAGCGTCGCGCGCGGCAGCGCCGGGAAATCGGCGGCGCGCTCGTCGCCGTGCAATTGCACGCGATCCAGCCCCAGCTCGCCCGCCACGCGTTCGACCTCGGTGGCAGCTGCGTTGACGAACACCCCGGCGCGCAGCACGCCGGCCGGCACGGCCGCCAGCACCCGCCGGGCGGGCTCCACGCCGCCCACGAAGCGCGTCGACCCGGGCCACAGGTTGACCCCCACGAGGTCGGCGCCGGCGGCCACCGCCGCGGCGGCGTCCTCGGCCGTGGTGACCCCGCAGATCTTGACCAGGAAGCGGCGGTCGTCAGCCGTCATCAGCCGTCATCCGCCGTCATCCGCCAGCAACGCGGCCAGCGCCGCTCCCGGGTCGGGCGCGCGCATCAGACTCTCGCCCACCAGCATCGCCTCGACGCCGGCGGCGCGCAGCCGCGCGACGTCGGACGCGTCGCGCAGGCCCGACTCGGCGACCACCAGGCGATCAGCGGGAATGCGAGCGCGCAGCCGCAACGCGAGCTCGCGATCCACCGTGAAGGTCTTGAGGTCGCGGTTGTTGACGCCGATGACCGTGGCGCCGAGTGCGAGCGCCCGTTCCAGCTCCGCCTCGTCGTGGACCTCGACCAGCGCCTGCATGCCCAGGCCGGCGGCGGCGGAGAACAAGATGCTGATCTCTCGATCGAGGAGCGCCGCGACGATGATCAGCATCGCGTCCGCGCCCGCGGCGCGCGCCTCGACCACCTGATAGGCGTCGACGAAGAAATCCTTGCACAGGATCGGGATCTCGACCACGGCGCGCGCGCGGCGCAGATCCTCCAGGCTGCCCCCGAAGAACGGCTCGTCGGTCAACATCGAGATCGCGGCCGCGCCGGCGCGCGCGTAGGCCGTGGCGATGTCCGCGGCGTCACTGCCTTCGCGGATCCAACCCGCCGACGGTGAGCGGCGCTTGTGCTCGGCGATGCAGCTGACCACTCCGGGCCGACGCAAGGCCGCCGCCAGGTCGCGCGCCGGCGGGCGGGTCAGGCAGGCCGCCTCCAGCGCCGCCTGCGGCACGCGTTCGCGCCGCGCGGCCAGGTCACCGCGGGTCCGTCGCAGGATGTCGTCGAGGATCACCGAGCAAAGATATCAGGAGGGCGCCGGCCGGACCACAGACGGGCGCAAGGCAACCTGGACCTGAACGTGTGCGCCTTCCTGACGCGTTCGTGCACCTGCGCGTAACGCGCGCTGCACGTTGTCCCACCGACTCGGTCCGCGGTCTGACCCCCTCCTAGAGCACCGAACGGTTTGAAAGCTAGACCACCGCACATTGAGAGCCTCTGGCTTCGGGCCTCGGACCTCCGGTGAAGAGTGCTCCAGAGGTCTGGGGCCCGAGGCCCGAGGCCCTTGACCGGGTGCACGGCTCATTCAAACCGTTCGGTGTTCTAGAGCGGGCGGCGCGGAACGATCGCGCGCAGCCGCTCCAGCACGTCACGGGCGGTGCCGGCGTCCAGGGCGGCGGTGGCGCGCGCTGTCCCGGCGCGCAGGTCGGGGGCGTGACCCGAGACGTAGAGCGCCGCCCCCGCCGCCATCAGCGCGGCGTTGCGGACCGCGGCCGGGCCGGCGCCGCTCAGGGTCTCCAGCACGACGTTGGCGTTGAAGCCGGGCTCGCCGCCCCGCAGCCCGACCGGATCAACCTCGTCAAGGCCGAAGTCGGCAGGCGTGACCTCGTAGGTGTGCACCACGGACTCGCGCAGCTCGGCGACGAAGGTGGCGCCGGCGGGCGCGATCTCGTCCAGGCTGCCGGCGCCGGTCACCACCAGCGCGCGCGCCGAGCCGAGCAGGGCGTGGGCGCGCGCCAGCGGCTCGCAGCGGTCGCGGTGGAAGATGCCGTTCATGTGATAGCGCGCGCCACAGGGGTTGGTCAGCGGCCCCAGCATGTTGAAGATCGTGCGCAGCCCCAGCTCCTTGCGCGCCCCCGCGACGTGCCGGGTCGCGGCGTGGTGGGCCGGCGCGAACAGGAAGGCCAGCTTGGCCTCGCGCAGGCAGCGTAGCGCCAGCTCGGGCGCCGGCGCCGGATCCAGGCCAAGCGCCTCGATGACGTCGTGCGAGCCGGAGCGCGAGGACTGCGCGCGGTTGCCGTGCTTGGCGACCGCCGCCCCCGCGCCCGCCACGATGAAGGACGACAGGGTCGAGATGTTGACCGACCGCGACCCATCGCCGCCCGTGCCGCAGGTGTCCAGCAGATCGCCGCCGTCGTAGTCGACGCGTACCATGCGCGCGCGCATGGCGCGCGCCGCGCCGACGATCTCCTCGACCGTCTCGCCCTTCATACGCAGCCCTACCAGGAGGCCGCCGATCTGCGCCGGCGTCGCGGCGCCGTCCATGATCTGGCCCACCACCTCGGCCATCTCGTCGACGGTGAGGTCGCGGCGATCCGACACCCGCGCCAGGGCCTCGTGCAGGCCAATCCCCCCCGCCGCCGGCGTCGCGGACGGCGAGATCACGCGCCCCCCTTCGCCGAAAGAAAATTCTTCAACAGATTTTTTCCGACCGTGGTCAGGAACGACTCCGGATGGAACTGAACGCCTTGCACGGCGTGCGTCTTGTGACGTAGGCCCATGATCTCTCCCTCGTCGGTGCTGGCGGTGATTTCCAGGCAATCCGGCAAGCTCTCGCGTTCGACCAGCAGCGAGTGGTAGCGCGTCGCCTCGAACGGGTTCGGCAGGCCCGCGAACACCCCCCTGCCCTGGTGATGGATCGACGAGGTCTTGCCATGCATGACCCGCTGCGCGCGCACCACCTTGCCGCCGAAGGCCTGTCCGATCGATTGGTGACCCAGGCACACGCCCAGGATCGGAATCTTGCCGGCGTAGCGCTGGATGACGTCCAGGCTGATGCCGGCCTCGTTGGGCGTGCACGGCCCGGGCGAGATCACGATGTGCGTCGGGCCCAGGCCGGCGATGTCGCCGGCCGCGATCTCGTCGTTACGCACCACCCGCACCTCTTGCCCCAGCTCGCCCAGGTACTGCACCAGGTTGTAGGTGAACGAGTCGTAGTTGTCGATGACCAGCAACATCAGTCAGCTCACCGCCTTTCCGCGCCCCGCGATCTCTACCGCCGACAGCACGGCGCGCGCCTTGTTGACGCACTCCTGGTGTTCGGCCGCGGGCAGGCTGTCGGCCACCACACCGGCGCCTGCCTGCACGTAGATGGTGTCGCCCTTGGTGACCAGGGTGCGGATCGCGATCGCCAGATCGATGTTGCCCGAGTATGAGATGTATCCGACGGCGCCGCCGTAGATCCCGCGCCGCGACGGCTCGAGCTCTTCGATGATCTGCATGGCGCGGATCTTGGGTGCGCCGCTCAGCGTGCCGGCCGGGAAGGCGGCGCTGATCACCTCGCTCGGGCGCACGCCGGCGCGCAGCTTGCCGCGCACGTGCGAGCTGATGTGCATCACATGCGAGTAGCGCTCGATCTTCATCACCTCGTCGATGCGCACGCTGCCGGGCGCCGACACCCGGCCGACGTCGTTGCGGCCGAGGTCGATCAACATGACGTGCTCCGCGCGCTCCTTGGGATCGGCCGACAGCTCGGCGGCCAGCGCGGCGTCCTCCTCGTCGGTGGCGCCGCGCTTGCGCGTGCCGGCCAGCGGCCGGACCTCGACCTCGCCCGCCTCGGCGCGCACCAGGCACTCGGGCGAGGCGCCGGTGATGACCGCCTCGGGGAACTCCAGGTGGAACATGTACGGTGAAGGGTTGGTCACGCGCAGCGCGCGGTAGACGTCGAAGGGGTCGACGCCGCCGCGCTCGACCTCGAAGCGCTGCGAGTAGACCACCTGGAACGCGTCGCCGGCCCGGATGTACTCCTGGATGCGGGCCACGCCCGCTTCGTAGGTCGCGCGCGAGGTCAGGGCGCGCGGCGCCGGGACGTCGTCGGCGGGCGTGGGGTCCAGCGGCCGCAGCGGCGGCGCTGGCCGCGCCAACCGCTCCAGCACCGCGTCGATGCGCGCGCAGGCGTCGTCGTAGGCGGCGCCCAGCTCCTGCGCCGGCGCGCCCCCGACGCCGTGTCCGCCGACGTCGACCGCGGCCACGACCTTGATCGTGCCGCGCAGGTTGTCGAAGATCACCACCGTGTCGGTGATCGCGAAACACATCTCGGGCAGTTGCAGGTCGTCCGGGCGCAGGCTGGGCAGCTTCTCGAAGCTGCGCACGATGTCGTAGCCGAGCCAGCCGACCGCGCCGCCGAAGAAACGCGGCAGGCCGGGCGGCACGGCGGGCGCCAGGGCGGCCAGGAAATCGTCGACGAACGTGAGCGGCGTCGCTGTCCGGACCTCCTCGGTGGTGCGGAAGCCGGCGCCGTCGGGCCGCAGCACCTGGACGCGGTCGCCGCGCGCCCGGATCACCGCCCGCGGCCTGACGCCGACGAAGCTGTAGGCGGCCCACTTCTCGCCGCCGACGACGCTCTCGAGCAGGAACGAGTACGGGCCGCGCCCCAGCTTGGCGTAGGCCGAGACCGGCGTGTCGGAGTCGGCCAGCACTTCCCGGTACACGAAACAGAGTCGGCCCCGGCGGGCCAGGTGCAGGAATCCGGAGCGATCGGGTACGAACCGCGGCATCGAGACCGGCGAGCTTAACACGACATCCGTCACGCTCCGGCGCGCTGGGAGCGCGTCCGGCGGCGTCGGTGCGCCCCGGCACCACGACAAGAAGCGCCCCCGAATCCTCGCCCGCGACCGTCGACAGGCTATAGTCTTCGCCCCTCGTGTCGCCCGACCAGCCCCGTCCCGGACCCGCCACCCGCCGCTTCATCAAGTGGAGCCTGCGCCACGGCAGGACGCTCTGGTTGCTGGCGGTGCTGATGGCCATTCCGGCCGCCGGTCGAACCGTGCAGCTTTATCGCAACCTGCGCAGCGAGCTCGAGGAGCTGCTGCCGCGCGACGCGCCCAGCGTGGTGGCGATCGGTGAGCTGCGCCAGCGCATGGCGGGCCTGCAGTACCTCGGCGTCGTGGTCGACACCGGGACGCCCGCACGGCCAGACCGTCTGGCGCGCGCCGACCGACTGGTCGACGATCTGGCCGCGCGCATCCGCGGCTATCCGGGCGATCTGGTCAGCGCGGTCCGCACCGGCTGGCAAGCCGAGCACGCCTTCGTCGAGCGCAACGCGGCGGCGCTGCTCGACCTCGAGGATCTGAAGTTGATCCGCGGCCGCATCGAGGATCGGGTGCACTGGGAGTACGCGACCCAGACCGGCACCCTGATCGACGACAGCGAGCCGCCGCCGCGCATCGACTTTACCGACATCCAGCAGAAGTACGAGCGCCGCCTGGCCGGTCCCGAGCTGGCGGGCGACCGATTCTCCAGCCCCAAGCTGGGGCTGGCGCTCCTCTTGATCGAGGTCGGCGGGTTCTCGACCAGCGCCAGCAAGGCCGACGCTTTGATCGCGCGCGTGCGCGCCGACCTGGCGGCGCTGGGCGGCGCCGAACACTACGCGCCCGGGCTGCGCATCGGCTTCACCGGCGACGTCGCGATCTCCTCCGAGGAGATGTCGGCGCTGGTCCAGGACCTGACGGTATCGTCGTTGCTGGTGGTGGTGGTCGTGGTGATCGCGCTCATGGTCTTTTACCGCTGGCGGCGCAGCGTGCCCGCG
This sequence comes from Polyangia bacterium, assembly GCA_035696125.1. Taxonomy (GTDB): domain Bacteria; phylum Myxococcota_A; class Polyangia; order Fen-1088; family Fen-1088; genus DASRQZ01. The sequence continues at coordinate 59,506 of DASRQZ010000045.1, forward strand.
CTGTTCCTGCCCCTGGCGATCGCGGCCGTGGGCGCTTTCGCGCTGGCCAGCCTGCCGCCCTTCAACATCACCGAGCTCAACTCGAACACCGCGTTCCTGGGTTCGATCATCGTCGGCAACGGTATCAACTTCGGCATCATCCAGCTGGCCCGCTACGTGGAGGCCCGGCGCGCCGGCCACGCGGTCGAGGACGCGCTCGCCATCGCGCTGTGGGGTACCCGCATGGGTACGCTGTCGGCGGCGGTCGCCGCTGGCGTCGCCTACGCGTCTCTGGTGGCGATGCAGTTCCGGGGCTTCCGCCAGTTCGGCGTCATCGGGGGCCTGGGCATGGTGCTGTCGTGGGTAGCGACCGTCGTGCTGGCGCCGCCCCTGATTGCCTGGCTGGACCGCGGCAAGCTTCACCCGGACCCAAGGCCGCTGTCGGCGAGGGCGCGCCGCCCCATGGCGGTGCTCGCGCGCGCCGTCACCTCGTACCCGCGCGTGTTCACCGCCGCCGCGGCGCTGCTCACCATCGGCGCGGCGGTGGAGATCCGGCACTTCGGGCGCGGCCAGCTGGAGTACGACTTCTCGCGCCTGCGGCGGCGCGACACCTGGAGCGTGGGCGAGGGCTTCTGGGGCGCCAAGATGGACACGCTGCTCGGGCGCTATCTCACACCCACGGTGCTGCTGACCGACAGCGCCGGCGAAGCGCGCGTCATCGCCGCCCAGATTCGCCAGGCGGCGCTGCGCCCGCCGCTCGACAGCATGGTGGCCTCGGTGCGCACCATCGACGACGTGCTGCCGCCCGATCTGCCCGATAAACGCGCCGAGGTGGAGGCCATCCGCCGCAAGCTGACGCCGCGCCTGCGCTCGCACATCGGGCAGGACGATCAGCGAAAGCTCGACCGCTTGATCGGGACCGCGCCCCTGGCGCCCATCAGCCAGAGCGAGATCCCCGACGCCCTGACCACCGGCCTGCGCGAGCGGGATGGCGCGCTGGGCCGCGCCGTGCTGGTGTTCCCCAACCCCACCAACGCGCTGTGGCGCGGCGCAACCATCGCGGCGTTCGTGACCGCCCTGCGCGACATCGCCCAGCTACCGACCAGCACGGGCGGACGCGCGGCGCGCGTCGCGGGCGGACCGCCGCTCACCGCGGACATCATTCAATCCATGGAGCGTGATGGACCGCTGGCCTCGCTGCTGGCCTTCGCCGGCGTCATGGCGACGGTGGTGGTGATCTTCCGCCGCAGCTCGGCGACGCCGTTCGTCATCGGGTCGCTGATCGTCGGCGTTGGCTGGCTGCTGGCGGCGGCGATGGTGCTGGGCATCAAGATCAACTTCGTCAACTTCATCGCCTTCCCCATCACCTTTGGCATCGGCGTGGACTACGCGGTCAACGTGATGGCGCGCTACCTGCGGGAGGGCGAGCGGGACGTGGCCAGCGCGATCCGCGGCACGGGAGGCGCAGTGGGGCTCTGCTCGCTGACCACCATCGTGGGCTACTCGTCGCTGCTGGTGGCCCAGAATGTCGGGCTGTTCCTGTTCGGCCTGCTGGCGGTCCTGGGCGAGGTCGCCTGCCTCACCACCGCGGTGGTGGTCATGCCGGCGGTGCTGCAGCTGCTGCGGCCCACCGTGCCGCGCGGTCAGCCTGCCTTCGACTGGGATCAAGGCACAGTGGCCGCGGCGCCCGCCAGCGCCACGGGGTCGGGGTCGGGGCCGCTCGTGCCGCCCGCATCCAGCTCGGGCACACGGCAGCACTGAACCGCGCTCCGGCGCCATCGCCGCTGCTGTGGTTGTCTGGCAGTTAACATGTTGTGCCAATCACAACAGAGTTGGCGGGGGGCCCGTTCGGGCCTCGAGGTCCAAGCGCGCGATTTACTTATGGTCTAGTTAAATACGTTGTTTAGCATACAAAATGCAAGTGGTGAGAGCCAGGAAGGACTCTTCATGATCTTGACCACTGCCCTCTCATCGCGCCGCTTGCCCGCCCTGTCGATCGGGCTCGCCGCCATCCTCTCGGCTTTCGGTCCCGGCTGTGCCGAGATGCCAGAAGATCTGACTGCTGTGGATCCGGACGAGCTGCTCTCGGACAATGGCCTCAAGACGATCAACGGCATGAAGGTTCACAACGGCCTCGCCTCCGGCAGCGGCCTCAACCTCGACTCGAGCTTGAAGAGCCCGACCGGACTCAACTCGGGCAGCGGCCTCATGAGCAGCGCCGATGGACGGACCACGGTCACCTACCTGGTCCGCTGCGCGCTGCCCGCGGGCCGCTCGATCACCAAGACCGACCAGAACGGCAAGCCGTACACCTTCAAAGGCCAGATCGGCGTGGCTCCCGGATGGGAGACCGGCGCCTGCACGGGAACCTGTGAGCGCTGGGTCAGCGCCTGCATGCTGGCCCTGGTCAACACCACCGGCGACCACTATCCGCTGTGGATGGTGGCGGAGAACCCGGCCATCGGTTGGGGCCTGGACCCGGCCTTTCCGTTCCAGGAGGGCTCATTCTTCGGCGACATCTTCACCTCCCCTCCCTCCGCCTACTACTGCGGCGGCCCTGACTTCCGCATCAACCCGATCCCGGGCCGTATCGGCACCGCGCAGGTCATGCCGCCCTACACCAACGCGGCCGGTACCGGTGGCAAGTGCCTTCCCGCCTGCACCCCGGCCGACTATCCCCACCAGACCGAGGGCGTCAAGGCCTGCTACGGCTGGAACGAAGTCATAACGGTGTTCCACCAGTAGGCGTCGCGTCGCAAACCTGAGTCCACCAGGTGCTCGCTGATTGCGGCTCCGCTCTCTCCGTCGTGGGGCGGGCGGGGCGGGGGAGCGGGGGTGTTCCTACCGCGGGGACGCGCCCTTACGCCGCCGGCCGGGCGGGGAACTCTCGATGACTGCTTTTGGTGTCTCCGAGCTCGTCCCCCTCCTTGACCATGAACGCCGGCGGCACGGGGGCGCTTCTATTCGGGCTGGCATCCTGCCTGCGGACAGGCAGGAGCGCCCTCATAGACCCCGCGGTAAGAACACCCCCGCTCCCCCGCCCCGCCCTCAACCCCACCACTACGTTCACTGCGCCTGCG
>DASRQZ010000046.1:0-39593 GCA_035696125.1 Polyangia bacterium
CCGGGGGAACGCCAGTCGGGCCGCTCGACCCGGCGGCGATCACCGGTATCTTCTTCGTCTTTCCCTGGAGCGGCGCCTCGACCGCGCAGTACACGGTCGACGTCACCATCGACAACATCAGGTTCTTCGGCCGAATCGAGCTCCCACCCTCGGACGGAGGCTCGCGCGGCGACGCGGCGGCTGACTGAGGGCGGGCCGTCATGCCCGTGATGTGTCGGGGCGGTCATGGTGGCGGTGGTCGTGGCGGTGGGGGGGTACGTGCGCTTTTCGATCACGCTCACGGGGGGGATCACGTTCACGTGCACGGCTCCCTACGATCACGGGGTTGGCCACGATCACGATCACGATCACGATCAGGGCCAGGATACCTTCCGTCAGGGGGTGGGGATCAGGGCGCGCAGGCGCGCGGCGGCTTGCTCGGGGGTGAGGTCGCGCTGCGCCTCGGCCAGCAGCTCGTAGCCGACCATGAACTTCTTGACCGTCGCCGAGCGCAACAGCGGCGGATAGACGTGGCCGTGGAGCTGCCAGTGGTCGACGGATCCGGTCAGCGCGGCGCGGCCGCCGGCCGCGAAGGGGGCGCCGTGCCAGCCCATCGAGTACGGGAACGACACGTCGAACAGCCGATCGTAGGCGGACAGCAGCACCTTCAGGAAGGACGCCAGCTCGGCCCGCTCGCCCGCGGCCAGTTCGGTGAGCCGCGCCAGCGGCCGCCGCGGCAGGATCAAGGTCTCGAAGGGCCACACAGCCCAGAACGGGACCACGGCCAGCCAGCCCGGGCTCTGGTGCACCACGCGCACGCCGGCGTCCAGCTCGCGCGCCGCCGCGTCGAGCAGCAACGGCACGCCGTGGGCCTGCGCGTAGGCGCGCTGTTGCCGATCCTCGACGGCGGCGTCGGTCGGCAGCGCGTCGCTGGCCCAGACCTGGCCGTGCGGATGCGGGTTCGAACAGCCCATGATCGCGCCCTTGTTCTCGAACACCTGCACCCAGCGAAATTCGGCGCCCGCCGCCGCGGTCTCGGTGACCCAAAGGTTGACCACCGCCTCGATCTCGCCCGGCGCCATCTCGGCCAACGTCAGATCGTGCCGGGGCGAGAAGCACAGCACCCGACACCGCCCCCGCACCGCCTCCGCTCGGAAGAGTCCGTTCCCCCATCCCCGCTCGGCGTCGGCGTCGGCGTCGGCGATCCGATCCTCTGCCAGCAACGCGCTGAAGTCGTTGTCGAAGGCAAACGTGCTGGCGTACCCGGGATTGATCTCACCCTGCGCGCGCCGGTTGCCGGGACAGAGGTAGCAGCCGGGATCGTAGGCTGGGCGCACCTCGCGCGCGGCCGGCTCGGTCTGGCCCAGCCAGGGACGGCGCGTGCGGTGGGGCGAGACCAGCACCCACTGATCGGCGAGCGGATTGTAACGCCGGTGGGGATGCTGGTCGGGGTCGAAGGTCACGCCCGCGGGCCCACCACGACCGAGAGCACCCGCCGAACGCTCACGGCGCCTTCTCCAGTGCCACCAGGTGCGCGCCGCGCGCCGGACGCGACAGGAAGGCGGTGAGGGCGCGCCCGTGCCGGCTGCGATACGCCCGCGTGAGCGCGTCGATGATCGACGCCACGCGATCGGCGCGCACCAGCATCACCGTGCAACCCCCGAAGCCGCCACCGGTCATGCGCGCGCCCAGCACGCCACCGGCGACGCCGACCTCGCCCGCGATCTCGACCAGGGTGTCCAGCTCGCCGCAGCTGACCTCGAAGTCGTCGCGCAGGGACGCGTGGCTCTGATACATCAGCGTGCCGGCCGCGCCGACGTCGCCCATCGCCAGCGCGTCGGCTGCCGCCAGCGTGCGCGCATTCTCGCTGACTACGTGGCGCGCGCGCCGGTAGACCACCGAGCCCAGGGCGTCGCGCGCCGCCTCGACCGCCTCGATGGTCGCGCCGCGCAGCGAGACCTGCCCCAGGATGCGCGCGGCCTCCTCGCAGTCGCGCCGGCGCTTGGCGTACTCGCCGTCACCCAGCGAGTGGCGCACGTTGCTGTTGCAGATCAGCACCCGCACCGACGCGTCGGCGATGGGCACCGGACGCGCGCGCTCGGCCTCGAAGTCGAGCAGCAGCGGCCCCGACTCCTGGCCCAGGACCGCGGTCATCTGGTCCATCAACCCGCACGGCACATGCGCGTAGTCGTGCTCGGCCTGGCGGCACAGGCGCGCCTTGTCCATGCTGTCCAGCGCCACGCCGGTCGCCGCCTCGAGCAGCGTCGCGGCCGCCACCTCCAGCGAGGCGCTGCTCGACAGCCCACCCCCGAGCGGGATATCCGACAAGGCGAGCGCGTCCAGCGACGGCGGCCGCAGCCCGCGCTCCTGGAAGCCGGCCACCACGCCGCGCACGTAGTTGGCCCAGCGCGGCTCGCCAGCACGCGGCACCTCGTCCAGACTGACGTCCTGGGTGGCGTCGAAGGAGGCGCTGTGAAAGCGCAGCCGCGGCCGAGCCTCGGCTGGCGTCGGCCCGGCCACCGGGCCCCCGGCGATCACGGTGTGCCGGTCGATGGCCATGGGCAGCGCAAAGCCCCCGCTGTAGTCGGTGTGCTCGCCGATCAGGTTGACCCGCCCGGGCGCCGCCGCCAGCCAGCGCGGGGCCACGCCGAAGCGACCCGCGAACGCCAGCGCGGCCGCGCGGGTCAACGCCCGCAGCCCGTTCTGCTCGGCGGCGACTGGGCCGCCGTCTGTATCATCGGCAATCAACATCTAGGCTCGAATCGATCAGTTTCCCTACCATCGCTTCCCATCATCCCGGGTACCAGATCTTTCGCGGATCCTCCTTGCCGCGACGGAAGTCGAAGGCGGCGTCGATCATCTTCTTCAAGTCGTACTCCGGCCGCCAGCCGAGCAGAAACTTGGCCTTGGTGTTGTCGAGCCAGGTCGAATGAAATGGCGTGCGCACGCCCACCGTCGGCAGGCCCCGGGTCTCGGTCAGGTAGGCGCCCATGGCGCCGTAGTCGACCGGCTCGTCCATGCATACGTTGAACAGCTGCTGGCGCGCGCGCGGGTTGTCGATCGCCAGCAAGATCGCGCCCACCAGATCATCGACGTGCACGAAGTTGCGCTTCACCGGCCGCCCCTCGCCGTCCAGCATCACCGGCACGGTGCCCTTCCCGATGTATTCCTCCGCCTTCTCGGCGCCGACCAGGTCGCGCCAGCGCGGACCTCCGAAGACATCCTCTCCGAACGAGAGCTGGTACTTGAAGTCGTCCTTTTCCATGATCCAGGGCGCTCGCAGGCAGCACCCGTTCAGGTCGTACTGGATGTAGTACTGCTCCAGCATCACCTCTTCCAGCACCTTGGACAACGCATAACACCCGGGATAGGCGCTGTGCTTCTGGGTCTCGGTCACCGGGATCGGGTGCGGATAGACGAAGTGGCCCATGCCGGCGTCGCCGCCGACCAGCATGAACTGCTGGAAGCCGGGACGCGTGCGGCACGCCTCGAGCAACCAGAACATGCCCTTGATGGCGACGTCCATGATCGACTCGGGCGTCTCCTTGCTGGTCGCCAGGTGCAGCACGTGGGTCACGCCCGCCATCACCTCCTCGACGGCGGCGCGGTGCTCGATCGAGCCGGACATCACCTCCAGCCGCGGCCCGGCCGGCAGCTTGCGGTTGTGGCACAGCGCGCGCACCGTGAACCCATCGAAGCGCGGCTCGGCCAGGAAGCGCCGGATGAACGTCTGCCCCACCTTCCCGGTCGCGCCGGTGACCAAGATCCGTGGAGGAATCCGCTGCTCTGTTCTCATGTGCGCCTCTTAGCATTTTTCTCGAAGGTCCGGTCGACGATCACCGCCGCCAGGATCACCCCGCCGGCGACGACGTTCTGCCACAACGAACGCCCGACCAGATTCACCGCGTTGAAGGTGACCTGCATGATACCGGCGCCGATCAGCACGCCGAACACCGACCCGCGGCCGCCCTGCAGCGAGCAACCGCCCAGCACCGCCGCCGCGACCGCGTGCAGCTCATAGGCCGAGCCCAGCGACGGCGTCGCGGTCGGCAGGTAAGCGACGTAGAGGATGCCCGCAAAGCCGGACAGCAGGCCGCTGGCGACGAAGGTCACCAGCCGCACGGCGCGCACGGGCACACCCGACAGCCGCGCGGCCTCGGTGTTCGACCCGATGGCGTAGCAGTAGCGTCCGAACAGCGTGCGGTGCATCAGGAAGGCGGTAATCGCGATCGCCACCAGCGCGAACCAGAACGGCACCGGCATGCCCAGCGCCGTTCCCTCACCCAGGAAACGAAAGCCCGGGAACTTCCCTTGAAAACCGATGTCCGTGCCGCCGGTCAGCACCTCGGCGACGCCGCGCAAGAGCAGCATCGAGCCCAGCGTCACCACGAAGGGCTGCACGCCCAGGCGCGCGATGACCAGGCCCTGGCCGACTCCGATCAACAGCGAGGCCAGCACGCCCGCCGCGACCGCCGTGCCGATGCCGACGTCGAGGTACATCGTGAGATAGCTGGTGGTGACCGCGGCGATGCAGATCACCGACCCGATCGACAGGTCGATGCCACCCGCGATGATCACCACCGCCTCGCCCAGCGCGAACAGCGAGATCAGCGAGATGTGGCGCACGTTGTTGCGCAGGTTGTCGGCGCCCAGGAACAGCGGATTCAGCACGGCGGTGATGGCGGCGAGCGCGATCAGCACGCCGAGCATGGTCAGCTCTTTCTTCATCGCCGACAGATTGATGCCCGAGCCGCGCAGGACCGATGACGGCGCCGGCGCGGACGGGCGCGGCTGGCTGCCGCCGGTCGCGGCGGCGCTCCGGGCGGCGGTGGTGACCGGCGGGGAGGTCACTTCTTGAGCTCGCGCAGCTCGTTCCAGAACTGCGTGAGGTTCTCCCTGGTGACGGTTGTTATGCCGGTGTCGATGGTCGCCGGTGGCGTCTTGCCGTCCTTGATGTCCTTGAGCGCCTTCATCGATTGGTACCCGAACTGGAACGGCCTCTGCACGATGGTGGCCGAGATCAGGCCGTCCTGCACACCCTTCAGGGTCTCCTCCTCCTCGTCGAAGGCCACGATCACCGGCTTGCTGGCGCGCGTCGACGCGCGCACGGCGTCGAGCATGCACGGCCCGTTGTACGACCAGAGGCCGATGGTCAGCACCAGGTCGGGGTAGCGGGCCAGCGCGTCCTCGACGTTCTTCTTGGCCTTGGACCGGTCGGCGTGGTCCAGGAAGATGGGCAGGATCTCGATGCCGGGCTGCTTGCCCAGCGTCTCGTCGACGCCCTGCTTGCGGTCGATGGCGTTCTGCATCTCGATGCGCCCGACAAAGATCGCCACCTTGCCCTTGCTGATGCCGGCAGCCTTGAGCGCCTTGATGGCCGCGGCGCCGGCGGCGTGCCCGGCCTCGACGTTGTTGGTGCCGACGTAGACCTTGCGCTTGGACTTGGCGGCGTCGCCGTCGTGGCACACCACCGGCATCTTCTCGGCGACGCGATCGAGCAGCGGGGTCATCGGATCGGGGCTGATGGGAGCGATCGCCATGCCATCGAAGCCCTGCACCAGGATGTCCTCGATGAAGCGCTGCTGCTCGCTCACCTCGGTCTTGAGCGGGCGCATGACCACGGCCTTGATGCCGAGATCCATCTCGGCCTTGCGCACGCCCTTTTCGGCGATGTTCCAGAAGTCCGACGAGTTGTTGGTCACGAAGGCGAACCGGTAGGCCCCGGCCGGCTTGCCCCCGCCCGCGGGCACCGGGGCGGAGGTCGCGGGCGCCTCTGCGCTCTTCTTGCAGCCGAGCGAGGCTGCGCAGACCAACGTCAAGGCCAGCGCCGCTGCGCCGCACCGCGATCCTTGCCAACGTCCTTGCCCGAGTCTGGAGATTTGCATCATGCCTCCGTGGCGTTTGAGTGCTTCCTGCAACGAAGCGGTCACGTCGTCAATGCGGTTCCCTGAATCTGTCCCCCGTTGCGGATCTGGTTCCGGACGTCGTTCCCAGCCTTGGCCTAGGTGTACCATCACTGACCGGCCACCTGGAATCGCCGAGATCGCCGCAACGGTCGAGGCGCGATCGGCCAAGCCCTCAAGACGCGCCAGTCGCGCCTACCCGCGCCCGGATCATGGATTGGAAACACCAGGAAGCACGCTGGTGCACTGGTATGAACGCCGCGCCGGGTTCCGCCAAGGAGGTTCCGTAGCAATCTTTGGAGAGATCCGGGCACGGGACGGTTGCCGGATACTGCCGCGGCGTGCCCCGGCCCGATGCGCGCGGCGATTCTCGCGCGGCGACCCGAGCGGTCAAGCACGGCCCATTGACCGGCGGCGAAGCGCGCCACTATGCTGCGCGGTAATGGACGGCGGCGATCGGCGAATGAAACTCGAGCTGCGTGGGATCAAGAAGTCGTTCGGCGGCGTGGTCGCGTTGCGCGGCGTGGATTTCCAGGTCGCCCCGGGCGAGATCGTCGGCCTGGTGGGGGGCAACGGCGCCGGAAAGTCGACGCTGATGAAGGTCGCCGCGGGCATCCATCGGCCCGACGAGGGCACGGTCACCATCGGCACCAGCTCGCCCAGCAGCCCGGCCGAGGCGATCGCGCTCGGCGTTTCGCTGGTGCGGCAGGAGCTGATCCAGGCCATGGACCTGGACGTGGGCGCCAACGTCCTGCTCGGCCACGAGCCGGCGCGCTTCGGGGTCATCGACCGCAAAGAGCTCTATCGTCGAGCCGCCATCGCGCTGGACCGGGTCGGCGGCGGCATCGATCCGCGCGCGCCCCTGCGGTCACTGTCGCCGGGCCAGCGACAGCGGGTCGAGATCGCGCGCGCGCTGTCGCTCGACGCCAGGATCCTGCTCCTCGACGAGCCGACGGCGACCCTGACCGAGGGCGACGCGACCCGCCTGTTCGATCTGCTGCGTGACCTGCGCGCCCAGGGTTTGGGCCTGGTCTACATCTCGCATCGGCTGGGCGAGATCCTGGCCATCACCGACCGCGTCGTTTGCCTGCGCGACGGGGTGCAGGTCGTCGAGTTCGCCACCGCGGCCGCGACGCGCGACACCATCGTCGAGTTCCTGGCCGGGGCCGCGATGACCGGCGCCGAAGCGCCCGCGCCGGCGCGACCGGACGTGGTGCTGTCGGTGCGCGGGCGGGTCTCCTTCGATCTGCACGCCGGCGAGATCCTGGGCCTGGCCGGTCTGGTGGGCGCCGGGCGCACCAGCGTGCTGCGCGAGCTGTTCGGCGCTCAATGGCGGGAAGGCGGCGAACGCCTTCAGATCACCATGCACGGACAGCCGGTGACGATCGATTCACCGCGCGCTGCCATCCAGGCCGGCCTGGCGCTGGTGCCCGAGGAGCGCGGGTCGCAGGGGCTCATCCTGGACATGCTGGTCGAGCGCAACATCGCGCTGCCCTCGCTGGCGCGCTTCCGGCTCGAGGACGAGGATGCGATCGCGCGCCCGTTCATGAACCGATTCTCGATCCGCGGCGGCGGACCGGCGTCGATGCTTTCCGGCGGCAATCAACAGAAGATCGTGCTCGCCAAATGGATGGCCCGCGACCCCGCGGTTCTGCTGCTCGACGAGCCCACCCGTGGCCTCGATATCCGGGCCAAGCGCGACGTTCACGACGTCGTCCGCGAGCTGGCGGCAGCCGGCAAGGGCGTCATCGTCTCCAGCTCCGAGGCCGAAGAGATCGGCACCCTTTGCCACCGCGCGCTGGTGCTGAGCCGAGGCAAAGTGGCGGGAGAGCTGGCACGCCAGGAGCTGACCGACGCCAACATCTTGCGGCTGGCGGTCTAGAGCACCGAACGGTTTGAATGAGCCGTCATCACCCGGTCAAGGGCTTCGGGCCTCGGGCCTCAGACCTCTGGAGGACTCTTCACTGGAGGTCCGAGGCCCGAAGCCAGAGGCCCCTCAACGCGCGGTGGCCCAGCTTTCAAACCGTTCGGTGCTCTCATGACGGCTTATTCAAACCGTTCGGTGTTCCAGCGGCACTCCCTCACCCTGGTCCCTGACCAGTTTCAGCGCACGCGATCTGATCGGGTCAATTCGCGGGCGCGCAGCGGTCCAGGGTCACGGTCTCGGTCTCTCCGTCGATGTCGACCTCGGCCTGACCGCAGCCCGTGAGCGTCACCGACGCTGACCTTCCGTCGAGCTTGCCGCTGCCAGAAACCGTTCCGGTCAGCTTGCCCGAGACGGCGCAGTTACAGCTCGCGGTCCAGGTCAGGTTCTCCGGGACCAGCATCACCTTGTAGCCGGCCAGGTTGTGGCTGACCTCGAGCGCGCCCGCGGTGATGACCAGGTCGGCGCGCGAGCTACCGGTGAGGTGGATCGGACTGGTGGTCCGGGTAGTGACGTCGAAGAGGGTGCGACCGCCCGGCCCGGTGAGCACCCGGCGCATGCCGGACACCGCGTAGTCGAACCCGGTCGCGCTCCTGGTGAGGACCTGCCCGCCGCCGGGCGAGCTGACCGATAGCGTGCCGCCCCAGGCCCCGGTCAAGGTGAAGTCGGCGGTGCGGTTGACCGAATCGCCGGCGGCCACGACCGCGCAGGCGCGGGTGTCGCTGAAGGTGAGGGTGACCATGCCGTCCAGGGTCGCGGCGCCGATGCTGCACTGATCGAAGGTGCGGGTGCGAACGCCGTTGCTGCACATCGCGAATGGGGCCTGCACGCAGCCGCCGGCGTAGGCGGTCCGCACCACACCGTCGTAGACCTGGCGCCAGAGGGGCGCCCTGAGCTCGTCGGGCATGCGCAGGATCGGCAGGCGCGCGGTGGCGCCGCTGCCCCTGGTCGATTCATCCACGCTGGCCATGATCTCGCCGACTGCGGCGCCGATCTGCTCCTGGTCGGCCAGGCTCTGCTTGCGGCAGCCGCCACCCGCGACGCCGGCCGCGCCCACCACCAGCAGCAGAACCATCGGTGCCAAGCTCGTTCGCGCCATCGGTGTGACTCCTCGTCTGCCGGGTCCGGGGGACCCAACTGGCGTTCATCGGAGGATCTGGCACACCCATTGAGGGGCTCGATTGGCACAGCATCTGCTTTCGCCGGCCATCCGACGCGAGCCGCCGTGGCGGTTACGGGTGCTGTCCCCGCGAACCCCGCGTATGCTGGCGGCCGTTGAGACCGTTCAAGAGTGTCGCGGTGATGCTCGCCGCCCTGGCCGTGATCCTGGGTCTGTCGCTGGCCAGCGTCAGGAACGAGCAGCAGCAACTGGTCGATGACTTCACCCGCGCTGCCGCCCAGCACGCCCATGCCTCGGTCGGCGTGCTGACCGCGCAGCTGGATGCCCTGGATCAGGACACCCGCATGCTGACCGACCTGGTCGAGCACTCCCGCAGCGGCGAGGCGCCCGACCCGGCGACCGAGCGGCGGGTGTGGGAGGGCGCCTTCCGCGCGCTGGTGGTGGTGGTCGGCCAGTACCGGACCATCGCGCTGGTCGACTCGAGCGGCGCCATCGAGATCCTGGCCTCGGCGCCGACCGAGACCGCCGACACCGTGGCGGCCCTGGTGCCTCACACCCAGCGCCTGGCGCTGGAGGTGTCCGCCAAGAACGCCCGCGCGCTGGGCAAGACCGCCCGCCTGGGTGAGCGGTCGTTCCTGCTCTACGGCACGCCGGTGCGTGGCGGTCGCGCCATCGTGGTCGCCAGCGACGCGGCGATCTTTCTCGGCGCCATCGGCTGGGCGGCAGCGCCGGAGGCGCGCCTGTTCGTCACCGATCCCGCCGGCGTGGTCTGGGGCGACTGCGAGACTTCAGGGGGCTGCCGGGCCAGCGCCTCTGGGGCGCCGCCGGCCGAGCTCGACATCGAGATGCCGCCGCCGGCGCACTCCGGCGGCCGCGGCGCGCGCACCGTCCAGTCCAAGCGCATTCCCGCGGTGCAGGTCACCGAACGCGTCGACCGGCCCACGGGCAGCTGGGTGGTGACCTGGCTGGCTTCGACGCGCGCGCTCATCGAACGCAACCGGTCGATGGTGGCGCGCGTGGTGCTGACCGCGATGGCGGCCGCGCTGGCGGTCGCCATCATCGGCACGCTGGTGCTGCGGCACCAGCGCAGGGCGGTCGAGCTCGAGGGCCGGCTGCGGTTCGCGCAGGCGCTGGCGAGCGCGCGCGAGACCAGCCAGTCGATCGTCGACAACGCCCCGCTCGGCGTGCTGGGCGTGTCCAAGGACGCACGGGTCGTGCTGGCCAACGGTTTCCTCGCCGAGCGCCTGGGACCGATCCGGATCGGCGCCCCACTGCGCGAGGCGTTCACCGAGGCGGCCGGCGAGTGGGGGCGCGCGCTGCAGGAGATGTTGAGCGAGAGCGAGAGCGAGACCGAGAGCGCGAGCGCGGGCGGCGCCAGCGGCACGGCGCCGGCGCTGCGCTCGATCACCACCGGCGCACAGCAGTTTCACATACGCGTCGTGCCGGTGCGCGACCAGGAGCTGGGCGTGCACGCCTTCGCGCTGATCGAGGACCTGTCGGAGATCCGCGACCTCGAGAGCCAGCTGGTGCGCGCCGAGAAGCTGATCACGGTCGGCGTGCTGGCCGCCGGCATCGCGCACGAGGTCGGCAGCCCGCTGGCGGTGATCCGCGGCCGTGCCGAGCAAGTGCTGCGCGCCATCGGCGACGGGCCGCGCGGCGACGACCTGCGCGTGATCATCAAGCACATCGACAACATCTCGTCGACCATCCGCCAGGTGCTGGACTTCTCGCGGCGGCAGTCGATCGAGCGCCAGGCCGTGCCGCTCGAGACCATCGTCGAGCGCGCGCGGTCGCTGCTGGAATGGAAGAGCGCGGCCAAGAAGATGCGCATCGAGGTCTCGATCGAAGAGGACCTGCCCCCGCTGGCAGCCGATCCCGACCAGCTGCAGCAGGTGTTCGTGAATCTGCTGCTCAACGCCTGCGACGCCTCGCGCGAGGGCGACCGCGTGCTGGTGACCGCGGTGCTGACGCGCGAGGGGCGCGTCCAGATCGAGGTCGTCGACCACGGCTGCGGCATCGCGCCCGAGCACATGAACACGGTGTTCGACCCCTTCTTCACCACCAAGAAGCGCGGCGAGGGGACCGGCCTCGGCCTGCCCATCGCGGCCAGCATCGTGCGCAACCACGGCGGGCAGATCAACCTCGACAGCGCGCCCGGCAAGGGCACGACCGCGACGGTCATCTGGCCGGTCGCGGCGGCGGGGACGGCGACGGCCGGGGAAGCACGCGCCGCCCATGCGTAGGCCGCGCGCGATCATCGTCGACGACGTGCTCGACATGGCGGCCACCGTCGCCAACGAGCTCACGGCGGCGCGCTTCGAGGCCGAGGTGTTCGACAACGGCGCGGCGGCGCTGGAGCGCTTCGCGCAGGAGCCGGCCGACCTCGTGATCACCGACCTGCGCATGAAGAGCGTCGACGGGCTGGACGTGCTGTCCGGCATCAAGCGCGTCGACCCGACCGTGCCGGTGATCGTCATGACGGCGTTCGGCGGCATCGACAGCGCGGTCGAGGCCATGCGGCGCGGGGCCTTCCACTACATCACCAAGCCGTTCGAGATGGAGACGCTGCGCGGGCTGGCCGAGCGCGCTTGCCGCGAGCGGATCCTGTCGCGCGAGAACGCCCAGCTGCGGCGCACCCTGCGCGCCAACGCGTCGGCGCAGCAGCTGCTGGGGCAAAGCCCGCCCATGCGCCAGCTGCGCGCGCTCATCGAGCGGGTCGCGGGCGCGGCGTCTTCGGTGCTGATCTCGGGCGAGACCGGCACCGGCAAGGAGCTGGTCGCGCTGGCGCTGCACGCCGACAGCGTGCGCGCCGACAAACCGTTCGTCGCGGTCAACTGCGCCGCCCTGCCCGAGCACCTGCTGGAGAGCGAGCTGTTCGGCCACGCGCGCGGCGCCTTCACGGGCGCGCTGCAGAGCCGGCGCGGCCTGTTCGTCGAGGCCGACGAGGGCACGATGTTCCTGGACGAGATCGGGGACCTACCGCTGTCGCTGCAAGGCAAGCTCCTGCGCGTGCTGCAATCGGGCGAGGTGCGCCCGGTGGGCAGTGAGCAGAGCCGGCGCGTCGACGTACGCTGCGTGGCCGCCACGCACAAGGATCTGGCGGCGCTGGTCGACAAGGGGCTGTTCCGCGAGGACCTGTTCTTCCGCCTCGACGTGCTGCGCGTGGCGGTGCCGGCGCTGCGCGAGCGCGCCGATGACATCCCCATGCTGGTCGAGCACTTCCTGCGCAAGAGCCTGGACGGCGCCTCACGCTCGGTGCTGGCCGGGTTCGAGCCCGACGCGCTCGACTTTCTCACCGCCTGCGACTGGCCGGGAAACGTGCGCCAGCTCGAGAACCTGGTCGAACGCCTGGTGGTGACCGCCTCGGCGCCGCGCGTGACCTTGACCGACGTGCAGCAGGCGCTGGGTCCCACGCGCGACACCGATCCGATCGCGCCGCTTTTGCAGCGACCGCTGACCCTGGAAGACCTCGAGGGCCGCTACATTGCCGCGATCCTGAAACGAGTCGGGGGCAGCAAGCTCAAGGCCGCGGAGATCCTGGGGGTCGATCCGTCGACGCTCTATCGGCGCGAGAAGCCACGGGTCTGAGCGACCCCGTCTTGCGAAACGCCAGGCCGCCGCTGCGTTTGGCGAAACTATCCCCAGAGATTGCGTCCGCAGGTTGAACGCCAGATTTCGGCATCGTTTCCAGCAGCTGTCGATCTGGTTGCCGGCAGGGATCCGCGACGGTCAACGTCCCGAGATCCTTCGCATGCGGCGAGTCATGCCCACTTTCGGCATCGGGGTTGCTGTAGGCGCGGGTCGGAAAAAGGGGGGATCGCCTCGACCATCGCGCCCCCGAACCAAACGCATTCGAAGCCCCTGGATGAAAGGACCGCGAAAAATGGTGAACGCCAGCAATCGACTCACGACCGGAAGGAGGGTGCGCAAGACGGCGGCCTGGACCGTCCTCGCGTCCCTGACCGTGTTTACCCTGTTGGCGCTCGGCGCCCAGATCGCGTCGGCGCAAGCCCCCGCCGCGGCCCCCGCGCCCCCGGATCTGGCGACCCGCGTCGCCGATCTCGAGGCCTACATCACCAACAGCACGCCCAAGGCGCTGTCCTCTCCCGGCCCCGGCCACAACGCCTGGATGATGACCTCGGCGGCCCTGGTGCTCTTCATGACCCTGCCGGGTCTGGCGTTGTTCTACGGCGGCCTGGTGCGGCGCAAGAACATCCTCTCGGTCATGGCGCAATGTCTGGGCTGTGCCGGCCTGGTCACCATTCTCTGGTGGGCCTTCGGCTACAGCTTCGTCTTCGCGCCCGGGCAGTCGTTCCTGGGTGGGGTCAAGTTCGCCTTCCTGAACGGCGTGACCTCGGCGCCCAACACCGACTACGCCGCCTGGGTATCGCAGAACGTCTTCGCGATGTACCAGCTGATGTTCGCGATCATCACCCCGGCCCTGATCGTGGGCGCCATCGCCGAGCGCATGAAGTACGGGGCCATCATGGCCTTCATCGCGGTCTGGATGCTGGTGGTCTACTTCCCGCTGGCGCACATGGTGTGGGGTATCGACGGCCTCATGAACGGCGTTTGGAACGCCAAGGCCTCGATCAAGGCCATTGACTTCGCGGGCGGCACCGTCGTGCACATGTCGTCGGGCTGGTCGGCGCTGGTGCTGTGTCTGATCCTCGGCAAGCGCAACGGCTGGGGCAAGCGCGCCTTCCTCCCGCACAGCATGACGCTGACCATGATCGGCACCGGCATGCTCTGGGTCGGCTGGTACGGCTTCAACGCCGGCAGCGCGGTGGCCTCTGACGGGATCGCCGCCAACGCCTTCACCACCACCACCCTGGCGACCGCGGTCGCCGCCACGGTGTGGCCGGGGCTGGAGTGGATCACCCGCGGCAAGCCGACCATCCTCGGCTTCTGCTCGGGCGCGGTCGCGGGTCTGGTCGTCATCACGCCGGGCGCCGGCTTCGTGTCGCCGTCGAGCGCGGTGATCATCGGCATCCTCGCCGGCGTCGTGCCCTACCTGGCCTGCACCAAGCTGAAGGCGATCTTCAAGTACGACGACGCGCTGGACACCTTCGGGGTGCACGGCGTCGGCGGCACCATGGGCGCCCTGGTCACCGGCATCTTCGCCACCCCGGACGTCAACGCCAATCTCAGCACCAATCTGGCCGGCCTGGTGGGCAAGACGTTGTGGCTGGAGCAGATCAAGGCGATCGGCCTGACGATGGCGCTGGCCATCGGCGGCTCGGTGGTGATCGCCTACGCGGTCAAGGCCGCGTTCGGGCTGCGCCCCAGCCTGGAAGGCGAAGAGCAGGGGCTGGATGAGACCGATCACGGCGAGGCCGGCTACCACCCCGAGGAGGGCGGCTCGCACGGCACCGAGTCGATGGATGTTTCCCTCCAAGGCGGCGCCCCCGCGTTCGTCAAGACCACGTAACGCGAAGGAGAGCCGCGATGAAAAAGATCGAAGCAATCATAAAGCCGCACAAGCTGGACGACGTGAAGGACCGCCTGAGACAGATCGGCGTCTCGGGCATGACGGTCTACGAGGTCAAGGGCTTCGGCCGCACCGGCGGCAAGACCGAGGTCTATCGAGGGTCATCGTACGTCGTCGACTTCGTGCCCAAGGCCCGCATCGAGGTCGTGGTCAAGGACTCGGTGGTCAACGACGTGGTGCAGGCGATCGCGGCCACCGCCAAGACCGGCAAGATCGGAGACGGCAAGATCTTCGTGACCGCCGTCGAGGAAGCCATCCGCATTCGCACGGGCGAGAAAGGCGAGGACGCGGTCTGAGGCGTCTGCCCGGATACGAGTAGTCAGCACGTCCTCATGGCCCGCGCAGCGATAAGCTGGCGGGCCATGAGCATTTCCAACGACCAGGTTGGCGCCGGGCGCGCCATCGGCGCTCCCCCATCGGTCGGCGGGCGATGAAGCCACTTATCCCGACGACGACCTTCAGGGGTCATGGGCGAGCACGGAAGATGGTGCTTCGCCCAAAAGGACGGCCGAAGTTTCTGACCGCCGGCGCGAACGGGGACGGCATCTCGGCCGTCGCCCCGTCCTCAGGCGCGCGCGCGATCCTCAGGTCGCGTGGGTGGAACCACCACCTGGGGCGGCGCGCCGGCGATCGCCCGGGCGCTCACCTTCACTCTCGGTCCGGGCCGCGTGCATTCGCAGACGCGGTTGCGGTTGTTCGGGCCCCTGGGGTTTTCCCCCGCCCCGCCCCCCTCCGTCGTCGCCCCCCTCGGAGACGGCATCGAGCCAATCGGTGGATCCTGGGCTGATGTGACGTAGATGCATGATCCCTCCCCTGAAGTGTTGCTCTCCCTGCGCGACATTGTACGAGAAAAAAAGACCGTGCGGGAGGAGGTTCTGGCTCGACCGGAAGTTGAGGCAGAACCCCTTCCCGACACGGCCCGCCACCCACTCGTCCCCCCGGTCCTGACCACCCACTGGCCCCCGCTCTGATGACACGCTCGCTCTGTCTGCGCTCTCTGTCTCTGCTCGGTCTCTCTCGCTCGCTCGTCTCTCTCTTGTCTCTCTCTCGCCCTCCCTCTTTTCTCGCCATCTTGTCTCGGGTCTCTCTCGTGCGCTCCTGGGCTCCAATCGCTCAATCCTCGGTATCATTCCCTCCCTGGCTGTCGGTTTGAATCCCCCCTTGCGCCACCCCGTTTTCCCTCGCTGATAGAGGTATTTATACGCCGGCCGATGTTTCGGGATCCTTTCGCCCGGGCGCATTGTTGGTTAATTTCGGACGCGTCGTTTCCAGGACATTCGTTGCGCGCGGCCCGGGTTTTCGCTGCGCTCACATGGCTGGGGTGTCCTTGAAATTGCCGGGCGTTTCTCGCAGGATGGGCGCCCCGGAAAGCCAGTCTGCAAGCATGAGGTGCCATGACCGCTGAGCCGCGCAAGACTCCCCTTTACGAAGCGCACCGACGCGCGGGCGCGAAGATCATCGACTTCGGCGGCTGGTGGATGCCGGTCAACTATCCGTCGGGGATCATCGCCGAGCACCGCGCGACCCGCCAGGCGGTCGGCGTCTTCGACGTCAGCCACATGGGCGAAGCGCATTTTCGCGGCGCGCGCGCGGCCGAGGCGGTGCAACGGCTCATCACCAACGACCTCGGCAAGCTGGCCGACGGCCACGCCTTGTACACGGTCGCCTGCCGCGAGAACGGCGGCATCGTCGACGATTTCATCGTCTACCGCATCGCGGCCGACCACTTCCTCATCGTGGTCAACGCCAGCAATCGCGAAAAAGACCTGGGCTGGTTCCGCGACAACGTCGGCGGCTGGTGCGAGATCGCCGACGCCTCCGACGCGACCGCGCTGATCGCGTTCCAGGGGCCGCTCGCGCAGGCGGCGCTGCAGCCGCTGACCGCGCTGCCTCTGTCGTCGGTGCGCTCGTTCGATCTGGTGTCCGAGGGCGAGATCGCCGGGGTGCCCGCGTCGATCGCGCGCACCGGCTACACCGCCGAGGACGGGTTCGAGATCTTCTGCGATGCCGCGCGCGCCGAGGCGTTGTGGCAGGCGCTGGTCGACGCCGCCGGCGCCGTGGGCGGCAAACCGGTCGGACTGGGCGCGCGCGACACCCTTCGGCTAGAGGGGCGGCTGTCGCTTTACGGCAACGACCTCAGCGAAGAGACCACGCCGCTCGAGGCCGGGCTCGGCTGGGTGGTCAAGCTGGACGGCCCAGCCGACTTCATCGGCAAGGCTGCCCTGCGGGAGCAGAAGGCGCGCGGCGTCCGCCGCAAGCTGGTCGGCTTCGTGATGCGCGGGCGCGGCGTCGCCCGCCACGGCTATCCCATCCATGCCGCAGGTGACGGCGCGGCCACGCCGGCGTCGGCGATCGGCACCGTGACTTCGGGGACCTACGGCCCCACCGTGGACAAGAACATCGGGCTGGGCTACGTGCCGAGCGAGCTCGCCAGCCCCGGTCAGACCCTGCTGATCGATTGCCGCGGCAAGCTGGTCGAAGCCGAGGTCGTCAACGGTCCTTTTTACAAGCGCGCGAGCGAGCAAACGCGATAAGAAGGGATAATCATGAGCGCCATGTCGTCTTACCCGGATGATCTGCTGTACACCAAGGAGCACGAATGGGCCCGCATCGAGGAGAAAGAGGGCGGCGTCAAGATCGCGACCATCGGCATCACCCGCTTCGCCGTCGAGCAACTCGGTGACGTGACCCAGATCGACCTGCCGAAAGAGGGCGAGACGGTCAAGCAGTCCGAGGTCTTCGGCTCGGTGGAATCGGTGAAGGCGGTGTCCGATCTGTTCGCGCCGTTCACGGGCAAAGTGGTCAAGATCAACAGTCCACTCGGCGATTCGCCCGAGTACGTCAACGAGGATCCCTATGACGAGGGGTGGATGATCCAGATCGCGCTGTCCAACCCGGAGGAGACCAAGAGCCTCATGGACGCCGACAGCTACCAGGCGTTCTTGCGCGAGCAGGCGGAATGATTCATAGGGAAGCGGGCGCCCGATAAGATGACCGGGCGGCCCTGCTCCCGCCTGTGCTCGGAGGCTTCGCCGTATGCCGATCGATCTTTCGTCACCTGACCGGTTCCCCGCGCGCCACATCGGTCCGCGCGCCGACGACGTCCTGCGCATGCTGCGGGTCATCGGCGCTCCGTCGCTGGCGGCGATGATCGACGACGTCGTCCCACCCGACATCCGGCTCGGCCGCGCGCTGCAGCTGCCCCCGCCCGCGACCGAGCACGAGCTCCTGGACGAGCTGCAGTCGCTGGCCGCCCAGAATCAGGTCTGGCGATCGTTCATCGGCATGGGTTACTACGACTGCATCACCCCGCCGGTCATCCAGCGCAACATCCTGGAGAACCCCGGCTGGTATACGCAGTACACGCCCTACCAGGCCGAGATCTCACAGGGCCGGCTCGAGGCTCTGCTCAACTATCAGACCATGGTGGCCGACCTGACCGGCCTGCCCATCGCCAATGCGTCGCTGCTCGACGAGGCGACCGCCGCCGCCGAGGCGATGACCATGGTGCACGCGGTGGCGCCGGCCGCCGAATCGGCGCGCACCTTCCTGGTCTCCGACGCCTGCCACCCGCAGACCATCGACGTCGTGCGCACCCGGGCCGAGCCGCTGGGCATCGAGGTCGCGGTGGCCAACGTGGAGGCGCACGACTTGCGCGGCGGTGTCTTCGGCGTGCTGCTGCAGTATCCGGCCAGCGACGGCGCGGTCACCGATCACCGCGCGCTCATCGCGCGCGCTCACGCCGCCGGCGCCCTGGTGGTGATGGCCACGGATCTGCTGGCGCTGGCGCTGCTGGTGCCGCCCGGCGAGCTGGGCGCCGACGTCGCCGTGGGCAGTGCGCAGCGCTTCGGCGTGCCAATGGGCTACGGCGGGCCGCACGCCGCGTTCTTCGCGACCAAGGAAGAGTGGGTGCGCAAGATGCCGGGCCGCCTGATCGGCGTCTCGCAGGACGCGCACGGGCACGTCGCGCTGCGTATGGCGCTGCAGACGCGCGAGCAACACATCCGGCGCGAGAGGGCGACCAGCAACATCTGCACAGCGCAGGTGCTGCTGGCGGTGGTGGCCAGCATGTACGCCGTTTATCACGGCCCGGCCGGCCTGCGCGCCATCGCCGCGCGCGTCGCCGCGCTGACCACGGTGCTGGCGCGCGGGCTCGCGCGCCTGGGCGTCACGGTCAAGCACGCGAGCTACTTCGACACCCTGCGCGTGGAAGGCAGCGCCGGCCAGGTCGCGGCCTGGCTGCGCGCCGCCGAGGCCCGGCGCGTGAACCTCAGGGTGATCGACGCGCGCACGCTGTCCGTCTCGCTCGACGAGACCGCGCGCGCCGATGACGTGCAGGCGCTGTGGGAGATCCTGCGCGCGGGGGCGGGGGCGGGCGCGGGCGCCGGCGCCGGCACGGCCGACGCAGCTCGGGCCGGCGCGGCGGCGGGCTTCACGCCCGCCGAGATCGCGCGCGAGCTCGACGCCGGGGCGGCGCTGTCGGCGCCCGCGGCGCTGCGTCGGACCACCCCCTACCTGACCCACCCGGTCTTCAACCGCCACCACTCCGAGACCGAGATGCTGCGTTACATGCGCCGCCTCGAAGCGCGCGACCTGTCGTTGACCCGATCAATGATCCCGCTCGGGTCATGCACGATGAAGCTCAACGCCACCACCGAGATGGTGCCGATCACCTGGCCGGCCTGGAACCGCCTGCACCCGTTCGCACCGCCCGCGCAGGCCGGCGGCTACCAGGTGATCTTCAAGCAGCTCGAGGCCATGCTCGCGGAGATCACCGGCTTCGCCGGCGTCTCGTTGCAGCCCAACGCCGGATCGCAGGGCGAGTACACCGGGCTGCTGGTCATCCGCCGCTACCACCACAGCCGCGGACAGACGGCGCGCGACGTCTGTCTCATCCCCTCGTCGGCGCACGGCACCAACCCGGCGTCGGCGGCCATGGTCGGCTACAAGGTCGTCGTGGTCGCCTGCGACGAGCGCGGCAACGTCGACCTTGGCGATCTGGCGCGCAAGGCCGAGGAGCACCGCGATCGGCTGGCGGCGCTGATGGTGACCTATCCGTCGACCCACGGCGTCTTCGAGCATGAGATCAAGAAGATCTGCGCCGTCGTTCACCAGCACGGCGGCCAGGTCTACATGGACGGCGCCAACATGAATGCCCAGGTCGGGCTGTGCCGGCCGGGCGACATCGGCGCCGACGTCTGCCACCTCAACCTGCACAAGACCTTCTGCATCCCGCACGGCGGCGGCGGGCCCGGCATGGGACCTATCGCCGTCGCCAAGCATCTGGCGCCCTTCCTGCCACGTCATCCGGTGATCGAGACCGGCGGCGAGAAGGGTATCGGTATCGGCGCCGTGTCCGCCGCGCCCTGGGGCAGCGCCAGCATCCTGCTGATCTCCTGGGCGTACATCCGTCTCATGGGCGCGGACGGGCTGACCGAGGCGACGCGGATCGCGATCCTCAACGCCAACTACATCGCCAAGCGGCTCGACGCCAGCTACCCGGTCTTCTACCGCGGCGAGAAGGGGTTCGTGGCGCACGAGTGCATCCTCGACATGCGGCATCTGAAAAAGATCGCCGGCGTCGAGGTGGAGGACGTCGCCAAGCGCCTGATCGACTACGGCTTCCACGCGCCCACCATGTCCTTCCCCATCCCCAGCACCATGATGGTCGAGCCCACCGAGAGCGAGCCGCTGGCCGAGCTCGACCGCTTCTGCGAGGCGATGATCGCGATCCGCGCCGAGATCCGCGAGATCGAGGAGGGCGGCGCACCGCGCGAGGGCAATGTGCTCAAGAACGCGCCCCACACCGCGGCCGCGCTGCTGGCCGGCGAGTGGACCGCCTCCTATCCGCGCGACAAGGCCGCCTTCCCGGTGCCCTCGCTGCGCGACGACAAGTTCTGGCCGCCGGTCGGACGGCTCAACAACGTCCTCGGCGACCGCAAGCTCTTCTGCAGCTGCCCACCGGTCGAGGACAGCTAGAAGTCAGCTAGCGCAAGCAGAGTTCCCTGCCAGGACACCGAACGGTTTGAAAGTTGGACCATCGCGGGCCAGGGGGCCTACGGCTTCGGGCCTCGGACCTCTGGTGATGAGTCCTCCAGAGGTCTGAGGCCCGAGGCCCGAGGCCATTGACCGGTGACCGCTCTATCAAACCGTTCGGGTTCTAGGGGTTGCTGGCCGCGGATCGCAGCGGCTGCCCGTCGGCCAGCGCTGAATACCTGAACGTATAGCTGAAATCGACCGGCATCATACCTCCGCGCGGACGGGCAAAGGTCCAGGCGCCAATCTGCTGCTTCACGCAGTTGAGCAGGTGCAGGTCGATCGGATCGACCGCGACCACCTCCGGATCAGCCACTGTGCCGTTGGCTCGGATGGTCCAGCGCAGGTTCACGCGACCGCCTTCGACCTTGTTCCAGACCTGGTCCTCGCTGCGCGCCAGCTGGACCCGGCACGCCGACAGCGTCGGCACCTGCTCGCGGATCTGCAGCGCCAGGATACTGGCGTTGAGGTAGCCCGAATGGGTTGCCACCATCGCTCGGTTGGGATCCGGGGTCGCCGGCTCGACCAGCTGCTCTTTCGGCATCATGCCCAGCTGGTGATCGAGCTTGGACGAATCCGTCGGATCCGAGATCGTCATCGCGCCCACCCGGCCGGTCTCGTACAGCGACGGCCCGGCCCAGAACGCCATGCGCAGCTTCGCCTGCTCGGACGCGTCGGCGTCCGACACATCCTTGGCGACCGCGCGCGCCCCGCCCAACCCCACCAGCGCCACCGAAAGAAGAATCCGCCCCGAAAACCCCGTCTTGTTGTTCTCCACGACACCCCTCCCGACTGGTTACGCAGGGATGATGCTCACGTTTCGCGTTCGGAGCAAGAGCGTCTCCGGAGATGCCCACCGCGCGGGGAGCGCGGGCGGGACGCTCAGTCGTTGTAGCGGAACAGCCGCATGCGCGGCGCGCCCGAGAGCTCGAACAGGAAGCCGAAGCGGAAGTTGATGACGCCGCCATCGTCGACCAGCTGGCGCGGGGGGTTGGGGAAAGGTTGAGCCTGCTTGAAGGCCTCGATGGCCTCGTCGTCGAGAAACTCGACGCCCGATGGTTGCTCGAGCGCGACGTTGGCCAGGGTGCCATCGGGCTTGAGCTGAACGCGCAACACCGTGAGGCGGTTCTTGGAACCATAGACCGACCCGGTCGGGTCGCCGCGCCGGTAGGCCTCCTCGGGATGCCAGTGGTCGGCGACCTGGCGCTTGACCCGGTTGAAGAACGAGGCAAACTTCCAGCGCTTCGAGTTGAGCGCCGTCTCCTCGCCGTCGTCGATGTCCTTGAGCGCGTCCTGCGATCCGCTGCCCACGGCGCGCGCCATCTGCTGCTCCGACGGCATCAGCGCGCTCGGCGCGCCCGGCGGCGCGCCACCGCCGGGCGGCGTATGCAACAGCTTGCCCAGCTGGGGCAGCGATCCGTCGGGGGACGGGGCGCCGGCCGCGGGCGCGCCGTAGCGGCTGCCGGGTTGCTCGGCGGCGCGCTCGGGGGAATCGGGCCCCGGCGCGCGCGCGACGCGACCCAGCTGCGGCTCGCGCATGGCCAGGCGCTGGTCGGTCCGCGGCTGCGACGGGCGCTGCGGACGCGACTGCGGCGCGCTCCCGCTGCTGTCTCCCTCGTGGGCTTTCTCGTCGAACTTCCCGAACTTCTTGCTCTCCTTGTCGACCGTCGTGTCGTGCTCGGACAGGAACTTGGCCTGGTCGGGGCGGTGCTCCTCGCGCGGCGCGGGCACGTCGACCACCTGGCCACGGGGGTCGAGCGACTCGACCTCCTTCTTGACCTCTTCGGCCTTCTTCTGCTCCGCCTGGCGATCCAGATCGGCCAGGATCTCTCGCGCGGCCGCCTCGTCGACCATGCCGATATCGATAGACTCGGGCTGCCCGGCGGTCCTGGCGGCCAGGTCCCGCTTGAGGTCGGCATCGCGCGGCGCCAGCGCATACAGCCCGAAACCGATCAGCAACGCCAGCTCGGCGTGGATCAGCAGCGCGATGGCCAGCCAGAAACCGACCCGCCGGGGTTGACGCCTGCTGACGGGAGGGTTGGGGCTGCTGCTCAACTCACCTTACCTCGAGTATCAATTTTAACGCCCCATCCTCGATTTTCCGCAGAAAACGCCCGCCACACGATTTCCGCATCATCGGCCCTTGCCGTGGTTACCTCGGCGTTTCGCGCGCCGGGGATAAGTCGCGCCGCGAGCGGCTAGCGAATCAAGGGATTTTCGAAGGCGAAGGCAATCGACACTGGCAACGGACGCCCCGATAGCCCGGGCGGCAAAGGCGGAAATGGCGCGGCCCGCTCGACCGCCCGCGTGGCTTCGGCGTCGAACTCGTCGAATCCCGAGGACTTGCTGACATGAATGCCGCCCCGCACCCGCCCGTCCGCGTCGACCATGAAGTGGACGATGGTCTCCCCCTGCTCGAGCTGTAGCTGCAGCCGCTTGGGAAAGACCGGGGTGCCGACCCGCCGCCGGATCTCCCGGTAATACTGGTCGTAGACCCGTTCCCGGGTTCGCTCGGTGACCTCCGCTCCCACGCTCTGCGCCCGTGGCCCACCACCATACTCGGCGGCTGCGCGCCCGCGGGCGGCCCGGTCAACGGCGCCCGGCGCATCACCGGGGCCCTGCCCGGACAAGACCTGGTCGCGCGATCGCACCCCCGCGCGCGCAAGATCGGTCAGGCCTGGGTGCAGCTCACTCGAGGCAGATCGCTGGTTGCTCTGGTCGGCCGCCGGGCCGGGCGTCTCGGTATCAAAGCTGCGCGGTCCCTGCTCGGCGTCGAGCGGGCCGACCCCGCGCACCGGCTGGGCGGCCGCGCCCGGCGGCGTGACCTCGGCTACCGCCAACACCCGCTGGTGCTCGGGCGCGCCAGGGGCGGCGCGTGCCAGGTCGCCCTCGGGCTCCTCCTGCTCGGGCGACGGCTGGGACGCGCTGGGCGGCGAGGACGGTGTCAGGCTCCTGATCGCGTCACCCGCCCCCACGGTCGGCTCGCTACGGGTGGCCTCGGGCGAGGCGGGGCGCGCGCCGGTGTCGGAGCGGGGGGTCTGCGATCGCGCGGCGCCGTCGCTCAAGCTGGCGTGCAGGGTCGATCGGTCCCGCCGCCACGCGGCATCCGTGGTGCGCCCGGCGCGCAAGCCGGCGTCGGCGGCGGCGGCCTCGGGCGATCTCCCTTCGGCGACGCGGGGCGCGGACGTGGTCAGTGGCCGGTGCGCCTGGTCGGCGACGGTCTCGGACAGGTCTCGTCGGGCAGGCGCCACGGGCGCTGGCGGCGGCGGCGCAGAGGACGGGTTCGCGGGATCGTCCAGCGCGACGACGTCGATCCACTCAGGCTGCTGCGGCGGCGGCGCCGCTATCTGCCAGGAACCGCGCGCGATGGCCGGCGCCTCACCCCGGATCAGGCCCAGCAGGGCCACGACGTGGATCACCGTCGAGCCTGCCGCCGCCCCCAACCAAGTGCGTACCTGCCGAACTGTGAACGCCGGTGCGCGTCTCGACATCCGTGGTTCCAACCCGACTTTGAGGGTAGCATGCGAACCCGCCATGGAGCTCGAACGCCATCTTCTACGCGACGTCGGCCGGGCCATCGCCGACCACGATCTGATCCACGACGGCGATCGGATCTTGGTGGCGGTGTCGGGCGGCAAGGACAGCTATGGCATGCTGGTGCTACTGCAGGCCTTGCAACGCCGTGCGCCAGTGCGGTTCGACCTGCTGGCGGTGCACCTGGATCAGGGCCACCCCGGGTACGACGGCGCGCCGCTCCGCGACTGGCTGGAAGCCGAGGGCGTGCCCTACCGCATCCTGCGCGAGGACACCTACTCCATCGTCACCGACAAGATCCCCGCCGGCAAGACCTACTGCTCGCTCTGCTCGCGCTTGCGCCGCGGCATCCTGTACCAGGCGGCGACAGACCTCGGCTGCAACAAGATCGCCCTTGGGCACCACCGCGAGGACACGCTGGAGACGGCGCTGCTCAACCTGTTCTTCGCGGGCAAGCTGGCGGCGATGCCGGCGCGCCTGACCAGCGACGACCGGCGCCACGTGGTGATCCGCCCGCTCATCTATTGCGCGGAGGCGCACCTGGCGGCGCTGGCCGAGGCGCGGCGCTTTCCGATCCTGCCCTGCAATCTGTGCGGGTCGCAGACCGAAGCCCAGCGCAAGCAGATGAAGGCATTGCTCACCGAGATGGAGCGATCGAACCCCAACCTACGTCAGACCATGCTGGCCGCGCTGGGCAACGTCGTGCCGACTCACCTGCTGGATCGAAACCTCGCGCGCGCCACGCTTGACCAGCGGCCGATCGCGGGCGGCAGCGAACCGCTGCCCGCGCTGCTGCAGCTCACGCGCTCCCGCCGCGAGCGATCGAACGACCCGCACTAGGAAAGGGCTTCAGGCTTCGGACTTCAGACCCCAGGAATGGAAAACGCGCGCCTTTCTCCGACGGGAGACCGTCTTTCCTGAAGTCTGAAGTCTGAAAGCCTGAAGCCTGAAGTCTGAAGCCTGAAGTCTGAAGCCTGAAGCCCGAAGCCCGCTGGGTTCTTCAGCAATCGGCCGGAGGTCAGTACGAAGCTCGCGCCGAGGCGGGGCCACCCACGATGCGGTACGAGCGCGCGGTCTGGTCCATGACCATCTGGACCGCGCCGATGAGGTCGGCGTTCTCGCCCAGGATCGCGGGCACGATGGCGACGCCTTCGGACTGGATCGCGTACTGCGCCACCGAGGTGCGCAGCGGCGCCAGCAGCGCCTCACCGGCGGCGACGTAGGGACCCGCGAGCACCACCATCTCGGGGTTCAGGATGTTGATGAGATAGGCCACGCCGCGGCCCAGGTGCTGGCCCGCCTCATCCAGGATGCGGCAGCTCAGCGCATCGCCGTCGCGCGCCGCCTGGGTGATCGCCGTGGCGCTGAGGGGAGCTCGGTCGCGCAGCATGGTCTGCACGCCGGCGGCCATCGCCTGCTCGACGCCGCGGATGATGGCCATCGTGGACGCCACGGCTTCCAGGCAGCCGCGCCGGCCGCAGCCGCACAGCGGACCGTCGCTGACCACCGGGCAATGGCCCACCTCCCCCGACAGCCCGCGCTGACCCAGGAACAGCCGGCCGTCGGTGACGATGCCAGACCCGATGCCCAGGCCGGCGTAGACGTAGACATACGAGTGGACGCCGCGTGCGGCGCCGACCCGGCCCTCGGCCACGGCGCGGGCGTTGGTCATGTTGTGGACGGTGACCGGCATGCCCAGCTCTTCCGCCAGCGCGGCGCGCACGGGGAAGTCGCGCCATCCCAGGTTGGGCGCCAGCACGCACACGCCCGACTCCTGGTCGTAAAGGCCCGGCACGGTGGCGGCGACGCCTTCCAGGCGCGCGCGCGGCACGTGCGCCGCGCGCAGGGCCTCGGTGACCAGCGGGCGGAGCGCCTTGAGCGAGCGCGCGGGCGAATCGAAGATCGCCTCTCGGCTGCGGGTCTCGAAGATCTGGCCGCGCCCGTCGGCGACGGCGACGGTGATGTTCTGCAGACCGAAGTGAACCCCGAGATAAGCCGCCGAGTCCTCGTTGAAGTCGAGCAGGCGCGCCGGCCGTCCGCCGCCTGATACCGACGCCCCAAATCCGACCTCGCGCACGATGCCGTCGGCGATCAGGTCGTCGACGATGGTCGACACCGTGGGCTTGGTCAGCTTCGATCGGCGCGCCAGCTCGGTGCGCGAGATGCGGCGGTCCCGGCGCACCAGGTCCAGGATGATCGAGCGGTTGACCTCGCGGATGGCCTGGTTGTTCCCCTTGCTCGGCGCCGCCGATTCGTCCGCGCGGCGGCGGGCGCCGCCGGGTCGCCACCGCTCGCCGTCGATCGCGCCGCTGCCCGCGGTCAGCGGCCGACGCCGGTTACGTCCAGTTCGCGTCGCGGGCGTTTCGACGGTCGGGGTCACGATGGCGGCCCCACTCTCCTCAATGTGCCAGCGCGGCCGCGGCGTAGACCAGCGCGCCGTTCCAGTTGATGGCGATCTCGTTGAGGTTGGCGGCGGCCTGCACGTCGTCCCAGTCGTACTTGGGCGCGCTGGCGCAGTTGGCGGCGCCCGAAGGACAGTCCTGCCCGCCCACCAGCAACCCGGGCCACGGGTCCGCGAGGCGGTCCGCCGCCGATGGCCGGTGGTGCGGATGGAGCGGCGGGTAGTAGCCGACCATGGTCACCTGCGACCGGTCGTAGTGGTTGCGGCCAAGCAGGTGATCAAGCGCGCTCACGATCGCGTCGCGGTACTTTGAATCTGGGCTCAGTGCGTTGGCGGTCGCCAGGTTCATCGCCGTGCGCGCAACCGCCCCGTTGGCGCCCCACCAGTAGCTGATCGCCCGGCCCCAGCTGCTGGCGCCGGCGCGCGTGCGGAGGTCGTTGGCGCTCTTGATCAGCGAGGCTTGCAGCTTGCTCACCAGGTCGGGGTTGCGGCCCTCGCGCTTGGACAGCAGGTACCGGAACAGGCCCAGGTTGCCGACGTTCTGCCAATCGAAGTTCGCATCGACGGTGGCGTTGGCGGCGCGCGTCTCGAAGTCGCTCAGGAACGCCGCCTCGCCGGTGGTCTCCCACAGCTCGGCGGCCGCCCAGACGCGCTCGTCGGCGTCGATGCGGTCGCCGTAGCCGCCGGTGCCGAAGGCAGATGTGTCGGGCACCGCCGGGCCGGTGTTGGATTGCAGGTAACCGTAGCTGAGGCGCGCGGCGGCCAGACAGGTGTCGGCGAAGGTGGCGTCGTAGGGGCGATAGATGCGCGCGGCCGCCGCGGTCACCGCGACGAAGTCGGCCGTCGCGGCCGTGCCCACCAGGGTGAAGTAGCGCGGCGAAGCGTCGTCCTCGGGCATGAGAAACCCCTCGAACGCCAGCGCGGTCAGCTTGTGCGGGACCCCCCCGTCGGGCGAGGGCAGCGTCAGCAGCCAGTCGACCTCCCACTTCACCTCATCGAGGAAGTCGGGGATCGCACCGCCCTGCTCGGGGATCGGCAGCGCCAGATTGGTGAGCGCGGGCTGGAACTGCTCCCAGGCGGCCAGCATCATGCCGGCCGAGAAAGCGCCGTTGGTGGTGTACTTGCCGTAGTCGCCCGCGTCGTGCCAGCCGCCCGTGCTAGCCCGGACCTCGTCGACGCCGGTCAGGTACTTGAGTGAACCGTCCTTGAGGTGGCAGGCCGGGTGGCTCCAGGTCTCGCCGTTCAGGGTCAGGCTCACCGCCGTGCCGCAGCGTTGGCCGTACATGCCCATCATCGAGCGATTCAGCAGGTCGTTGTAGACGTCGGGCGAGATCTTGAAGGTGGCGGACTTTCCCAGACCAGGGACCTCGAGATAGAACTCGCCGACGTCGGTGAAGGCGCTGAAGTCGGCGCGGAACAGCGGGTCGCCGGTCAGGTCGTCAGTGATCGCGACCGGCATGTCGCCCGTCCAGGCCAGCGACCCATCGGCGGCGTGGTGGATCTCCAGCGTCGCGCCGCCGGGCGCCAGCACCGTCGCCTGCTTGGCGGCGTCAGGCAGGAAGCCGATCGAGTTCAGCAGGATCACGTGCGCATCGCTCGGCGGCTTCGGCGGATCGGGCGCGCTCGGGAAGAACACCGAGCAACCAGCGACGGGCCACGCCAGAGTAACCAGAGTGACGGCCGCGAGCACCATCGGCGCGAAGGCCGCCGGGCCGCTCGACGACCTCAGTTTAAGCAAGTCCTGCACATCGACCTCCAGCTGCCAGAAGGAAAAACCGATACAACCCGCGAACGTAGCGTCTTCGAAACTGAAGAGGGGAAACGTTCGTACGCTACCGGCGGCACGGGCAGTGTCAAGCGCTTTAACAAACTGCGCCGGCGCCCGAGACCTGCTCGGGGACGACATCAGTCGCGTCACACGGCGGCTGAGCTATTCCACCGGGCGGCCGCGGAAGATCCGCATGCCGGGCGGCGCCAGCGGCACCTGGCGCGCCGCGGGTACGGGCGCGGGCGGCGGCTCGGGCTCGGCGGCCTCCAGAGGCGCGCGGGCCACCGTCTCCAGCGCCGGCGTGATGCGCCGCCCGACCAGGTTGGCCGCCATGCGCAGCGCAGGCATGTTGACCGCGCCGTTCGAGAGGATGCAAAGAGCGCCCGCGGGCAGCGTCTTCAGGTAAAGCTTGTGATCGCGGAAGCGCAGGACGGCGACGTCCAGCTGCTCGCCGCCGGCGGCGAAGGTCTCGTGCAGGCGCATCAGCCGGCTGCTCGCCTCGCCCAGCGCGACGTCGTCGAACATCGGCGGCAGCTCGCGTGCCACCAGATCGCCGGCGCGCGTGAACACGAAGCTACCGGTGATCCCGAAGACGTCCTTGAGCGTCACCAGGCTGACACGCATCTGCTCGCGCGCCCCGCGCAGCTCGGCGCCGGTCATCACAGGCCCAACCGATCGCGCAGCGGTTGTAGATTGGTGTCGCCGCGCGGGCGCAGCGCCACGACGTCGCCGTTTTCTTCCTGGAACATCAGCAGCCGCCCATCGGCGAACACGCACTCGAGCGCCACGAAGGGCTCCACGCCCAGGAGCTCGCCGGCCAGCTGCCCCAGCCGATGGGCGTAGGCGACCACGCCTGCCATCTCCTCGCTGGCGCCCTTGTTCGTGACGATGGAGCCGCCTGGACCCAGGCGCAGCATGACCGGAAAGTCGGTGGTCAGATCGGCGCGCGGGCCGATCGCGGTCGGCGGCGCCGGTTGATCGATGTTGGTCGGAGCTCGCATCTCCCCCTCCTCATGCAGTTCCTCGATCTCGATCTCTTCGAACTGACTGTCGTCCTCTTGCTTTTGCCTTTGCTTTTGCTCTTCAAAAGGATGGGCGGCGGCCACCGCAGGGGCGCGCGCCCGGAAGGCGACCAGGTTGGTGGCCGCCTCGTCGCGCTGCTTGGCCAGACGGAGGATCAGCCCCTCGCACGAGGTCTCGATGGTGCCGGTGGCCGGCCAGGCGCGCTCGCACGGCTGGAAGAGGCCATTGGTCCAGCTCAGGATCTCCAGCGCCGCTGCCTCGCCCACCAGCTTGGAGGTGACGGCGTGGACCACCCGCCCCTCGGCGAAGAAGAGGTAGCCGACCCCGCCCTCGCCACTGATGCGGATCACCTGGCGCGAGCGCGACAGGCACTCCATCTGGACCAGATCCCAGAGGCTGGCGCCGCTGATCTGCGCGCGGAAACCAACTGCCGTCGTCGATGCCGCCGTGGTCGTGCTCATTCTCCTGCTCCCCCTTCGATGGCGTAACCCTCGATCCCCATCTCCGGGACGTCGAGGCCTGCGATCTCCGACGCGGGCGGTACCCGGTTCTTGGACACCACGTCGATGACCCGAAAGGCGATGAAGGTCACCGTCCCGGTCCAGACCGCGCACACCAGGATGCCGAGGATCGAGGCACCCAGCTGCGAGCTGTCGCCGTAGAACAGCCCGCGCACCGTGCCGGGAACCCCGTTCCAGCCATCGCCGTAGCGCCCGTCCGCGAACAGCCCGACCGAGAGAATGCCCCAGGCGCCGTTGACGCCGTGGACCGACGCCGCGCCCACCGGGTCATCAATCTTGAGGGTGTTCTCGACGAACAAGGCCGAGACGATCACCAGCACGCCGGCCACCAGACCGATGAGGATCGCCATCGGTGCGGTCACGAAGGCGCACGGCGCGGTGATCGCGACCATCCCGGCCAGCATGCCGTTGCACAGCATGCTGACGTCGGGCGTGCCGAAACGGAGCTTCAGCCACAGGTAGGCACCGAAGGCGCCCGACGCCGAGGCCAGCATGGTGTTGGTGGCAATGATCGCGATGCGCCCGTCGGTGCCCGCCAGCGTCGACCCGGGATTGAAACCGAACCAACCGAACGCCAGGATGAAGGTGCCGAGCACGACCATCGGCATGTTGTGGCCGGGGATGGGACGCGCCCGGCCGTCGGGGCCGTACTTCCCGATGCGCGGCCCCAACATCTTGGCGCCGACCAGCGCGGTGACGCCGCCCACCATGTGCACCACCGAGCTACCGGCGAAGTCGACATGCCCGTGGCCGAGGCCAAAGTTGACGCCCAGCTGCGACAGCCAGCCGCCGCCCCACACCCAGTTGGCAAAGATGGGATAGGTGACGGTCGAGATCACCAGACTGAGCAGCACGAATGAAGAGAAGCTCCAGCGCTCGGCCATGGCGCCGGTCGGGATGGTCGCGGCGGTGTCCATGAACACCATCTGAAAGAGGAACAGCGCCGCGACCGGAGCGGTGTAGACCGCCGGGCTGAGGAAGAACCCCTGCATGCCGAACAGGCCGAACGCCTTGCCGCCGATGTGGATGACAAACTCACTCGACAGCGTCGGGTCATTGCCAAAGGTGGACAGCGCGCCCACGCCGCCCATCTGGAACCCGAAGCCCAGCGCCCAGTAGCCGATGATCCCGATCGAGTAGACTAGGAAGTTCATCCCCATGGTGTGGGCCACGTTCTTGGCGCGCGTGAGACCGGTCTCGACCAGCGCGAAGCCGGCTTGCATGAACATCACCATGAATCCGGTGACCAGGGTCCAGACGATGTTGAGCGCGGTCTGGCCGCTCAGCACCAGCTTCTGCGTGTCGGCGACCTGCTTCGCCAACTCGGTGAGATTGGGTTCTGACACTGCTCCTCCCTTTGGTGACAGTGTCAGATAAATTGTCAACGCTGGGTTACGGCCACGTAAACAATGCGTAGCTTCGCCGGAGGGCCATCGCTGATTCGCGGGACCCGACAACTGGTTCTCCGGTGCTCGACGAGGGGTTGCCCGCCGGAATTTCGAGCTCGCCTACGCCGGGGTGCGCCGCGAAACCGCGGAAAGGGTCTTGCCGCCCCCGCGCGGGCCGCGCGACTTGGCGCCGTTGGCAGCGGCGCCGCCGCGCGCCGAATCCTTGCCGCCGCTCTCCTTGCCGGAAGGACGCCCCTTGGCGTCCTTGGTGGTGGGCGGCGCCAGCGCCAGCGCCAGGACCTCCAACATCGTCCGCACCGGCGTGATGGTCAGCTTGCTGCGTACGTGCTCGGGGATCTCGGTCAGCTCGGGCGCGTTGGCAAACGGGATGATCACCGCCGTCATCCCGGCGCGCACCGCCGCCAGCAGCTTTTCCTTGAGCCCGCCGATCGGCAGCACCTTGCCGCGCAGGGTGAGCTCGCCGGTCATGGCGATGTCGTGGCGCACCGGGGTCTGCGAGATCAGCGACACCAGCGCGCACGCCATGGTGACGCCCGCCGACGGGCCGTCCTTGGGGACGCCGCCCGCCGGCACGTGGATGTGGATCTCGCGCCCGGCGAAGAACTCGTCGCGCTGGCCCAGCGACAGCGCGTGCGCGCGCGCGAATGACAGCGCGGCCTGCGCCGACTCTTTCATCACGTCGCCGAGCTGCCCGGTCAGCGTGAGCGACCCTTTGCCGGCCATGGTCTGCGCCTCGACGTGCAGCACCTCGCCGCCGTAGGGCGTCCAGGCCAGACCATTGACCGTGCCGATCTCGTCGGCGCCGCGGCGCTCGTCGGGCAGATAGCGGGGCGGGCCCAGGTGCTTGGTGATCTCGTCCGGGCTGATGGCCGGGCTGCCGCCCTTGACGCGCGCGCCGAGGCGCGACTTCGCGCCGGCCGCGGCGCCCGAGCCGCCGCCGCTCTCCTCGACCACGCGGCGCGCGACCTTGCGCGCCAGCTGCGCCACCAGCCGTTCCAGCTCGCGCAGACCGGCCTCTCGCGTGTACTCGGCGATGATCCTGCGCAGCACCGGCCGCCCGATCGTGATCTCCTTGTTGGTCAGCCCTGCCTCGGCGATCTGCTTGGGCACCAGGTAGCGCTCGGCGATCACCAGCTTCTCTTCTTCACTGTAGCCCGACAGGCGCAGCGTCTCCATGCGGTCGCGCAGCGGCGGCGGGATCGACTCGGGCAGGTTGGCGGTCGCGATGAACAGCACGCGCGACAGGTCGAACGGCACGCCCAGGTAGTGATCGCGGAAGGTGTGGTTCTGCTCGGGGTCCAGCACCTCGAGCAGCGCCGCCGAGGGGTCGCCGCGCACGTCGGAGCCGAGCTTGTCGACCTCGTCGAGCAGCATGACCGGGTTGTTGGTGCCGGCCTGCTTCATCGCCTGGACCATTCTCCCCGGCAGCGCGCCGACGTAGGTGCGCCGGTGGCCCCGGATCTCCGCCTCGTCGCGCACGCCACCCAGCGAGATGCGCACGAACTTGCGCCCGACGGCGCGCGCGATCGACCGGCCCAGCGAGGTCTTGCCCACCCCTGGCGGCCCCAGGAAGCAGAGGATCGGGCCGTGGATCCCGCCGCGCAGCTTGCGCACCGCCAGGTAGTCGAGGATGCGGTCCTTGATGTGCTCGAGGTCGTAGTGATCCTCGTCGAGGATCTTGCGCGCGCCGTCGATGTCCAGCGTGTCCTCGCTGCTGGTGCTCCAGGGCAGCTCGGTGAGCCAGTCGATGTACGTGCGCAGCACCGATGCCTCGGCGCTCTCGGCGTGCATCTGATCCAGCCGGCGGATCTGCTTGTCGGCCTCGGCCTTGGCCTCGAGCGACAGACCGGCCTTCTCGACCTTGGAGCGCAGCTCCTCCATCTCCTCGCCGTGCACGTCGCCGTCGCCCAGCTCGTTGCGGATCTGGCGCAGCTGCTCGCGCAGGTAGTAGTCGCGCTGGGTCTTCGACATCTCCTCCTTGGCGCGGTTCTGGATCTGCGACTGCACCTCGAGGATGCCGATCTCCTTCTCCAGATTCTGGTTGACGCGCGTGAGGCGCTCGACCGGGTTGTCGAGCTCCAGCAACTCCTGCGCCTCGGTGACCTTGAGCGTGAGGTTGGACGCCACCAGGTCGGCCATGCGGCCCGGATCCTCGACGCTACCGACCACCATGCCCAGCTCGGGCTGCATCGATTTGCCGAGGCCGGTCAGGCGATCGACGTTGCTGCGCACCGAGCGCATGAGCGCCTCGATCCCCAGCGTGCGCGCCGGCGGAACGTCATCGGCGCGATCGATACGCACGCGGTAACAGGGCGTCTCGGCGACGAAGCGCTGGATCTTGGCGCGACACAGACCCTGCACCAGGATCTTGAGGCCGCCCTCGGACAGCTTGCGCATGCGCATGATCATCCCGACGGTGCCCGACTTGTAGAAGGACGACGCGGCCGGATCGTCGTCGGTCGAGTCCTTTTGCGCGACCAGGAAACACAGGCGGTCCTCCGCCTCCAGCGCCTTGGCCACCGCCTCCATCGACACCGGGCGCGTGACGCGCAGGGGAACGATCATGTACGGGAAAACGACCAGATCTCGAATCGGGAGCAACGGAAGAATATCGGGGATGACCGGATCAGCCGCAGCACGGCCTTCGGGATTTGCGCTCACCGAAGCACACTAACAGAGATTGGCGCCAGATCGCGAACCAGCGGCGTGCGCGACGCCAAGCCGTGACGGCGCCTTCTCACCTTGTCCCACCTTCGTTTCCTGCTGCGTTTCTTGCTTCGTTTCTTGCTTCGTTTCTTGCTTCGTTTCTTGCTGCGTTTCTTGCTTCGTTTCTTGCTGCGTTTCTTGCTGCGTTTCCCGTCGGGGTTCCAGCGGGGATCCCAGCTGCGCTGACACCTCCCGGATTGCCGCCGTCGACGATGGCCAGCGCCACCGCACCAAGCGCCCACACGCGCCCGAAGCGATCCAGCGCAAGGTCGAGCATGTCGTCGTCGATGACCGAGGCGCCCTCCGCCAGCGTCCGCGCGCTGGCGGCGCGCGCGTCGAGCACGCGCAACCCGCGCGCCGTCGCCAGCCACATCCGTCCGCTGCCGTCGCTGGCCAGCGCGCGCGTCGCCGGCGCCTCACCGTCGGCGCGGGCGTGTTGCCCGAACCGCCAGTCCTTGCCGTCGAAGCGGCCGACGCCCGCCGAGGTCGCCACCCAGATCTTGCCGTCGCTACCCTTGGCGACGTCGTAGCAGACCTCGCTGTCCATGTGCTCGTTTTCGCCCCAGTGGCGCAGCTCGGATTCCTGCCAGCGGTTGATGCCGCTGCGCGCCGAGAACCAGGTCGCCGTGCCGTCGAACAGCACGCCGGTCAAGTCGTACGGCAGCGGCAGGCTCTCGGCGCCTGCCTCGCCGCCCGGGAAGCTACCGTGGCGGATCACGGTGCCGCCCTTCGGGCTGGCCGGCGCCAGCGCCAGCTCGAGCGCGCCGCGCCCCTGTTCCTGTCCGTCGCTGGCCACCACGCCCAGGCCCAACCAAAGATTTCCGCCGGGCGCGAAGGTCGCGAACGAGATCGACGGCCGCACCGCGCGCCGGCCGAGCGGGACCGTGTGCACCACCGGCCATCGATCGTGCTCCAGCCGCGTCAGCTTGATGTCCTCGAAGGGCGGGTCGGTGACGACCCCGAAGATCGCGCCCGCGCGGTCGGCCACCACCGCCAGCGCGCGCCCTGCCGTGGTCTCGCCGATGCGCGTGTCCTGGAAGCGCGTGCCGTCGAACAGCCAGGCGTGCGCGCCGCCCGCGACGACGTAGCAGCGATCGCGCGCGGCGCACGCCACCGACAACCGCTCGGCGTCGTCGGTGAGATCGCCGCCGAGATAGCGCGGACCGGGCGATTCCGCGTGGGCGACCCCCATCCGGCGCGAGCCGCACCAGAAGTCCGGCGGTCCTTCACCGCGCGGGGCGGCGGCCGCCACCGTGACCTCGGACGGAACCGCCAGCGCCATCGGAACCGCCTGGTAGCGCGCCACGCTGCCCTTGCGCACGTCGACCAGTCGGAAGCCGCCCGACGGCGGCGATTCCCCGCGCGGCAGTGGGCGCAGGTCGAACGCGCGCTCGCGGCCGCCGAGCTCGGCGATCAGCACCGGGGCGGCGCCGGCCGAGAGCAAGCGCACGAAGCGCACGCCGGCGCCCGGCTGGGTCTGGTAAGTCTCGTCGCCATCCTTGCGCATGACGGTGATCCGGCCACCGTCGGCCAGGCGCGCGGCGACCAGGCGCGCGCCCGCCGTGGTGGGCGCGACGCCGGCGATCTCCTCGGTGGCCGAGGGCGACCAGCCCGCGGGCGAGAACGGATGGCCGCCCTGACTGTCGACGCGGTAAAGACCGCGCCCGCGCGTGCCGACCCAGGCCGCGAGGCCATCGGCGTCCAGCTCCAGCGAAGTCACCGCGACGTCGCGCAGAAACTTGCTGATCGTCCAGGCGCGCCCGTCGAAGCGCGCCAGACCACCGGTGCCGCCAGCCCAGGCGCCACGATCGGCGCGCGTGGGCGCCAACCAGGCGATCGCCCCCAGCTCGACGGGCGGTGGCGCGGCGCTGGCCTCGAAGTGGGTGCGGCCGCCGGCGTCGACGAAGCGCCCGACCCCGGCGTCGCTCGCCGCCCAGACCGCCCCCTCGTCGTCGACGCCCAGCGCGTCGATGCGGTGGCCCAGGAACCCGGTCTCGCCGCCGATCGGCTCGACGCCGGCGTCGGCGTTCGATCCGGCGGCGTTCGATCCGGCCTTGGCGGCCGCCTTCCAGCGACGCAGGCCACGCTTGGTGCCGGCCCACACGTAGGGCGTCGCCACCGCGAGCGCCGTGATGGGGACCGAATCCGCGTAGCGCCCGACCGCCAGCTCCGCGGGCGCAGCGCCCGGCCCGGGCGCGCCCTTGCCGGCCGCCGGCACCGACGCCCGGCAGGCTCCCAGCGCCATCGCGGCCACGACCACCCGCCGGTGCCCTCCCCGACCGCGCAGGCAAAACCCGGTCATGGTCGCTCGTTACTATGACGGGCCGGCGCGGTCAAGCTAGTCTGTCCGGGTGAGCCGCCTGACAAAGCCCAGGTGCGCGCGCGCGGGCAGGCGATCGTCGTTTGCGTTTGCAATCCCGTTCGCCCCCCCGTTCGCCGTCGCGCTGTCGGCGGTCGGGATCTCGCTGCCTTGCGCGGCGCACGGCAACGACGCCGGCGCCGGGACCGGGACCGCTGCGGTGGTCGTCGTCGGCGAGAGCAACCGCACCACCACCATCGAGGTGAGCCCCGTGCTCGGCGCGTCGCTAGAGCGCGCCTTCGCCAGCGAGGCCTATGCCTTGGCCGTCGCCAGCGATCGCGACGAGCGCTGGAGCGAAGCCGCCGCTCTTTACCACCAGGCCATCGCCGAGTGGTCGTCGCGCTACCGCTACCAGCCGTCCGCCGAGCTCGAGCGCGCGATCCTCAAGGCCGATCGCGAACGGCAGCGGTCGCAGCTCCTGGCCGGGGTGCAAGCCCAGCGCGACAAGCTACCCCCAGCGACCCTGCGCGGCCTGGCGCTGGAGCGCGGTCGCATCTACCGTACCAAGTTGATGAGCGTGCGCGCCTACACCGGTGCCGTCCCGACCGGCCTGCTGGCCCGCACCCGCCACGAGCTGGAAGAAGCCCTGCGCCTGGCCGACACCACCAAGCCCGGCGCCGACACCGAGGCTCGCCTGCTGCTGTGCGCGACCCGCGCCGCCGGCGGCGACCGCCCCGCGGCCCGCCTCGAGCTGGCCCACGTACCCAGCAGTGAACGCGAAGATCCGGCCTCCCTGCTGCCGCTGGCCGTGTGCCAGGCCGCGCTCGGCAACCTGCCCACGGCGCTGGTCCTGCTCGAGGCCCACGTGCGCCGCCAGCCCGTCGAGCAGCGCCTGGACACCTTCGCGCTGCGCGATCTGTACCTGGCCAACGACTGGGACCGCCTGCGCGGCGACCTCCGCTTCGAGAGCCTGTTCTCGGCCGTCCGTCATCATTGACCGCGCGCCCTCCGGCTGGTAGTTACTCCCTGCCGGCGCAAGCCGGCGGGGGGCTGTAGCTCAGCTGGGAGAGCGCCTCAATGGCATTGAGGAGGCCGACGGTTCGATCCCGTTCAGCTCCACGAATTTCTTAGGTTTTATGTTCTAGAAAGGCGGTTTGAAACGATTGGCGGTCCAATCGTTTGAAGGTGAGGAGGCGAGTCTGCCCCCATCG
Organism: Polyangia bacterium; assembly: GCA_035696125.1. Taxonomy (GTDB): domain Bacteria; phylum Myxococcota_A; class Polyangia; order Fen-1088; family Fen-1088; genus DASRQZ01. The sequence continues at coordinate 37,326 of DASRQZ010000046.1, forward strand.
AGCACGGTCAGCACCCGCCGCTGGCGCGCCCCGGCGATCGCCTCGGGCTTCGCGTACCTCTCGACCGTGGTCGAGAACGACTCGTGGCCCAGAGACGAGGCGGCGACGTGGGCGGAAGCGCCATGCTCGAGAGCCAGGGTCGAGTGCAGACCCCTCATCCCGTGCGCGGTGACCTGGGGCACCTTGGCCTCAAGACAGATCCGCTTCACCCACTGCCTTACCCAGGTCATCGTTTCGGCCGGGGGGGGTATCTGGACGTCACCTGCCACCGTACGCGGCAGACGCCGTTTTCATGGGCCGGGTGGGCAGGACTGGTTGCAGACCGAGCTCACCTCGTTCACGCAGCTACCGTCCCAGAGGGTGTTGCAGCAAAACGAATCCACGGCACAGATCTGCGAAACGCACGCGCCATCGTTGGTCGACAGCGGGGGGCCGCTCTGGCAAGGGTTGGCTGAATCGACGTGCCAGAATGGCTCGAGAAAGTACCCGTAGCCGGGGATCTTCCAGGCGATCGAAGGAAACTCGGCCTGCGACGTTCCGCCGAAGAGCGTCGTCGTGGAACCTACGCCGCTGTAAATCTCGTTGGACGTCGGATCGAATGACCATCTTTGAGAGTCCGCGTCATTGCAGTCCGCAATGAGCGGCCGAAAGAGGCCGCCCGAATCGAGCTTCACGTCGAGGCACCGGTTGGAAGACGGGTTGACGATGGTGCGATCAGTGCGGCTGTATCTCCACCATTGAGCGCCGTGACCCGCGCCGCTGCACGGCCACATCCAGACGGGCGTTCCCGCCCCCGGGTTGCCGTTCTGAATATCCAGACAGAGCTGCTCTGAAAAGTTGGAGATCTGCTGCCGCATTTCGGTCAAATCAGGTGCGGGGTTTGCGTAAGCGTAGAGCGTATTTATCAGGTCGCGCATTTCGAAGAGCGGCATCGAGGCCAGGACCGTCCTCCGAAGCTGCTCCTGGGTGGCGAACACATTGTTCCAGAAGGCAGACCAATTCGCGTCGACACTGGCGAGACACTGCTGATCGTATCCGATGTTGGGATAGACAGTCGGCAAACAGTGGCCGCTGCCGTCCGAGATGCAGAGCTTGCACGAGTCGTGGGCGTTGTCGAGATTGCCGTGCGGAAGGTCGCGCTCTTGCGAATAGCCGCTGTATATATCGGCGCACACCACCTCGACGTTCCCGGTGGGTCGGGAAGTCGAATCGAGCACGTCACGGAAGTTGCACTTCACGCCGGCCACCATCTTGTCGTAATGCTTGAGCAGAGCCGCGCGGTGCCCCATCATCTCGTCGCGCACGAGCGAGAGCGTGAACCCAGGGTCCGCGGCGGTCAGGATCGTGATCCGGGCTGCGATGCCGGTGATCATCCTCGCGACGCCCATCCTCCAGTCGTAGACGAATTGCCCACCGGTATTTTCGGCGATGGCGAACGGCTCGGCCTCCGTTCTGTCCGCAGGCAGGATGACGTTGACCCAGTTGACGTTTCGGCCGTCGAGCAAGCTGGGCCGGTAGTAACGCAGGAAGTGCATGTCGTTTTCAAGAATTGCCAGATGCTCGCCAGAAGTCGTGTATGCGACCGACGTCGTGTTGAACTGGATCGCCGGGTTCGTTTTGCCCTGTTCGAGGATCTGTCCAGTCGTTTGTAGATCGCTCATCAGCGCGGCCAGTTGGTCACTCGTGTCGGACGTGCTGATGTACCAGATGATGTCCGCGCCGAGTTGATTCACCTGCGCAGAGAGGGCCGCGATCGCAACGCTCTCCTCGGATGGAAACTGGGCGATGTCGAAGAATTCCAGCACCGCCTTTGCAAAGTCCACCCCCTTCTTGGCCTTTGCGTAGTAGTCACCGTACTTGTTGGCAAGCTTGAAGACTGCCTTCAGATCGGCGATCACCTGATCCATCGCGGTGATTGCGCTGGTCGCTTTGCCGACGCTTCCGGTCGGATCGCCCGAGTTTTCGGAACCAAGCGAATCATTAGGCCCGGGTCCGCAGGCTGCGCCAGCGACTGCAATGATGGTTAACGAAGAGTAGAGTTTGACGAGGTTGCGCATTGTCATTGCCTTTGTTCAGACGGTCAACATTGGACAATAGCAGTCCATTCGAATGCCCAGCTTTCGACCAACGCTCTCGAGTGCCAGTTTTCACGGTGCGTCGGGAAACGCACTGACTCTCAGCGCGCCGGTGGTGGGCTCCAGGTCCCCTCGGGTTCCGTGCCACAGGCGCCGAGGCCCAGCAGGCAGGGTGAAGGGAAGTGCGACAGCA
>DASRQZ010000047.1:0-72440 GCA_035696125.1 Polyangia bacterium
TCCCCGTGATTGCCGCATGCGCGATAAGGCCCGCGGCGGCGGCGCTTGGTTAGATGCTAACGGTCGCCGATCAGACCTTTGAGCCGTTCCAGCGTCTTCCGCGCGGCCGGCATCCGGTCGCGCTTCTCGGCTTCGTCGAAGGTGTAGGCGAGGCGCATGTCGGGGGTCAGCTTGAAGCGGCTGTTGCGGGTGGACACGAGCTTCGTCACCTTGCCGGGATCGAGGCCCGTGTCCGACGCGAGTGACAGGACCATCCGCGTCGGGGCCAGCTCGTATGCGAGCGCGCCCAGCGCCCGGACGATCGTCTTGTCGACCATCACCTCGCCCAGCAGCTGCGCCTCGTCGGGCAGCGGGCCGTAGCGGTCCGCCAGCTCCTCCAGCGTCGCGCGCACGCCGTCCTCGTCGCGGGCCTGCGCGAGCCGCCGGTAGAACTCGAGGCGCTGGCCGGTGTCGGGGACGTAGTCGTCGGGGATGTACGCGGGCACGTCGACGGTGATCTCCGGATCGTGCTCGGACTTGATGGGCTCGCCCTTCAGCTCGGCGACCGCCTCCTCCAGGATGCGCGCGTAGGCCTCGAAGCCGACCGCCGCCACGGCGCCGTGCTGGCGCTCGCCCAGCAGCTCGCCCGCGCCGCGGATCTCGAGGTCGTGCGTCGCGACCTGGAAGCCGGCGCCGAGCTCGGTGAACCGCTGCAGCACCGCCAGGCGCTGCTTGGCCTCCGGCGTGATGCGCGCGTCCTCGGGCACGACCAGGTAGCAGAACGCGCGCTCGCGCGAGCGCCCGATGCGGCCGCGCAGCTGGTAGAGCTGCGCCAGCCCGAACCGGTCGGCGTGGTTGACGATCATCGTGTTGGCCCGCGGGATGTCCAGCCCCGATTCGATGATCGTCGTGCAGGCCAGGATGTCGTGGCGCCCGTCGACGAAGTCGACCATCACCTTCTCCAGCTCCCCTTCGGGCATCTGTCCGTGGGCGATGGCGATCCGGGTCCCCTCCGGCGAGATCTCCCGGATCTTCCCGGCCTGCTCGGCCAGATCTTCGATCCGGTTGTGGACGAAGAAGATCTGCCCGCCCCGCGCCCGCTCGCGCCGGATCGCCTCTCCCAGCAGATCGCGATCGAACCGACAGACCGTGGTGCGAATGGCCAGCCGATCGGCGGGCGGCGTGGCGATGATCGAGATCTCGCGCAGCCCCCCCATCGCCATCTGCAGCGTCCGCGGGATGGGGGTGGCGGTCAGCGTGAGCACGTCGACCTGGGTGCGCAGCTCCTTGAGGCGCTCCTTGTGGGTGACGCCGAACCGCTGCTCCTCGTCGACGACCAGCAGGCCGAGATCGTGAAAGCGGACGTCGCGCGACAGCAGCCGGTGGGTCCCCACCACCACGTCGAGCTTCCCTTCCGCCAGCGCCGCCAGCGTCGCCTGCTGCTCGGCCTTGGTCCGGAAACGCGACATCACCGCCACCCGCACCGGAAAATCGCTGAACCGTTCGGAGAAGGTGACGAAGTGCTGCTCGGCCAGCACGGTGGTCGGCGCCAGCACGGCCGCCTGCTTGCCGCCCAGCACCGCCATCAGCGTCGCCCGCAGCGCCACCTCGGTCTTGCCGTAGCCGACGTCGCCGCAGATGAGGCGGTCCATGGGACGGCCGTTCTGCATGTCGTCGAGCACGGTCTCGATCGCCTTCTGCTGATCGGGCGTCTCCTCGAAGGGAAAGGTCTCCTCGAACTCGCGGAACACGGCGTCGGGCGCGGGGAAGGAATGGCCGGCCAGCGCCGCGCGTTGCGCGTACAGCTGCAGCAGCTCCTCGGCGATCTTGCGCGCCTCGGCCGAGACCCGGCGCTTCTTCTCGAGCCAGGTCTTGCCGCCCAGCTTGTCGAGCCGCACCGCCTCCGACTCGGCGCCGCTGTAGCGGCGCACGAGGCCAATGCGGTACACCGGCACGTAGACCGTGCCGCCGTCGTACTCGAGGTGCATGAAGTCCTGGAACACCCCGCGCACCTGCAGCTTCTTGAGCCCGCGGTAGCGGCCGATGCCGTGCTCGTCGTGAACCACCGCGTCGCCCTCGGCGATCTCGCCGAGATCGCCCAGGCCCGGCGCGCGCGGCGCGGGGCGCGCCTCGCGGTGGGAGCGCGCGCCGAAGATCTCCTCTTCGGACACCAGCACCAGGCGGTCGGCGGGCAGGCGGAACCCGTGCGCCAGGGAGCCCGACAGGATCGCCAGCGGCGCGCCCAGGTGCGCCCGCTCCGAGCTGGAGGTCAGTTCGGCCAGCACCTCGGCGCCGCCGCCGCGCCAGATCTCGGGCGCCAGGCCCCAGGCGCGCAGCATCGCTGCCAGGCGGTCGGCGTGTGTGCGGTTGGGCGCCACCAGCCTGACTCGTTGCCGATCCCCGATCCAGGACCGCAGGCGGTCGCGCAGCGGCTTGCCGAGATCGACCTGGGCGTCGGGATCGTCGCGGGGCGCGTCGGCGCGCGCGCGCTGCAGCTCGGCGCGCAGGGTGGCGTTGGACTCGACGTGCAGGCTCACCCGCGGCGGGCCGGCGTCCGCCTCGGCGGGGGAGCGCTCCAGCTCGACCGCGTGCAGGGTGACGCGGCGGGTTCGCTGGAGGGCCACGCGCGCCTCGTCCTCGGTCAGCACGAACTCGCCGGCGTCCAGCGCCAGTCGGTGCTCGTGGCGCCGGTTGGTCGCGGTCTCGCGCAGCTTGGCGGCGTGGCGGCGCGCCTCGTCGAGCACCGCCTCCGGCTCCTCGATCACGAAGGTCGCGCCGTCGGGTAAGTAGTCGAACAGCGGCACCATGCCGGCGTGAAAGAGCGGGGCCAGCGATTCGATGCCGAAGAAGGGGACGCCCTCTTCGATCTGCTCGAGCAGGACCCGGGTCTTCGACGACGGGAACAGCGCGGCGTCGGCGGCGGCCAGCAGGCGGGCGCGCGGCTCGGCGCCCGGGGTCAGGATGGTCTCGCGCACCGGGTGCAGGTGCACCAGGTCCAGCACGCGCAGGGTGCGCTGGGTGCCGGCGTCGTAGAGACGGATCGATTCCACCTCGTCGCCGAACAGCTCGATGCGTACCGGGTGCTTGTAGACCGACGGGAAGACGTCGATCACCGAACCGCGCACCGCGAAGGTGCCCGCGTCCTCGACCACGCTGGCGCGCGTGAAGCCGGCGCCCTGCAGCATGGCCAGCGCGGCCGCGCGCGGCAGCGTTTCGCCGGGGCGGATGACCCGGCACAGGTCGGCGAATGGCCCGGCCGGTATCACCCGGCGGAACAGCGCCGACGCCGACGCCACCAGCGCCGTCGGCGCCCGTGATGCCGGATGTTGCGACAGGCGAAACAGCGCGGCCATCCGGCGCAGGATCGAGCGCCGGTCGGGTTGCATCTCGGCGTACGGCGAGGCGTCCGGCGCCGGCAGGTGGATCACCGCCGGCGGGGCCACCGGATCGTCGCCGGCCGACGGCGGCGGCAGGAAGAAGGCCAGGTCCTCGGCGCGCGCTTCGGCGACGTCCTCGTCGGCGCACAGGTAGATCAGCGGCCGGACCCCGGGCGCCGCCGCGGCTGCGAGCCGCGCCGCGATGGCTGGTCCCAGCGACCCTTGCGCGCCGTGGAGCTCGACCGCACCCGCCTCGCCCAGCAACCGCTCGAGCTGGCGCAGCGCGGTTGCGGCGCTCAGGCGTTCCGGCGGGGTCAGCCGCGAAAGATCGGGGATGCTCATGAAGCGCGGGGAGTATAAGCGACGCGCTCCTTCGCTCCAGCGCGGCCAGACCGATGGGAAATGCAAGCGGCTCCTCCCTGTTCCATTACCGCGCCATCCGTCGAGACGGGGACGGCATCGCATATACTGCGCGGGATGGTCGCCTCCGCCTGGGTCCGGCGCCGGCGCGGCTGGGCGCTGGTGGTTGCTGGCGCCGCCCTGCTGGCGGCTGGCCGTGACGCGACCACGGCGTCCCCGTCGCCGGTCGTCACTGAAGAGATGATGCTGGTCGAGACCGAGGCGCTGGCGCGCGCGGTGGGCGAGGCCCGCAAGGGCAGGGTCGTGATCGACTGGGAGCGCCGCCTGGTCGATCGGGTCGAGGCGCGTGCCATGGCCGGGGCCGTGGTGCGTGGCGCCGTCGCCGCCGGGGGCGGTCGCGCCGACACCGAGGTGGATGCGCAGGTGTTCCAGCGCCTGGGTCTGCTGACACCGGACGCGCGCTACGCGGATCTGATCAGCGACGCCGCGGCCCGTGATCCGGTGGGATTCTACGACCCGGCGGCGCGCCGGCTCTACGTGCCCAGCTACATCCCGTTGCCCGATCAGCGCGTGGTGCTGGCGCACGAGATCGCGCACGCACTGCAAGACCAGCGCTTTGGCCTGCGCCGTTTCCTGAAGATCACGGCCGACGGGCGCCGCGGCCTGTCATTCGACGCCGAGCTGGCGCGCCAGGCCGTGATCGAAGGCGACGCCGCCGTGCTGGCGCTGGAGGCGGTGGATCCCCGGGCGCCGTTTCCCGCGCCGCCGGAGCTGGGCGAGGTCGGGCAGCGCGCGCGCGCGGGCCTGGCGGGCGCCGCCGCCGATCGACCGGAGTCGCCGGTCTCGCCGGTGTCGCCACGATTCTTGCGCGAGCTGCTGGCGTTTCCCACGCTCGAGGGATTCGCCTTCATCGCGCGCGCGCGCGCGCGGGCCAGCTGGGCGGCGATCGACGCCATCTGGGCCCGGCCGCCCGATTCGACCGCGCAGATCCTGCACCCCGAGCGGTACGATCGTGGGGTGGCCGCGGCGGCGCTGGAGATTCCGCCGCTGCCGCTGATGGGCGACGGCTGGCGCTGGGCACGCGCCGAGACCTTCGGCGAGCTCCTGATCCGCGTCTGGCTGTCGTCCGAACGCGCCGCCGCCGGCTGGCGTGGCGACCGCATGGCGATCTACCTGTCGGCCGTCGTGGCGCCGCCAGCAGGTGGTGGTGTCGGCGGCGCGGGAGGCGGCGACGCCGGCGTGCCCGAGGCGGGCGCGGCCGGCGCTGGCGCCGCGCTGGCCTGGCTGACGGTCTGGGATGGCGACGCCGACGCCGACGACTTTTTGCAGGCGGTGGTGCCGCGGCTGGCCGCGCTGGCGGCCGGCGGCGCGGCGCCCGAGCCGTCTGGCCCCGCCGACACCAGCGGGCAGCCCGCGGTCTGGCGCGCGCGCGCCGACGACACCATCTACGCGGCGGCGCGCCGGGGCGCGCTGGTGGCGCTGCTGCTGGGCGCGCCGCCGGCGGCGTTGCCATCGCTGGCCACCATGCTCGACGGTCCGCGCCCGGGCGGTGGGCCCCGGCGGGGCCTGCGCGCGGCGCCGGACGCAAAGGCCGGTGACCGCCCGCGCGCGACGCGGTAGATTGCGGCCCCTCGCGCGCTCGCGGCCAGGTGTCTCGATGGATTTTTTCGAATGGTTCAGGTCCCGGCAGCCACTTGCTCTTGCCCCGATCCCGGTGGCCTCGGTGGCCGCGGTGCTGCGTCTGGCCGGCGGCGGCGCGACGGTGCCGTTCATCGCCCGCTACCGCAAGGAAGAGACCGGCCAGCTCGACGAGGTGGCGATCCGTCAGGTGATCGACGCCCAGGAGTCCTGGGACGAGATCGTCAAGCGGCAGACATTCATCGTCGCGGAGATCGACAGCCAGGGCAAGCTGACGCCGCAGTTGCAGGCGGAGCTCGTGTCGACGTTCGATCTGGCTCGGCTGGAAGATCTGTACCTGCCGTTCAAGCAGAAGCGCAAGACCAAGGCCACCGTCGCCAGGGAGGCGGGGCTGGAGCCGCTGGCGAGCTGGCTCTGGGACTGCGGGCACGGCGCGATCACGCCCGCGCCGGGTGAGACGCCCGAGGCCCGCGCCCGGGCGTTCTGCGACGCCGACAAGGGGATCGCCGACGTCGCCGCGGCGCTCGCGGGCGCGGGCGAGTTGCTCACCGAACGGCTGGCCGAAGATCCGACGCTGCGCCAGACCGTGCGCGCCGCCTACTTCGACAAGGGGCACGTGCGCACGCGCCGTGCCGACAAGGCCAAACCCAACAGCCGGTTCGAGAACTACTTCGCCTATCAGGAGCGGGTCGCCGAGCTGCGCAAGCCGCTGGCCTCACATCGCTACCTGGCCATGCGCCGGGGCTGGGTCGAAGAGGAACTGATGCTGTCAATCGGCGGTGCGCTGCCGCCCGGCGACGACGCGCCGGTCGATGGCCTGCTGGACCACCTGAGCGGCGTCTTCGAGGCCGCGGCGTGCAGCGTGCCGGCCTTCGCGGGCGCGCTGTTGTTGCGGCGCGCGGCGCGCATGGCCCTGCGCGCCTATGTCGTGCCCGCGATCGAGAACGAGGTGCACAAGGCGTTGCGCGAGGTCGCCGACGAGGCGGCGATCGCCGTCTTCGCCGACAACGTACGCAAGCTGCTGATGGCGGCGCCCTTCGGCCCCAAGGCGGTGCTGGGCGTCGATCCCGGCATTCGCACCGGGTGCAAGCTGGCGGTGATCGACGGCGCCGGCAAGTACGTCGGCAGCGGCGTCCTGCACCTCGAGACCATCGCGGGCAAGGCCAACGCCGCGCCGGTGCTGGCCGACCTGGTGCGCAAGGGCGGCATCGCCGCGGTCGCCGTCGGCAACGGCACCGCCGGGCGCGAGACCGAGACCTTCGTGCGCGAGGCCCTGAGGATCGCCGGCCAGGGCGACGTGCCGGTGGTCATGGTCAGTGAGGCCGGCGCCAGCGTCTACAGCGCCAGCGATCTGGCGCGCGAGGAGTTCCCCGAGCTCGACGTCACCGTGCGCGGCGCGATCTCGATCGCCCGCCGGTTGCAGGATCCGCTGGCCGAGCTGGTCAAGATCGACCCCAAGAGCATCGGCGTGGGCCAGTACCAGCACGACGTCTCGCCGCACGCGCTGAAGAAGAGCCTGGACGCCGTCATCGACTCCTGCGTCAACCAGGTCGGCGTCAACCTCAACACGGCGTCATATCACCTGCTCAGCCACGTGTCGGGGATCGGGCCCGGGCTGGCCAAGGCGATCGTCGAGCGGCGCGCACGCGACGGGTTGTTTCGCTCGCGCACCCAGTTGCTGGAGGTGCCGCGCTTCTCGAAGCGGGTGTTCGAGCAGGCGGCCGGCTTCTTGCGCATCCCCGAGGCAGCGCACCCCCTGGACGCCACCGGCGTCCACCCCGAGCGCTACGCGGTGCTGGAAAAGCTCGCGGCGCAGCTCGGGGTCGGCGTGGTGGGCCTGCTGGGGGCCGGGGTCAAGCTGGTGCGCAGCGCCCGGGAGCTGGAGGCCGAGGTGGGCGCCTTCACGCTGGCCGACATCATCGGCGAGCTGGAAAAGCCGGGACGCGATCCGCGCGCGGGCTTCATCGCCTTCTCGTTCCGCCAGGACATTCACACCGTCGCCGATCTGCAGCCCGGGATGGTGTGTCCGGGCATCGTCACCAACGTCACCAACTTCGGCGCCTTCGTCGACGTCGGCGTGCACCAGGACGGTCTGGTCCACATCTCCCAACTCGCCGACCGCTTCGTCAAGGACCCGCGCGAGGTCGTGAGCCCCGGCGATCGCGTCACCGTGCGCGTGCTCGAGGTCAAGCGCGAGAAGAATCAGATCGCGCTCACCATGAAGGCCGAGCGGGCAGCCGGGGTGGCGGCGAAGGCCGGCGAAGCGCCGCGGTCCGCCCCGGCCGGTGGTGGCGGTGACGGCGGCGGACCGGGGAAGGCGCGGTTCGAGAAGCAACCGGCGGGCAGTGGGGGCGGCCCGCGCGCGGGCGCGGGCCAGGCCAAGCCGGCGGCTCCAGCGCCGTTCAACAACCCCTTCGCGGCCCTCGACAAGCTCCGCCGTCGTTGAGGTTGAGGCAGCGCTTTGCCTTGCCTCGTGGGGGGCAGTGGCCATTTTGCAGGTATGAACAAATTCAATGATGACGAGCTGCCCGATCCATCCAACACGGATGAGCCCGGCGAAGGCAACCGCCAGGCCGATCGACGCTACCGCGATGCCACCCGCAAGTTCGTGGACAGCGGCGCCGTAGAGCCCGCCGCCAAGGAAGCGCGGCGCGCCGTGGACGATGAACGCGAACGCGAAGAGCTGCAAGAGGCCGAGAAGATCGGCAAGTCCCACCGCGCCGACATCGTCGGCAACGGCGGCGTGGGCGCGCCGGTCAAGAAGCGCTGACGGCGCTCGCGGGGGGCTGAGGACAGCCCCCCACGGGCCCCGTCATGCAAGTCACCCCGGCGGGAACACGACGACCACGACGGAGTACGCCGGCACGGCGACAGCGAACGACGTGCGCGTCGTCGCCGAGAAGATATTCGCGGTGGTGATCGGGCCATCCAGGTTCGCTCCCGCCGAGGTGTATCCGTAGCGAAAACCCGAGCACGCGAGCGGGACCGCGGCTCCGCCCGTCATATTGACGGTAACGGCCAACGAACCGGCGGGGTTGGTGTTGGTCAACATGACAGCGATGGAGCCATCGGAGTGCCGCGAGGCGTGCGCGTACAGCAAGGCATTCGAAGTCGTCTGCAGGGGCAAGATGTTGTCACCGGCACCGGCGAAATGATGTGCCATCACCGCGCCGTGATACCCCCAGTTGTTGGCGGCGGTGGCCTCGAGGTAGCCCCCGCCCTGGATGTGCATTTGCGCCCAGTGCGCGGCGAAAACACCCTGTTCCATGAATGTCGCGTAGGCCTCGGCCGCGAAGAGCCCAACAATCTGCGTGTTGGTCGGGGGCAGGCCGGCGTTGACCCTGTTCGTCAGCTGGGCAGTGATATCGTTCGGCACGTTGATGTTCGGTCCCCATTCGCTGATCGCGATCGGCATGCCACCCTTGCCCGCGGGACAGTTCGCCGTCAAGACGCCGCGCAACCCGGCGTACATTGCGGGAATTTCCGTTCGCGGGGCGGGCAACAAACTTACGATCGTCGACCCGGGGTACCAGTGAGCCACCGCGAAATCCATCGAGGCGCACGCCTGCGACAGCGCGCTGCTGTTCCAGGACGTGGGGGTCGTGAATTGGTTGTCCGGCCAGGTGACGATTCCTCCGACCTGTATCGTCGGATCAACGGCCTTCATCGCCGCCGCAAAGGCCCTGACGGCCATGCCGTAGACGGCCGGTGCAAGGGCCGGATTGCCACGGCGCAGAGTTCCGTTCGTTCCGTTGTAGGGCGCGTGCAGATCCGCCTCCCAGCCGGCGGAACCTGCGTTGCCGTTGTAGTAGCCGTTGCCGTACAGCTCGTTGCCAAGCTCCCAGTACTTGATGCCCACCGGTGCCGGCCGGTTGATGCGCAGGAAATTGGTGGGCGGCACCGTATCCACGGCCAACGGCGCGGAAGCCCGGAGGCCCGCCCAGTAGCCGACGGTCTGCCAGTTGATACCGTTGACGTCCGTTCCGATCGGGGTGGTGCTACCAGGAGCGCCGTTCGCATATGCGACCCAGGCCGCCGCTTGCTGGGGGACAGCTGGCCCGGTGGCCGTCGAGTTCATACCGTAGTTCACGGTGATGAACGCGTTCGCACCGGCGCTCTGCAGGAGTGAAACGAAGCTGCCAAAGTTCGCCGTATCCGCGACGAATATGACGTTGCTGCCCTGCCCTGCCGCCGGGGTGGCATGCGCCGAATTGCTCTCCCAGTGATAGACGTCGGCGTACGAGCCGCCCGGGTAACGCAATGACGTGATACCCCCGGCGTTCAGAAGTGCTGGCGTGGTGGGATCCGTGGTCAGAATAGAGTCATAAACCGCCGTGTGAACGCCCAGCAGATCGGGGCTGACCGTCGCGATCGGAGCGGCGCCCAGGTTCACGGTGACCGTGGCCGCGGTGCCGGTGATCGGGATCGGGGCCGCGCAAGCAGCCGGCGCCCCTCCCATGCCAAGGGCCGGCCCGCCTCCGGTCCCGATCATTCCAGAACCGCCCGCTCCGCCTGCTCCTCCGGTCCCCATCGCCGAACCGCCGCTTCCGGTGCCCGCCCCTCCAGTACCGGACGTCGTGCCACCGGTCCCTTGAGCACCACCCCGGCCGCCGCCCGACCCGCCGCTACCAGAGGGCGCGCCGCCGGTCCCCGCCGCTGCGCCGCCTCCGGAGCCACCGCCGGGTACCGAGGTATTGCCGGACGAGCACCCCATGCCCAGCGCCAGCGAAATCATGACGCCCAGGGCGATACGTTCCTGCCTGGTCGCTCGGCGCGACCATCCTGCAACGTCTGATGAGGTCATGTGCGGCTCCTTGAAGTGCGGTGCAACAAATGAGACGGCCCGGCGAACAGCCGAACGAACCCGTAGGGCAGTAGCGCTGCGCCCCGAATTCGGGTCAAGGGTCAACCCACTCGCGACCCCGCCCACGGATGTGGTCACGGAGATCGAATCCACGCTGGCGAATCGAGATCGGTCCCACACCCCTGGACAGCTCTCTCGACGCCAGCCTGACTGCGACCGGTCGGTTCTGACCGCTCGATCCATCGGACCGATGTTCATGTCATGGGTGGGAACAGGCGACGCGAGAAGCTCGACTTATCCGTCAACCCCAGCTCGGATCGGGACTCGGAGGGTTCAAGGTGTCACGGCCAACATCGCGCGAAGCCGTATGTCCCGCGACGAGGCGCCGACCTGCAGCTCCACCATCTTTCCGGTCTCGACCGCGAAGCGGGCGCCGGCGGCGTCATAGTAGGTGAGATCGGCGGCGCCGATGTCGAAGGTGACGTGCGCGGTCGCGCCCGCCGCGATGTTGACGCGCCTGAAGCCGCGAAGCTGCTGGCGTGGTCGCTGCGCCACGGCCGATCCTGGATAGGCGACGTAGAGCTGCACCACCTCGTCACCCGCCACCGCGCTGGTGTTGGTGACGTCGACGCCCACCGGCACAGTTCCGCACGATCCGGCCGCTGGAGCCGCCGGCACGCTCGGTCCGCCGACGGTCAGGTTCGCGTACGTGAAGGTCGAATACGACAGGCCATGGCCGAAGGGATAAAGCGGCGTGCCCGCGAAGTACCAGTAGGTGGTTCCCTTCTTGATGTCGTAGTCAGTGAGCGCGGTCGGGATATCGGTCTCGGTCCGGTACCAGGTCATCGTGGTGCGCCCGGCGGGGTTGTAGTCGCCGAACAGCACGTCGGCAACCGCGTTGCCCAGCTCCTGACCGGAGTTCGCGATCTGCAAGATGGCCGGGACGTTGGCGTTGCTTTCGATCGGCCCGATGCCCTGCGGGAAACTGGATACCATGACGACGATTGTCCGCGGGTTGGCGGCGGCCACGGCCTGCACCAGGGCGGCTTGCGGCGGCTCGAGCGCGATGGACGTCCGGTCGACGGCCTCCCTTCCCTCGTACGGCGTCCGGCAGGTCCCCCACACCGCCGGCGGCGGGCTTCCGCACGTGGGGTGATTCCCCACGAACACCAGCGCCACGTCTGACATAGCCGCCGCCGCGGTCGCCGCCGTGGTTGCCGCGGTCACCGCCGCGGCGGGTGTGGTTGCGACCAGGTCGTCGGTGGCGGCCAGGCGAACCGGTATGCTCGCGCCCAGCTTGTTCACGATCCCCTGTCGCCCGGTGACCGTGTAAGGCGGCAGCCCTCCGTACCAGTCCTTGACGAAGGAGTCGGCGCGCGGACCGATCACGGCCACGCTGCGAATCGCGGCGCGATCGAGCGGCAGCGCCCGATTCACGTTCTTGAGCAAGACGACGGTCTTGCGCGAAACGTCCAGCGCCTTCGCGTGCGATTCGGGCGTGTTCCAGGGCGTGTCGGTCCCCAGGATCGAGCCGTAGGGGACATAGGATGGCGGGTCGAAGTCTCCGAGCTGGAAGCGCACCCGTAGCACCGGGCGCAGCGCCGCATCGACGTCGGCTTCGGTGAGCAGACCCATGGTGAATGCGCTGGCCACCGTGGTCGCCAGCGGCATCGTCGCGCTCCCTTGCAGCAGCATTCCGGTCCCGCCCTTGACGATCGCGGCCACCGACTGCTCCAGCGTCGGAAACACCTGTTGCGAAGGGGGGACGAGCAGCGATGCCGCGGAGCCATCGGTGCAGAAGAACCCTCGGAATCCCCACTCCCCCATCACCAGCGACTTGAGCAGCGGTGTCACGGCGGCCGGCCTGTCGTTGATCTTGTTGTAGGCGGTCATGATCGCGTTGGCGCGGCCGTCGCGTACCGCGGTCCCGAAGGTGGCCGTGTAGTACTCGCGCAGGTTGCGGTCATCCAGGTTCGACGAGCTCGTCACCCGGGTGTTCTCGTTGCTGTTCGCGGCGAAGTGCTTCAGCATGGAAGCCGCGAGCAGGATCTTCGGGTCAGAGCCGTGCAGACCGGCCAGGAAGCCCTTGGCCAGTTCGCCGATCAGATAAGGATCCTCGCCGTAGGATTCCTCGACCCGGCCCCAGCGCGGGTCCCGCGCGAGATCGACGTTGGGCGCGCGAATCACGAGCCCGATGTTCCGCCCGTTGGGCGTGGTGCCGAACGCGCGGTACACGCGGGCCTCGTTGCCGGTGACCGCGCCGACCGTCTTCAGCGCCTCGGGATCCCAGGACTGACCGAGGCCGAAGGCCTGCGGGAACTGGGTGCTGGGATCGCGCGCGCTGGCCGGATCCGCGCCCGACGAGATGCCGTGCAAACCTTCGGTGCCGAGCGGCGCGCCGGGGAGATTGAGGCGGGCGATGGCCGGGTGGGTCGATCCGAGCATGGTCTGCTTCTCGGCCAGGGTCAAAAGCGACAGCAGATCCGTGATCCGATCCTCGATCGGCCGGCAGGGATCCCGGTAGGGGTTGGCGTAGTCGGCGGGGTTGCTCTGACAGGCCGCGGCGCCCCCGGAACCGGCCGTGATCGCTCCGGCGGGGTTGCATGCCATCGAGGCTCCGCCCGTGCCCGTGTTCCCGCCCGCGCCACCCGCGCCGCGCGCGCCCGATCCCGCCGCACCACCGGTGCCAGACGTCGCGCCGGTTCCGGTGCTGCCCCCGGTGACCGACCCGATGCGGCCCCCCGACGCGGCCGCACCGTCGGTACCGCCACGTCCGCCGCTCGCCGACTTGCTGGCGCAACCAAGCAGCAGCGGGGCCAGCACGCAAGCCAGGGAGGTCGCCGTGGTAACCGTCACGCGCCTGCAGTAGCAGCCGGCTCCCGATTGGGGTCAACCGGCCGCGCCCCCAGAACCGCGCCAAGGGTTGATTCCCCGGCGCCAACCCTCGGTATCGACGCGGGCTCGGAGACGGACCCGCTGATCAGGCAGCCGGCCGCACGGGTCCGGATGCATGCCGCGATGACGTCGGTCGGCCCTCCGGTGAACCGACACGCACAGGATCTCGGACGGAGCGAGCTATCGGCCGGTGTGTTGGGAAGCGGTCGGAAGGGGAGTCTGCTGATAGAAGACGCCCTTCCAGCGGCCCTGCTGCTTCGCATAGACCGTCGTGACGAAGACGACCTTGTCGCCATAGTGGGCGCGATAAGTGACGAGTCCGCTCTCCGGCGTCAACACGGTCACCTTCGTATCCTCGATGGCCGAGCTCTTGAACGGGGAGCCAGCCGAGCTCATCTGCTCGACGATGGTTTTCTTGTCGAAGACACCGTAAGGCACTACCGCGACCGCATCCTCGGCCAAATAGCTCTCGTAGAAGGCGCCATCGGCCTTTCGTGTCGCTTCGAGGGCCCCATCCTTGAGCGCCAACAGGTCTTTTTCAACGTCGTTCATGGTGAATTCAGCCCGTCCGGTCACCAGTTCAATGTGCGCATGTCTCGGATGTATGTACGAGTTTTCCGTCTGTCAACCGCGTGTTCTCATGGCTGGATGGAAAAACGCGCTCCCCGATCTCTCCCTCGGCGACTTCGACCACGACGGTCGCTGCGACGTGATCGCCGGCGGCGCGCTGTTCCCGAGCGGCCGTCCCGCGGGCCCCGACCGCCTCGTCAGGATCGCCTGCCGGCGACGCGGTGGGCCCGTGAGATCAAGAGCCTGCGCGCGACGAGCACCGCGTGACCGCCACCACACCGCGGGCTCTCCTGGATCAGGTATCATCACGGTCTTCGACGACATGAGGAATCTGGAACACCTCGCGATCTCTGCGATTGCTTTTCTGGTCGCCCTTTCCTGTCTGGGGGCATGTGGCAAGGACTCGAGCCTGCACCCGGGGGCCTCGGGCGGCGCCGGGGGCGGCGGCGGTTTGCGAGTGGACGGCGGTTCTCTGGGAGACGGCGGCGCGGGGGTCGCCGGTCAGGGAGCCGGCGGCAACGGAACCGGCGGCGCCTTCCCCGGAACCGGCGGTAACCCGAACTTCGGAATCGGCGGTAACCCGAACTTCGGAATCGGCGGTACGGGCATCGGCGGCCGCCCGGGCATCGGCGGCTTCCCGGGAACCGGCGGCAGCTTCAGCGGGGTCGGTGGCTTCATCAACGGGGCCGGCGGCTCCTCCGCTGGCTGCGCGCAGGCGGCCACCCAGACCGCCTGCGATGCCAATCCATCTTGCTATTCGGTCTTCATAGATCCCCACGACTGCGCCTGCGCCCCGATCGGCTGCTGCGCCCGTTTCCATCATTGCGCCGAGGGGGCCCGCGGCGCCCAGTGCTACGGCGGGGTCAGCTGCGCGCTCGCGTCGCCCTTCTGTGAAGGCCCCTATGTCGTCTCGTATCGCAACGACTGCTTCGAGGGGTGCGTGAACAGCATGGACTGCGCGCCAGCTTGCACGCCCGGCGCCGATCAGACCTGCAACGACAACCCGATCGTCTCGGCGCTTCACGGTCACTGCACGGCCACGGGCACCTGCCAGTGCGCCAGCACTTACGTCCTCAACCCCAACACCGGCCGCTGCCTCTGAGGCCCAGGGACCGCGAGCGCCGTCGCCCATCACCGCTTGTCGAAGACGACTCGTCGGGGGTTGCCCGGCTTCAGGGTTGTCTCCTCCGGCGAACGTCAATCGAGGCACCCAGTTGCCCGGCGAAGACGTTGGCCAGGTCGGCTGTGCCGTCGCCGTCGAAGTCGCCCGCCAGCCACTTCTGCGCGTCCCAGAATCCGCCCTGCTGGGTCACCCAGCGCTCGCTGGTGAAGGTCCATCCCGTCGAACGGTGGATGTCGATGGAATCCAGGCCAAGGTCGTCGAAGACGTTGGCCAGATCGACCCGGCGGTCGCCATCGAAGTCCGCGGCGAGCCACTTCTGCGCGTCCCAGAACCCGCCTTGCTGGGTCACCCAGCGCGCGCTGGCAAAGGTCCATCCCGTCGACAAGTAGACGTCGATCGAGGCTTGGCCGAGGTCGTCGAAGACATTGGCCAGGTCGGCTCTGCCGTCGCCGTCGAAGTCGCCCGCCAGCCACTTCTGCGCATCCCAGAATCCATTCTGTCGCGTCGCCCAACGCTGGACCACGAAGCTCGATCCGGTGGACATGTGGACGTCGATCGAGACCTGCCCTTGTTCGTCGAAGACGTTGGCCAGGTCGGCCCTGCCGTCGCCGTCGAAGTCGCCCGCCAGCCACTTCTGCGCGTCCCAGAATCCATTCTGTTGCGTTACCCAGCGCTGAACCGCGAAGCTCGTTCCGATGGACAAAGAGACGTTGATCGTTGCCTGGCCCCGATCGTCGAAGACATTGGCCAGGTCGGCCCTGCCGTCGCCATCGAAATCGCCGGCGAGCCACTTCTGCGCGTCCCAGAACCCATTCTGCTGGGTCGCCCAGCGCCGCACCGCGAAGGTCCATCCGGTCGACTGATGCACGTCGATCGACGCCTGGTCCCGATCGTCGAAGACATTGGCCAGGTCGGCCCTGCCGTCGCCATCGAAATCGCCGGCGAGCCACTTCTGTGCGTCCCAGAACCCGTTCTGGTTGTCCGCCCAGCGCTCCTGGGTCAGGAGGGTGGGGGCAACGGTGATGAAGGTGTCGCCGCCAGCGTCGTCGGTCGCGCCGCCGTCGTCGGCGCTGCCGGTATCGTCGGCCCCGGCTGCATCATCTGCGCGGTTGGCGTTGCTATCCTCACCCGGTCGCTCGGTCGCGCCGCCGTCCACACCTTGCCAGAGATCATCAGGCGACGTGTCTGGCGGTGACCACCCGTCGGGAATCCCTCCCGGGTCTCCGCCCGCTCCCCCGGGGCCCGGATTCGGATGAGAGCGCGGACGCAGAGGCTGATTGAAACAGCCAGCGGCCAGCGCCACCAACCCAAGCGACGTTCCGACTTTTCGAAAGACCGCCAAGCTGTCCTCCCGCGATATCGGGCGTGACTATATGAAAATCGATACTGTGGAGACCAGTCCATCTGGGTACCGCGCCGAAGAAATTCAATGAAACGCCATCGGCAGAGGCGGCGCTGGGCGCGTTTCCGTGAGGATACTCACGGGGTGGCCATATGGATCTCCGCCGGCGAACTTGTTCTCGCCCTCGGCGTTCATGAGAGTCACGAACCGCGGTTCTCCCAGGCGGCCATTCTAGTGGCCCACCTTTCAAGCCTCGGTGCTCTAGCCTAGCGTAGCGCCGCTGGCCGCGGCGGCGCGTCCTCGTCTGGCTCCTTGAGGCCGCCCAGGCGGCGCAGGCCGAGGAGGATGTCGCGGTAGAACGCGAACAGCAGACCAAGGCCCGTCGGGACGAATGCAGCTATCTGCAGCACGCGCGACAAGATCCCGCGCGCCACCGCGATCGGGTCTTTCTGCACCACGAAGCCGAGCGCGGACCCACCGTCGACGACCAGGTCGAAACCGTAGTCGCGTGCCGAGCTGTCGAGCAGCGTCGCGGACGCCTCGGCGAAGCAGCGGGCCGCGGTCTCCGCGCAATCGGCCTGCTTGATGCGGACCGCGGAGTGCGGCGACACCAGCCGCATGCCCAGGTAGGGGCGTTCTGCGCAATCGCGAAAGAGGTAGACCGTGACCTCATCGCCTGGCGCGCCGCGCTGCGGGTAGTCGGCGCTGTAACTGCACGGCCCGACGGAGGCAGTCGGCGTCGCCAGGCGCTGCGGGTGGAACCCGATGAAATAGACACCGCCCAGGAGCGCCGTTGCGCCCAGGCCCACCGACACGTGGAACAGCCGCCGGTGGCGGGTGCGCGACACCTGTTGCGGCGTCGGGTCGAGGTGCTCGCGCGTCCAGTCTTCCATGAGCGGGATGGCCACGCGGTGCCGCCCGCGCAGATAGCCGGTCAGCTGCATGCTCTGCACAGTCTTGATCGCGGTGTTGACCGCCGCGGCGGACCAGCGGCCTTCCAGCGCGCGTCGCACGGCGCGCAAGCTTCGCGGCCGCGCCGTCGCGATCAAGTGGAGGACGTCGCGCTCACGCTCGTTGCACCAGCGCAGGAACGTGTCGCCGAACCCCTGCAGCGCAATCAGCGCGCGCGCGGCTTGGCGCACCTCGCCGGCGCTGACTCTGTGTGCGGCCAGCACGTGGTGCCCGTCGGCGGCACGGTGGGCGGTCACGATCCGGCTGCACAGCGCGCGTGCCATGAAGACATTTCCGCCGGTGAGCCTGTTGATGAGGCGCAGCGCGGCCGGGCTGTAGGTGAGGTTGATGCCCCGGCCCAGGCTGACCAGCATGTGGCTCAGGCTGCGGCGGTCGAGTGGCTTGATCGCGATGGGCCGCGGCTTGACGGGGTTGACCCACCCCGCAACGACCCCATCGCCGAGCTCGAAGCCGCGCACGCTGGTGACGATCACAGTCAACTGGCGCGCGCGCGCCAGCTCCGCGAGCGCCGACCACAGCGCCTGCGCCTTCGCGCGCCGCGCGGCCTCGCCGTCGGGCGCGCTGAGCAGCTCGATCAGCCAGTCGGCATCCTCGATCGCCAGGACCAGTGGCTTCGGCGCGCTCGCGGCGCGTGGCGCGGGCTCCATCATGGTCGTGATCATCGAGCGAATGGCCGGCATCGAGGTGCTCGGTGTCTCGCGCAGTTTCAGCTGCTGCTCCAGCGCCGCCTGCAGGTTGGTCGTCCCCACCTCCGGCGCGGCGCCGGCCGCCGGTCGCGGTGTGCCGGGGACGCTCTCGCTCTCGACGGCGCGCAGCAGCTCGGCAGCGACCAGAGCGGGGTCGCCGTGCGATGCATCACCGGCGCGCAGGTAAACGAAGCGCCGGTCGTGACAGCCGTACTCCGCCAGCTGCACCAGCGCGCTCTTGCCGCAGCCGGGCTGGCCGGTGATGTTGATGACGCCGCCTTGCTCGCGGATCTGTGCGACGACGTTCATGACCTCCTCGTTCATGCCGATGAGCTGCGTGGGATCCGACGACAGTCCGCGCGCGGCGTAGGGATCGGGCAGCGTGCAATGACTCTCGAGGCGCGCTTCGAAGGGCTCGAGCATGTCGCCCTCACGGCGCCAGCGTTCGATCTCGCCCAGGTAGAGCGGAACGATGATGGCGTCATAGCGCTGGCGGTACTCGAGGAAGATCTCGCGCACGCCGGCGCCGATGTCCCCCGCCTGGGCGATGATCAGGACCACCTTGGGCCGCTGGCTCTCGAGCTCCTGGAGGTGGCGCTGCAGATCGCCGGCGCGATCGACGAACACGCGCGTCGCAAGGTGGCCGAGCGGCGCCCGCGGGCCCAGCGCGCCGGTGTCGGTGATGAAGAGCGCGAAGAAGTCGTAACCCTCGCCGTGGGCGAGCTTCGGCTCGCTGAGGCGCACGACCTCGCCCGCGGCCTGCGTGGCGCCGCCGAACAGCGCACTCAGGAACGCGCGCACCACATCGTGCGCGCTCTGCATCGATGGCGGCAACGTCGCCGTGACCGCTCGCCAACGCTCGTCGGCGGCGGGCGCGCGCCCGCCCGACGGCATGGGCGCGGCGCCGAACGTCGCCGTGGGACCGAACGGTCGCGGCGCGGACGCGCCCGAGGTCGTGGGCGCGGGCACGAATGCGGGCGCCAGAGGCGGCGGGGCGCCCGCTGTCGCGGTCGGGTCTGGTGCGCGCTGTGGCTTTTCGCCTGGCTCGAGAAGAGCCCGGAGTCCAGGCGGTTCGCGCTCGGCGTCGCTGGAGACGCCAAGGCGGGTCGGGGTCGCCGTGAACGGCGCGAGCAGGGCCGCGACCTCTGACATGGTCTCCGGCCGCCCGGCGGGTTGCTTGGCGAGCATCGACAAGACCGCCGCCGCGAACGGTGCTGGCAGCGCGGGGTTGAACGCGACCGGATCGGGCGGCGCATCGTTGATATGTGACAGCATCACCGTCATCGCACTATTCGAGACGAAGGGCGGGCGCCCACACAGCATCTCGAACAGCACCACGCCGAGCGCGTAGATGTCGGTTCGCGTATCCACGGTCGAGGAGTCCAGGGCCTGTTCCGGCGCCATGTACACCGGAGTTCCAAGGACGGCCCCTGCCTGGGTGGTGTACGGAGCGCGCTCGTGGTGCGCCTTGGCGATCCCGAAATCGAGAATCTTCACCCGGCATCCGAGGGGCGCGCCCTCCTCGGGAACCAGGTGAATGTTGTCGGGCTTGAGGTCGCGGTGGACGATCCCCATGTCGTGGGCGGCTCCCAGAGCGCGCGCGATTTCGACGGCCACCGCGGCCGCCGCCGCGGCCGGCAGCGCGCCGTGGCGGCGCAGGAAGTGCCCCAGGCTCTCGCCGCGCAAGAGCTCCATGACCAGGTACGGGCGCCCGTCGGGCGTCGTTCCGAAGTCGAAGACCTGGACGATGCCCGGATGCTCGACCCGGGCGACGATGCGGGCCTCGGCGAGGAAGCGCTCGGTCGCCTCGGGGCCGAGGTTCGAGTTGATGACCTTGATCGCGACCCGTCGATCGAGAGAGAGGTCCACGCCCTCGTAGACGCTGCCCATCCCGCCCGCGCCCACCTCTCGCACGAGCCGGTAACGACCGAGGACCTCCGGCAGTCGACCATCCGCCACGGTCCCGAGCATATTCAGGTTGCGCCTACCGCGATAGGGTCCATCGCCCTGGTTGAGGTCGCACCGTTGGGGGCCCTGACCCACATATCGTTTCTCGCGGTCCACCCGATCAACGCAATGGCGCCTCTTTCTTCCATCTCACCGAGCTGCCTGCTATCGCCTCCGCTTGGGGCGGCTCAATCGGCCCGAGAGCAGCGGCGTTTCTTTCTTGATGAGAGCCGCCAGGTAGTCCATCACCACGCGAACGCGCGCGCTGGTCCTGACGTCCGGGTGCACGACCAGCCAGATGTCGTGGTGGCCGACGATACCCGGAAGCAAGCGACGAAGATGAGGGTGGGGGTCCCCGAACAGGCAGGGCAGGGGGCATATTCCCAGGCCAGCGGCGACGGCGGCCGCCTGTGACAGCAGGGAGTCCGAACGGAGCACGACGCGACCGCGTGCCCCATTTTCGGCGAGCCATCTGGCGCCAGCCGTGCCGCGCAGCTCGTCGCCGAACCCGATCACGGCATGCCCTTCAAGCTGGGTCCGAGGCCCGGGCAGACCAAACCGCCCGACGTAGGGTTCAGAGCCGTAAAGGGCCCAGGCGGCCTGGCCAAGGCGACGAGCGACGACGTGCGGCTGCTCGGGCCTGCTGAACCGTACCGACACGTCGGCCTCGCGGCGCGCCAGATTTGCCGGCCGGTTCCCGGTGACCAGATCGACCGATATTCCGGCATGCTGCTCGCGAAGCGCTTGCAGGCGAGGGAGGAGAAACCACGTGGCGAAGCTGTCGGAGGTGGCGAGAAGAACGCGCCCCTCGAGGCGCGCGTCCCCACCAACCAGCTTTCGCGCAACTGTGATGGCGGCGGTTTCGATGTCTTGGATGTTCGGCAAGACCGCCGCGCCGGCCGCGGTGAGGACGTAGCCGTCCGGGGTGCGATCGAAGAGGCGAGCGCTCGTCGCTGCTTCGAGGGCCGCCAACCGGCGGCCCACCGTGGACTGATCCACCTTGAGTCGTCGTGCCGCCGCCGACAGCGTGCGCTCGCTCGCGATCGCCAGGAAGACACGGAGATCGTCCCAGAGGATGTCCATGCATTTTTGCATAGCAGATCAGCGCCGTTGAGGCATTCTGCATGCGGAGCCGACCGGCTATGAATGGGGGCAGGAGGAGCACCCATGACGCGCAACCTCAGCATCGTGTTGTTGGCGGCGGCGACGAGCTACGCCGGCAGCGCCAGCAGTCTTCCGCACGCCCCCGACCCCGCCGTCACTGACGGCGACAAGTACCACGTCCTGCTCGAAAACCAGCAGGTGCGCGTTCTCCGCTACCACGACGAGCCCGGCGCAAAGACGCGTCTGCACCATCATCCCGCCTTCGTCATCTACGCCCTCGCGCCCTTTCGCCGACAACTGACCTTTCCCGACGGTACGACGCGCATACGCGAATTCAAGGCGGGAGAGGTCGCCTGGATGCCCGAGCAGTCTCACGTCGGTGAGAACGTCGGGTCGACGCCAACCGATGCGCTCTTGGTCGAGGTCAAAGGGCCCTGATCACCGATCGACGGTACGTGGGGCGTACGTGCAATGCGGGTCGGTTGACCGCCAAGGCGCCGCAGACGCCAAGCCCGGACCCCTGATAATCCGGATCTTGGCGTCATGGCGTCTTGGCGGTTAGCCCTATCCGAACCGCATTGGGCGTTGCCGTGTCCGCTCCCGCCCCCGCCTCGCCCGCCAGCAGCTCCGACAGCCGGCGCAGCTCGAGCAGGCTGTCGACCTCGTGGTCGAAGAGCGGCACCCGGGTCATGGGGACGCCGGGCGCCTGGCGGGCCAGGCGCTCGAGCTCGCGACGCTCCGAGGCGCACAGCTTGCTGGCGTCGCGCGCCGACGCGGCCAGCTTCTGTGCCGCCGACTGGAGCGCATCATCCGACAGACCCGCGAGCGCCGGCTGGGCGCGCAGCTTGCGCCCGATCGCCGCCGCGTCGTCGCTGCCGGGCGGCACGTGTACCCGGTTGGCGACGAACGCGCCCAGCGGGATACCGGCCTCCTGCAACCGCGCATGGAAGTAGAGCGCCTCGTTGACGGCCGGGACCTCGGGCGCCAGCACCAGCAGGAACGCCACCTCGGGGCTGCGCAGCAGCTGCTCGATCTCCCGCGCGCGCGCCAGGAACCCGCCCAGCACGCCGCGGAAGTCGACCAGGAAGGCGCCGATGTCGTCCAGGAACTGGCTGCCCACGAACTTGGCCAGGCGTCGAATCACCAGCGCGCTGCCCGACCGCAACCGCTGCAGCGAGAACGGCCCGGTCTTCTCGCCGGCCGGCCGCGCGAACCACTGGATCGCCGGGCTGGACACCGCGGCCGCGATCCGGTTGGGCGCGGCCAGGAAGTCGAGCGCGTTCTGGGTCGGCGGCGTGTCGAGGACGATGAGGTCGTACTGGCGCCGGCGGGCCAGATCGTAGAGCGCCAGCGTGGCGGCGTACTCTTGCGAGCCCGACAGCGCGGTGGTGATCTGCCGGTAGATCGGGTTCGAGAAGATCCGTTCGCGCATCTGTGGATCGTCGACCTGCTCCTCGACCAGCGCCGAGAAGGCGCGCTGGGTGTCGAGCCGGACCGCCGCCAGCCGCCCGTCGGCCTCGATGCCCAGCGCGCGGCTGGCCTCGGCGGGGATCGGCTGTGGCTCGGCGCTCAGGTTGGCGATGCCCAGCGCGTCGGCCAGCCGCGGCGCAGGGTCGATGGTGCACACCAGCGTGCGCCGCCCCGCGCGCGCCGCCATGGCGCCCAGCGCGGCGGCGGTCGTGGTCTTGCCCACGCCGCCCGGACCGACGCAGACCAGGATGCGCTTGTCGCGCGAGAACGTGCCAAGCATGCGCGCTGGTTCTAGTCCCCAGGAAAGGTGAAGGCTTGCAAATGTCGCTGAGGCATCTTCGTTCCTGGCAAGGCGCGACGAGGGCGAATACTAGACGTATTTAACCGAGGAGCAACGCAGCCAGGGACGAAGAGGACCAGCGAGATTGGCAAGAATTCACCTTTCCAGGGGACTAGCGCGATCGCTACCCGACGCGCACCAGGATCGCCGAGATGTTGTCGGGGCCACCCGCTTCGTTGGCGGCGTCGAGGAGCAGCTGGCAGGCCGCCTCGAGGTCGCTGGTCGAACCGGCGATCTGAGCGATCTGTTCGTCCTTGACCATGCTCCACAGCCCGTCGCTACACAGCAGGTACAGGTCGCCGGGCTGTAGCGTTTCGATGCTCACCGTCGGTTCGATCTCGTCCTTGCTGCCCAGGGCCTTGGTGACCACGTTGCGGTGCGAGAAGGTCGCGATCTCGTCGGGGTGGAGGTCGGGGCGAGCCGCGAGCATCTCCTCCATGATGGAGTGGTCGCGGGTCAGCCGCTGGATGGCCCGCTCGCGGATGCGGTAGGCGCGGCTGTCGCCGGTGTGCGCCACCACCAGCTGCGTGTCGCCGATCGCCATCGCAACGATGGTCGACGCCATGCGGGCCCGCGATCGGTCGCTGGCGGCGGCGGTGCGCACCTGCTCGTTGGCGACCTTGATGCCGACCCTGAGCAGATTCGCTCCCAGCGACATCGATCGGTCGACCGGGTAAGGCCAGCTCTGGCGGGGGTCGGAGTGAAAAGTGCGAAAGAACGTGGCCAGCGCGTCGACCGCGGTCGCGGCGGCCACATCGCCCGCGCTGTGCCCGCCCACCCCGTCGGCGACCACGAACAGGCGGTCGTCGACGAAGTTTCCGATCGCGTCCTCGTTGGACGAACGCTTCTGTCCGGCGTGGGTGTAACCGCAAGCCGAGAGCAAGGGTCGCGCGGGGGTCGAGGGCGCGGGC
Organism: Polyangia bacterium; assembly: GCA_035696125.1. Classification (GTDB taxonomy): domain Bacteria; phylum Myxococcota_A; class Polyangia; order Fen-1088; family Fen-1088; genus DASRQZ01. Next base: position 23,519 of record DASRQZ010000047.1, read on the forward strand.
ATCACAGCCCCAACGTTCGCAAAAAGGTCCACCGTCGAGCAAGCCTTTTCCGCGGGGGATGAGACAGGAGCCGAGGAGAGGGCGAGCAGAGGGCACCGAGGAGGCGGGAGGAGGAGAACCTACAGGACGAAGTTCACCAGCAATCGCTGGTCGCCCTGCAAGAGCGCCTGCGGGAAGCGCCAGGTGCGCAGGTGGGCGCTGTAGCAGGAGTCCAGGGCGCGGGTGCCGTTGTCGCCGCCCAGGATCTGCACCGCCGCCACCATGCCGTGCGAGTCGATCTCCAGGGCGGCGCCGACCCGGCGCAGCGGGCCGCGTCCCGGCTCCACCAGACAGGAGCGCAGGTCGCCCGCCTTCTGCTGGGCGAAGGCGCGCAGCGCCTCGCGCCGGTTCTCGTCGCTGGCCGGTCCCTCGGCGGGCAGGGCGTGCAGATCCAGCGGCTTGGCCGGGGTCCGGGCGCGCGCGCGGCCGGCGTGGCTGCCGCCCGACGCGGGGCCGGGCTCGAGGCCGCACGGGGTGGCGGCCGGACAGCGCAGGACTTCGGCGACCACGGGCGCAGGCAGGGCCGGCACCGCCGGATGTCGCCAGGCGTGCAGCCACCAGCCGGCCGCCCCCGCCACCAGCAACAGCGCCGGGACGCGCAGGGCGCGCAGCCCCCCGCCACGACGTCGCGACCCGCGTGCCGCCGCCCCCCCGGCCAGCCAGGGTGGCAGCGGTGCGGGCGACGGCGATCTCGGAGAGCTCACCGGCGACATGCGCGCCGGCTCTACGGCAAGCCCGACGGCGGCGGCGTGGTGGTGTCGGTGGTGGTGTCGGGCGCGGAACCGGCCATCGAGGCGATCGAGTTGATCAGGCGGTTCACCGACGTGCGCTGAGCCGGGTCGGTGAGCCCCAGCTCGCCGAGCAGCGAGCACAGGTCGCCGCTCTGGCCCGTGCCCGGGTGGGCCGCGTTCAGCGCCGCCGTCAGCGGGTCGAAGTACAACGCCGGCGAGGGCTCCATCACGTCGAGCAGGTTGGTGGGGAATCCGTTGATCATGGTGCAGCGCTTGCGGAAGACGTCCGCGGGCTCGCCTTCCTTGGTGTCGATGGCGACGTGCACCACCTGGCCCAGCGGAATGCCCCCGGTGGCAAAGTGCAGCCAGGCGGCGGTCCCGTCGGGTTTGGTCTCGGTGAAGATGTCACCGGGTGAGCGGCCGTCGACGGCGCAGCTCGCCGACGACATGCCGCACTTGCGCGCCAGCGGTTGCAGGTAGATCACCATGAACAGATTGCGCGGGCGATCGAAGAACGCCGCGCCGTCCAGCCCGCCCAGATCGGGTGGCAGGTGCGCCTCGACCAGATGGTTGCCGGTGCGGATCACGCCCTCGGCCTCGTTGGTGGTGCCGATGCCGTCGTACTTTCCGGTGGCCGCCAGCTGCTGCAGGGCGGTCACGATGTCGGTTCCGTTGGGTAGCGTCGGGATCGCGGGCAGGTCGGGCGGCGGCGTCGGCGAGGTGGTGTCGAAGGCGGGCGCCGGGATGGGCGGGATGGGCGGGCCGCCGCTGGTGCCGCCGAATCCGTCCATGGCCCTGCCGCCGCCGGCGCCCCCGAAGCCGGGGATCGGCGGCAGCGTGGGTGGATCGGTCGGCGTCTGGGCGCCGAAGAGCAGCTTCATACCCTCGGCGCCCGGGTAGGTGGGGACCACAGCCCAGCGGGCGACGTTGACGCCGCGGGTTGCCAGCCCCGCGATCAGCGCGTCGGCGATGGTGACGTAGTACTGCGCCAGGTTGGCCGACGACTGGTGCAGGTTCATCACGAACAGCGCGTGCGCCTCCACCGGCTTGGGCTTGGGCGGCTGCTTGCCGGGATCGATGATGACAACCGGAGGCTTTTCCTTGGGCGGGGGCGGCACCACGATGGTGCAGTCCGCGGCCAGCAGCGCGCCGGCCAGCGCGGCCCCGGCCGCCAGGCTCCTGTTTCGTAACGACCTGAGCGATTTGTCGAGCGTCATACGGCGACCACCTTTCGACCATTGCCGGTGCCACTGCCACCGCTTTTATCTACGTCTGCGTCGCGACCATCTTCACCGGCGTTGCGTCCGGAGCCGGCGCCGGGCATGCCCAGGCCGCGCTCGCGCAGGGCGCGGCGCAGCGCGCGATGCACCGTGCGCCGGGCCTCGGCCGCCGCTTCGGGGACGACCACGATCTCCAGCGACAGCTCCTCGCGCAACACGGCCGCGCTGGCCGTCGGCAGCGCCGACAGGAAACGCTCGGCGAGCCCGGGCGTGGTCGCGCGCAGGTAGGCGGCCAGTGTCTCCTGCGGCACCGCCATCGCCGCCGCGCCCAGCACCGGATCGGCGACCCGCGCCAGCCCCTCGTCGGTGACCAGCAGCGATTGCACGCGCCGTCGCTTGTCCGGGTCGCCGGGTCCGATCGCGTCCAGCAGCCGGGCGCGCTCGTCGGGCGCGGCGTCCTCGACCAGCTCGACCAGCAGGTCGACGTCGGTCGCCTCGCCACCGCCGATGTGCGACTGGTCGATCGCGCGCGCGCGCAGGGTCGCCGCCACATCCATCAGATAATCCTTCGTCAGGCTCTTGCCATCCGCCAGCGCCGAAACCAGCGCTGCGCGTTCTTCCAGACCGCGCTGATCCAGGTACGCGGTGCGCATATGTGGGGGGGCGTAGCGCAATGCCGCGGCGCGGGCCGCCGCGCGCTCGCCCTCGAGGATGGCGGCGAAGCGCTCGAGCGGCAGGCCGACCAGGAAGGCGAACTCCTGCTCGACCGGGTCGCCGCTGCCCATCATCCGGTGCTTGAGCACCCGGCGATAGAGCTCCTCGACCAGCGCGCGGGTCTCCTCGGCGGTCGCCGGTTGGCCGCCGTCCAGGCGCGCCGCCGCCTCGCGCAGCGGCGCCGCGTAGGTCGGATCGCTGCGCAGGTCGTCGACCACGGTGGGGCCCACCAGCTCGACGGTCCGGGCCACCTTGTCGACCTCGTTGCGGCCAAGCAGGTCGGCCATCACCCGCCGCGCCAGCAGGCGGTCCTCGACCAGCGCGCGCCGCACCTCGGGCAGACGATCGGGCCCGGGGGCGGCTGCGGCCGCGCGCCCCGCGGGCGCCTTGTCACCGGCGCTCGCGCCACCGGCGGCCGCGGCCCGCTCGCGCCGGCGCTCGGCGACGATGAACGCCATCAGAGCCAGGCAAGCGACCGCCAGCGCGGCCGTGGCCACCAGCAGGGCCACGGCCCAGCCGGGCCAGCCAGCCGGCTCGGGCGGTTTGGCCACCGGAGGCGGGGGGGTGGGGGGCGTCGCGGGCGCGGGCGGCGCCGCCTGGGGCGCGGGCGGCGGCGGGTAGTACGGGGCTGGCTCGCGGGGCGGGATCGGCTGCGGGCGCGGCGTGGGGTAGGCCAGCACGTGCTCTTTGATGTCGACCGGAACCGCGAGCGATTCCAGCCGGCTCTTGACCAGCGCCTTGAGATCTTTGCGGAAAGGGGCGGGCAGCTTGCTGTCCATCTGCAGATTGACCTCGATGCGCTCCGCGACGAAATCGGCACCGGGCCCCAGGTCCTCGAAGCCCGGATTCGATCCGGTTGCCAGCGCCGTCGGCCGGTTGACCCGCACATCGACGTAGGTGAGGTCGGCCTGGCCGGGCGCCATCTGCTCCAGCAGCGGCACGATGCGTCGTTCCACGTCCTCGCGGACCCGGGTCTCCAGCATGCCGGGGTCGTTACCGAAGGGCGGGCGGCGGTCGGCGCGCGCCGGCGGCGCGGCGGCCAGGGTGGCCGCCGCCATGATGGCGGGCACGACCCACCCGCCGGATCGCCTGGCGGTCGCGCCGCGGGTGGAACGGCTGGTGGTGTTCGTGAGCGTCGGCGGCGTCATGGCGTTCCTCCCGAGTAGACCCGGATGACGACGCGGCGGTTCTCCGCGCGCGCCTTGGCGAGGCGCGAATCCTCCGCGCCGGCCGGCTTGTCGCCGCTTTCGGCGGTCCTGGGTAAAGTGTGGGCGGGTCGGGTGTCGGCGAACCCCTGCGCCGACAAACGGCGCGCGTCGAAGCCGGCGGCCAGAAACGCCTTCAGCACCACAGTCGCTCGCGCCGACGACAGCTCCCAGTTGGTGTCGTAAAGGCGCGTGTGGATCGGAACGTCGTCGGTGTGCCCCTCGATCGCGATCTGGTGCCGTTGGTCCAGCGCCTTGGCGGCCAGCTTGATGAACTTGTCCATCAGCGCGCGCCCGGCCGGCGTGATCTCGGCCTGCCCGCTCTCGAACAGCACGCCGTCGCCCCGGAAGGTCGCGCGCAGTCCATCCTCGTCGAGCACGGTGGCGACCGATCCCTGCAGCTTCTGCTCGCGCAGCATCTCGTCGACGCTCTGCTTGAGGACATCGAGCGATGGTGGCGGCGTGGTCTTTGACAGTGTCGAGGTCAGGAGCTCGAACTTGTGCTGGCTGATGGTCGACATGGCCAGCGTCAGCACCAGGAAGGCCAGCAGCAGGCTGATCACGTCGACGTACGGGATCAGCCACGACATGTCGTCGTCGTCCTTGTAGCTCAAGGGGTCGACCGGCTCCTGGATCCGGCCGCGCAGCGCGGCCCCGTGGCGTGCGCTCATGCCGCCTGCTCCGAATTGCCGGTCGGCGTGCTGCCGCCGGTGTCGCCACCCAGCAGGCGCAGGTCGTGCAGCGACCGCCCCTCGGCGATGCCGGCCAGGCCGCGCTCCAGCAGGCGCGCGCTGACCGAGATGTCGCGGCCGTAGCCGTCGATGCGCTTGGCCAGCGGGCCCCACACCCCGTAGGCCAGGATCAAGCCGTAGAACGTCGCCAGCTGCGCCACCGCCATTCCGGGTCCGATCTGCTCGAAGTTGCGCAGGTTCATCAGCATGTTCACGAGACCGATGATGGTGCCCATGAGGCCCACGGCCGGCGTCGTGCGAAACAGCGAGCGAAACACGTCCTCGCCGGCGCGCACCCGCGCGAGGCGCGCGTAGACCAGCGTCGACAGGGTCTCACGCACCTCGCCGCCGCCGCCCGTCTGCAGCAGCAGCGGCCCCACCTCGCGCAGCAGGGGATCGCGCGCGCTGGCCAGCACGCGCTCGGCCTCGACCGGCCGGCCCTGCTTGATCTCGCGGCCGAAGCGGTAAAGATCGATCACCATCTGCGACTGCGCCGCGCGCGCGTGGTAGCGCAGCGCATCGCCCAGGGTCCGGATCGCGTCCCAGATCGAGCGCAGGTCGTGACCGACCAGCAAGATCGAGGGTGGCGCGCCCAGCAGCAGCACGAACGCCGCCGGGTGGAAGAATCCTGTGAAGGCGGTCGGCATGTTGTTGCGGGTGACGAAAAGGCTGGCCGCCAACCCGATGAGCCCCGCGATGATGTGCATGTTCTGAGTGCCTTCCTTCTTGCCGTCGTCTATCTGCTGCCTTGGAGTCCCCGCCAGCGTCCCTTATTGCGCGACATTTTCGTTCCGCATTCCGTCATTTGCCCAATCGTTGCAGGGCCTCGGCGACCTGCAGGTTGTAAGGGTTCAAGGCCAGCACCGCCTCCCAGGCCTCGCGCGCCAGCTGGCGCCGCCCCACCTTCTCGTAAAGCGACCCCTTCATCGACATGATGCGTTCGTCGTTGGGGTATTGCTTTTCCAGGGCCACCAGCTCGACCAGCGCGATCTCGTAGTTGCGCGTGCGGTACAGGTCTTTGACCTTGGCCAGGGTCAGTAAATAGCTGGCCTTGGGCGTCGCCGTGGTGGCGGATGCGGGCCTGCCCCTCAGGGCTCCGGCGCCGGCGCGCGATCGGGCCGGCCGGGGTCGGGCCTCGCCGTCGCCGTCGCCGTCGTCGTCGCCGTCGCCCTTTTGCGCCGGTTCGCCGGGCGGCGGCTCCTCGGCGCGCACGCGCGCGTCGACCTCGCGCTGGCCCACGATCTCCTTGTCGGCGGCGGTCAGCACCGGTTGGTCGACCGGCATGCCGCCGCCGGGGCCGCCCTCGCCGCCGCGCAGCGGGATCCGGACTTCATACGCGGTCGCGATCTCGGGGATGGTGAAGGTCCAGTCCTTGTCGCCGTCGGTGACCCGGACCGTGTAGCGGCCGCGTCCGTTGTTTCCGTCGCCGGGCGGGCGCATGAGGTCGCTGGGAACGTCGATCCGTCCCGCGGGCGCCGACAGACAGCCCGCCGACAGCGCCGCCGGCAGCAGCGCGAGCCGGCCCAAACCACCTAGATACTTTCCTGGATTCTTCATGCCGTCACCAGTTGAGCGCCAGCCGCAGGCGATAGCCCAGCCCGCCGAGATCGTGATCGGCGAAGTGGGTGGGCAAAAGGTACTGCAGGCCCCCCACCATCGAGAACCGCCACTTGAGGTGTAAATCGACGCCGGTCTCGCCGTAGAAGGTGTTGCCCTGATTGCCCGAGAACATGCCGCCGAGCTCGCCGTAGTACCAGAGCTCCGGTCCGTTCAAGCTCGGCTCGCTGAGATTCACCGAGTAGTAGGCGCCCGACATCAGCGAGTTCAGCACGTTCTTCCCCGCCTCGGGCACGCCGGTGAAGAAGATGCCGACCGAGAGACCAAACAGCTGCGCCTGATCAGCGCCGAAGCGCTCGTGGATCCGGATGGTCATGAGCGGGCCCTGGATGTCGCCGGTGGGACCGTTGTAGCCGATGCGCGCCAGCCCCACCCCGACCATGTAGCCGTAGTAGGGGCGACCCGACAGCTTGTGCTCCAGCTCGTCGAGCCGCTCGGCGCGGCTGGGGATGCGGCGCCCGCTGCGCAGCAGCATCGCGGTGGTGGCGTCGGAGCGGTAGGCGTCCGACCAGACGATACCGCCGTCGCTGGCGCGAAAAGCCACCGCCTCGACCCAGATCTGATTGGAGCTCGGGCTGTAAGTGAAGCCGAGATCGACGAAGGTCTTGATGCCCTGGCTGCGTCCGATGCGCTGCAGATCCTCGGTGCGCACCGCGCCCAGCGTGACCAGCCACTGGCCGTTCTCGACGCGCGAGCGCATCGCGGTGCACTCGATGCACACCACGGTGCGGATGTTGGTGGCGCCGCCCAGGCGCGCCAGGAGGCGGGCCTCCAGGGTGGCCGCGAACTCCGGTCGCAGGTCGGGCGACAGGCGCACCATGCGGATGGCCATCGGAGACAGCGCCATCGCGTCCTGCTTGCCGAGCTGATAGGTGATCTCGTCCAGGATCTCGTCGACCAGCTCGTAGAAGCTGATGTTGCTCTGCGCGCGGCGGATGATCTCGCCGACGTTGGACTTGGGGGGCGGCGACGTCAGGCGGTTGCGCTGCGAGGCGGCCGCCGAATCCGGCGCCACATCCTTCAATCCCGGCTCGCGCGAGGGCGGCGTGGTGCTGGTGATCAGGTACGGCGGCAGCGGCGGACGTTCGCGCGGCGCCGGCGCCGCGCCCTGCGGCGTCTGGTCGTTGATGGGGCGCGGCGGGGGGTTGGTCCGGCGCAGGCGCGGGTCCTCCCGGTCGCGCCGCTGCCAGACCGGCGTGGTTGGCGCGGCTGTTCCTTCGTCGGGGGGCGGGCTCTGGCGCTCGGCGGGTGCGGGGGCTTGCTCGTCGGGTCGCAGCGGTTGATACCAGGCGGGCGGCGGCGGCCCCACGACCGGCGGCGGGGGCGCTGGCGCCGGTCGCCGCGCCGGCGGCGGCGTGTCCTCGAGCTCCGGTATATCCATGGGCGGCGCTTGCTCGCGTCCGGCCGGCGCGGCCCGGCCGACCTGTGGCCACAGGCCCGCGCCGAGCGCGATCGCCAGCGCTGCCAGGGTCACTCTTCGTTCGAACGAGATCTCAAAATGCATAGCCCACCTGCAGGCGAAGGCCGCCGCGATCGGATTCCAGGCGCTGACCCCAGGCGGCGCGCATGCTGGCGTCCTGGGTGCGCGCCATGTCGTCAAGCGTGGTCTGACTGTAGAACGCATACGTGTACACGTATTCGAGGCTGGCCCGGATGCCGGACTTCTCCATCCAGGCCACCCCGCCGCTGGCGGTCGCCACGTGCGCCGCCGCGGTGCCCAGGCCGCCGGTGACGGGGGCCGAAGTCCCGTCCCGTGTCGGCAGGCCGGAGTTGTAGGGCTCGTAGCTGACGTTGGCCCAGCAATCGGCGCCGCCGGCCGACACGAAGGGGGTCAGGTTGCCCTGGCTGCGCATCAGCCATTTGAACCGGGCGCCCGCGCAGGTGCGCGAGTCCTGGAAGTATCCGGTCGAGATCCACTGCGAGACGTTGCGCCGCCCGATCCACAGCTCGGCCTCGAGGACGGGCAGCAGCACCCACCCCCCGGCGACGCCGTAGGAAGTCAGGCCGCCGCTGCCGTAAAGGTCGATGGCGTTACGGCGCATGACCCGGACGGGGATCTCCTGCTTCTTCATCCAGGTTTGCAGATTTCTTTCGCGCTGGTTCTCGGCCTCGGCCTCGCGTCTTTGCCGGCTTTCTTCCAGCTGGCGCGCGAAGGTCTCGCTGCGGCAGCGCAGGCGGGCGCGCGTCGCTTCCGGCGTCTCGTCTTCGGGGAAGTACGTGTCGGCTTCGGCGCAGCTATCCTCGCTGGTCTGATGCTCGACGTCGACGACGGCGCGCGCCTGTCGGGTCGCGACCACCATCGCCAGCGCCCCCGTGACCGGCGCCAGCCACCGGATCAGCCGGTAGCTCCCCATGCCACCCTTCACGGTGTCCCCTCCGCGACGGCGAGGCTGACGCCCAGCGGTGCCGTCCAGGGCCGGAGCCGGGCTGCGCTCGGGTCGTTGCCCGACGCTGGCACCCACAGCAGCGAGCGCGGGCCTCGCGGCGTGAGGGGTACCCGCGGCGACCTCACTTCGAAGCGTCGCTCGACGGCGATATCGCCCAGCAGGATGGGCCGCCGGCCGCTGCCGATGCGCTCGGCATAGCCGCGCGCCCCGCCGCGCAGGTGGGCGCTGGCGGCGCGATAGATCGTGGTCAGCTCGGCGTCGACCGGCCCCCGGCCGTGCGCGGTCAGGTGCTGCTGCAGCCGATCGACCAGCGTCTTGAGGTTGGCCTGATCGTCGCTTTCCACCAGCGCGGGCAGGGCGTCGCGCGCCACCACCAGCATGGCGCGCTGCCAGCTCAGCGAGCGCTCGTGGCGGCGCGCCTGGTACACCCGCTCGGCGTCGGGCGAGGCGATGAGCCCGCCGCCGCCGCCGCTGCTGCTGCTGCCGCCGGCCGCGCGGGAGCGCTTGTCCTTTTCTGAGCCCTGCGACGACGGCGTGCGGCCGGGCGGGGCAGCGCCCCTGCCCGGTGCTGCGGGGTTGGCGGCCGGGTTCTCGTCGGCCAGCTTGTCGCCCTCGCCGGACAGCAGCGCGAAGGTGCGGCTGAACTGCGCACGGTCGCCGGCGCGCGCCGCCGCGACCGACGCGCGCGCCAGGTGGTGCAGGCGCCGGTTCTCGTCGGGGTCGTTGTTCATCAGCCAGAGGAAGGCCTCCATGCCCGACGCGTGGGCGCCGGCGGTCCCCGCCAGCAGCGCGAAGCGCTCGACGCGCGCCAGCCGCTCCGACGGATCGCCCAGCGCCTCCAGCACTTCGATGCTCTTCGCGGTCACCGGCGATCCGATCAGCAGGCGCATCGCGAAGTCGTCGATCGCCGCCAGGGCGGTGTGCCCGTCGATGGTCGCTCGCCGGTGGGGGGCCAGCGCCTCGCGCGCCTCGGCCAGCGCCTCGGCGCGGCGGCCTGCCTTCACGTGCGCCTCCATCTGGCGATAGGCCAGGTAGCGGCCGATGGCGTCGTCGCCGTGCGGTGGCGGGCCCACGGCCGCGACCGCCTCGTCGATCCGCCCCGCGGCGCGCAGCTGCTCCGCCAGCCGGAACGACAGCACGCGCCGCACGTCGCGCGGCAGATCGGCGGCCAGCGCCGCCTGCAGCCGGGGCAGCGCCGCCTGCCGCTGTCCGGGGTCGGCATCGGCATCGGCATCGGCGGCCAGCGCCCAGGTGAACGCCAGCTGGGCGCGTTCGCCGTCGGAGAATGGGCCTCCGGGCGCCAACGCGGCCGGCGGCAGGCGGGCGAGCGGCGCCAGCGCCGCGCGCGGCTGCCCGGCCGCGATGGCCAGCACCGCCTGCTCGAACAGCAGGGCGGGCAGCGCGGGGTGCCCGGCGGGCAGCGCGCCGGTCAGCTCCTGGACCATCATCATCTCGGTCCTGGTGGCGGCGTCGCGCGCGGGCGTGAGATCCGCCGCCGATCGCGGCGCCGCGGCCGGGGCGCAGAAGTCATCGACCTCGCGCGTGGCAGGCGCTTCGTCGGTCCAGCGTTCTCGCTCGACCGGCCAGGCCAGGGCGCCGTCGGGGGTCGGGCTCACCAGCAGGGTGCGCGAGGCGGCCGGCGCCGGCCCCGGGCGCGGCGCCTGACCGGGCGCCGGACCCGCCTCGTCGGCCGGGGCGGTGCGCAGGCGTTCCACCTGGACGATGCGGCGCAGCTGATCCCAGGCGTCGGTGAGATTCCGGCTGGGCCGGGGCGCGGCGCGCGCCGGCACGCAGCGCAGCAGCGCGATCAGCTCGGACCAGAAGTCGAGGGCCGGATCCACCGCGCGCACCTCGCGATCGGCGACCTCGAGCAGAGCGCGCTCGGCCCTGCCCAGGTGTCCGGCCCAGATCGCCGCCGCGCCCTCGTCGAGCCATTCGGCGCGCGGCCGTTCGGGGCCGATCCGGGGCGCGCCGGTCGCCACTGTCGTCGCCTTCGCCGTCGCCGGGATGCTGGCTTGCCTGGGGGCGGGCGATCGCATCGCCGCGCAGGCGCTGGCCGCGCCCAGCACGGCTGCCGCGACCGGCGCGCGCCACAGCGGGGACCGGGCGCGCATCAGAACACGCCTCCGGTGACCAGCGAGGGCAGAAAGCCCACCACCGTGGTGGTCCCGGTGACCCGACGCTCGACCTCGACGGTGACGCCACCCTCCAGGCGGAAGAACCAGCGCGGGGTCGCGTGGATCATCAGGCCCAGGCCGGCCAGCCCCGACGGTCCGATCGAGCCGTCGTGCACATGGATTCCGGCCTGCAGCAGCGCCTGCGGCTCGAAGTGAATCGATCGGTGGATGCCCGCGATCATCATCTTGCCGTAGCCAAAGGCCAGGCGGCCGCCGGCGACCAGCAACCAGGTGGGCGCGCGGCTGTCGGGCACCACGCCCAGCATCTGCTCCACTTCCAGCCCCGCCTTGTTGAGCTGGCTGAAGTAGCGCGACAGCTGCAGCTCCAGGCCCAGCCACTCCCAGACGAAATAGGTCGCGCCCAGGCGCACGCCCGGGCTGATGTGGAAGTCGCGGCGCTCCAGGTAATCGACGCCGGCGAACAGCTGCACGGTGCCGACGTTGTGCGCGTAGCGTCCCTGGATCCGGACCTCCGCCACCGGACGCGGCGCCGGCTCACGCAGCCCCGTCGGCGTCGGGGTTGGGGCCGTCGTCGTCGTCGTCGTCGTCGTCGCGACCGTTCCGGGCGCCAGCGTTCGCGAGTCGGCAAACCCGGCGCGCTGGGAAGCAGCGGGCGGCGAGGATGGCGCGGAGGTCCCCGGCCCGGCCGGCGCCACCGGCTGCGCGCCCGCCGCCGCCACCTTCGAAGCCGCCGCCGCCGCTGGCACCGCCGCTGCGGCGACAGCCGGCCGGGCCAGGACCAGCGCGTGCCAGGCCAGTCCGGCGGCCAGGCACCCCACCGCAGGGTGAACGCGCCGACCGGCGGTCACCCGGTTCCTCCGCTCGGCGGACCCACGCATAGTGCGCTCCCGATCCACCCCGAGGTGACTGGAGCTCCCGATTCCGAAGTGAACGGGTGGGTGCAATATCGCGTGCATACCTCGTAACGAATGTACGCCTCGTGCGGGGTGAATCCGGGCGAAGGCACCGCCCAGACCGGCGGCAACGTCAGCAGATACTGCGGTGGATTGTCCCCCTTTACCTGGTACTCCGTCGAGGGGGATAGATATACCGGGCCGGAGTCACCGCGGGTCACCAGCTGTAACCCCGTACCCTGCAACGGTGTGATCGAGATCTGGCACAGGCGCAGCCAGCCGCCGTCCAGCGCCGGGGCCTGGTCCTCCTTCAGGATCGGGAGCGGCTCCTTCGGGTCCTGGATCTCGGACACCAGGGGCAGCTTCGTGGCGCCATAGCCGGCCAGCTCGAGCGCGAACCCCGGGTCCTTGGCCGTCGACCAGGGGGTGACCTGGGTGCCCCAGCCGCCGAAGGACTTCACCATCTCGTCGGGCCCGAACGGCCAGAGCTGGGCCACGAACTCGCCGGGGGGCGCCGGGTTGGCGAGGGTGTCCATGAACTCGCCCAGTGATCGCGTGAGCGGGTCGGGGAGCGGCGCGTGCAGGTTATTGAAGTACAGCAGGAAGTAGCGCGGGTGCTTCTCCTCCCAGGTGGCCGCCGAGGTCTTCACCTGCTGGGCCAGCGCCGAGCCGTCCAGCGCCCGCAGCGGCGACTGGCGGCAGGGGATGCCTGGCTGATGGGTCTCCGGGTCGGTCGCCGACAGATCGACCATCGGCAAAGCGCGCAGCGCCGAGAACTTGCCGAGGTTCTCGGCCACCAGGGCCTGGATCAACTGGATCGCCTCCTGGCAGCGATCGGCGACCGGGATGCTGAGATCCAGAACGATCTGGTAACTGAACGGCGTGTTCTCGGTCTTCACCGTGTAAGTGCGATCGCCGTTGGCCACCTCGGGCACGGTGTCGATGGCCAGCTGGAAATCGGTGCCCCGCTCGCCGTTGACCATCACCGGCCGGACCGCCGCGCAATAGAATCCGTCCGCCGACAGCGGGGCGGGCGACGCCCAGGGCTCCTTGAGCCCGGTCACCGTGGTGAAGTGCGCGTCGGCCGGGAAGTAGCCGGGGATGCAGACCCCACGGCGCTCCCAGGTCGCCCCTTCGAGCGGTCTCGGAAACACAAAGGTCGGATCGCCGCCGATCACATCGCTGATGGTGGTCACCAGCCCCAGGTTGTTGCGCGAAAAATAGGTCTTGAGGCTCAGCGTCTGGACGTAGTCGTGCAGCGTCGGCTGGTCCCCCGGCGACAGGTCGTAGGTCGGGTTGCGCGAGCGCAGCGGGCTCGGCGCGTCGTCCGGTGGGCGGTAACGCCCGCGCACCACCATCTGGCCGCACAGCCCGCCCTTCTTGTCGGCACAGTGGGTGACCCCGCCCTGGTACACCGACGAGGCGAAATCGACCGGCTGCCACTCGCCGTCGGCGTCGAGCAGCTCGAACCGGACCTGGGGGTCGGGCTCGGTCGCCGCCACGCGCCAGCGGATCGCCGTGATGTCTTCCTGGACGCTGTACAGCAGATCGATCTTGCGCGGCGCGAACGGAGCGTCGACGAAGGTCACGTTTGCGCAGGCCCCGACCGTCCAGCCTGTGAAGAGGACCACCACCAGCAGCAGCGAGCCCGGCCTCAAAAACCTGAGGGCCGATGGCGAGTCCCCGTCGCCAACCTGGTTGCCAATGGCCAGCGCCGCGGCCGCACCGGACCGAGCTCGGACATAGTTATGGGCCCACGCCAGCATGTATTGTTTACTGAACGCAATGACGACGCAGAATTCCGGCCGTCTAACCCCGTCGCCTGTGTCACCTCAGCAAGAAATGTGCGCGGCGTCGCTGATGGCCCGCCCCGTGCAGCCCCCGCACCCAGGCGGCGGCGCACCCATGATCAACGAACCGAAGGCACTTCCTTGTCAAGCGACAAGCGGCACCGACGGCGGGAGGGTTTCATCGCATGGCGTCTGATTCTCAACAGCCGAGGGGGGGGCGGTTCGCGCTGATCGGTGGCGTGGTCCTGACCGTGCTCGCCTTCGCGGGCGCCGGGATCGTGACCCAAATGTCAGGGTGCTGCGGCGGCGCGCCCACCCACGGCTGCAAGTTCGTGGAGACCGCCGACGCCCGCCTCGACACCTCCAGCGACGCGATGCTGCCCTGCGGGCTAACGATCTGCCAGCCGGGCGTCACGGTCTGCTGCTTCGAGCCCGAGTCGGAGCCTCCCATCCGCTGCATCGCCACCAACCAGATCTGCAAGGGGACCACCAATGCGACCTGCAGCGGCGACCAGGACTGCCCCGTGGGCTCAGAAACCCACTGCTGCGGCGACATCAACACGATGACCGTCGATTGTCGCGCCGACTGCCCCAGCGACCCCTCGGGTGGAACCGCCCGGATCTGCCGGGTCGACGCCGAGTGCCCGCCGGAACGCCCCAAGTGCACCTATGTCACGATCATGGGGCGCCCTCTCTTCATCTGTTATTGAGGTGGCCGTCCAAAACCCGTGATCGTGGCCGTGATCGTGGCCGCGGCCGGACCCCTGATCGTGGCCGTGCACGTGACCGGGAACGCACCCGTGGCCGGTCACGATCACGGCCATGGCCGCGCGTTGTGCGGGTTGACGGTCCGCCCGCTACGCGCGTGCCACGGCCTCGCGCCAGCGCGCGGTCAGCGAGTCGCGCGCCGCCGGGCTCATGCTCGGGTTGAAGATCTGCATGCGCGCGGTCTCGCCGTTGCGGCTCCTGGGCGCAAGGCCGATCCCGCGCGCGGCCAGCTTGGCGGCGCCGAGGGCGGTCGATTCGACCATCTCGGGGCGGAAGATCTGCGTGCCCAGGAGGTCGGCCTGGATCTGCATCAGGAGATTGTTGGCCGAGGCGCCGCCGTCGACGCGCAGCGAGTTGATGGTGCGGGCGGCGTCGATCTGCATGGCCGTCACCAGGTCGAGGTTCTGGAGAGCGATCGCCTCCAGCGCCGCGCGCGCGATGTGGCCGCGCGTGGTGCCCCGGGTGATGCCGGTGATGAGGCCGCGCGCGTCGGGCCGCCAGTGGGGCGCACCCAGGCCGGCCAGCGCCGGGACGATGGTGACCCCGCCCGAGTCGGGCACCGAGCGCGCCAGCGCCTCGATCTCGGCGGCCTGCGCGATGATGCCCAGCCCGTCACGCAGCCACTGCACCAGCGCGCCGGCGATGAAGGCGCTGCCCTCGAGCGCGTAGGCGGTCTGCGCCGGCACGCCGCCGGCGCCACCGTCCGCGCCACCGCCCAGGGTCCAGGCCACCGTGCCCAGCATGCCGTTGCGCGACGCCACCGGCGCCGGCCCCACGTTCATCAGGACAAAGGACCCGGTGCCGAAGGTGCACTTGGCGTCGCCGGCATCGACACAGTCCTGTCCGAACAGAGCCGCCTGCTGGTCGCCCGCCACGCCCGAGATCGGCAGGCCGTCTGGCAGCCCCGCGGTGCCGCGTGTCACGGCGATGGTCCCCGACGAGGGATGGACGGCCGGCAGCAGCGAGCGCGGCACACCGAAGAGCTGGCACAGGTCGTCGCTGAAGGTGCGCGCCTCGAGATCGAGCAGCAAGGTGCGTGAGGCGTTGGTCACGTCGGTGGCGTGCACGCGGCCGCCCGACAGGCGCCAGATCAAGAAGCTGTCGACGGTGCCGAAGGCCAGGGTCCCCTGCTCGGCGCGCCGCCGCACATCGGGGAGGTTGTCGAGGAACCAGCGGATCTTGGTCGCCGAGAAGTAGGGGTCCAGCACCAGGCCGGTGCGCGCGCGCACCAGCGCTTCGTGTCCCGCGCGCTTGAGCGCGGCGCAGGCATCGCTGGTGCGCCGGTCCTGCCAGACGATGGCGTTGGCGACCGGGCGGCCGGTCTCGCGGTCCCACAGCAAGGTGGTCTCGCGCTGGTTGGTGATGCCCACGGCGCGCAGCTTGCCGGCGTCGATGCCCGCGAGGGCGTCCGCCATCGCCCCGGTGACCGTGCCCCAGATGGCCTCCGGATCGTGCTCGACCTCGCCGGGGCGGGGGTAGATCTGCGGCAGCTCTCGATAGCCCCGCGCGCGGACCGTCAGGTACTCATCCACCGCCAGCACGGTGGTTCCGGTGGTTCCCTGATCGATGGCCAGGACCAGATCCTTCACGGCGGGCCCATCCTACCAGCTTCGGCGTCGCCGTCGCCCAGATGCCGCGCCAGGAAGCTGGCGATGGCGCTCGAGACCGTCGAGCGCTCCACGTCGAGCGTCACGATGTGGAAGGATCGTTCCAGCCACAACCGCTCGATGACCTCCGAGCCCAGGCTGCCGGTCAGCTCCAGCGAGTCCTCCATGGGAACGGTGTGGTCCTGGCGGCCGTGGATCACCAGCGTGGGGACCCGGACGTTGGGCAGGTCGGGGCGCACCTGGTCCATGAGGTCGAACAGGCTGGTGACCGCGGAGATCGGAAAGGCGCGCAACGAGGGGTTGGCGTCGCGCATCTCGACGTCGGAGATGTCCGAGCCCTTGAGCTTGGGGATGCACACGAACGGGTAGGATTTGAAATCAACGGGCAACCGGCAGAGCGCGCGCACGCCGCGGGTCTGGAAGGGCCGCATGCGCAGCGGGGCCGCGATGATCACCAGCGCGGCGATTCGCTCGGGATAAAGGTGGGCCAGGCGCAGCGCGAGCAAGCCGCCCATGGAAAAGCCGACGATGGCGATCGGGCGATCGCCCACGTTCCGGCGCAGCTGCTCCATTGCGCGCTCCGCCGAGGCCAGCCAGTCAGGCCACTGCGTCGCCGCCAGGTCGCGCAAGGTCGCGCCGTGTCCGGCCAGCAGCGGCACCTCGACCGAGTAGCCGCCGCCGACCAGCGCTTCGCCGACCGACCGCACTTCGAAGGGGGTGCCGGTCATGCCGTGCAGGCAGAGCACACCCCGTTTGTCACCGATGGTCGAGATCGGGGTCTTGTCGCCGTTTCCGGTCTGAAATCCGAACATCGACTGTCAATGGAAACGGGGCCGGACGGTCCCGTCTCCCGGAGCGTAGCAGACGGCGCGCCGGCCGCGCGCCTACCCTACTTACTTACTCGCTTACTTACTTGCAACCGGCCACGGGCGGGTCGGTGCAGGGGCAGCCCGCCTTGGCGACGCCGTCGATGCACATCGCGCACGACACGGAGGTGCTGAGCCCGTTGGGCAGCTGGCCCGGGCCGCGATTCGCGTTCAGCAGCAACGTGCCGTTCGGGCACTTGACGGGGTCGGCCTGCAGCGACCAGCAGGGCGCCTGGTTCCCGTTGGACGCGCACGAGGGCAGCGCGCTCGAGATGGTTTTTTGCTGGTCGTTGACGTACTGGTCGGTGACCTGACACTGCGGGTCGATCTCCGGCGTCGAGACATCGAGGTCGACCAGCTTGTTCGAGATGCACTGGGGGCCCAGGAGCTTGCTGAGCTCGGTGGCGATCAGCATCAGCGAGGGAGCGAAGGTGGGGGCGCAGATGGTCTGCAACAGGCCGTGGTTGCCGAAGGCCTCGACCCACTGCTGGATGCGTACCGCCGGATCAGCGTACTCACCCGTGGCCTGCATGCAGGAGTGGACGATGTCGGGGTGCTGCTCGACGTCCATCGCGTTCTGGATCATCTGGATGCTGTAGGGCGTCGTCGGGCCGGTGATGGCCGCGACGAAGATCTGGTTGGGATCGGGCTTGAGGGATTTGAGGAAGTTGATCTCGTCGACGACGTGGGTGAGCTTGCCCGACGGGGTCTCGTTGGAGATGCAGCCTTGCAGGTTGGCCATGGCCGGACCGCGCGGCGGCGGCACCATCTGGCCGCCGATGTTGCACAGGTGGCCGAACTCGTTGCAGCGCCACGACCATAGCGGCCCGAGCGGGTCACTCATCCGGGTCTGCTGAGGGTCGACCATGTCCGAATCGTCGGGCACCGAGCAGTCGTCCTCGTTGGTAATCAAGATCACCGCCAGGAACGCGTCGCTGCGCAGGAAGCCGACGTTGGCGTCGGGGACGTTCAAGGGGTCGAGCGCCCAGCGCACCGCCTTGAGCTGACCCTCGAAGCCGCAGCCCTGGTCGCCGAGCGCGGCGATACAGGTGAAGGCTTCGCTGATGTCACCCTGGTAGTTCTTCACGCCCTGGTTCATCGACGCTGCCAGGTAGTGCTGGTCGGCGGGCAGCGGCGGGGTGGTGCAGGACCCGCGCGGCGCCGACTGGAAGTGGCCACCGTCGCCGGTGTAGGCGCAGTGCCGGTCCGGCAGGTCGAACCTACCGGGGCCGGTGTCCGAGGAGATCACCGCCACGTGCACGTCGGGCAGGCCCATGCCGCTGCCGTCGCC
Organism: Polyangia bacterium; assembly: GCA_035696125.1. Lineage (GTDB taxonomy): Bacteria > Myxococcota_A > Polyangia > Fen-1088 > Fen-1088 > DASRQZ01. Next base: position 41,516 of record DASRQZ010000047.1, read on the forward strand.
GGTCGGCAGCTTCTTGAGCACGTCCATGAAGACCGGGAACTGCGCGAGCAGCTTGGCCTGCAGCGGCAACATCGACTGCGAGTTGTCGATCATGAAGAGGATGTCGATCTTGCGATTGAGCGTCGCCTGGAAGGTGTTGTTGACGACACGCACCGGATTCGGCTGAGGCTGCTCCAGCGTCCGCGAGTTGCACGCCCAGACCAACGGGAGCGCCGATGCGACTGCAACCCAGCGAGTCACAGCCCAGATACGGCGCCAGCGGAGCGGAACAAGACCCTTCATTTGATCCTCCTCAGACAGACGAATCGACAGAGCGGGGGACACGAGCAGAAGTCAGGAAAGCAAAACCGGGGGCAGAAAAACCGGGCGATTATAGGGAGTCCTCTTTTGTACCGCAATCACACTGTGGCGGCGGCAAATCAGGCGTGTGACAGATGGAAACCCCGGCGCCGACCGGCCCCCCCGGTCAGTTGAAGCAACCGCCGGGCCGTTCGCCAGGTGGTGCAAGATCTAGATACCACAGGGATCTGGACCTCGGGCAGGCAACTTTGTTGGCTGATAGGCGCAACAGGGTTGCGGTAGGCCCGCCGTCATCGCCCGCGCATGCGTGCGACGCCGCACAGCATCTCACCCGCGAAGTACCGGGTGCCCTGGGCGTCGTCGATGTGTTTGGGGTGCAGGAAGCTGTTGATGACCTGGCCCCCTTGGTCGCGTCGGGTGAGCGGGTAGCGCGGGTGCAGGTAGCCGCGCTGGTAGCGCCCGCCGCGCAGCTCGACGAAGCTGATGCGGCCGCCGGCCTCGACGCCCTCGACCAGCGCCACCCGGTCGGCGCAGGCGGGTGGTCCCTGGTCGTCGCGGCCGCGCGTGTCGAAGAACAGCACGTCGCCCGGTCGAGCCTCATCCGGGTCGACGAGCCGATGGGTGGTGCGCATGTAGCCCCACAGCGCACCGGGGCTGCCGTCGGTCCCGAAACGGTAGCCCGCGGCCTGGATCTGTCCCACCACCAGCGCGGCGCTCTCGTCGCCGGCCGGACGCGCGGCAGGCGCGGGCCGGCCGGTCCCGACACCGACATGGCGCGCGGATCGGAACACCCACGGCGCGACCCGCCGGATGCGGGGCCCGTCATTCGCGCAGCCGGTCGAGAGCAGAGCCAGGGCGGCGAGCAGCGACAGAGCGGTCGCCCGCGTCGCGCCGCGCCCGGCCCGCCAGCGAGCAAAGTCGACCTGATTCCTCATCGACGCGCCGATGTTAGGCCGGCCGCGAGGCAAGTCTAAATTTCGCACGGTATGATGACCGACATGAGAGACGTGCTGATCGTCGCCGGCGCGCGCACCCCGATCGGAGCCTTCCAGGGCGAGCTTGCCCCGTTGCCCGCCACCCAGCTGGGCGCGCTGGCGATCCGGGCCGCGCTCGAGCGCGCGCGGGTCCGGGGCGATGCGGTGGGCGAGGTCTACATGGGCTGCGTCTTGCCGGCCGGGCAGGGCCAGGCCCCGGCGCGCCAGGCCTCGATCCGCGCCGGTATCCCCAGCGCGGTGGGCGCGGTCACCGTCAACAAGGTGTGCGGGTCGGGGTTGAAAGCTGTCGTGCTGGGCGGCAACGCCATCGCGGTCGGCGAGCACGACCTGGTGATCGCCGGTGGCATGGAATCGATGAGCAACGCGCCCTACCTGATTCCCAAGGCGCGCGAGGGGCTGCGCCTCGGCCACGGCCAGCTCATCGATTCGCTGATTCACGACGGCCTGTGGGACGCCTACGGCGACGTCCACATGGGTGAGTGCGGCGAGCTGTGCGCGCGCGAGCACAAGATCACCCGCGCCGATCAGGACGCCTACGCCGCCGAGTCGTACCGGCGCGCGCGCCAGGCGGAAGCCGACGGGAAGTTCCGGGCCGAGATCGTTCCGGTCGAGGTGCCGCAGCGCAAGGGTCCGCCGCGGGTCATCAGCAGCGACGAAGGGCCGCGCCGCGGTGACGTCGACAAGCTGGCCGGCTTGCGCCCGTCGTTCCAGAAGGACGGCACCATCACCGCCGGCAACGCCTCGTCAATCAACGACGGCGCCGCCGCGCTGGTGCTGGCCGGCGCCGACGTGGTGGCGGCGCGTGGCCTGACCCCGGTGGCCCGCATCGTCGGCTCGGCCGGCCACGCGCAGGCGCCCGAATGGTTCACCACGGCGCCCGCGGGCGCGATCGGCCGCCTGCTCGCCAAGATCGGCTGGCAGGCCGCGGACGTGGATCTCTGGGAGATCAACGAGGCCTTTGCGGTGGTGGCGCTGATCAACAATCGCATGCTGGGGCTGGACCCGGCGCGGGTGAACGTGTGGGGCGGCGCGGTCGCGCTCGGCCACCCGATCGGCGCCAGCGGCGCCCGGCTGCTGGTCACGCTGATCTCCGCGCTGCGCGACACCGGCAAGCGGCGCGGCGTCGCGTCGCTGTGCATCGGCGGTGGCGAAGGCATCGCGCTGGCGGTGGAGCTGCCATGACCACGCCGGCCATCGAACGGCTGGCCGTGATCGGCGCCGGCCAGATGGGGCGCGGCATCGCCCAGCTCGCGGCGTGCAGGGGCCTGGCGGTGATCCTGGTCGACTCCGCGCGCGACGTCGCCGATCGCGGGCGCTCGACCGTCGCCGACCAGCTGCAGCTGCTGGTGGAGAAGAAGAAGCTCACCGTCGAGGAGCGCGACGCCGCGCTGGCGCGCATCCATCCCGCCGACATCTACGGGGGCGATCTGGAGGGCGCCGACTTCGTGATCGAAGCGGCCACCGAGAGCTTCGACACCAAGAGCGAGATCTTCTCGGCGCTGGATCAGGCCTGCCGGCCCGGGGTCATCCTGGCCACCAACACCTCGTCGATCAGCATCACGGCGATCGGGGCCGCGGTGACGCGGCCCGATCGGGTGATCGGCATGCACTTCATGAACCCGCCACCGCTGATGAAGCTGGTCGAGATCATCCGCGGTCTGCCGACCTCCGAGGCGACCTACGAGGCCACGCGCGCGCTGGCCGAACGCCTGGGAAAGACCACCGTGCTATCGCGCGACATTCCCGGCTTCGTGGTCAACCGCATCTTGATGCCGATGCTCAACGAGGCCTGTTTCGCGCTGTACGAGGGCATCGCCGTCGAGAAGGACATCGACGTCGCCATCCAGCTTGGCCTCAACCACCCCATGGGCCCGTGCGCGCTCATGGACCTGATCGGGCTCGACACCACGCTCGCCATCCTCGAGGTGCTGCACCGCGAGCTCGGCGATCCCAAGTACCGGCCCTGTCCGCTGCTGCGCCAGTACGTCGCCGCGGGGTGGCTGGGCCGCAAGACCGGCCGCGGGTTCTATCAGTATCCGCCGGCGTCCCGTCATCACCCGGCGCCGGCGCCGGTGGGGACGCCGGCCGCGGCCGCCGGGCCGGCGGGTGAGGAGCGGCGGTGACCGGCAGCGGCACCGGCAGCGGCGGGGTGATCGTCGATGCCAGCGGCAGCGGCGGGGTCATCGTCGATGCCGGCGGCGCGGTGGCGACCGTCACCATCGATCGCCCGCAGGCGCGCAACGCCCTCGACGAGGCCACGCTGCGCGAGCTGCTGGCGGCCTTCGAGGGGCTGTCGGCGTCGCCGCTGCTCCGCTGCGTGATCCTGACCGGTGCCGGCGACAAGGCCTTCGTGGCCGGCGCCGACATCAAGCAGATGGCGGGCCTCGGCCCGCGCGAGGCGCGCGCCTTCGCCGAGCTCGGCCATGACCTGGGCGACGCCATCGAGGCGCTGCGCACACCGGTGATCGCGGCCGTGGGCGGCTACGCGCTGGGCGGCGGCTGCGAGCTGGCGCTGGCCTGCGATTTCATCTACGCGTCGTCGACCGCGCATTTCGGCCAGCCCGAGGTCAACCTGGGTGTCATGCCGGGTTTCGGCGGCACCCAGCGGCTGGCCCGCCGGGTCGGGATCGGCCGGGCGCGCGAGCTGATCTACACCGGCGCGATCATCACCGCCGAGGAAGCGCTGCGCATCGGCCTGTGCAACGCCGTGGTCGAGCCCGCCCATCTGCTGGCCCGGGTGCGCGCGGTCGCCGACACCATCGCCAGCAAGGGTCCACTGGCGATCGCCGACGCCAAGCGCGCCATGCGCCGGGGCGCGGACATGCCGCTGGCCGAGGCCCACGAGCTGGAGCGCCACCTCTTCGCCGGCCTGTTCGCCACCGCCGACCAGAAGGAAGGCATGGCGGCATTCCTCGAGAAACGCGCGCCGAAGTTCCAGGGCCGCTGAAGTAAGTCGTCAGTTTTCAGTTTTCAGTTTTCAGCAGGAATACCAGGGAGGCGCCCGCCTCCACTCTGGAGTCGGTCCTACCCACTTTCCTGACGACTGAAAACTGATGACTGACGCCACCTCGCCGAGGAGAGTGCGAAGAACCTGGATCATGGCTAACATGGGCTGGCCATGGACCTGGATCTGACCGCCGAGCAGAAGTTGATGCGCGACACCGCGCGCGGGTTGGCAACCAACGAGATCGGCAAGGCCGCCGCGCAGATCGATCGCGAGCACCGGTTTCCGCGCGAGATCATCGCCAAGCTGGGCGAGCTCGGCATGCTGGGCGTGGCGGTGCCGGAGCGCTGGGGCGGCGCCGGCATGGACAACGTCAGCTACGCGCTGGCCGTCGAGGAGATCTCGCGCGCGTGCGCGTCGACCGGCGTGATCATGTCGGTGCAGAACTCGCTGGTCTGCGATCCGATCCTGCACTTCGGCAGCGACGCGCAGAAGCAACGCTGGCTGCCCGACCTGGCGTCCGGCAAGCGCATCGGGTGCTTCGCCCTGTCCGAGCCCGACGCCGGTTCGGACGCGGCCGCGCAGAAGACCACGGCGGTCCAGCGCGGCAGCGACTGGGTCCTGAACGGCACCAAGAACTTCATCACCAACGGTCCGGTATCCGAGGTGGTGCTGGTCTTCGCCATGACCGATCCGGCGCGCGGCAACCGCGGCATCTCGGCGTTCGTGCTGGCCTCCGACAGCCCGGGGGTCAAGTTCGGCCCGCCCGATGACAAGATGGGGATCCGGGGCGCGCCCTCGTCGCAGATCTTCTTCACCGATTGTGCGCTGCCCCAGGATGCGTTGCTGGGCGCGGTAGGCGACGGCTTCAAGATCGCGATGCGCACCCTGGACGGCGGGCGCATCGGCATCGGCGCCCAGGCGGTGGGCATCGCGCGCGCCGCCTTCGAGGACGCGACCCGCTACGCGCTGGAGCGCAAGACCTTCGGACAGCCGATCGCCGAGCATCAGGCCATCCAGTTCAAGCTGGCCGACATGTGCACCGAGATCGACGCCGCGCGCCTGCTGGTCTGGCGCGCCGCAGCCAGGAAGGACGCCGGGGCGCGCCATACCACCGAGTCGTCGATGGCCAAGCTGTTCGCCTCCGAGGTCGCCAATCGCGCCGCCAAGGAGGCCGTACAGGTCTTCGGCGGCTACGGCTACCTGACCGACTTTCCGGTCGAACGCCACTTCCGGGACGCAAAAATCACGGAAATCTATGAAGGCACCAGCGAGATTCAGCGTCTGGTCATCGCTTCAGCCTTGCTGAAGGACTGAGGCTGGCGCTAAGTTCGGCCCTGACCCGTCCGGAACCCCACCCGTGACCGAAGGAGGTTCGATGCGGCGCAAGACGCTGGAAGTACAGGTGTTGAACGTGTTTTCCTCCTTGGCCTTGTTTTCCTCCCTGGCCATCTGGTCCGGGCTGGCGCTCGGTTGTGCCGACACCAGTGGCGGTGAGCCCCGGGTTCGGGTGATACCGAACCGAGAAGAACCGCCGGCGGTGCTGGGCGGGATTCCGCCCGACAAGCAAGCTGAGATCCAGCTGGTGCTCCAGCAACGCGACACCCAGACGCTGAAGTGCTACCAGGACGTGCTGAACGAGAAGCACGACCGGGCGTTCAAGGGTTCGGTGTTCGTGATGTTGACCGTCGAACCGTCCGGCCACCCGTCCGACGTCAGCGTGGTGGGCGGAACCCTGAATAATCCCGAGGTTGCCCAGTGTCTGGTCGAGAAGATCAAGGAATTCGAATTTCCGGCGATTCCCAACAAAGGGTCGATGCAGTACGAGTACCGGTTTCAGCCGGCGTATTGATCGTTGTCTTCGAGACCCTTCCCTCACGTCCAGGCGCGCTTAGCTTGGGGGTTCCTTCCAGCACCTTCACGAGGAAAGAATGAACAGAAGCACGGCGACGACCTGGGTCATGGTGGCCGCGGTGGGGATGGGGTGGGGATGTGGGCACGAGGCTGGGAATTCGAAACACCGGACATCGGCGCGACCGCTGGGCTCGGCGTCGGAGTCGGGCAGCGACCAGCCGTCGCCCGAGATGCAGGTGCGGAACGAGCTCGGGGTGATCGAGACCGCGGACGTCGAGGCCGTGCTGGAGGGTCACTTCGACGAGATTCGCGGCTGCTACCAGCGCGCCGGCAAGGCGCAGCGCTACGCCGGCGGTAAGGTGACCCTGCGCTTCCGCGTCGGCGGCGGCGGTCAGGCCGAGGACGTGCTGGTCGTCGAGTCGAACCTGGGCAACTACGGCGTCGAGCGCTGTCTGGTCGGCGTCGGCCGGCGCATCACCTTCAAGGCGCCCGAGGGCAACAGGGCGACCACCTTCGACTACCCGGTGGAGTTCCGCTCGACCCAGGAGCTGGCGGTGCTGGACGTGAACGACGGCGCCAAGATCGAGCGTGACATCTCGGGTCTGCTGCCGCGTCTGGCCGCCTGCGGGCGACTGGCCACCGACGACGTCACCGCCATCATGTATATCGAGCCGAGCGGCTTCCCGGGCTCGGTCGGGCTGTCAGCGGCGACCAACCTCGACGAGGCGGTGGCCGGCTGCATCATCCAGACCATCCGGCGCTCGCACATGACGGCGTCGCTGCCCGGTCACGTGTTGCGCTGTAACTTCAGCATCCCGCCGCTGCTGGCTAGCGCCGAGCCGCCATCGCGGCGCGCAGCTTCGAATGGCGTCGGCCGTAGACGGCGTAGATGACCAGGCCGATCGCCATCCAGATCACCAGCCGCAGCTGGGTGTCCCAGCCGGCCGACGAGATGATGTAGAGCGCCGACGCCGCCCCACAGATCGGCACCAGGAAGGGGCCGCCGGGGAAGCGGAAGGCGCGCGGCAGCTCCGGACGCTTGATGCGCAGGATCATCACGCCGATGCTGACCAGCACGAACGCGAACAGCGTCCCGATCGACACCAGGTGGCCGAGCACGCCGATCGGCAACAGGCCGCCCGCGGCCGCGCACACCACGCCGGTGATGATGGTGGTGATGTAAGGGGTGCCGAACCTGGGGTGAACCTTGGTCGCGAACTTGGGGAACAGGCCGTCGCGCGCCATCGAGAAGAAGACGCGCGGCTGGCCCATGAGCATCACGATCATCACCGACGACAGGCCGGCGATGGCGCCGATCTCGACCAGCACCTCGAGCCAGATCTGCCCCGTCGCCTTGGCGGCGTAGGCGACCGGGTGGGGCACCGACAGCTGGGCGAAGGGCACGACGCCGGTCAACACCAGCGAGGTGGCGATGTAAAGCACCGTGCAGATGGCCAGCGATCCCAGGATCCCGATCGGCAGATCCCGCTGTGGATTTCGGGTCTCCTGCGCCGCGGTCGAGACCGCGTCGAACCCGATGTATGCAAAGAAGACCACCGAGGCGCCGCGCATGACGCCCGTGAAGCCAAAGCGGCCAGGACCTTCGTTGGGGGGAATGAACGGGTGCAGGTTCTCGGTGTTGACGAAGCGTGCGGCGAAGGCGATGAACAGCAGCACCACGACCACCTTGATGACGACGATCACCGCGTTGAAGCGCGCGGACTCCTTGATCCCGACCACCAGGATCAGCGTCGCCAGCGCGGTGATGAACACCGCCGGCACGTTGAGGATCGCCCCCGTCCTCACGAACTCATGCGCGACCTCGTCGTAGTTGAAGGGAGCCGTGGTCCAGGCGTCGCCGACGTTGATGTGCAGGAAGCTGCGCATGAAAGCCACCACGTAGCCCGACCAGCCCACGCTGACCGTGGCGGCGCCGACGGCGTATTCCAGGATCAGGTCCCAGCCGATCGCCCAGGCGACCAGCTCGCCCATGGTGGCGTAGGAATAGGTGTAGGCGCTGCCCGCGATCGGGATCATCGACGCCATCTCGGCGTAGCACAGGCCGGCGAACGCCGAGGCGATACCGGCCGCGACGAACGACAGCACCACCGCCGGTCCGGCGTTGGCGGCGGCGGCACGGCCGGTCAGCACGAAGATGCCGGTGCCGATGATGGCGCCGATGCCCAGCAGCACCAGGTCGGTGGCGGTCAGCGTGCGCTTGAGGCCGTGCGCCACCTCGGCGTCGGCTTGCAGGTCGTCGACGGACTTGGTGGCGAACAGCGGGTTTGCGCTAGGCATTTTCTTTCCCTTTCGCTGCGGAGCGCAGCATGGCGGTGGCAGTGTAGACCACGACCGCGACGACCAGCCATTTGACCCAGTGGAGCGGCAGGCTCTTGACGATGAACGCCGCGGCCAGCACGGCGGGCAGACCGCCCAGGGTCAGGCCCAGCGCCGCGCGCGGATGGAAACGGCCCTGGCGCAAGAAGCGCACGCTGCCCGCGGGCATGAGGAAGGCGCACGAGCCCATCATGATGGGGAAGGCGGTCGCCTGGTTCATGCCCAGCAGCGCCACCATGATCATGCAAGGCGCGAACAGACCGATGCCCAGGGTCATCAACGCGCCCAGGACCAGATTTCCCGCGACGCCGGCGGCCAGGCGCGCCCCGCTGAGACCGAGCGTCGCGCCGCCCTCCGGGACCGCGCCCAGCTGCCGCACCACCATGATGCCGGCGGCGACCAGCAGCAACAGGCCCATCCCGCGCTGGATCGTGCGGCGCGGCCAGCGGGCGACCACGCCGGCGCCGAACCAGGCCCCCACCATCGACGCGGCGATCAACGCCGCCAGGGTCTGGATCTCCACCTCGACGACCGCAATGAAGATGAAGGCCTCGGCGAAGGTGGGCACCGCGTGGCCGATGTTCATGGTGCCGGGGATCTCCTCGTCCGGGATCATGCGACGCAGCTTGTAGAGCGACGTCGTGGTCGCGAACGAGCCGATGCCCAGGGTATCGAGGAAGTCAGTGATCGCGCCGACCGCTGTCTGACCCCAGGTGGGTGGCCAGCTGGGTCGCTGCGGGGTCAGGCGCGCGGTGTGCCACCACAGTGCGACGAAGGCCAGGGCCAGCAGCGCCAGGGCTGCGAGCAGGAGCGCCTTTCCGCTGAGCCCGACGGCGTTCAACAGAGCCCACTTTAGTCGAAGGTGTTGCGACTGGCGCAACGGATTGCGTCGGAAGGGGCATCGGTGCCCGACCCCTGTTGCCTCCCGGGCAACGGCTTTCCCGTCTCGGGCAACATTTTTGCCGTGTTGTGGCATACGACCACACCGTTTTAGCGTACTTCGGCTTACTAAAAATTGGCAGACTTCGTGCTCTACGTAGCCAGCAGAAGGGAAGTGAGAACCATGTCACTCTGGAAATTCGGCGGGCCGATACTCTGGTCAGCAACATTGTTCGCGGGCCTGGCCGCCGGGTGCGTGCCGGCATCCACCTCGGACGGCGGCAGCGCGGATCAGTTCCTGGCCTCCACCAACGGGTTGACGATGATCAACGGCTTGACCATGCTCAACGGCCTGACCATGCTCAACGGCCTGGCGGGCGGTGGCCTGGTATCGGGCACCGAGTTGCTCAACACCGCGGAAGGGCGCACGACGGTGACCTATATGGTGCGCTGCGCGCTGCCGAGCGGACATTCGATCACCAAGCAGGATCAAAACGGCGTCTCGTACACTTTTGCGGGCGCCATCGGCGTCGCGCCCGAGTGGGAATGGGGAACCTGCACCCCGTCTGAATGCCAGCAGAACGTCACGGCCTGCATGCTGGCCCACGTCAACACCTCGGGCGCGCACATCCCGTTGTGGCTCGTCGGCGACAGCGCGGCGATCGGCTGGAACCAGAATTCCGGCTTCCCCGATGAGGAGGGATCTTTCTTCGGCAACATCTTCGTGAGCCCGCCGGTGGCTTACTACTGCAACGGCAAGGACTTCGACGTGGGTGTCGTCCCCGGACGCCTGGGCGCCGGGTTGGGCGACGCCCCCTACGTCGATCCGTTCACCAGCAACGGCGGCTACTGCAAGGACCATTGCACACCGGCCGACATCCCGAACCAGAACGACGGATACAAGGCCTGCATCGGGTACAACCACGTGGTGACCGTGTGGCGCAATCCGAATACGTCGACGACCACCAGCACGTCGACCAGCACCAGCACCAGCACCAGCGGCAGCGGCGGCAGCAGCGGCGGCGGAACCGGCGGTACGCGCTACCACCGCTAGAACACCGAACGGCCTCGGGCCTCGGGCCTCGGGCCTCGGGCCTCGGGCCTTGGGCCTCGGGCCTCGGGCCTCGGGAGGACTCCTCACCGTAGGTCCGAGGCCGAAGCCAGAGGCCCCGCGATGGGGTTGACGGGTCGGTCCCGGGAGGGCAGCGTCGGGGGCTTGAGAGCCGCGGAGCTGTTTCGTCGCAAGCGCTTGGAGGATTCGCTCCTGGGAGAGCCAGCAGAAGCCCCGGGCGGCGCGCCGGGGTTGCGGCGCACGCTGGGGGCCTGGGATCTGACGTTGCTCGGCGTCGGCGCGATCGTGGGCGCCGGCATCTTTTCCAGCATCGGACAGATGGCGGCGGGCGGCGCCGATCACCCGGCCGCCGGGCCCGCGCTGATCCTCTCGTTCGTGATCACCGCCGTCGCCTGCGGGTTCTCGGCGCTGTGCTACGCGGAGATCGCGGCGCTGGTGCCGGCGTCCGGCAGCGCCTACACCTACGCGTTCGTCGCGCTCGGTGAGCTGCCGGCCTGGATCATCGGCTGGGACCTGATCATCGAATACGCGGTCGGCAACATCTACGTCGCGCAGAGCTGGGCCGACTACTTTCGTTCGTTCCTGCGCGGCAGCCTGGGGCTCGACTTTCCGGCCTGGATGGCGACGGACTTACAGACCGTGGCCAGCGATCCCACGCTGGCGGCGAGCGCGCCCCGGATCGGTTCCGTGGTGATCGGGTTCAACCTGCCGGCGGCGTTGATCGTGGCGGCGCTCACCGTCATCCTGGTGCTGGGCGTGCGCGCCAGCGCGCGCTTCAACGCCGGCATGGTGATCTTCAAGATCGCGCTGGTGCTGGCCTTCATCGCCGTGGGCGTCGCCTATGTGCAGCCGGCGCACTGGCACCCGTTCGCGCCCACCGGTTTCCGCGGCGTGTGGGCCGGGGCGTCGCTCGCCTTCTTTTCCTACATCGGCTTCGACGCCGTCTCGACGGTGGCCGAAGAGACCAGACAGCCGCAGCGCGATCTGCCGCGCGGGATGATCGGCTCGCTGCTGATCTGCAGCGTGCTTTACATCGCCGTCGCCGCGGTGATGACCGGACTGGTGCCGTACCAGACGCTGGACACCGGCGATCCGCTGGCGCGCGCGCTGCAAGTCGTCGGGTTGCCGCGGGTGGCGACGTTGATGTCGCTGGGCGCGGTCATCGCCGTCACGGCGGTGTTGCTGGTGTTTCAGCTCGGGCAGCCGCGCATCCTGCTCGCGATGTCGCGCGACGGGCTGCTGCCGCCGGCGTTCGCGCGCATTCACCCGCGCTTTCGCACGCCCCACCGGGGCACGATCCTGACCGGCGTCTTCGTCGGTCTGGCGCCGACCTTCCTCACCCAGAACCAGGCGCTGGAGCTGACCAGCATCGGCACGCTGTTCGCGTTCATCGTGGTCGCCGTCGGGGTGATCGCCCTGCGCATGCGCGAACCGGAGCGCGCGCGACCCTTTCGTTGCCCCGGCTACCCGGTGACGCCGGTGCTGGCGATCGTGTCGTGCGCGGGGTTGATGTGGGGGCTACCGCCCGCGAACTGGTGGCGTTTCGGTATCTGGCTGCTGGTCGGCCTGGCGATCTACGTCGGCTACGGCCGGCGTCACAGCCGGCTCACGGGTTCGCGTTAGTGCCCTCTTTCTCTTTCGACTTGTCCTTCTGCTCCTTCTCGTGCTCCTTGTCGCGCTCCTGCTCGCGCTCCTTGGCGCGTTCCTTACGTTCGTTCTCCTGCGAGCGCAGCTGTTGCTGGCGATCGGCGAGGGCGGCGCGCTTGATCTCGGCCGCCATCTCGCGCTCGATCTCTTTCGCGCGCTTCTCTTCGCAGCCTTTCGGCTCGCATTCGCCCGGGCAGCTGCACTTGCCCTTGCGGCCGCAGAAGCAGTTGCCCTGCGAGTCGGCGTAACAGCCGCACGCGTTCATCTGCCTCGCGGCCGCGGGAGGCGGCGCGCCCGCCTTCTTGGCCTTGGTGGCCGCAGCCGCGGCCTCCGAGGAGATGCTCGCAACGCCCAGTGAAAACAGCCCGACCAACACCAGTACCGAACCCAGAAGAAGTCGCCTCATGTCGTCCTCCTTCAATGCGGAGCATACGCCTGCCGGCCCGGGAATACAGCGTGATCGCGACGTTTCAGATGCCATGGAAACTGTAACCCGGCGCGCTCTTGACGGCGGCGTCGAACGCGAGTCTCATTGAGGCGGTCCGGACGTGATTGGCGAAGTCCTAAATAACTATCGGGTCATCTCGTTGCTCGGTGAGGGGGGGATGGGTGCGGTCTACCTGGCCGAGCATCCTTTCATGGGGCGCAAGGCCGCGATCAAGGTGCTGCGGCGCGAGTTCGCCGAGGATCGCAGCCTGGTCGAGCGTTTCATGAACGAAGCGCGCGCGGCCAATGCGATCCGCCATCCCAACATCATCGACATCATCGACGTCGGCCGCCTGCCGTCGGGCATCCCCTACCTGATGATGGAATTCCTGGATGGCGTCAGCCTGCTGAAGCGCATCCAGCAGGTGGGCCAGATGGGCGCGCGCGAAGCGGTCGAGATCGCGATCCAGACCACGGCGGCGCTGGCGGCCGCCCACAGCAAGGGCATCGTCCACCGCGACCTCAAACCGGACAACCTGTTCCTGATCCCCGATGACTCGCGCGCCAGCGGACAGCGCGTGAAGCTGCTCGACTTCGGGATCGCCAAGCTGCGTGGCGACCTGGCGTCCAGCGTGCACAAGACGCAGAGCGGTTTGCTGATGGGGACGCCGCCGTACATGTCGCCCGAGCAATGCCGTGGTGTCACCGACGAGATCGATCACCGAACCGACGTCTACGCGCTGGGGATCATCCTCTACGAGATGTTGTGCGGGGCGCCGCCGTTCGTGTTCGTGGGCTGGGGCGAGATCGTCCTCGCCCACATCACCCAGGCGCCGGTGCCGCCGCGGGCCAGGAACCCGCTCGTTCCCCAGGCGGTCGAGGCGGTGATCTTGAAAGCGCTCGCCAAGACCCGCGAGGAGCGCTTCCAGTCGATGACCGACATGCAGGCCGCCCTGCGCTTCACCGACAGCCTGGTCCAGGCCGGATCGCTCGAGGTCGCGGCCGCGCCCGCGCCGACCGTGATGCGCTCACCGTCGGCGACCATGCCAGCCCCGCCGCCGACGACGACCTTCCGCAGCGCCGCGGGCGAGGTCACGCCCCCGAGCGGCTACCTGCCCACCATGCAGGAGCTGGATCTGCCGGGCCCCGGGCGCAATGGCAGGATCCGCTGGCTGGTCGGGAGCGCCGCCGTCGCGCTGGCCGCGATGATCGCGGTCACCGTCGCGTCGGGCAAGAGGCTTCCGCGCCCGCCCCACGAAGGCGGTGTCGCCGATCCGGAGGTGACCGTGGTGGTCGCGCCCGAGTCGCCCCGCGTCCCGACGGTGGCCGCTGCGCCCGTGTCTGCCGCGCCGGCGCCGGCGGACCCGGCGCCGTCTCCCATGGCCGTGGAGATGTCCGCGCCGGCCGTGCCCGCGGCGGTGCGGCTCAAGATCGACTCCGATCCCGCCGGCGCGCAAGTGACCGACGCGCGCAAGGGGACGGTGCTGGGCACGACGCCGTTCGACAAGCGGGTCGATCGCGACCGCAGCCCTCTGGACCTGCGCGTCGCCAAGGGCGGTTTTCAGGCTGCGTCGCTGTCGGTGCCGCGCGACCGCGACTTCGAGACCTCGGTCCACCTCGATCGGGTCAGGCACGCCGCCAGGCGCGAGCCGCGCGCCGCCGCCGCGCCCGCGTCGTCGCCGGCCCCCGCCAGGTCCGTCGCGGTCCCTGCGGCGGCGCCGCCGTCGCCCGCACCCAGACCGCGCGCGGTGGAGAAGTGGTGAGGCGACTGGTATCAGTGGTGCTGGCGCTCGGTCTGACCGCGCTGGCCTGGGCTGCGCCGGCGCAGCAGCGCGAAGCGCGCGAGCGAGAAGCCAAGGAGGTTCAGGCCAAGGAACTTCAGGCCAAGGAACTTCAGGCCAAGGAGCTCGCGGCCAAGGAACTCGAGGCCAAGGAGGTCCAGGCAAAGAAGGCCTGTCTGGCCAGCCGGCCGGATCGTGGCATCGAGCTGCTCGCCGAGCTGTACGCCGAGACCAACGACGCCACGTACATCTACAATCAGGCGCGCTGTTACCAGCAGAACGGCCGCGCGCAGGACGCCGCGACGCGCTTTCGCGAGTACCTGCGCAAGTCGCCCAGCGTCGATCCCGCCGAGAAGGCGCAGGTGCAGGGCTACATCGCCGAGCTCGAAGCGCAGGCCCGGCCGTCGCCCCCGTCGGCGTCGCCCACAGTGCCCGCGCCGATCGCCGCCGGCGCGCTGCCGGCGCCGGGCGCGACCGTGACGACGACATCCGCGCCGTCGGGGGGCGCGTCGCCCCGATCCAGCGCGTCCCGCTGGCGGCTCGTCGGCGTGGTGACCGGATCGATCGGCGCGCTGGCGCTGGCGGGCGGCATCTACATGGGCACGCGCGCCAGGGCGCTGTCCGATGAAGTCACCAGCGACGGCAGCCGGGGGACGTTCTCGCCGAGCAAGTACGACCAGGGTCGTCGCGCCGAGACCCTGCAGTGGGTCGGCGCCGGGGTCGGCGCCGCCGCGCTGGCGGGCGGCGCCCTGCTTTACCTCCTGGGCGGCCGCGCCCACGACGAGACGACCGGGTCGGTGGCCGCGCTGCCGGCGATCGCGCCCGGCACGGCGGGCGCCATGGTTCGCGTGCGTTTCTGAGCTGACACAACCGGAGAGACTTCACTTGCTGCTCATCCGTCATGGCCATTCCTCACCAGTCGGCCGGCGCGCGCCGCTTTCGCTGGCCGCGCTGCTGGTGGTCGCCGCCTGCGGCGCAGGGTGCAAGTTCGAGCCGAAGTTCAGCTCCGGGACCATCCCCTGCTCGTCAAGCAAGGAATGCCCGCCCGGGTTCGCCTGCGTCGAGGCTTACTGTTACGCCGCAGGCATTCTGCCCGACGGCGCCGCGGGTGGAGGCGGAACCGGCGACGCTCGAGAGGTCGACGGCGGACGGGATGCCGCCGCCGACCAGGGGCTGTCTCCCGATCGGCCGGTCGATGGGGCGGCCGACGCCGGCGGCGATCGTGGCGCCGAGGTGAGCGGCGACGTTGCGCGCTTCGATGCGGGCGACGGCGGCTGTTCGACGGTGTGCACGCTCGGCGACAAGCGCTGCGGCACCTTCGGGTTGCAGACCTGCGTGCTGGTCGGCGGATGCCCGAGCTGGGGCCAGGACGCCTTGTGTCCCGGCCGCCAGACCTGCCAGGGCAGCGCGCCCGGCGCCAGGTGCACCTGCCCGGCGCCGCCGGCGGGCTGCGAAGGCGGCAGGGGCAGCGTCTGTGTCGGCACGGTGCCGGCGACCGCGCGCGCCTGCGACGTCGACGGCGAGGGCTGCGTCTTCACCAGCACCGAGACCCCCTGCACCAGCGGCAAGCCGTGCGCTGGCAGCTTCCCCAACGGCGTCTGCACCTGCCCCGCGCCGCCGGCGATCTGCGGCGGGCACGGCGGCACCTTCTGCCAGTCGCCGACCTCGATCCAGACCTGCGGCAACAACAGCGATGGCTGCCTCACGGTGACCCGCACCACCCCGTGCGATCCCAGCAAGCCGTGCGCGGTGGTGGGCGGCACCGCGACCTGCTCGTGCACCAGCGCCCCCGCCGAGTGCGGCGGCGCGGTCGGCGGCGCCTGTCGCGCCAACGGCGAGCTCGCGACCTGCGATCTCGACGGCAGCGGATGTCTCGCCGTGGTCAGCTCCGGACCGTGCGGGCCCGGCCTCACCTGCCAGGGGACAGCGCCCAACGCCAGTTGCCGGTGTCCCGCGGCGCCTGCGGTCTGTGGCGGCACGACCGGCACCTTCTGCCAGGGCGCCGCCGTGGTCACTTGCCGGCGCGACAACAACGGCTGCCTCGGCATCACCGCGACCGCCACGTGCACCGGCGTGCAGACTTGCGGAGGCAGTCCCGGCACCGCCCGCTGTACCTGTCCCGCGCCGCCGGCGCAATGCCCGGGCGGCGCCGGCAAGCTGTGCGACGGCAGCGGCAATCTGGTCAACTGCGTCGCCGACGCCAATCAGTGCATCAGCGTCGCGTCGAGCGGCCCGTGCGGCACGGGCTTGGTGTGCGGCGGTCAATTCCCCAACGCCGCTTGCGGGTGCCCGCCACCGCCGGCGGCGTGCAAGGGCGCGACCAGCGGGAACGTCTGTCAGTCCCCCACCAGTTACGTCAGCTGCGCGACCAACGCCCAGGGGTGCGTGGTGGTCAGCAGCTCGAACGGGGCCTGTCCCGGCGGCAGCAAGCCTTGCACCGGCGAGCCCGGACAGGCGGTCTGCGCTTGCAGCACCTCGGCGCCGCCGGAGTGCTTTCTGAACGGCGTCTTCATGACCGGGGGCGCCTGTGCCAGCGGCAGACTCACTCGTTGCGCGTCCGACGGCAACGGCTGCCAGTCGGGTACCTCGATGGCGTGCGGCACCCAGACCTGCCAGGGCACCTTGCCCAACGCGGTGTGCGCGTGTTCGGGAGCGCCGGATTGCAGCGTCGCGGGCGGCGAGGGGACCCACTGCTCGGGGTCGACGCTGATCCGATGCACGGCGACCGGGCAGGGCTGCTTCACGGAAGCCACCACAACCTGTACCCCGCCGCAGGCCTGCGTCGGCAACAATCCGGTCGCCCGGTGCGCCGACGAGGTCGCGTACGGGGTTCCCAAACCAGCCGGCACGGAATCCGAGAGCTGGACCGAGCGCTTCGTCGCCATCCCCATCCGGATCACCGAGGCGACCACCCTGCGGCGATTCGGCCTGATCTGGGCCGGCAACGGCGCGACTCCACCGGCCGGCTACGCGACCCGCGTCATGTTCGGGCTCTACCCAAACGGTGCCGGCGCCCTCGGCGCCGCGGCGCCGGTCGGAAAACTCATCGCCGGCGCGATCGTCTCGGTCAGCGATCCGGGCAACGTCGAGGTGGCACCGATGCAGCCGGCCGCCGGTGAGCGCCCAGTGCCGGCCGGGAACTACTGGGTGCTGATCAACATCGAGGCGGCGAGCATCCTGCCGATCCCCATTCGCGGCGTGCCCAGCGTCACCCGTCTGGCGACCCCGGAGTCGGCGGTGCTGACCTTCGAATCGCCGTTCGCCAAGGGGCTGCCGACCGACATCCCCAACACCGCCGCCTTCGTGGCCGGCGCCTTCAAGGGCCCGCTCAACGTCTATCTGATCGGCATGCCCCAGCAGTAGCCCACTACGGGGCCCCGATGGTGAGCTGGCGCCTGACCCAGGACGCGCCGCCGCGTTCGTCGTGGGTGACGATCCAGACGGTGACCATGGGGTTGTCGGGTCTCGCGGCGGGCGCGGTGTACTGCGATTCCAGGTGCGGTTCAGCTTGCTCGTCGCGCAGCAGGGATTTCACGGTGGTGGTCTCCGGCGGCGCGAAGGTGCCGGCGGTGGCGAAGAAGGCGAAGCGCAGGGTCTCCTTCTCCACGTCCTGGGTGATGACTTGCGGGGGGTTGTCGCGGGTCAACAGCCGGGTCGAGTAGCCCTCGCGCGGCGTGTCCATCGGTTCGAACCAGAGCTGGCCGCCGGGTGGGAGCTCGATGGGGTTGCCGTCGTCGATCACCATCGGATCGATCGGCAGGCGCTGTGCGTCGCGCGCCGGGTAGACGCGGATGCTGCCGGGCACCGGGTTCTGATTGGGTGCCTGCGCCGGCCGGTCGTCGAGCTGCTGGGAGAAGATCACCCGCTTGGTGGCCACCACGCTCTCGGTGCCGGCGCCGAGCTCGAGCTGAACGACGATGGGGAGCTGGAAGCCCTGCGCGCCGAACGGATCCAGCATGAACGCCAGCTCGAGCAGGGGCGGCGGCACCGAGAGCTCGAAGGAGATCTGGTGCTCGGGCCCGGGGTCGGTGGTCTCGGCCGGCGTGTCGGGCGAGATGATGTCGAGCGAGGTCGGCGTCATGCCCGGGACGTTGTGCTCGCACACCACCCCGTTGCGTCCGGTGGCCGCGGTGACGGTATCGATCTCGCGCGGGCAGGCGATCGCGCTGTAGCTCACCGGGCGACCCGCTCCCCGCGGGTCGACCACCAGCGCGGTGAAGGTGCTGACGAACGGATCGGTCTGGCTGGCCAGCATCGATCGATCGACGTAGATCTCGGGCGGCTCGGCCTTGATGCCCAGGACGCGCAGGTCCAGCACCGTGCTCACGTCCTCGAAGTTCCCGCAGGCGCCCACGGCCGCGCCCGCCAGCGCCAGGTGGACGACAGCCAGCGGCGCCGCGCGCGCGGCGCGCCGGCGCACCGTGGCTGTGGCTGTGACGTTGGCTGTGGCCGAGATCGCGCGCATCAGAATTTGCCTCGAAAGCCCAGGATCGGCAGGATCGGAAGCCCACGCACCGGGGCCGCCTGGCGGTAGCGGTAATCGTAGATCGTCAGCTCCGGGTTCTGGGCGTTGTAGACGTTCTGCACGTCGAGATAAATGCTGAAGCGCCAGCTGTCGTAGGTCCAGGTTCGTTCGACGCGCAGGTCCAGCTGGTGGAAGGTCTGGCGCCGGGTCGAGTTGAGCGGCCCCTGCACCGGCCGGTAGGCGTTGTAGTCGGAGTCGAAGACCGAGCCCACGATCGGCGTCTGCGGGATGCCGGTGACCACCCGGTAACGCGTCCCCAGCTCCCAGGACTTGAGCCGGTAGCTGGCCACCAGGATGAAGTTGTGGGTCTGATCGAACCCCGTCGGGTAGAACGTCGACGGCGCCTGGCCGGGGATGGCGCCCATCATGCCGCCGCCGTCGAAGTTTCCCACGCTGCGGTCGGTCTGCTCGGAGCGCGACAGCGTGTACGAGATCCAGCCGAAAAATCGCCGGGTGATCTCGTGGCGCAGCAGCAGCTCCATCCCGTAGGCGCGCCCGCGCCCCTGGTCGCTGAAGTTGATGGCGCGCTCGGGCACCGGCAGGTTGTGGCGGCGCAGGAAGTAAAACGTCGTGTCCAGCGTGACGACGTCGGTGAAGCGGTGCTCGAAGCCCAGGTGGTAGGCGTCGGCCCAGATGGTCTTCAGATCCGGGTTGCCGTACACGCTGTCGAGGATCTGCGGTTGTTGCGGCTGGTGAAAGATGCCGACGCCGGCCTTGAGCGCCCACGCCGGCGTGATCTCCCAGTGCGCGACCAGGCGCGGGTCGTAGGAAAAGCGATCGGTCCGGTTGTAGTGGAACCAATCGCCACGCAACCCCGGCACCAGGCGCAGGCCGCGGCCCACGTCCCATAGCCCTTCCAGGTAGACCGCGTTGCCCATGTCGGCGAAGGCCCGATCGACGGCGGTGATCTGCGGCTGGATGCGCCCGAAGGTGCGGGTCAGGTTGGGGATCGGGATGTGAAAGTGCAGCTCCTCCAGACGCAGCGTGCCGTCGAAGCCGGCCAGCAGCGTCAGCCGGTCACCGAGCCGCCGGCTGAGGTCCTCGCGCAGGCCGAGGACCTGCGCGCCAAAGTCCACGCCGACGACGCCGGCGTCGAAGCGGCTGGTGTCGAACCCGTAGGAGGGCGACAGCTTGGACGTCCAGCCGCCCCTGGTCGCGGTCCAGGTCGCGACCAGGCGGTGAAACCCGATGTGCGTGCCCAGGTCCAGGTCGGCGCGCGCCGGATCCGAGGACACCACGCGCAAGGTGTCGTCGCTGCCGAACGCGGACACCGAGACGCGCCCGGCGCCGGCGACATCCTTGCTGGCGCGCATCTGATAGTCCCAGTACACCGGCGTGGCGACCACGGTGGTCGACCCTTGCTGCTCCGGCACCACGAAGGGCAGCAAGAGATCGATGTACGATCGGCGCGCGGCCACACCGCCCGAGACCCCACCGGCGATCGGGCCCTCGATGTACCCCGAGGAGTCGAGCAGGTTGATGTCGGCGTTGCCGTGCAGATGACGCGCCGGTTCGCTGTTGGTGGTGACGTCGAGGATGCCCGCGGTGGCGCGGCCGTAATGCACGCCGAAGCCGCCCGGGTAAAAGTCGATCTTGTCGATGAGGTTGGGGGTCAGCACCGAAGGCCCGCCCAGGAAGTGGAACAGGATCGGGACGCGCTGCCCGTCGATGAACACGCTGGAGTCCTGGGGTGCGGCGCCGCGCACGACCAGCTGGCCCACGCCGTAGGGGATGCGCGCGACGCCGGGCAGGTTCTGGATGACGCGCAGGGGATCGCCGAAAGTACCAGGCACGGTGGTGAGCTCGTCCTTGCTCAGCGTGTGGCGGGTGACCTCCTCGTGCTGGCGCTTGGCGCGCACGTGGGTCTCGTAGCGGACGTCGCGCAGGCGGGCGAAGCAGTTGACCTGGGGCACGACCGTGCCGCCGATCTCCCGGGCGGAGAAGTCGTGGATGCAGGGCTCGTGCTCGGTGTCGCTGACGATGACCCGCAGGCCGCCGGGTGCGGACCCGCGCACCTCGAAGCGCCCCTCGCCATCGGTGGTGGTCACCACCGCGGCGCGGCCGTTGGCGGCGTCGGGTGCGCCGGGCGCGTTGCGGATGACCGCGACGTCGGCGCCAGCGATCGGGTCGCGGGTTCCCTTTTCGCGCAGGCGGCCGCGCACGATCACCGGCGCCTCCGTCGTGGATGTCGCGACGGGCGGGTGCGGTTCGGGCGGCGGCGGTGGCGGGGGCGCCTCGGGCGGCGGCGTGGCAATGACCAGCGGGACGAAGTGCATCACGTACTCGATGCGGATCTTGCCTGGCTTGCCGTCGATCTCGGCCGGCGAGAACTCCATCTCGTTGGCGGCGGCGATCGCCGCTTCGTCGAAGCCGTGGCCGGCTGGCTTGCTGACCTGGACGCCGCTGACGTGACCGTCGGCGTCGATGTCGATCAGCAGGGTGACGTCCGCGGCCAGCTTCTCGGCCAGCGCCTCGGGTGGATAGATCGGATCCACCGATTTCACCAGCACGGGCGGCCTGGTCAGCCTGGGCGCGGGCGGCGGCGCCGGCTGCTCGGCCGGCACGTCGCCGTGCGGCTGCGCGCCCAGCTGCGCGTGCACGGTCGCCGTCCAGGCGATCGTCACCCACGCAAACGCCGAGGTCGCTCGCGCCGCGCGGGCGCCGATCCTGCTGGCAGCCAACGCGCCGATCAATGACACATTTCGGCGCGCGCGTCAGGCGCCGCGGGGGAGCGGCCGCGATTCGAGTAAACGCCCGCCCCTGGCGCGCGTTGGGTATATTGCGACGATGAACCTGGCTTCGTATCCGCTCGAGGCGCTGGCCGACAAAGTGGGGACGCCGTACTATCTCTACGACGGCGAGATCCTGCGCGAGCGCCTGGCCAAGGTGACGGCGCTCACCGAGGGGCCCGCCCTGCAGGCGCGCTACGCCATGAAGGCCAACTCGTCATGGCGCGTGCTGGAGGCCATCCGCGGCGCCGGCCTGTGGATCGACGCCGTGAGCGGCAACGAGGTGCTGCGCGCGCGGCGCGCCGGCTTTGCCATGGGCAGCGAGCCGCCGGTCGTGATGTTGACCGTCGACGTCTTCCGCGACAACGCGCTCACCACGGTGCTGGAGCACAGCATCCTGCCCAACGTCGGGTCGCCGGGGATGATCGACGAGCTGCGCGGTTCGGGCTATCGCGGCGGCATCGCTTTTCGGGTCAACCCGGGCTTTGGCCACGGGCACGTCGAGTCATGCGACACCGGGGGTCCGTCGTCGAAGCACGGCGTGTGGATGGATGACCTGAGCAGGGTGCGCGCGCTGGCCGCCGACGCCAAGCTGCCGATCGTCGCGCTGCACGCGCACATTGGCACCGGCCCGCAGATCCGCGAGTTCGACGAGAACATGCGCAAGCTGGTCTCGCTGTTCGTCGACCTGGCGCCGAGCTTCCCGGATCTTCAGGCGGTCAACCTGGGCGGCGGTATCCCGCACCCGTACAAGCCGGGCAGCCCGGACTACCAGCTCGACTGGTACCGGCCGGTGCTGGTCGAGGCGGCCGACCGGCTGGCGCGCGCGGCCCGCCGTCCCATCCGCGTCGAGATCGAGCCGGGGCGCTACCCGGTGGCCGCCATGGGGATCCTGGTGGCGCGAGTCAAGGACATCAAGGACACCGCGACCAACGCCAAGGGTTCCGGCCATCGCTTCGTCATGGTCGACGCCGGCTTCGCCGACCTGATCCGCCCGGCGATGTACGGGGCCTACCACCACATCTCGATCGTGGGCGCGGGCGCCAGCCGCCCCGCCGAACCGCTGGTGGTGGCCGGGCCGCTGTGCGAGAGCGGCGATGTCTTCACCCGCGACGATCGCGAGCTGCTGGTCCCGCGCCCGCTGGGCCGCCCCGACGTCGGCGACCTCCTGGTCCTGCACGACGCCGGCGCCTACGGCGCCGCCATGAGCTCGAACTACGTCTCGCTCGGCCGCGCACCCCAGGTCTGGTGGGAGGACGGCAAGGCCACGCTGATCTCCCGCCGCGAATCCCTGGACGACATCCAGCGCACCGACTGCGACGAGCGGCTGTGATTTCCACCTAGCGCCGGGTGGGCTTTCCCTGCCGGGAGTTCACCGGCGCGCGCGGTCGAAGTATCCTCCGCGGCATGAATGGCGGTGGGGGTTGTGTCCGTTCGGAACGAGGGCTGCTGCGGCCGGGGGCGTGTGGGCCGCTGGTTGTCCTTCTCGCCTGCAGCTCGGCGCTGGCACCCGGGTATCAGACGCTAGCCATGCGGCCGGTCTCGTTCCCGATTCGCGAGCTCAAGTTTCCGTCGGGCCTTCGCGTGGTCGCGCAGCGCGACGCGCGCGCGCCTCTGGTCGGTCTGTTCCTGGTCGTCGGGGCGGGGTCGACCAGCGATCCCGTCGGCAAGGAGGGCGTTGCCCACTACGTCGAGCATCTTACCTTTCGCTCGCGGCCCTTCGAGAAGGCGTCGTTTCGCCGATTGCTGTCGCGCGCCGGCGCGGGCCGATGGAACGCATCCACGGGATTCGACGACACCGTCTACTATGAGATCGGAGCCTCCTCGGCGCTGCCTCAGCTGCTGCGACTGGAGGGCATCCGCATGCTGGCACCCATCGCAAACGTGCCGCCGGCCACGTTCGCCGTCGAGCTGGAGGTGGTCAAGAACGAGTTGCGCCAGCGCAACGAAACCAGTTTCACGGGCGAGGTATTGGGATCGTTGCAGGCCTTGGTCTTCCCCCCGAGCCACCCTTACGCGCGTCCGGTCATCGGCACGCGCGCGAGCCTGTCCGCAATCCAGCCCGAGGACGTGGTGAGCTTTCTGCGGGCGCACTACCGGCCGGACAACATGACCCTGCTCGTCATCGGCGATGTCGATCTCGACGCCATCCAGCGGATCGCGCAGCAGAATCTGCCCACCGAGATGCTGGCCGCGACCGCGCCGGTGCCTGTGGCGCGCCGGATGCCCGAGCGTGCGCCGGAGCCGCCGGCGCCGCCGGCCAGCGCGCTCGTGCGCAAACAGGCCGCCGTTGCAACACCGGAGCTCTGGATCGGCTGGTCGCTGCCGCGGGCCTTCGACGCCGACGCGCACACCATGATCCTGGTCACGGATGCGATGGACGCCGAGCTGGGCGGCGCCGAGCGCGAGGACGGCGACATCGCCTCGGTCTCGACCGCGCTCGTCCCGGGCCAGCAGGCCTCCATGTATGTGTGTCGCGTGGTCCTGCATCAGGGGGCGCATCCCGAGCGCAGCCTGGAGCACGTGGTCAATCGCCTGCATCGCGTCTGGACGGACAACCCCGACGCGACCGGCTCGCAGGGCGAAAGCTACACACTTGCCGTCCGCAAGCGTTCGGCCGTCGTGGATCTCTTGCTCGAGGCGGAAGACCTGCGCCGCCATGGCACGCAACGCGCCCTCAGCGCGCATTTCGCCCAGGACGTCGCGCTATATGGTCGCGCCACGGCCAGCGTGACCGCGTTGGAGCAGAACCGGGTGGTTGACTACGCCCAGCGGTACTTGACGCGCGAGCGGGCACGCGCGGCGCTGTTCAGCCCGCCGGCGGGCGAAGGTGCGCAACCCGAGGCGAGATCGATCGAGACGGCCCCGGACGATGCCGATCCGCTGCCCATCAGCCTCGATGCCCAGCGGCTACGATCCGTTGCACCCGCGCCGGCGATCGAGAGCTACCGACAGCTCACGCTGCCGAACGGTCTGCGTGTCGTGATCGGCCGTCACGATGGGCTACCGCTGGCCTCTGTCGGTCTCACGTTTCACGGCGGTGTGGCGGGCGCTGACGATCCGGCGACGGCGCGCGCGGCGATGATGCTGGCCGGCCCACGAGTCAAACGGCATGGCGCGCCCGATGTGTTTGGAGGGCGCATGCACCGTTACGATCGCACGAACGGCGTCGATTACATCCTGGAAGGCGCCGCCGGAAATGTCGGGATCATGCTGGCCATTGTCGCGGAACGGCTCCAATCGATGACCGTCGATCCCGGGCGATTGGACGCCTTTCGCCGCGATTTTCTCCCTTACCTGCAGCGGGCCGACCAGAAGCCGGAGCTCGCCGCCGAGCGCGCCTTTCGGTCGGCGCTCCTGGCCGGACATCCCTATGGCCGACCCGCGACGGCCGACGCGATGGGCTCTCTCGGGGCCAGCGCTCTCCAGCAGTGGATCGATGTCACCTACACGCCTCGAAACGCGGTGCTGAGCGTGGTGGGCGAGATCGACCCCGGCGAGGTGGAGCGGATCGTTGTCGAGCAGTTCGGTGCTTGGAAAGCGGCCAATGGAGACTGGCCTGCTCCCGTCGCGCTAGGGCCGGGACCCGACGCGGCGGCCCGTCCCAGCCTGGTCACCACGCACTGGCCCGCCGCCACCCAGGCACAGATCCGTTTCGGCTGTCTGTTGCCGCCGGCGCGCACGCCGGCGATCGCCGTCCGCCATGACTTGGCGGCCGCGTTGCTCGAGGCGCGCCTCAATGACAAGATCCGAGAAGAGCTTGGAATCAGCTATGGAGTCGGCGTCGAGGCACGGATGGTGCGCGGCGGAACTGCGTATCTGGAGCTCAGGGGCGCAGTCGTCAGTGGCCAGCTCGATGCGACATTGGTCGTGCTGCGCGACGCCCTGGCGCAGCTGGCGAGCGCACCCGCCTCCGACCATCTGATCGCGTGGCAAAAGCTGGAAGTCGCCCAGTCCATGAGCCTGAACTACATGACCAACACGGGCATCGTCCGCGCGCTGCTGTCCAGCGCGAATGTGGGCTTCCCTCCCAAGACGATCGTGGAGCTGCCCGACGATCTGAGCGCCGCGACGGCCGCAGGTGTACAGGAGGACTTCCAGCGCTGTACAGCCGGACGCCCAACGTTGTCGATCGTCGGCCCGGAGGCGGCCGCGCGCGACGCGTTCACAAAAGCCTGGCCGTGAAGTACCCGCCCAGGCCGGCGCCCGCCCGTCAGCCGACCAGCCCCGGTGGCGGTCCCATGTACTGCGTCCCCTGGGTCACCAGCGATGGCAGGTCCACGCCGAAGATGGGGGCCAGCGCCAGCCACAGATCGTTCCAGCGCCCCGGCCAGCTGGACCGAGAGAACCTGGGCTAGGATGGGCTCGCGCCGCGCCTGGCCCGTCAGACCGGCCGGGCGGCAGCGAGCAACTGGATGGATGGTGAAGGAGGGTGAACATGTCGAGAACGACGGGTCGTAGGGGCTGTATAATCTCTTCTGGTTGGTGGGCGGTGTTTTTGATCTGCGCGGCGCCCCCCGCCAGCGCCCGGGCGCAAAGCGTGGCCCCCAGCGAGGCCGATGCGCTGGGCAGAATCGCTGTCTCCGGCACACCGACCGAGCAGGCGAAGAAGCCCAAGCCCGAGGTAGGTCGGGCCCTTCAGCGTTGGAACGTCATTGCCAATGACGCCAGTGGCCTCGACCACACGCCGGTGGGGCCGGGCGAGGTGCGCATCTTCGGCGAGCAACTGGGGCCCACGCGCGCGAGCCGCGCGATGGCCATCGTGCACGTCGCGATGTTCGAGTCTCTGAACGCTCTCGATCGACGGTTCACGAGCTACGTCGGCCTACCGGCAGCCGACAGAGCCAAGAAGATTTCCGCCGACGCGGCGGTGGCGCAAGCCGCGCGCGATACCCTGGCCGCGCTCTTTCCCTCGCAAGCGGCGGCTTTCGACGGCGCGCTCGCCGAAGACATCGCGCTCGTCACCAAGCCCGCCGAGCGCGATGGCGGTATCGCCCTCGGACACGCCGCCGCGGCCGCCATCCTCGGCCTGCGCGCCAACGACGGCTCGGCACGCGCCGAGCCGCGCATCGGGATCGAATTCATCACCAGCACCGCGCCCGGAGATTGGCGCCAGGATCCGATCAGCCTGATTCCCATTGCCCTCGGCGCCTTCTGGAGCCAGGTGCGGCCTTTCGTCTTGAGCTCGGCCTCACAGTTTCGAGTGGCGCCGCCCCCGCCTCTCGCGAGCAGCGCTTACGCCGACGCCTTCGCCGAAGTGCAACGTCTCGGGGGCGACGGGGTGGTCACCCCCACCGTGCGCACACCCCACCAAACCTTCGTCGGCATCTACTGGGCCTACGACGGCACGCCCAGCCTGTGTGCGCCCCCTCGTCTCTACAACCAGATCACCAGGACCATCGCGCAGCAGCGTGGCACCGGAGGGCTCGATCTCGCGCGCTTGCTCGCGCTCGTGAACGTCGCCATGGCAGACGCCGCCATCGCTGTGTGGGAGTCGAAGTTCTTCTACGAATTCTGGCGACCCATCACCGGAATTCGCGAGTCGGAGCCGGGAACCGGACCGAGTGGCGCGGGCGACGGCAACTCTGCCACGCTGGGTGATCCGAGCTTCACCCCGCTCGGCGCGCCCGCCAGCAACCTCGCAGGTCCGAACTTCACGCCGCCGTTTCCCGCCTACCCGTCCGGGCACGCCGGCTTCGGGGGTGCGTTGTTCCAGACACTGCGAAGCTTCTACGGAACCGACGCCATCGCCTTCACCTTCGTGTCGGACGAGTGGAACGGCATCACGAGAGGGAGCGACGGCATCGTCCGCCCCCTCACCCCGCGCAGTTTCACCTCCCTGTCGCAAGCGGAAGAAGAGAACGGACAAAGCCGGATCTACCTCGGTATCCACTGGTCCTTCGACAAGACGGCCGCCATCGACCAGGGGCGAGCGGTGGCCACGCACGTCCTGGGACAGGTGTTTCGCCCACTGCCGTAGGCCAGACCTGCTCGTCAGATGAAGTGCTCGTGTTTTCTGCCTGGGTTCGTTTGCACTGCCCGGGGTTGTCTATCTGACACCCGCCACTATGGTTGAGGTGGATCAGACGATGGCGGAACCCGACCCGAGTCACGAGCGCGCGGAGCGCACCACGGTCGTTCACAGGGTCGAGATCTCCTACCGCACCATCATCGCCATCGCGCTGACGGTGGGTGGCATCTGGCTGCTGCAGCTCCTGTTGCCCATCGTGGTGGTCATCGTGACCGCGTTGATGCTGGTCGGCACCCTCAACCCGTTCGTCGCCTGGCTGCAGCGCCATCGCGTGAACCGGGCTTTGTCGATCGCCATCGTGTTCCTCGCCTGCGCGGTGGTCGCGGTCGGCGCGGGCCTCATCACGCTCCCGGCCCTGTTTTCCCAGGTCAGCCAGGCCATCAACAACCTGCCCGCGATTCAGAAGAGCCTGGCAGAAACGTTCGAGTCCCATCACCTCACCGCCCCGCTCGCCAACGCGATTCGCACCTTCAAGCCCGAGGACCGGGTGAAGGGCCTCAACATCACGGCGGCCCTGACGGCCTCCGTGGGCGTGGTCGAGGTCATCGGCTACGCCGGCACCTCCGTGGTGCTGGCGATCTATTTCATCGCCGATGGCGAGCGTACCCGTGGCGCCCTCTACGCGCTGTTTCCGCGCCGGTTCCATGTGCGCCTGGCCCGCGTCCTCATGAACCTGGGCACCATCGTCGGCGGCTATCTTCGCGGCCAGATCATCACGTCGGTGGCTATCGGCATCTTCACGTTCGCTCTGCTGTCCATCACCCACGTCCCAAACGCCCTGGCTCTGGCGGCGTTCGCCGCCGCGACGGACGTGATTCCCTTCGTCGGAGGCCTGCTGGCGACCACGCCGGTCGTCCTGGTCGCGCTGTCGCGCGGAACGGCGATCATGACGATCGTCCTGGTCGCGATGATCGGTTACCAGGAGTTCGAGAGCCGGGTGATCGTCCCGCGCGTCTACGGCAAAGCCCTGCGTCTGTCGTCGGCGGTGGTCGTGATCGCGCTTCTGGTGGGCGGCAAGATGGGAGGGATCACGGGGGCGCTTCTGGCTCTGCCGATCGCCGCGGCGCTTCGCATGCTCATCGAGGAGTTGCGCGTCGAGTTGCCAGGTGACGACACGGACGATCGCCGCCTGCGCGCCCGGGACGCCCGGGCCGAGCGGACCTACGCCCGCGAGACCGCCGGGGCCTCGCCCGAGGAGGCCGCGGCCGTGGCGACCGAGATCGCCGGTCAGATTCGCGACGCGGACGCCGCTGCCGGGAAGGATCCCGCCAAGACCCCGCTGTCCCATGGGTAATCCTTCGATCACGCGCGGTTAGTCGCGTGATCATGTACGTGCGCCCCGGCAGGACCTCGCGTGCGATCGACATCATGATTTTTCGGCACGTGCCTCCTGGTGTTGCGTCAAAATCAACCTCGGAGCGGTTCTCGCCGCCGAGGGTTTCCGTGCGGCCCGGGGAGAAAGCAACGCCCGTGCCGTCGCTTGCGCGAGCACGCCTAGCTCATGATATCTTGCCCGGAACTCACCTCCGACGAGGCTTTCCATTGCGTAGAGGGCTTCAGTTCACGCTCTGCTTCTTCGGCGTTACGGTCATCGTCGTCGCGCTCATTCACGTCGTTTTCGGGCCCACGATTGCCCCCGGATCGGTCCCGGTCAACGCAACGCTGGACAGCCAGGATCGATTCTATGGCACCGTCTTCGGCGGCTCTGGCGTGGGCCTTCTCTGGTGCGTGAGGGACGTAGAAAACAAGGGCATCTTCGTCCGTTTCCTGGCGCTCACGATCTTCGCGGGTGGACTTGCTCGACTGGTTTCGATGGCGGTCATGGGCATGCCCCACGCGTTCATCGTCGGGCTGACCCTCCTCGAGCTCTTCGTTCCCCCGGCGCTGGTACTGGCGCAACGGCGCGTCAGCCGGGCGGCGAACGCGCGACCACCGTCGCCGGCGCCGCCCGTGAAGGTGGGCGGTACGGTTCCCTTCACGCATCCGTGACGCGCGACCGCGCGACCGGCGCCGACCGAAGCATTCGCAGATATCGGACCGACGTTGATTTATTTGGGCGCGAAGAGGGGAACGTTGCGGCGCAGATATCGGACCGACGTTGATTGGCACAGATATCGGACCGACGTTGATTTATTTGGCGCAGATATCGGACCGACGTTGATTTATTTGGCGGCAGATATCGGACCGACGTTGATTTATTTGGGCGCGAAGAGGTGATGCGAACTCAGGGCGAACCGGGGGGCCGTTTGTGCGTCGCGAAGGCGGCACGCAGTGTGGAAGAGCACTGCCAGGTCCGCGGCGACGTCTGCTCGATAGCTCACGCGCGCGGATCACGTGCCTCCGCACCGGCCGGCTCGGCGAATGTGGAGACGACTACGCTGGACCTCACACCGGTGCCGACGTCAGCTCGGCGCCGGGCAAGGCTCGCAGATAGCTTGGGTAAAGCGACGCAGCCAGTACGTCCCTGCCGGGAAGAGGATGTTCCGGACGCCGGCGGCGTAGGCGGCGCGAGCAGCGGCGTAGGCGTCTCGGAAGGCGCGGTTGCGCAACAACGCCTCGATGCGGCTCCACTTGCTCCGCGCGGCAACGTGCGGGTTCAGCTGCCGCCGCGGCTCCCGGGAGCCTGGTCGGTCGGTCCACTTCTGGTCGAGCACGGCTCGGCGGTCCAGGACCCGCGCTCCCGTTCGCCGGCGCTCGGCAGCAGCACTCTCCTCGACCAGTCGCACGCGTTCACGGACCCGCGCGGCGAACGCCTCGGCGGTAAGGTCCTTGAATCCGTGGGGCCGTGCGAAAGAAAGAGAAACGATCTCGGGCATGGGCCCCTCTTTGTCACGAAAGAAGTGCCTGGGCCGCGACGCCACCAGGGGTTGGTCATTGACGATGGCATCGAGGGCGGTAACGCCCGGCCAGTGGTGAGCATTCTCCACCAGACCGT
Organism: Polyangia bacterium; assembly: GCA_035696125.1. GTDB lineage: Bacteria > Myxococcota_A > Polyangia > Fen-1088 > Fen-1088 > DASRQZ01. The sequence goes on from DASRQZ010000047.1 coordinate 71,971, forward strand.
CTTTTACCGGATTCGTCAGAGCGTAGGTCATCTTGTCGATGATGTCGTCGGGTTCGGCCAGGCGAACGACGCTGGATTGCTCGGAGGACCAGAAGTTCTCCCAGCGACCGCGCAGGGCGTTCTGGCACTTTGCGAAGAGCTTGTGGAAGTGCTCGAGGAACTCCGGGTAGTTGCCCTCCGGGTCCTCGATTCCCGTGTGGTGGTGGTTGCTCATGGCGACGGTGAACAAGACGCGTACCCGGCTCCGCTGCGCGGCGACGGCCAGGCAGTAGATGAAGGCGTTGTTGGTTTCCCGGTCGGGCCGCATCAGGAACTGGCGCTGCGTGCAACGCCGCGTGATCATGTACGTGCGCCCCGGCAGGACCTCGCGTGCAATCGACATCATGATTTTTCGGCACGTGCCTCCTGGTGTTGCGTCAAAATCAACCTCGGAGCGGTTCTCGGTTAAATCAACCTCGGAGCGGTTCTCG
>DASRQZ010000048.1:0-55008 GCA_035696125.1 Polyangia bacterium
GCAAGTCGGTCCGGCGCCGTCTTTCCCGTCGGCGTCAGCGTGGGCGACCCGAACGGGGACAGAGCCAGAATCGCCGACGCCGACGCCGACGCTGACGCCGACGGATGGATCGTATTCGTGGGGATTGGTCAGGCACGTGGGGGGCTGTCCTCAGCCCCCCGCGAGCGCCGAAGGCGCGTTAGAGCTCGCCCCAGACGGCGCGGGCGGTGTCGACCACCAGGCGCAGCTTGGCGGTCTGCACCTCGGGCGAGATCTGGTTGCCGTGCACGGTGCTGGAGAAGCCGCACTGGGGGGACAGGCACAGCTGATCGAGCGGCACGAAGCGCGCGGCCTCGTCGATGCGCCGGCGCAGCTCGTCCGGGGGCTCGAGCTCGGCGAACTTGGAGCTGACCAGCCCCAGGACCACGCGCTTGCCCCTCGGCACGAAGCGCAGCGGCGCGAAGCTGCCCGAGCGGGCGTCGTCGTACTCCAGGAAGTAGCCGTCGACGCGCAGGTCGTTGAACAGCACCTCGGCGACCGGATCGTAGCCGCCCTCGGCGACCCAGGCGCTTTGAAAATTGCCGCGGCACAGGTGAATGCAGATCGTCATCTCCGCCGGCTTGTCGGCGATGGCGGCGTTGATCAGGCGTGCGTAGCGCCGCGGCAGCTCATCGGGATCGTCGCCGCGCGCCCGCGCGCCCTCGCGCATCTTGCTGTCGCACAGATAGGCCAGGTTGGTGTCGTCCAGCTGCAGGTAGCGGCAGCCGGCCGCGGCCAGCGCGGCGATCTCGCGCCGGTAGGCGGCGGCGACGTCGTCGAAGAACGGCTCCAGATCGGGATAGGCGCTGCGGCTGATGGCCGCGCGCCCGCCGCGAAAGTGCAGCATGGTCGGCGACGGGATCGACACCTTGGGCGTGCGGCTGGTGGCCGCGCGCAGGAACTGGAAGTCGGCGACCTGGATCGGCGTGTCGTGCTTGACCTTGTCGACCACCTGCATGACCGGCGGCGCGAAGTCGACGTCGCCCGATCGATTGTGGAACTTCACCGTGACCGCGCCCTGGGTGACCACCCCCTGCAGGCGCTCGAGGAAATCGATGTGAAAGAAGGTGCGGCGCAGCTCGCCGTCGGTGATGCCGCGCAGCCCGGCGTCTTCTTGCATCTGGACCACGCCGCGGATGGCCCGGTCCTCGACGGCGCGCAGCTCCTGGCTGGTGATCTCGCCCTGCTGGCAGCGGGCGCGCGCCGCCAGCAGCTCCGGCGGACGCAGGAAGCTTCCGACGTGATCGGCGCGGAACGGAATCCTGGTTGCCTCGGCGGCCATGGCGACCTCCTGTTGAAGGTGGGGCTTGGTGCAAGGAATGCGGGCGGGCCGCGCGAGCCGCCCCAAACTTGACCCGGGCGCCGCCCGCGCGCAAGTCCCCGCCGGGTGAGCAGGTCGTGCGTCGTGGTCACCCTATGCAGCACGGGGACGCCGGCCTGGATTCGCCGCGGGCGCCCTGCCCTGACCATCAATCGCCGCACCGGTCAGCGGCGCAGCTCGTAGACGGCGAAGTCGTCGTCGCAGCGCTCCGGACATAGCGGCGCGAGCTGAGCGAAGCCCGCCTGCAGCGCCAGCGTGCGCAGGCGGGCCTCGGTCAGGCTCGGCCCGTGCATCGGGCGGGTCAGGCGGGCGGGACGCTCGACGGCGACGCACACGCCGCCCGGCACCAGCGCGTTGCGCACGGCATTGAGGACGACGAGCGCGTCGGCGCGATCGGAGAGCGCTCGCAGCGTCGCCAGATCGAAAGCCGCGCGCGGCAAGCGCTCGGAGTTGGTGGCGGCAAAGCGCACCCGCGCGCCCATCCCCGCGGCGTCGGCCAGCGCGGCGGCGCGCGCGATCGAAAGCGGGTCGCGGTCGTGGCCCACGATGCGCGCCGCCGGGTAGGCCTCGGCCAGCGCCAGACACCCCACTCCGCCGCCACAACCGATCTCCAGCGCCGCGCCGCCGGCCCGCAAGCGGCGGTCGACGTCGGTGGGAACCACCATGCCGGCGGCCACCCAGAGAGCCACCGATGGACCGGTCGCGGGAGATGCGGTGTTCATTCGAGACAGAGGCGTGACTTCGGAAGGAACAACGTTCCTGTCGCCGGCGCCGACGCGACCGCTCCCCTCAGAACGGTTCGTAGCTGCAGAAGGTGCCGGTCTTCACGGCGCGGTCAAGATAGGAACCGAGGTCGGGGAGGGATTCGCCGATCTTCCTGATGGCGCCCCGGATGCGGCGCTGGACGTTGACGCGCGCGCGTTCGGCGGCGGCGCCGGCGCGGCGGACGCGGCCGCCCAGGCCCACGCCGCGCGCCAGCTCCTGAGCGATGGCTTCGCGCTCGGCGCGGGCGCGCGCCGCCCGGCCGCTGTCGGCCCAGCCTTCCGCTTCGGCCAGCTCGGCGTCCAGCTCGGCCAGGCGTTCGCGGTAGTCGGCGATCGCTTCGTCGTCGATCATTTCGCCGGCGTCGCCGCCGTCGGGCGCCTCGCCGCCCGGACACATGAGCGCCAGCGCGTGCAGCTCGCGCCCGGGCTGCCGGATCAGCTCGTCGAGCATCTGCATGCCGCGCGAATCTCGCACGCGCGCGGTGCCGTCGTCGCTGGAGATCGTCCAGTAATCGCTCTCGCGCACCAGGGTGAAGCTGGGCGCGCGCCTCACCCCCGACGGCGAAGACACCGGCGCCGGCGCCGGTGGCGCCTGGGTTGCGGCGCTCGCCATCGCGCTCGTCATCCTGGCCCGCAACGCGCCGGCGCGCGCCGCCAGCCGCGGCAGCTCCAGGGTGCGCGCCACCAGCTCGACCTGATCGAGATCGCGAACGGCCCGCTCGCGGTCGCCCGCCGCGCCGCGCGCGAGGAGGATCTCCGCTTGCCAGCAACGGCCGTCGGCGGCGAACAGCGCAAACCCACAGCGCTCCGACTGCGCGATCGCGCGCGAGAGATGGGCCAGCGCCTGATCATGTCGACCCAGCGCCCCGGCCAGCATGCCCAGACCTCGCTCGATCGGCCCGAAGCAGCCAAAGCCCGAACGGCCGCTGTTGGCGATCCGCTGCGCGTCGGGACGCAGCCGCTCATGGAGCAGCTCGGCCAGTGTCCGATCGCCCGCACGCGCGACCGCCTCGGCCAGCGACGCGCCGATGCTGGTTTCGATGGTGAGGTATGGGATCTCCCAGGGCAGCCCGGCGACCAGCGTGCGCAGCTCGGCCAGATCGTCGCTGAAGCGGGCGCACAGCACGACCTGGCAGATCGCCACCATCACCTCGGCGATGAGCTCGTAGCCCGGTATGCGCACGCTGCGCGCGATCTCGGCCAGCGCGCGATCGGCATCTTCAGCCCGCTCGAAGGTCACCACCTGGACGGCGTCGTGCCACGCGAAGACCATCGCGGTGGCGGGGTCGCGATCCACCGCGGCCAGCGTGCGCGCCTCCTGGGTCAGCCGGCGCGCCTCGGCCTCCCGTCCCTGCGCCATCGCGAACATCGACCGCATCAGGTAGGCCGGCCACAGGTGCCGGGGCTGGCGGAACTCCCGCGCCAGCGCCTCGTAGGCGTCGACGGCACGCAGGCTCTTGTCGATCTCGCCGAGCGAGAGGTAGTCGAAGACCAGGCGGCACTCGCCGCGCAGCATCTGTACCTTGTCGCCGGCGGCGCGCGCCAGCGCGATCATCTCCTCGCTGACTGCCGCGCGCTCGACCGGCTCTCCGTAGTCGGCCAGCGCCGACCCGGCGAAGTAGAGCACGGCGCGCAGGACCTCGGGTTCGGCGCCCGCGGCGCGCGCCATCTCGACCGCGGCGCGCGCCATCGCCATCGGTCCCAGCACGTCGGGGCCGGGCATGCGCGCCGCCGCCAGCCGCGCCATCACCTGCGCGCGCGCGCCGCTGGGACCGGGCGGCAACATCGCCATCGCCTCTTCGAGCAGCGCGATCAGGGTGCCGTCGTTGAGCGCCAGCATCAGCTCGGCGCCGTAGCCCAGCGCCGCCCGCGCCAGGCGCGCGCCGTCGCCCAGCCGGCGCGCCTCGTCGGCGGCCGCCCCGCACAGCTGCCGCCCGCGATCGGCCTGGCCGGCGCGCATGAAGGCCAGGCCCGCTCCCAGACGCAGGTCGCAGGCGTCGGCCGGGTCGATGCGCCCCGCTTCCTCGAGTCGCGCGCGCGCCTGCTCCAGCAGCGCGGCCGCGTCCTCGAAGGCCAGCATCGCCGCGGCGCGCTCGGCCGCCCGGCGCGCCGCCGCCGCGGCCGCCGCCGCGTCGCCGGCTGGCAGCGCCGCCAGCCGGTGGTGGGCGATCTCGGTCAGCGCCTCGCCGTCCCCGCGCGCCTCCAGCAGCGCCGCCACTTGCAGGTGCAGCTCGGCGCGGCGCGCCGCCGGCAGATCGCGGTAAAGGGTCTCGCGCACCAGCACGTGGGAGAAGCGCAGGTGGGTCCGGTCCACCGGCACCAGCAGGTTGGCCGCGCCGGCCGATTCCAGCCGCGCCCCCAGATCGGCGCCCGCGGCGTCGACCCCCGCCAGCGCCGCCAGCGCCGGCAGCCCGACGTCGCGGCCCACCACCGACGCCAGCGCCAGCAGATCGCGCGTCTCGGGCGCGAGGCGCGCGACCCGCCGCCGGATCACCTCGCGCACGGTGTCGGGCACCGGCAGCCCCGCGACCCCCGCCGGCTCGCCGCCGCCCGCCGCGCCCACGCTGCCGTCCCCGATCTCGCCGCGCTGGAGCAACAGTCGCAGGAGCTCGTCGAGGAACAGCGGGTTGCCCTCGGTGGCGCGCTGGACCGCGTCCAGCAGCCCGGGCGCGGGCGGCGCGCCGGTGAAGCGCGCGACCAGCTGCTCGGTCTCGGCGCGCGACAGCGGCGACAGCGGCAGGTAGCTCCCTTCGCGGGCGATGTCGCCCAGGATCTGGCCCACCTCGGGCGACAGGCGTGCCTCCTCGCCGCGGTAGGCGCCGACGACCAGCGCGCGCAGGCCGCGCAGGTTGCGCGCCAGGAAGTGCAAAAGCGCCAGCGACGAGGGATCGGCGGTGTGCAGATCGTCGAGCACCAGGAACAGCGGGCGGGTCCGCGCCGCCGCGCGCAGCACGGCGGTCAGCGCGTCGAACAGGCGAAAGCGCGCCTGCGTCGGGTCAGGCTCGCCGGCCGCGCCGGGGCCGCCGCCCTCACCCGCCGGCGCGCCCAGCTCGGGCACGAGCTGCGCCACCGCGTCCGCCCCGGCACCGGCCGCCGCGCGCAGCTCGGCCGGCGATCGATCGTGCGCCAGCGCGCGCAGGATCTGGATCCAGGGCCAGTAGGCGGGCGCGCCGCCGGTCTCCCAGCAGCGGCCCCACAGCGCCTGCAGCCCGCGCTCCTCGGCGCGGCGCGACAGCTCGTCGCCAAGCCGGGTCTTGCCGATGCCGGCGCCGCCCACCAGCAGGAACAGCGCGCCCCGCCCCGCGTGCGCGTCGTCGAAGGCGCTGGCGACGTCGTCCAGCTCTCGAGCCCGGCCCACGAAGGTGCGACGCGATGACATCGTCGGCCAGGAGTCTTCTTCAGACCGGCGGTCGCTGTAAAGCGCGACCGGCCCCGGCGGCCCCGATTGGCGGGCGCCGCGGCCGGTCGATTCGTCCGGCAGGTCCCGTGACGGAGGCAAGCTCACGCGGGCGCTCGTCTCACTCGGCCCTGGCCGCCATCCGCGACGCCGGCGCCGCCGCCGCCCTGTCCGCCCGCGGCGCCGGGCTGGAGGTCAGGCGCTCCCAGTCGCGGCGGTAGCTCTTCTCGTCGAGCTGCAGCCCCTCGACCAAGGTGATGTACTGGCGCGCCATCGATCCCGCGGTGACCGCCTCGGCGATCTCGCGCTCGCTGGCCCCCTGCAGCCTGGCGAACTCGGTGTCCGAGATGATGCAGTAGCGGCAGGGGATCTGCGCGGCCACCGCCAGGCCGATCAGCGACTTGTCCTTGCCCGACAGCGCCGTGTGCGGGTTCATCTCGACGTTGCGAAACGAGAGCCAGGCGCCCGGCAGCGCCTCGGGCGGGAAATGGCGCAGGAACTCGGGCACGAAGCCGAACGATTGCTGCGCGTCATTGAGCACGCTGTCGGCGTTGCTGATGGCCAGCGGCGCGGGTGGCGGGCTGCCCGAGGCCATGCCCTTGCTGATGTTCTCGCGCAGCTTGGCGATCTCGGCCCGGAACTTTCCCTCGTCCAGCTGCATGCCGTTGAAGAACGTGCTCCAGTGCCGCGCCAGCGCCGAGATGGCCACTGCCTCCTTGAGCTGGGCCTCGGTCGCGCCCCAGGCCTTGGCGCACTTGCCGTACGACCAGGCGGTGAGCCGACTCGGCATCTGCGCCGCGATGGCCAGCCCGATCAGGTCCTTCGTCCTGGGCGGCAGCGCGGTCCTGGGGTTGAGCTCGAAGCCCCGCACCTCTTCCCAGATGCCCGGGACCAGGTTGTCGGGCATGGCCTTGACGAAGCTGGGCACGAAACCGACGGTCTTCTCGATGTCGGCGTGCACGGCGGCCAGCTGGCCATCGGCGCTGGCCACGCCCGGGGCGGCGAGCGCGGCCAGGCCCAGGAACAAAACTCCAACGGTCTTCGGAACATAGCGGGTGTTGGTCATGATGGAATCTCCTTTCACCTGGCAAGGCGTGACTCGGGCCGGAACAGTGTTCTGCGTCAACGTCCCGCCGCTCGGGTGGCGCGCGGTGCCGGCTGACGTTCCGGCAGCCTGCGCGCGCGCGCCGCCGCCAGATTGGCAGCTCGGCGCCGGACCAGCGCGGCGACCCGGCGGCGCGTGCCGGTTTGCGCGTATGGTCTCCGCGTTGCAAATGGACAGCACCATGTCGAACAGCCTGGCATTTTCTCGACGCTGGCACCGAGTCGCGCGCGTGATCAAGACGACGTCCGGGGCGACGCTGCTGGTCCTTTCGACCATGGCCGCAACGGCGGCGCGCGCCCAGACCACCACGCTGGGCGCCAGCGACTTCACCCTGACGCTGTCGCGCATCGATTCGTCGGGCAACTTCACCGCGCTCGACGACACCGCCCGCGCGGCGTTCTTCAGCAAGGCGCGCTGTGCCTGCGGCACCAACTTTGGAGTGACTCTGGCGCTGACCAGCGCCGGCGCCGGCAAGCTCACCAGCAGCGACCAGCTCGATGCCACGGTGATGATCGGCAGCAACTGCGCCAGCGATACCGCGACCGGCTGCTCCTCGCCGGGATCGACCCTGACCCTGAGCGCCAGCAAGACCTCCACCTCCGAGGCCATCTCGACCAACGCGGTCTTCAGCACGCTGGCTTCGGGCCAGCAGTGCTCCGCGCTGTCGTCGACCAGCGGACGGCTGTGGGCGATCGTCAGCCTCAACGGCGACGTCAGCCTGCTCACCAGCCAGCCGTCGATCACCATCAGCCTGGGCGGCGCTGCCCCGACCACCCCGACCGCCACGACGACCCAGACCGCCGACAGCGGCCTCCTGGTATCCTGGTCGGCGCCCAGCGACACCAGCACCATCCAGGGCTACCAGGTGTTCTGCTCGCCGGCGCCGAGCAACCCACCGGCCGCCGCGTTCGAGACCTGCGACGCGCTGACGCCACCGACGGGTACCGGGATCTTCGACCAGCTCGACGACGCGCTGATCTGCTCTGGCCTGGTCGGCGTCGGCACCAACTCGGTGCGCGTGCACGGCTTGCAGAACGGCACCACCTACCAGGTGGCGGTGATCTCGATCGGCATCGACGGCTCCCCCAGCGCCCCGTCGGTGATCGCCGAGGGCGCGCCCGGACCGACGCTGGGCTTCGACGACCTGTACAAGGAGGCCGGCGGCACCGGGATGGTGGGCTGCGCGGTGGCGGGCGCGCCGGGCGACGGCGCAGGCCCGGTCGCCTTCCTCATCGGGCTGGCCCTGATCTCGATCCTGGCGCGCCGCCGTCGCCGTTTCGTTTCCCCCGTCGTCGTCGTCGGCGGCGGCGGCGGCGTCGGCGTCGCCCTGGTCGGCTTCACCCTCGCGCTGCTGGGCGCCCGCGCCGCCCGCGCCGACGAAACCAGGGACCGCGGGTACGTCCCCGGCGCGAACCCCACGCCGATGGGCCTGGCGCTGGGTGATGATGGGCTGCCGGCCCACGAGTCGCCGCGCACCTGGAACCTGGAGCTGCGCTTTGGCCCCTACTACCCCAACGTCGACAGCGAGCTCGCCGACCGCGGCCAGTCGGCGCGTCCCTTCGCGCAAGTGTTCGGCTCCCAGCAGCGGCTCATGGCGGGGCTCGAGCTGGATCGCCAGGTCTCGCACCGCGGTGGCACCTGGGCGGTCGGCTTCGGCGTCGGCTTTTACCGGGCCAAGGCCGCGGCGCTGGGCGCCGACCACCTCACCCGCAGCGGCGACGAGACCAGCTTCCGCATCGTGCCGCTGTCGCTGCGGGCGGTATACCGCGCCGACGGGCTGCGCACCCGCTTCGGATCACCGGTGATCCCCTACGCCAAGCTCGGGCTGGGCTGCGCGTTGTGGTCGGTCAGCGACACCGCCAAGAGCGGGTCCATCTCCGGCCGGACGCTGGGCTGGAACGCCGCCGGCGGGGTCACCCTGGACCTGTCGTTCCTCGACCCCGGCGGCGTGCGGACCATGGACCAGGAGACCGGCGTCAACCAGTTCGCGATCTTCTTCGAGGTCGCGCACGACGCGCTGGAGGGATTCGGATCGTCATCCGTGCTGCGGGTCGGCGACACCACCTGGCTGGGCGGTCTGATGCTGGAGATGTGAGCCGTCTGCGCCTCCGGGCGCGAGGGTGATCACCACCGACTTCGACGCCGGCTGGTTGCTGCCGTCGGCCACAGCCTGCAACGGAACCAGCGGGTTGGTCTCGGGGTAGTAGGCCGCGGCGCAGCCGCGCGGGATCTCGTAGGCCACCACCCGGAAGCGCGCCGCGCGCCGCCGTTCGGCGCCGAAGTGGCTGGTGAGGTCGACCCAGTCGCCGGCGACCAGCCCGAGCTCGGCGATGTCCTCCTGGTTGAGGAACACCACGCGCCGCCCGCCGTAGATGCCCCGGTAGCGATCGTCGTCGCCGTAGATCGTCGTGTTGAACTGGTCGTGGCTGCGCAAGGTGGTCAACAGGAGCTGTCCGGGCGCAAGGTCGTGGCGCGGGATCGGGTGGACGGTGAAGCACGCCTTGCCCGACTTGGTGGTGAACTTGCCCTCGCGCGGGCCGTTGGGCAGGTAGAAGCCGCCCGGCTCGCGCACCCGCGCGTTGTACTGGGTGAACCCGGGCACCACATGCTCGATGTGAGCGCGCACGCGGTCGTAGTCGCCGGCCAGCCCTTCCCAGTCCACGGTGCTGCGCGTGCCCAGCGCCGCGCGCGCGATGCCCGCGATGATGGCCACCTCGCTGCGCAGGTGGGGCGACGCCGGATCCAGCACGCCGCGCGACTGGTGCACCACGCCGGTGGTGTCCTCGACCGTGACGAACTGCTGGCCCGACGCCTGCTGGTCCCGCTCGGTGCGACCGAGGCAGGGCAGGATCAGCGCCTCCTGTCCGGTGATGAGGTGGCCGCGGTTGATCTTGGTGGCGATCTGCACGGTCAACCGGCAGCGCCGCATCGCCTCGGAGGTGTAGTGGGTGTCGGGGCTCGCGCTCAGGAAGTTCCCACCCAGCGCGACGAAGACCTTGACCTTGCCCTCCGCCATGGCCTGGATGGTCTTGACGACGTCGAAGCCGTGCGCGGCGGGCGGCGTGAAGTTGAATTCGGCGCCCAGCGCCTTCATGAACTCCGGGCTCATCTTCTCCCAGATCCCCACGGTCCGGTCGCCCTGCACGTTGCTGTGACCGCGCACCGGGCACAGACCGGCGCCGCGTCGGCCGATCTGCCCGCGCAGCAGCGCGAAGTTGACGATGGTCTGCACGTTGGCCACGCCGTTGCCGTGCTGGGTGATGCCCATGGCCCAGCTGCAGATCATCCGCTGCGACGCGAGCGCGATGTCCGCCGCTTCGCGGATCAGCGCGCGCGACACGCCGCTGCCGCGCAGGATGAGGTCCCAGCTCTCGGCGTCCAGGTCGCGCACGAAGTCATCCCAGCCCTCGGTGTAGTGCTGGATGAAATCGTGGGCCAGGCGCCGGCCGCCGCTGGCGCGGTCGGCGTCCAGCATCTCTTTCATGATGCCCTTCAACAGCGCGACGTCGCCGTTGACCCGCACCGGCAAGAACAGCGTCGCGATCGGCGTGCCCCGGCCCAGCATCGCCAGCGGCTCCTGCGGGTTCTTGAAGCGCTTGAGGCCGGTCTCGGACAGCGGGTTGATGCTGACGATCTTGCAACCGTTGCGCGCCGCCTTCTGCAACTCGGTCAGCATGCGCGGGTGGCAGGTGCCCGGGTTCTGGCCGATCACGAAGATGCTGTCGGCAAGGGCAAAGTCATCGATCTTCACGGTCGACTTGCCGATGCCGATGGTCTCGGTCAGGCCAAGGCCGCTCGACTCGTGACACATGTTGGAACAATCGGGCAGGTTGTTGGTGCCAAGCTGGCGCGCCATCAGGCCGTACAGGAAGGCCGCCTCGTTGCTGGCGCGACCCGAGGTGTAGAACACCGCCTCGTCGGGCGACGCCAGCGCCCCCAGCTCGCGCCCGATGATCGCGAAGGCCTCTTGCCAGGCCACCGGCTGGTAGTGGTCGGCGCCCTGCCGGCGCAGCATCGGCTGGGTGATGCGCCCCTGCGCGTCGAGCCAGCGATCGGTGTGCGCCAGCATGTCAGTGATGCTGTACTGCGCGAACAGCTCGGGCGTGGCGCGGGCGGTGGTGGCCTCGCTGGCCACCGCCTTGGCGCCGTTCTCGCAGAACTCGGCCTTCTTGCGCTGGTCGTCGGGATCGGGCCAGGCGCAGCTGGGGCAGTCGAAGCCGTCCTTCTGGTTGATCGCCAGCAGGGTGCGCAGGCTGCGCTTGACCCCCATGTCCCGCAGGCCCCGGTGGGTGGTCTCCCAGATGGAGTACAGACCTGCCGCCGAATCGTGGCGGTGTCCGATCCTGGCCGGTTCGGCCTCCAGCGGGGGCTCGGCGCCCGGGACCCCGTGCGCGCGGTCGGCTCTCACGACGTGAGGTTTGTCACCCTGGTCGTGGTCCTGGTTGGACGCGCTGTTCTCGTCGTTTTTGTGCGGGTGCACGGCTGTCCTCGGCCACAGTTTGCAGAGGCCGGCCTCCCGCCGAACCATAGTCTTCCGCAGCGCAGAGGGGAAGAGGTCTGAGACGCGGGATTGCCGTTGCAGCGTCAGTGGTAGTGTTGCTGCTGGCGCCGCACGCACCCAGCAACTGCGTCAGCGATTGCAGGATCACCAACCGGATCGCGGTCGACCAGCGCGAAGATGCGCCGTCCGTAACCGCGGATGCGCATCAGCGATCGCCCGAACGAAGGTCAGTGTGGCGCATACCACGTCCTATCGTCGCAGAGCGCTCAGAACCTAGGAGGTGCTGCCGGCAATCAAACCGCTGGATCTCACGTTGATTCCTCCTGCCATTTTTCGGTAACGGGATCGCTGGGAGCCTCGATAGGTCTTTCTGGTCGCAAGTCATTTATCTCGTGCGCCAGCAGGCGCACCAGCTCCTGAGCGTGGTCCAGGGCCAACTTCTGTTCCAGCATGACCACCTGGTCGGCCTGAGAACTGGCGAACGCCCCCACAGCGAACGTGACCCCACGTTGGTGCTCCATCATCCAGCGCACGGGAAAGATCGCCAGCCTCCGCACATCGTCAACGGAGAACTGGTAGCGGGATTGCCCGAGCCGCTGGGGAGTTGTCATAGTGCGCCCGGCGCGGTCAATGACGATGGCACCCGTACCGTTGTAGTGTCGCCGACGCTCGGCGGCGTAGGTGGCGACGGCCACCGCCGCGACGACGGCGATGCCGCCACCGATCGCGGTCATCGAAGGCTCTTTGCCCCAACCGATGGCGAGAACCCCCAGCAGCATCCACAGCTCGGGCACGAGTAAGCGAAGCGTCAGCCCACCGACGTAGGACGAGTTGTAGATCAGCACGCGACCGTTCGTCCTCACGACGGCGGCGGACCGCGGGCTTCCGGGCGCGGATCCCCGGAATCCGGCCCAGCCGAACACCGCGGCGAGCGCAAGACAATCCAGGAAGAGCAGAAGCGACAAGACATCCTGTCCACTGAAGCCATGTTCCAGCGTGGTGACTTCGGGTTTTTGCGGATCGACGTAGACATCGATCGATCGACCCACCGTCAGACCCCGGCAGAGGGTCTCGTAGTCTGCGCGCTGAATGAACAACGGTGGTTCTCGCCAGTGGTTGCCGCGCAATGCGCGGCCGTCGTACTGATACTGGTAGGCAAGCCGCAGCACCGGAAGATCGCGCTCATCGCGTCCAACTTCGCACCCGGTGACCTGGCCGCGAGTTCTCACCAGGGAAAGGCTGCGCACGCGCTCCCAAACCACGGGGCCGAGGGGCCGACTCATGAGCACGGCGCCCAGGAGAACAATCGCCGCGCCCAAGAGCGGGCCCAAGAAGACGCTTCCCTCTCTCTTCACCCGTCCCAATCTATCAAGGGGTGCGGACGTTGGTCCCGCGGCCCCCTTCGGCGTCTTGCTCAAAACTCAACCCTGAGCGATCGCTCTTAGCATCGCGGGCGCAAAAGGACACGACCCCTCGCCAACCGGCGCGAGGGGCCGCTCGGTCTATGCGACGATCTCGGCTAGCCGACGGTCGCGTCCGTCCCACCGTCGGGGAGGGGATGGCAGCTCACGAGGTAGCTGTGGGTGTGGCCAGCGGCGCCGCCGTCGACGGCCCCAAAGTTGGTGGACCTGACCGTCACCATCCCGCCACCCCGAAGCGTGGCCAGGTCGGCGGGGCTGAAGGTGACGTCGTGGGTGTGGCCAGCACCCATGCCCGCGGAGCTGGTGGTGATCGTCTGAGCCGTGGTCGCGTTCAGAGTCGCGGCATTGACCGTCACCGTATGGGTGTGAGTATTGGTGTCGCCCCCCATTCCGGTAACCACCACCTGTTGCTCCTCCGGCAGCGGGAGCGTGCAGTTAGTTCCGCTGTCCCCTGGCCCCGAGTCGGGGCCGGTGTCGCCGGGACCGGTGTCGCCGCCGGCGTCGATGCGTCCGCCGGTACCCGTGGCGCCGCCGGTGCCCGTAGTGCCGCCGGTACCCGTGCCCGTCGCGCCGCCGGTACCGGTCTTACCGCCGGTTCCTGTTGCTCCGCCCATGCCGCCGCCGCTGTTCGAGCTGCTGCAGTTGGACGCCACCACCGCCGAGCCCACCAGAGAGAAAGTGAGCACGAAGAAATCCTTCCGGGTCATCGACTTCGAGTCCATGAATCACTCCATAGAAATGAGGGCGAAAAAGCAGGCCAGCACCAAAACCAAATGCAAAAGCCCCGAATCGCTGAGCAGCATCGGCTAATTCCCGGTGCGAGTCAACGATTCCACTGCCCATGTTTGTCTGTTTGTTCTACTAAGACCTGCCACAAGATCTGCCACCAAGATCTGCCTACCCATGGGTGTCTTCAGCGGCAGTTCTTGGCTCAGGTGTAGTCCAAAAAGCGGCGGCGTGCGATCGCGCGCCGGCTCCGGAAACGATCCAGGCCCGCGAGCGTGACGTAGGTCGCACCCCATAGGTCGCTGGCACCATGGAGGCTCAGCCCGGACAGGCCCGCAGCGCCAGCCGGAGGGCGTGATAGGTTCGGCGCCCATGGCTGAGGAAGCGCGCCCAGATCGCCGCCGCCGGCCGGGCGCCCTCACCGCCTCCTCCGCCGCCGCCGTCGCCTACCTGGGCGCGGCCGTGATCTCGATCGTCGCCGCGATCTTCTTGCTGGAGCTGCCCAGCGCCGACCTGCGCGTGCCGTTCGACTACGGCGGCGACGCGTTTCTGTACTCGGCCGTGATCAAATCGATCCTCGAGCACGGCTGGTTCTGGACCAACCCCAGCCTGGGGGCGCCAGGCGTCTTGCAGCTTTACGACTACCCCAACGTCGCGCACGAGAGCCTCCATCTTCTGATCATCAAGGCGCTGTCGGTCTTCAGCCACGACTGGGGCCTGCTGCTCAATCTGTACTTCCTGCTGGGATTTCCGTTGATCACGCTGACGGCGATGGCCACGCTGCGCCGCTTTCGCGTCGGCTACGGTCCGGCGATCGTCGGTGGCGTTCTGTACGCATTTTTGCCCACTCGCCTGATCAAGGGCGAGGGGCATGTCTTCCTCGACATCTTTTTCCAGGTGCCGCTGGCTGTCATGTTGCTCCTCTGGGTGTGCGGCGACGATCCGCCCCTGGCAGGCCGGCCGCGCGACGCCGTGGAACCGGATGCGACGCGGCGGTCGCGGCGCCGGCGAACCCTGGCCGCGCTGGCGATCTGTGTGCTCAGCGCCGGCACCTCGTCTTATTTTTCCTTCTTCACCATTTGCCTGCTGGCGGCGGGCGGACTGTGGGCGTCGGTCGAGCGCCGGTCGCCCCGCAACCTGGTCGCCGGCGTCTCGCTGGCAGTGGTGATCCTGGGCGCCATGGCTGCCTTCGGGTCGCCCTCGATCGTCTATCACCTGCGCCACGGCACCAACCGCGAGGTCGGGCGGCGCGAAGCGCACGAAGCCGAGCACTACGGCATGAAGATCGCGCACCTCCTGTTGCCGGTCGACGGCCATCGCGTGACCGAGCTGCGCAACCTCAAGCAGCGCTACAACTCGGCCGGGCCGCTCAACAACGAGAACAGCTCGACCTCGCTGGGCTTCGTCGGCGCGATCGGCTTCGTGGCGCTGATGGGCGCGGTGGTCAGCCGCCGGCACGCCGCCCAGCGGCAGGTGGTCCGGTCGCTGGCGGTGTTGAACCTGGTGGCGGTCTTGATCGGAACCATCGGCGGCCTGGGCGCGCTGTTTGCTTTCCTGATCGACCCGCAGATCCGCACCTACTCCCGCATCGCCGTGTTCATCGGCTTCTTCGCGCTGTTCGCTGCCATGCTGCTGCTGGACTGGTTGTTGCGCCGCCGTCCCCGCGCCGGCCTGGTCGCGTTGCCCATCGTGCTGGTGTGGGGCCTCCTCGACCAGGCATCGCTGCGCGCCTCCCGCCCGTACGAGAGCCAGAAGCGGTGGTACGCCAGCGACCGCGACCTGGTTCGCCGCATCGAGGACCGGGTGCCGTCGGGGGCGGCGATCTTCGTGTTGCCCTACGTGAGCTTTCCCGAGAACCCGGCGCTGCTCGGTCTGACTTCCAATGACCAGTTTCGCAGCTACCTGCACGCCACCCGCACCCGCTGGAGCTTCCCGACCATGCGCGCCCGCAACGGCGACCTGTTCCTGCGCGAGACCTCGGCGCAGCCGCCGGCCGAGATGCTGCGCACGCTGGTCGCCACCGGCTTCGACGGTGTGCTGATCCATCGCGACGGCTACGCCGACGACGGCTCCGGGATCGAGCAGGCGCTCATTGGCGCCGTCGGGGTCGCGCCGCTGGTCAGCCAGAACGGGAGGCTGTCCTTCATCGATCTCACCGAGTACCGCCGGCGCACGCCGACTGATCGCTCGCCCGAGGAGATCGCGCGCCTGACCCATCCCATCGCCGCCACCTTCGGGCGCGGGTTCGAGGGGCTGGAGCACAACAGCGAGCACGACTTCCGCTGGTGCGGCCGGCAGGGCGTGATCCACTTCAACAACGACCTCGGCGTGACCCGGCGCCTGTCGATCAAGATGGTGGCGCTGGCCGCCCACTGGCCGGCAAGGCTACGCCTGGACGGGGACCTGTACTCCGCCACCTTCACGCTGGACGGCGCGCTGACCATCGACCGCGTGCTGGACGTCCCGCCCGGTCATCATCAGATCCGGTTCACCAGCAACGGCCGGCCGGCCGATGTGGTCGGCGATCCGCGCACCATGGTGTGGCGCATGGAGGACTTCGTGCTCAGCGAGCTCCCCGCCGCGCCCACCCGTGCGCCCTGACCCGGCCTGACATCGGGCATTTGCAACGCCGGCGGCGGCATCGGACGATAGGCGTCATGCTCACGGATTCGCGACTCATAGCGTTCGGCGCCACCCACGACGGCGCCCGCGCCCGGCGCTTCTACCAGACGACGCTGGGATTGAACGTCATCTCTGACGACGACTACGCGCTGGCCCTCGATGCGGGCGGCACCGTGCTGCGCATCCAGAAGGTCAAGCACTTCACGCCGCATCCGTTCACCGCGCTCGGCTGGCAGGTCCCGGACATCGCGACGACCGTCGTCGCCCTGCGCGGGCGCGGGATCGTGTTCGAGACCTTCCCCGGCATGGAGCAGGACCATCACGGGATCTGGCATTCCCCGAACGGCACGCGCGTGGCCTGGTTCAAGGACCCCGATGGCAACATCCTGTCGCTGACCCAGTTCAGCAACGACTGAGCCCGCTCGAGGACCGGCCTGGTCGACGCGACCTCAGGCGAGGAGTCCGCGTAACGTTCCGGCCCGGTCCGCCCCCAGAGCGTGGCGACGCGCGGGAGCGAGTGCGTCGATTGCGCAACACCGCGACCCGCGTCGCGCGCGGCCCGGCGCCGAGATTCAAGGGTCAAGCCTGGAACGGTCTTTGCGACGCGTCCTCTCATGACCAGCGCCACGACGCGTTCCGACACACCGCGCCTCCACCGGTCGCCGTTCGGGCGCGTCGAGCGCCGCGCCCTGCTCGGCCTGGCGGCCGGCGCGCTGCTGGAGCCGTATCGGCCCTTGATGGTGAACCTGGTGGTCACCCGGCGCTGCAACCTCTCTTGCGGCTATTGCCACGAGTACGACCACACCAGCGCGCCGGTCCCGCTGGCGACGCTGCGCGAGCGCATCGATCACCTGGCGCGGCTGCGCACGGTGATGGTCACCCTCACCGGCGGCGAGACCCTGCTGCACCCCGACATCGTCGCGCTGGTGGCGCACGTGCGGGCGCGCGGGATGACCCCGACCTTGAACACCAACGGGTTCTTGCTGACCGAAGAACGGATCCGGGCCCTCGGGCGGGCGGGCCTGTTCGCCATGCAGGTGAGCGTCGACGCGGTCACCGCCAACGACACCACCCGCAAGGCGCTCAAGCCTTTGCTGCCCAGGCTGCGCCTGCTGGCCGAGCACGCGCGCTTTCGGGTGCGCATCAACACGGTGTTCGGCGCGGCGCCGCCCGACCAGGCGCTCGAGGTGGTGAAGGTCGCGATCGCGCACGGGTTCGACGCCAAGTGCGCGCTGGTTCGCAACGCCGCCGGCACGCTGATGCCACTCGACGCGCACGCGCGCGAGATCTACCAGCAGATCGTCCGGCTGCAGGGCCGGTCGCTCGGCTTGCTCGGCGAGCGCTTCCAGGACGACCTGCTGCGTGACGGCCAGGTCGACTGGAAATGCCGGGCCGGCGCCCGCTTCTTCCACGTGTGCGAGAACGGCCTGGTCCACCTGTGCGCCCCGCGCACCGGCGCGCCGGGCACGCCGCTCGGCGACTACACCCAGGCCGACATCCGCCGGGCGTTCAACGAGCGCAAGGCGTGCGCGGCGACCTGTCCGGTGGCCTACGCCCACCAGGTGAGTCAGGTCGACCGCCTGCGCCCCCAGACCAGCTTCGAACCAGACGGCGGCGCGCCGCCCGACACTCACTCTGGAACACGGCCGGCCGGCGGCAAGCGCCTGCCGGTGATTCGCGACTGAAGGGAGCCCGCCATGACCGCGCCCGACGTCGACCTGTCCGTCGTCATTCCCGCCTACAACGAAGAGCAGCGCCTGGCCCCCACCATCGCGGCGCTGGCGCGCTTCCTGGCGGCACGGCCCTGGCGCTGGGAGATCGTGGTCGTCGACGACGGCTCGACCGACGGCACCGCCGCGCTTTGCCGGCAACTGGCCGCGCGCTGGCCGGCGCTGCGCCTGATCGGCACCGCGCCCAACCGCGGCAAGGGGCACGCCGTTCGCGTTGGCATGCTGTCGGCGCGCGGCGCGCTGGTCCTGATGTACGACGCCGACGGATCGACGCCGGCGTCCGAGATCCCGCGCCTGCTGGCGCCGATCCGATCCGGCGCGGCCTCGGTCGCCATCGGTTCGCGCTACCTCGACGGCGCGTCGGCGCGATCGCAGCCGCTGTGGCGGCGCGCCTGGAGCCGCGTCGTCAACCTGCTGGTGCGCCGGACCCTGGTCCCGGGCGTGCGCGACACCCAGTGCGGTTTCAAGGCCTTCACCGCCGCCGCCGCCCGCGACCTGTTCGGCCGCGCCACCATCGACGGCTGGGCCTTCGACCTCGAGGTGCTGGCGCTCGCGCAGCGGCTCGGCCACCGCGTGACGGAGGTGGGGGTCGCCTGGACCGACGACGGCCGATCGCGGGTGCGCCCCGGACACGACTTCTGGAAGGTGCTGCGCGAGGCCGCGTCCATCAGGCGAAATCTCGACCGTACGGCGCCATGATGGGCGGCGGGCCGAGATGTCCCCGCTGCGCCTGGACCTGCTGCTCGACGCCATGACCGGCGACGACATCGCCCCGCAAGAGAACGGCTCGACGGGAAGAAACCAGATTCCTGGCGTTCGTGATGATAGTGGGGCTCGCCAGGCAAATGGGGCGATCGCTTCGGGCAATTGAAGGAGATCCACGCATGACCCTGCGTCCGACCGGGCCGGTCACGGTGATCGTCCACAGGGACGCGCCGGGTGGCTGACCGGAACGATGGTCCCCCGGCGCCTGTCGCGGCCGCCGAGACCGCGGCGCGCCTGCAGCAGGACGCGCACCTCGGCGACGGGCTCGCCGCGGCGCCGGGCGCGGCACCGTCGCGCCCGCTGGAGGTCCTGTTCACCGGCGCCACCGGCTTCCTGGGCGGCGAGCTCGCGGGCGCCTTGCTGCGCTCGACGGCGGCCCGCCTGCACTGCGTGGTGCGCGGCCGGGACGGACGCCCGGCACGCGAGCGCCTGGACCGGCTGCGCCGCCAGCTGGACGCCGATCCCGGGCGGCTGATGCTGGTCGAGGCGGACCTCGCCGGAGCCAAGCTGGCCACCGCTCCCGCGCTGGCTTATCAGGTCGACACGGTCGTGCACTGCGCGGCTTCGGTGAACCTGTTCGCGCCCTACGAAACGCTGCGCGCCGCCAACGTGCTGACGGCGCGCGCAGTGCTGGAGTTCGCCACCCGCGGCGCCCCCAAGGCCCTTCACTTTGTCTCGACGGTCGGCGTCTTCCTGTCGCCCCGCTACCGCGGGCAGACCATCCATGAGGAAGCCGACGTGGGCGGCGCGGAGGGCCTGCGCAACGGCTACGCGCAGTCCAGGTGGGTCGCCGACCAGATGATGGCGCGCGCCAGGGCGCGTGGCGTCGCCGTGACGGTCTTTCGCCCGGCTTTCGTCGGCTGGCATGCGCACAGCGGCCGCGCCGGCCAGCACGATCTGGTGGCGCTACTTCTTCTCGCGTCGTTCGCGGCCTCCTGCGCTCCGCGCCTGGATTTACAGATCAACTCGACCCCGGTCGACCACGTGGCCGAGACCGTGGCGCGGGTGGTGTCGCTGCCGGCGGCGCAGGGCGGGACCTATCACCTGGCGAACCACGCGGCCGTCGGCTTCGTCGACCTCGCCGCCGCGGCGGGCCTCCGCGTGGTCGACCTCGACAAATGGGAAGCCGCGGTGGCATTGAAAGCACCGCGGTTCGCCAGGCTGGCCACCCTGGTCCGCCGCGCGCAGACGGACCCGACCTCGGGCAGCGACGAGCTGCGCCTGGAGCACGATCGCACCTACGACGACACCCAGCTGAGAAACGCGCTGGGCGCCGATTACCGCCCGCCGCCGGCGGTGGACGCCCGCTATCTGGCGCGGTTCACGTCGGCGCTACCGGTCGTCGGTTGAGCTCGGCGCCGACGGCGGCGCCGACGCCGGCGCCGGCGCCGCCGCAACCGCGGGCGTCTCCGCTTCGACCGGCTGGCGTGGCACGAACCACACCAGGATCAAGGCGGGCACGCTGGCCAGGAAGGCGCAGGTGAAGAACCAGGGGTGACCCACTCTGGTGTTGAGCGGCCCGGACAAGTACCCCGACAGCGTGCTGCCGAGGGATACGATCGCGGTCGCAAAGGCATAGTGCGAAGCCGAGAAGATTGCGCGCGACCGCCGCATCAGGAACACCACGTGCGAGGCGTTGCCGATCCCCGAGGCGAACTGCTCGATGATCACGATGGCGATCACCACCGGAAAAGGCGGCGCGAAGACCGCCAGGACGATGTAAAGAGGGATGGCCAGGTTCTGCAGGTAGGTCATCGGCACCAGGCAGCGGTGGAAACCGACGCGCGCGATGGTGGCGCCGCCCAGCAACGAGGCGACGATGAACGAGCTGATGCCCAGGCCGTTGAGCATCCCGCGGTGCGCGGTGTCGACGCCGATGTCGCGCAACAGCGGCTTGGACATCGCGAACATCATGATGTCGCCCAGCCTGTAGAGGAACATGAACGACAGCACCAGCGGCGCGTGCGGCTGCGCCAGGAACGACCTGAACGACTGGCCAAAGACGGCCTTGGCCTGGCCCGGTTGGCCTGCGGCGCGAACCCGAAGCTCGCCACCTCCCAGGTCGCTCGCGGGCCGCGGCAGCACACCACCATTGAGCAGGCCCACCGCGACCATCAGCACGCCGCAGGATCCGAACCCCACCAACCAGCTGGTCTTGCCGGCCAGCACGACCAGCAGCGACGAGCCGACCAGCATCGCGGCGCGGAACGCCGCTGTGCGCACACCCGAGTAGAGCGCCTGGCCTGGGCGGTCCAGCGCCTTCAGATACAGCCCGTCGCACGCGATGTCGTGGGTCGCGTGAAACACCGCCAGCACCGACAGCAGCATCCAGAACAGCGGAAGGGCGCCCGGCGACGCCAGCGCAGCCACCACCATCATTCCCAGCCCCAGCATGATCTCCAGCGCGACCACCCAGGCGCGCAGCCGCCCGTACAGATCGACGATGGGGCTCCAGGCGAACTTGAAGGTGACCGCCAGGTGCAGCAACGAGGTCGACCCGATCTGGGTGTTGGAGGCGCCGATCGCGGTCAGGAACTCGGTCGCCATCTGGTGCAGGAAGCTCCAGGGCAGCCCCTCGCCAAAATAGGAGGTCGACGTCCAGAGCAGGGCGCGCCGCGACCGGGGCGGCGGGGGCGTTGCTCCATCCATCGCGGCCAGTCTCGCACGCCACGGCGCCGCGACACCACCCCGGTTGGCGCCGGGGCGGCTTGCGACGCGATGTCCGCACCCGTCATACTAAGTGCCGGCTCGGCGCGACCGGGCGCGAGGGGGCGGGCATGTCGAAGAGCGAAAGAGACGTCAGCAAGACGCTCGAGGAGCTGACCGGGCGACTGTCCGGCGCCGCGCGCGAGCTCGTCGCCTGGTTTCTCGAGCAGATGCCCGAGTCCTACTTCGAGGACATCGACGCCACCACCCGGCTCGAGCACCTGGGGGCGATCCTGGCCCTGCGCGCCGTGGGGCAAGAGCCGCGCCTGCGCCTCAAGAGCGCCGACGGCCGGCGCATCACCCACATCTTGCCCGAAGACGCGCCCGGCACGCTGACCCGCCTGATGCGCGACTTCAGCGAGGGGCCCATCCGCGCCGCCAAGATCTACTCCTCGCGCGACAAGCGGATCATCGTCGACGTGTTCGACATCGGCCGCAGCCCGCCCTGTAACCTGGACCTGCCCGACCTGCGCGAGAAATACCTGTCGACGCTGGCGCTCAGCGAGCGGCGGCTGAGCGCCGGCGGCGACCCGCTGTGGCCGGCGACCGACGTCATCCACCACTTCACCGGCCTGACCGAAGACTACGTGCGGGCCTGCTCGCCGGAGCGCATCCTCGGCCACGCCGAGCTGTGCCGGGAGGTCCGGCGCCACACCGCCGCCGTGGTCAAGCTGGACAACGGCGCGGCCGGCCGATCGCGGCTGGTCATCGCCTGCGCCAACGTCTCGTCGACCAGCCTGTTCCTGCGCGTCGCCAACCGCCTGAGCACGCTGTCGATCGATGTCACGCGCGCCCACGTCGACACCATGTTCGCCGACGCCGAAGAGCCGGTGGTCATCATCTCCGCCCTGGTGGCGGGGCCGGACGGCCGGCCGATCGACCCGGCGTCGACGCTGTGGCAGCGGCTGCACGGCGACCTGCGACGACTGGAGTGGCTCGACGCCGAGACCCTGGAACTCGGCTACCGCGAGCCGGCGCTGGACCTGGACGGCGCCGATCTCCTGATGACCTACGCCGATCTCGCCCACCAGTTGCTGGTCAAGACCAACCGCTATCTCTACACGCGCTCGCGCATCGACGATGTGCTGCGCGCCCAGCTGCCGCTGGCGATCGAGCTCGTCGAGCTGTTCCGCGCGCGCTTCGATCCGCGGCGGCCTTTGTCGGACCAGGCCTACCGGGACGGCGAACACCGCCTGGGGCGCGCCATCGACGAAGGCGTCGAAGACGACGGGGCCGCCGCCGTGCTGCGCACGATTCTGAAGGCGATCGGCGCGACCCTGAAGACCAACTACTTCGTGCCCGGCCGCTTCGCGCTGGCGCTGCGCCTGACGCCCGCGCTGATCCCACGGCCGGGGCCAGGCCCCGAGACCAGCGCCGCGCCCGAAGGCGAGCCGACCGACGGGCTCCACGGCGTGTTCTGGGTTCACGGGCGCGGCTTCAACGCCTTTCACATGCGCTTTCGCGACACCGCGCGCGGCGGCGTGCGGGTAGTGCGCCCGGCCTCCAGCGAGCAGCATCTGCGCGAGAGCGAGCGCCACCTCGACGAGGCCTACGCGCTGGCCTACGCCCAGGAGCTGAAGAACAAGGACATCCCCGAGGGCGGAGCCAAGGCGGTGCTGCTGGTGCACCCCGCGCGCGACGTCACGCCCTGCGTACGCGCATTCACCGACGCGATGCTGGACCTCATCACCGCCGATCCCGCGACCCGCGCCCAGGTCGTCGATCGCGCCGGCGCGCCCGAGTCGATCTACTTCGGCCCCGACGAGAACATCACCCCCAAGCACATCAACTGGATCGTCGCGCGCGCGCGCGACCGCGGCTACGCCACGCCGAGCGCGCTCATGAGCTCAAAGCCCGACGCCGGCATCAACCACAAGCAATACGGCGTCACCAGCGAGGGCGTCAACGTCTTCCTCGAGGTCGCGCTGCGCGCCATCGGCATCGACCCACGCCGGCAGCCGTTCACGTTGAAGTTGACCGGTGGCCCCGACGGCGACGTGGCCGGCAACGAGATCAAGATCGCCATCCGCGAATTCGGCGCGCAGGTCCGCATCGTCGGCGTCGCCGACGGCCTCGGGTGCGCCGAGGACCCGGCCGGCCTTGACCACGGCGAGCTCCTGCGCCTGTGCGCCGAGAACCGCCCGATCATCGCTTTCGACCGCGGCAAGCTGTCCGCCAAAGGACGCGTCGTCGCCGCCACCGATCCCGAAGGCGCCCGCGCCCGCAACGACCTGCACAACCGGGTCGTCGCCGACGTGTTCGTTCCGGCGGGCGGCCGGCCGGGAACCATCAACGCCGACAACTGGAGCCGCTTCCTGCGCCCCGACGGCCGCCCCGCGAGCCGTCTGATCGTCGAGGGCGCCAACCTGTTCCTGACCCAGGACGCGCGCCGCCACCTGGCCGAAGCCGGCGTGCTGATCATCAAGGACAGCTCGGCCAACAAATGCGGCGTGATCTGCTCGAGCTATGAGGTGCTGGCCGGCCTGCTGTTGACCGACGCCGAGCTGATGGCCATCAAGCCAGCCTTCGTCGTCCAGGTGATCGAGCGGCTGCGCCGCGCGGCCCGCCTGGAAGCCGAGCTGCTGATGGAGACCCACCGCCGGCGTCCGGCGACGCCGCTGTACGAGGTCTCGATCCAGCTCAGCCAGCAGATCAACCGGCTGGCCAGCGCGCTGGCCGCTGGCTACCCGCGCCTGGCGCAGGAGTACCCCGCCCTGGTGCGTGAGGCGGTGCTGGCCCACGTCCCGCCCGCGCTGGTGGAGGCCGCCGGCGAACGCGTCTTCACCCAGCTGCCCGCCAGCTACCGCGCCCAACTGGTGTGCACCACCATCGCCGCCAGCATCGTGTACCGCGAGGGCCTGGACTACTTCCGCGACGTCCCGCCCGACCGCCTGGCCGCGCTGGCCCTGGACTATGTCCTCGCCGATCGCGCCAACCGCGAGCTCATCGCCGAGGTCGAGCGCTCGGGATTGACCAGCGCGCCGCAGATCGCCCGGCTGCTGGAGGCAGGGGGCACGCGGGCGGCGCTGAAGTCAGGACGACGAGATCAGTAAAGCGTCGGCTGCCAGCAAACGCTGGCTCTCCCAGGCGCGGAAGGTGTCCAGCTCTGACTTGACCTGACGCAGCACCCAGCCCAGGACGGCCGCATCGTCGATGAGGCCGAGCACCGGGATCGCGTCCAGGATGGCGTCGATCGGGCTCAGGAAATACAGCAATCCGCCCACGATCAAGACGATCGTGCCGCGCGCCACCCCGCGGTAATCGCGACGTCCCCAGGCGCGCACCAGCCGGATCGCGGTCTGCAAGTCATCCCAGACCCGCCCGAGCGGGCCGCGCGCGCCCCGTGCCTTGTCGCCGGCGCTCTCGGCCGCTCGCAGCACGGCGATCGGGTCATCAACCAGCCGCGTCGCCTTCTTCTTCTCGCGCCGAAACCAGGAGTGCCATCGCTTCTTCATATCCCCAAGCATAGCGCGCGCGGGTGGGGGTGGGGGTGCGATCCCGCCTGCGCGCCGGAGTGGTCAGGGAGGTCCACCATGGTCAGGTGACGCCACGAATCAGTGTGCTAGAGATTCGCGATAGACGGTGAGTCAGTGCTCGAAGCCCGCGCCGTCGCGGGTCTCGGACACCGCCTCGGCCTGGCGCTCGACAACTTTCTGCCGTCGCCTGACCAGCCCCTGCGTCTCGTCCACGAAGTAAAAGGCGACGCGCAGGAACGCGGCCACGGCCGCGACCAGGATCGACGCCAGAAACCAGCGGATGATCTGACTGGCGAAACCCCAGCGCGGCACGACATCCAGCGGGTACGTCCCGGTGATCGGCACCAGCAAGAAGGCGATCCAGTGCGATACGCAGTACGGACATGACACCAGATAGCCGAGCCAGGTGTCGTGCCCACCGAGGTGCGCGCGCAGGCCCGCGAACATGCGCTCGCGCGCGATCGAATGGGACAGGCCCATGACCACCATTGCCAGAGCCAGCAGCTGCCCGATCGCGTGCCACACGACAGTGTCAACCTGACCACGGCTGGGCTGGTGACAAGGTCAGGCCTCCACCCGGCTCAAGCACCAGTTTGTCGCCGTGAGGGATGTTGATGGTATGAGTATCGATCACCGCCCATGACGACCAGCCCCGACCGCGTCCGCCAGATCACCGCCCAGGAGTGCAAGTCGATGCTGGACAGCGGCACGACGCTGGAGCTCTGGGACGTCCGGACCGACGAAGAACGGCGCATCGCCAGGATAGAGGGTGCGCGTCACCTCGATCAGGCTGGCGTGGACCACATCGAGCGGCTCGATCGAGGCACCCTGCTGGTGTTCCACTGCCACCACGGCATGCGCAGTCAGGCGGCAGCCGAGCACTTCCTGGCCAAAGGGTTTACCAACGTCTGCAATGTGGTCGGAGGTATCGAGGCCTGGTCGACCCTGGTCGACGCCTCGATTGCCCGATACTGAGCAGCTTGCCCGGCCCCGACGCGACGAGATCGCCGTCGACTTCAAACCCCTCGGCTGCTCCCGCTAGCGTGCGCTAAGCTTGCCGCATGCGTCGATTCCTCCTGCACTGGTTGGTGACCGCGGTGGCGCTGGCGATCGCGGTGCGCCTGGTTCCCGGGATCCGGGTCGCGTCGGCGGGGGTCCTGATCGGAGGGGCGCTGGTCCTCGGGCTGGTGAACGCGGTCGTACGGCCGATCCTGGTGCTCCTGACCCTGCCCCTCACCGTGCTGACGCTGGGCCTCTTTTACCTGGTGGTGAACGGCGCCGCCTTCGGTCTGGCGGCGGCGCTGGTGCCCGGCTTCTCCGTCGCCTCACTCGGGTCGGCGGTCCTGGGCGCGCTGGTCGTGGCGGTGGTTTCGGGGTTGGCCTCGTGGTTGATCGGGCCGGCGCGTCCCCGGCCGCGTTAGACCGCCCGCCACGCGAAGCACTTGGGGCGGGCGGTGCTTCTCGCAAGGTTTGCCCTCTCCCTAGCCCTCCCCCGCGGACGGGGGAGGGGACCGGATCCGGCCGCGCGCGCCTCCGGTCCCCGATCGGACCCTCGAATTTCCCGACGAGCCGTAGCTAGCGGCCCAGCCGGCCCTTGCCGAAGGTGGCCCCGCGTCGCCGGGTCTTGCTGCGACCCACCCGCTCCCGCTCGGCGTCCCGACCACGACGGCCGCCACCGGCGCCGCCGCGCGGCTGCGACGCGCTCACCTCGGGACCCGCCAGGGTGTCCAGCGTCCCGCGCAGCAGGTGGTGAAACAGCCCGTCGCCGCAGTCGGCGAAGCGCAGCAAGCGCGCGTCGAACCGCGCCAGGTGCTCGGTCACGGTGCGCAGATCGCGACGCAGGATCTGACGAGCGTTGTTGTTTCCCGCGACCTCCACGACCTGGGGCATGTCGATGATGGTCGGCCCCTTGGCGGCCAGCAGGACGTTGTAAGCGGACAGATCGCCGTGAATTCGCCCGCTGCCCAGGAGCGTCTTCACCTGCAGGAAGAGCTCCAGGTGCAGCCTCTGCGCCTCCTCCGCCGTGAAGGAGAAGTCGGCCACACGCGAGGCGGGCGCCCCGCTTCCGTCGACGACCAGCTCCATGAACAGAACGTTCTCGTACAGGAAGTAAGGCTCCGGGACCCTCACCCCCGCGTCGAAGGCGGCGCGCAGCGCATGGAACTCCATGTCCTGCCAGTTCTCTTCGATGAGGTGACGCCCATAGGAGCTCTTGTTGTGCATCGCGCGACGATCGCGCGAGTTCCGGGTCTGATTCCGCCCCTCGACGTAGCTCGCCGTCTTCTTGAAGGTCCGCTCATCGCGCGGCTTGTAGACCTTGGCTGCGCCGAGGTGCCCCTGGCGCTCGACCACGTAGACGGTCGCTTCCTTGCCGCTCATCAACCGGGCGTGCACGGCGTCGATGATTCCCTCGTCGACGAGGTGCGAGAGGCCGTCAGGGTGATGCATGGAACAGGATGTTTTACCGCGCGGGCCCCCGGAGCGCCAAGATTGGTCGTTCACTACCCACCCCAACCGATTGCGGTGTAGACTTCGCCCGCCCGGGTCCCGGGCTACGGGGATGATCTCTCCCCTCTCGATCGGCTGGAAAAGGTAAGAAAATGCCCAAAGGTACCGTCAAGTTTTTCAATTCGGCTAAGGGTTTTGGTTTCATCACTCCGGATACCGGTGGCAAGGACGTCTTCGTCCACGCCAACGACACCAATGGCGCCGTCCTGCAGGAGGGCACCAAGGTAGAGTTCGAGATCGTCGAAGGAAAGAAGGGCCCCCAGGCCAGCGCCCTCAAGGTCCTTTAGTCCCAGGGTGATCGCGCTCGCAAGGGCGCGGTCGGGTGCCGGGCGAAAGCCCGGCCACCAGAAGCGGGCCTGGCCTGTCCACGCGACGGATCGGGTCCCTGGAGCCGTAGGCGCGTCTACCTGACGCGACGAGGGATCTGTGTGCCCGATGCTCTTCTTGCACCGCCAGAGCGGGCGCCGCGAGCGAGTTTATCGAAGGGAGGGGCCGGCTCCGCCGCACCGGCGTCAGACCCAAGATCTGGTGGGGGATACGTGGGGGCTGTCCTCAGCCCCTACTGTCAATTGCCGCAACCGATGCGATTGGTGTCCATCGCGATCTCATCGATCCAGGCCACGAAGCCGGGTGGCGCGGCCTGGTAGTTGTTCCAACCCACGTGCACCTGGCTGAAAATTGGCGGGATGTCCGAGCCGGCGAACCTGCCCGCGCCGTTGTTGATGGCGATCTGCGTGACCTCGGCGCCGTCGTAGTAGAAATGATAGCTCTGGGTCGGGTTGTCGATGTGCCACTCGGCGCAGTGCCAGGCGCCATCGAAGCGCCAGCTGTAGGCGCTGCCCTTGCCAAACTCGTTGCCGCTCGGTTGAACGTTGTACAGGAACTGGTGGGTTCCGTCGGCCGCCTTGACCGTGTCGACCACCCGCACCTCCTCGTTTCCGCTGACCGGCCCGACACCCTGAAACGCGACGATGGTCGAGTGGACGAACACCGTAGGCACCGGCAACTGCACCCGGTAAAAAACGCGTCCCCAGTGGCCGCTGCCCAGCGTCGTGGCGTCGGCGTAGATTCGACGCTCGCCGCTGTCGGCTGCCTGGATCTTCAGCGAGTGTGTACCGCGCGCCGCCTGGTCGGCGGCCACCGCGGCGTTGCCGTGCTTGGTCCAGCCGCTGGGGATTGCGCCCACGGCAGTGGCCTCGAAGTCCTCGCAGACGAGATAGCGGCCCGGAGCGCATTGCGAGGGTCCTCCGATGCCGGCGCCGCCACCGGCGCTGCCGCCGTCGGTGGCGCCGGTCGCACCGCCGCTCGCCGTGGCGTCGCGCGCGCCCGCATCGGTCGCGCCCCCGACTCCCGTCGATCCCCCGGTCCCGCGGCCGCCGGCGCCACTGCCCGCCGTGGCGCCCCCGACGCCGCTGGCCGATCCGGGCGATCCTGCTTGGCCGGCGTCCTTTCCGCCGTCGCCCGGCGGCAGCACGTTGGCCGTGCAAGCGTGAATCAGAGCCAGAGGTAAGCACAGCGCGCCGAGGCGCAATGCGCGAACGCAGATCGGTCCCATCAGTCGGCGGATCATCATCAGTATAGTGGCGTCGACTGGCCAAGAACGGTCCACGCGGCGAGGCGCGCCCTTCCTTGCCGGTCGCCGCAGCGCGATGCGACAGCAGACGCTGTGCTGGCCAACCGTGGCGACGCATGCCAACGTGGATTGCGACCGTGGCCGTCACGTCCCCCTCCCCCGCCCTGCTGAGGCATCATCGCGACAACAACCGGGTGACCGCCGATGGTTGGACCCGTTTCGCCGATCACCGCGCGCGTCAAACCGACCTCGTGCTGGGCGCCGGTGGGCGGACGCTGGCCGTCCTGGGCGCGGGCAACTGCAACGACCTCGACCTGGAACGCCTGACGGCGGCGTTCGACACCGTCCACCTGGTCGATCTGGACGAAGAGGCGCTCCGGCGCGCCGTGGCGCGACAAAACCCGACGGTCGCCGCCAAGCTGGTGACGCGAGCGCCGATCGATCTGAGCGGCGCCATGGCCGAGCTGCCGCGCTGGTCTGGCGCCACTCTTTCGTCCGCGCATCTCGCCCGGCTGGCGCGCACCGCGTTCGACAACGTCATGGCGGCGCTGCCCGACCGGTACGACACCGTTCTGTCGGCCTGCCTGCTAAGTCAGATCATGCACGGCTGCCATGTCGCGCTCGGCTCGCATGCCCAGCTGGCCGCCATCGGGGCCGCGCTGGCGGCGGCACACCTGCGCGCGCTGCTGACCCTGGCCCGGCCAGGGGGGCGGGTGGTATTCGTCACCGACACCGTGTCGTCGGAGACCTATCCGCTGGTCGAGCTCTGGGGCGAGCAGGCGCCGGGCGCGTTGCTGGCGCAGCTCGATCAGGTCAACAACGTTTTGTCGGGAACCTCCGTCTCCTTCCTGCGTCGGGTGCTGTCGGCCGAGACGTCCCTCATGGCGGGACGCCCCCGTCTGATCGAACCCTGGCTCTGGCAGATGCACCCGGACGTGACGATGCTGGTCTATGCGCTGATCTGCCAGCGCGCGCCCCCGTGATCGGTCTCCGCGTCTGTTGCCTCGCGCGCACAGCCTCTGGGCCTCAGCGCGATGCAGTTCGGTTAAGGGGGTCCTCCCTCGGCCTCGAGCTCAGGCCTCAGGCCACAGGCCTCAGGCCTCAGGCGTCAGACGTCGGACTTCGGACTTCGGGGGCGTCGGACCTGGACTGCGGGGGAAACCTTTGGGAAGCCACGGCCCGAGGCCCGAGGCCCGAGGCCAGAGGCCAGAGGCCAGAGGCCAGAGGCCAGAGGCCAGAGGCCAGAGGCCAGAGGCCCTTAACCGAACGGCATTGGGCTTCAGTGGGGGGTTTCGTGAACCACCACGATGGGGGTCGCCTCGCTGGCGGTAGTGGCGCCCGTTCCGATCTGGCCTGAGTCGTTTGCGCCCCAGCAGGCGACGTCTCCGGTGGTCGTCGCCGCGCAGCTGTGGAATCCGCCTCCGGCGATGGTGCTCACCTCGGACAGGCCGTTGATGGGCGCGGGGATAGCTCGGCTGGTGAGAGTTCCGTCGCCCAGCTCGCCGCCGTCGTTCCAGCCCCAGCACCACCCGGAGCCATCGGCGATGACCGCGCAGGTGTGCTGGAAGCCGGCGGTGATGGATCGCGCAGCCGGCAACACCTGAACCTGGACGGGCGCCGCACGATCGGCGGTGGTTCCATCCCCGAGCTGCCCGTAGCTATTCGCGCCCCAGCAGAAGACCCGACCATCCGCGACCAGGGCACAACTATGGTTGTAGCCGGCGGCGACCGCGACCGCGTGGTTGACCGCGAGCACAGGCTGCGGCAGCGAATGGGCGAGCAGTGTCCCGTCGCCGAGCTCGCCGCGCTGGTTGCCGCCCCAGCACTGGACACCTCCGCCATCCACGAGGACGGCACAGGTGTGGTGCCCCGACGCCGCCAGATCGATCGCGACCGGCAACGAGAAGACGCCGGCGGGGTGACCGCGATCGACCTGGGAGCCGTCACCCAGCTGTCCCAGGTCGTTCTGGCCCCAGCAGCGGGCGCTTCCGTCGGCGACCAGCGCGCAGCTGTGGGCATCGCCGGCGGCGATGGCGCTGGCTGTGGGCACATCCGGCACCGAAAACGCGGTGTCGCGATCGACAGTCGTGCCATCGCCCACCTGGCCACTGACGTTCCATCCCCAGCAGGAGACAGCGCCGTCGCTGTCCAGCGCGCAGGTGTGGTAGCTACCCGCCGCGACCGCGCGCGCCCGCGAAACCCCAAGCACCGAGCCGGGGCGGAGCTGATCGGTGTTGCTGCCGTCCCCCAGCTCGTGGTCCTTGTTCGTGCCCCAGCAGATGACGTCGCCGTCGACATCGCTGGGTCCGGTGACGGCGCAGGTGTGGCCGGCGCCTGCCGCCACACGGTGTTGCCGCGCCCACGCGGGCAGCGGTCCGGGTGCGACGTCCCCCCCATCCGTGCGCCGGGCCGAGCCGGGGGGCCCACAACTGAAGGCCAGCCAGGACGCGGCCAAGGCGGCCGCGCGTGCTGCGATCAGGCGACGTCCAGAGCAAGGATCGAGAGATCGAACGCGCGTGCCATGCCGGCGATTGCGGGGCAGCGTGAACGTGTGGAGCCTTATGCTTTCAGCAGCGAATCCAGATCGCCGGTATAGGTGTCACCCACGCTCGCGACCTGCAGACCCATCGCGTGGCAGACACTGGTGAGCAGCTGGTTGTGGGGCGCGTTGGCCTGCGGTTGGACGCACACGCCCGTCTTGAAGAAGCCGCCTCCGCTGCCGACGATCAGCACGGGCAGGTTCTGCACGTCGTGGAAATCGCCCTCGCTCATGTCGTTCAGAACCAGGATCGAGGTGTTGTCCAGCGTCGTGACCGCTCCCTCCGGATTGGTGCCGAGAGCGGCCGCCAGGTAGGCCACCTGACTGATGAACCAGGTGTCGATCACCGTCTTCTGGGTAAACGCCGCAGCGCCATTGTGCGCGATCGAATGAAACCCAGGGGTGGCGACATTGATCCAGGGAAAGGTCTGATTGTTTGCGCCCCCGTTGTCGAGGATGTCGATCGTGACGGCGCGAGCCATGTCGCACTTCACGGCCGCCGCAACCAGATCCAGCATCAGCTTCAAGTGATCGGGCAGCGTCAGCGGGCTGGTCACGGAGATCCCCGCCCCGGTGTTGGGGGGCGGCGAGCATCCTGCGCCGGGGGTCGAAGTGCCGCCGGCGCTCAATTGCATCTCGATCTGCCGAACCGAGTCGAGGTGCGCCTGGACCTTGGACTTGTCTTCGGCCCCGATCACGGACTGGAAGTTCTTCAGCTCGCTGGTGACGTGATCGAGCACGCTCATTCGTCGCAGGAGCAGCGTGTTGGTCTGCTGAGGCGTGACGCTGGCGCCCGCGAACAGGGTCGTGAACAGACGGGAGGGGTTGGTCTCCGGGGTATTCTTCACCTTCCCGGCTCGCCACGAGGTCGCGGTCGAGCCCGGACGGCAGCCGACGTTGAGTTGAGCCTTGGGCAGGCCGGCCGTCGCCAGCTGGGCCGCGATCAACGTATCGATCGACGGCATGGTCCCGGTGGCGGTTCCGGTCAACAACGACGGATAGGACACGTGGCCACCGTAGCGATTTCCGGCATCGGTCATGACCTTGCTGTCGATACCGCCCAGGTTCCTCCCACGGATCTGCAGGACCTTTGATTTCCAGGGATCGAGGGGCGCCAGGATCGGCGGCAGGGTCCCGAGCGGGCCGGCGGGCGCGTAGAAGTCCGCCGGGACGACGCCGCTGCCCCAGACCATGGTGATGAGTCGCTTGGCGACACCACCCGACTGGGCGCGCACGCGCTCGCTGTTCAACAGGGGAAGCACGCCCATCCCCAAGCCCAGTCCCTTCAACAGTGATCGGCGCGAGTATCGATTCGGTGTCGGTATGGAAATCATTTCAGCACCCCCTCCATGGCGGTGGCCGTTCGGTACATGAAGGTCCGTGATCTGGTCAGGGCGACGATCAACTCGCGGATGTCGCCGGTCGACGTCAGCGCGCCGGTCGCTGCGTTCAGAGATGCCTGGTCAGCCGGGGTCTCGGCGCGCCCGAAGGCATAGCGAAGCCACTGCGTCGCGAAGCAGCCCTTGACGCTATCGCTGGCGGCCAGCAGCTTCACCAGCTCCGGCGCATTGCTGTATGGATGCGTCTGACCGTCGAGGACGATCGTCCCGCTGGAATCGACCGGCGCGTTGTTGTCGACGGTGCGGAACTCGCCGATGCCGCCGTACTCCTCGAAGGCAAACCCGAGCGGCTCGATGATGCGGTGACAGCTCCCGGCGCAGGGGTTCTGGTCATGCACCTCCATGCGCTGGCGCATGGTACCGCCCGCCGACGCGTCGGCCGGCTTGGGCACGTTGTTCGGCGGCGGGGGCATCACGCCGCAAAGAAACTTGGTGTAGATGGCCTTGCCCCGGCGCGGAGGGTTGGATTCGTCGGTGTCGCCCGACAGCGCCAAGAAGGCCCCGGAGGTCAGGATGCCCGCGCGCTGAGCCGGGTTGAGCATGACCGGCTTCAACGCCGTGCCGGTGACGCCGCTGACCCCGTAGAAACTGGCCAGGGCCTGATTGGCGTACGAGTTGGTTCCCGTCATCAGGTCGGCGAACCCACCGGTGCTGCCCATGATCCCGGTGACGAAGGATTTGATCTCGCTGGCCATGGGCCCGGCCAGCGCGGGGAACATCGCGTACACGGCGCTGCTCTTCGGCGTGTCGGCGAGGGTGTCGAGGTCGAGGAAATCGGTGAAGAAATTGAGGTACGCGTCGCTGGCCTTGGCGTCGGCCAACATGCGGCGCACCTGCGTCTCGACGACGGCCGGGTCGCCGAGCTGGCCGGCCGCGGCCGCGGCGAAAAGAGCGGTATCCGGCATCGTTCCCCACAGGAAATACGACAATCGGTTCGCCAGCTCGTAGTTACCGAGCTTCACCACCGTGCCGGCGGCCGGCACGGCATTCGCGGGGTCGAGCTCCCAGTGATAAAGAAACTGGGGCGATTGAAGAGCCGCCTCCAGCAACAGGCCGATGGCGTCGTTGAATCCCAGCGCCAGCGTGCTGCGGCCGGTGGCATACAGCGACATCAGATGGGCCGTCTCCGTGGTGGTCAACGGCCGCCGGTAGACCTTGGGCATGAAGGTCGTCAGGAACGTGTTGAGACAGGTCGTCTCGGCGGCGCCCGCGGCGGGGGGCGTCGCGCAAGGCAGCAGGGTGGCAAGGTGCGCGACGGCGTTCCGGGCCAGAGTCTCGGCGGCACCCTGCAGCAGAGTCCCGTCCTGAGTCGCGACGTTGTGCGGCTCCTTGAACGCGAACGAGGGCGTCGCCTGCAAGTCCTCGTCGCCGGACGGCAAGGCGTCCTCTGTCAGCGTCGTGTCTCGCAGAAGGTCGCGCGCAGTGTTCAGGTATTCGCGCGCGCTGAGCAGCAGCAACGGTCGCACGCCGGCCGCCAAGGGATCCGCGGGGGCGGAACCGCCGCCGCCCCCAGCGCCGCCAACCGGGCGGTTGCCACCACCACCGACGGCGCCCGGTGGCTGGTCGTCCGGGCCGGTCTTGCCGACCTGGCCGACGCAACCGCCTACCAGCCCGGAGGCGACCAGCGCCAGAACAGTGCAGATTCCCGCTCGACGACGAGGCGGCGCCAATCCGGGGTGCTGGAGATCGGCGGCGCGGGCCGTTGGTGGTGCGAGCTGGGTCATCTACAAAACCTCCTAGGATGTTTCCCGCGCTCCACGCCGCGTAGCAGCACGAAAGCAAGGGTGTCTGGATCTAGAGTTGCGCCAAACCCCCAAAGTGGTCCAGGACGGGCTGCGTCAGGTTTCGAAACAGGGTTGTGACTTTCGAGTGAACCATTTTCCGGGTGGAAGGTCACTGCGGAAAAACGCTTGGTGACGCCACCTGCCCGCAATCATCTCGACGGCACCCTGCGCATTCTGCGACGCGCAGGGGCGCGGCAGAAGGACGCGGAGATCGTCCGGGCTGTTCTGCAGGGTGAACCGGGCGCCTTCCGCATGCTCTGGGACCGTCATTGTCGTAAGGTCTACCGGGTACTCGAGCGCGCACTCGGAGCGGGTGAAGACGTCGACGACCTTATCCAGGAGGTCTTCATCCGGGTGTTTTCGAGGGCCGCGAAGATTCGTGAGCCCGCCGCTCTGGGCGAGTTCGTGGTCTCGGTGGCGACGCGCGTGCTCAAATGGGAGCTGCGCCGGCGGTGGGCGCGGCGATGGCTGATGCTGTCGACCACCGGTGACCTGCCCGAGACGGTCGACTCGGCCAGCAACCCCGAAGCGCGTCAGGCCTTGCGGCGCTGCTACCGGATCCTTGACAGCCTGAGCGCGCGCGCGCGCGATGCGTTCGTGTTGCGGTACATGGAGGAGCAGACCATGAGCGAGGTGGCGGGGAGGCTGGGCGTTTCGATCAGCACGGCCAAGCGCCTGGTGAATCGGGCGGCCGACACGGTGGAGGCGCTGGTCGGCGAGGACCGGGACTTGCGGCTGTTCTTCATGGGCGAAAGGGGGGAGCAAGGTGACTTACCGCAAGGATCGGGTGCTCGACATCGTCGCAGCTCGCCCGCCGTGATCGAGGTGAACGGCAACCCCGCCCGCCTTGATTTGCCTCCAAAACCGGATTCCGCTCGAGGCGCGCAAGGCCAAGCTCGATCGAGGAAACCGCTGCTTGCCACCTCATCCAGGTCTGGTATGCCCGCTCGCGCCGACACCGACCAGACGCGCCGAGAGGGCTCTTAGCTTCTCGCGCGCCGCGGGGTCGTAGGCTTGTCGGTCGGCATTCGACTCTCTGGTGCCGTCGAAGAACTTGCCGGTGGTCGCAGCCAGCGCCGGGTCGGTGACCAGGCGGACGGTGGCGTCGACGCCCTCCGCGAGCGTGCTCGTCGGGTGCGCGACGATCTTGGTCGGCATGTATGTGGCGGGGTGGAGCGCGTTCACGGTGACGCTGGTGCCGGCCAGCTCGGCGGCGAGGTCGATGGTGAACATGATCTGGGCCAGCTTGCTCTGGCAGTAGGCGCGCATGCCGCTGTAACCGCGGGTGAGCATGGGGTCGTCGAAATCGATGGCGGTCTGGCCGATGGAGCTCACATTGACGATACGGGCCGGGGCGGACGCCCGAAGCAACGGCAGGAGCTCGCGGGTGAGAAGGTAGTGCGAAAGGTAGTTCACGGCGAAGCGGAGCTCGATCCCGTCGGCGCTCTCCGCCCGCGCGCTGGTCGGCACCGTCGTGCCGATGCCCGCGTTGTTCACCAGCACGTGCAACCGCGGTTCGCGCGCGCGCACCTCGGCAGCGAGGCGTCGCACCTCGGCCAGCGAGGCCAGGTCGGCGAGGTAGACGCGCACGGCGGCGGCGCCGTGCGCGCGCAGCTCGCCGGCCACCGCCTCGGTGCGCGCGGCATCCCGCCCGTGAACCAGCAGCTCGGCCCCGCGCGCCGCCAGCGCCCGAGCAACGCCCCTTCCCAGGCCGTCGCTGGCGCCGGTGACGAGGACGGTCCGTGATTCGAGGTCCTTCATGACCCGGCAAGGCTGCCACCGGATTTCGGTGCGCGCTAACCGCCCTGGTACTTTTCAGCATCGCTACCATTCTGACCATCAACGATTACAGACTTCTCTGGAGTGCAAGATGAAAACCTATCGAGCTTTCGCGGGCGGCCTGGCGTCCCTTTTCACTGTTGCCCTGGCACTGGCAGGTGGTTCCGGCTGGTCAGGATGCTCGTCCAGCGGCGGTTCGGGTGGCGCTGGCGGCAGCAGCGCGGGTACCGGCGGATCAGGCGGGAGCGCAAGCGGCGCTGGCGGCCACGCGACGGGTGGGCAGTCTGGCACCGCCGGAACCGCAGGCGCTACTGGAGCCGGAGGCACATCAGGCTTTGGCGGGATGAGCGGGACCGGCGGCTCTACCAGCCCACCTTTGTTCAGCGATGACTTCGAAGCCGCGACCCTGAGCAGCAAATGGACCCGCCGCATCAACGGCGGGGGCACATTCGCGCTCGACACCAGCCACAAGCACGGGGGTAACCAGTCCCTCCACGTGACACCCAACAACGGCTATTCGACGCTGCTGGCGGTCGAAGGGAGCCCGGTCTTTCCGGCGCCCAGCAATACGTTCTTTGGCCGCGTCTGGCTCCTGGTACCGACCTTGCCCGCCAGCGCACACGTGATCTGGTTGGAGGCGGGAGATGTCTCGAACGACACCCACGAGGTTCGTATCGGAATGAATCTCGGCTATCTCCAGACCAACCTGTATTTCAACGGCGAGGTCGACCTCCGCGATCCCAGCGCCACCATGACCGCAAACTCGTGGATGTGCATCGAGTTCAAGATGGGTCCCGATCAGCTGGTCGTCTGGCTCGATGGGACGCAGTCGACCGGCGTGTCGACGACGAACTGGGCCCAGATCGGAAATGGTTCAAACGGTGGCGGCGCCCCCAGATCAGGTTGGTCGCCAACCTATGCGGCCTTCCGCCTGGGATGGGAGCTCAACGCCGGAACCGAGATCTGGTACGACGACGTCGCGCTCGGCCACTCGCGAATTGGTTGCCAGTAAGGAGCCATCGCCCGCGGTCCCGTCGATTCGACTTCGCGCCCTTGCGCGTCCCGCCGTGCGGTTCTACCGGCGCCGACCCCTAGTAGGGGGTGATGCTCCACTGCTGATTGTACTGGTTATTCCAGGTCCACTGCTGAACGATGGCCCCATCAGCGGTCGAGTATTCCTTCACGTCCAGCGAACCGGCGGGCTGGGTGCCGGGGCTGAATTTGTAGAAGCCGTCGCCCGTCGGGGTGAACGACCACTGCTGGTTCGCGGAACCGGTGGCCTGATACTGGATCAACTGAGCGCCATCACCGGTCCAGCCGCCGTTGATGTCCAGGAGCTTGCCGCTGTTCACGTTCTTGAAGTTGTACTTGCCGGGAGAGACCTGGGTGATACGCCATTTCTGGTTGTTCTGGTAGTTCTGGTAGTACTGGATCAGCTGCGCGTAGTTGGCCGTGCTGGCCCCCATCACGTCGAGGCACTTGCCACTGTGGCGAGCGCAGACCTTGTAGTCCGTATTGGGATCAAAGTTCCGCCACACAGTGACGACGTGATTGAAACCGTTGCAGGACTTGTAGCCGTCGTTGTTGCTGGGATAGTCGGCGGCGGTGCAGCGATCCTTGCAGTAGGCCCCGCTGCCGAACGGGTTGGTGTAGGGCGCTCCGGACTGGCCGGCGCCCAAGCGACCCGGCACTGCGCCCTGGTCAAAGTCCTTACCGTTGCAGAAGTAGGCCTTCGGGGGATTCGTGAAGATGTTCCCGAAGAAGGAGCCCTCCTGGTACGGGAAGTTCGTGTTCTGGCCGTAGCCAATCGCGCCTTCGCCGTCCAGCCAGATCGAGATGTGCGTGCCCGAGGTGTTCACGTGCGCCAGCACGCAAGCGCTCAGGCGCTCCTGGCAGGTGATGCCGCAGGCGGTGGTCTCCCACTCGGGGGCCACGCCAAGCGCGCCGGCGAAGGTGTACGAGGTGCCGTACTGGTCTTTCTTGGTCAGCGTCTTGCCCGAAGCCAGCGCGCAGCGCACCAGATAGCTCATGGTGCTGCGACCGTCGCTGGTGTTCATCATCGAGCCGGAGGTGAGCACCCCGGTGTTGAGCGGGTTCATGAGCAGGCCGTTGCCCGACAACCCGTTGCCCGACAGGCCATTGCCGCTCAGGCCGTTGCCCGACAGCCCGTTCAACATCGTCAGGCCGTTCACTATCTTCAGACCGTTGGCCGACGCCAGCTCGTCCTCCGTCGTGCCCGAAGTCTGGTCGTTGTCGGCCCGGGGCTCACAGCCACCCAGCATCGCGGCCAGCGCCAGGGAGGTGGCTAGCAAACTCGTCTTCTGAGCCTTCCCGGTGATCATCTTCGTCCATCCTTCGGCGGCCCGGCCAACTCAGGAGAGTTCCGTGGCTTTGCGTCCCCCGGTCGCCCGGGGTTTGCCTTTTTCGAAGCGGATACTCTCCGCTCTTGCGTCTCATATCTAAAGCAGTAACTGTGCCTACAATTTTTTATAGGCGTTAAGTGCATCTATTTGTTATTGCGATACATCTACACAGCGCCTGATGCACTACATGTTGAGGCAGTCGCAACACCGCGTTGCTTTTCGACGGTGGCGGACGCCAGACGAAACCTCCCCCGCTCAGTTCTGTGCTCCTCTGCCGTCGGTCTGTGCCGGGAGGCCGAGCTGCACCTCACACACAGCCCTGTTCCAGGCCGCGTCGACGAGCGCGCTCCCTGTCGCGCCACGACTCAAGAAACCGAGGGGCAAAGCACGGTCGGAGCCCGATCGCCGTGGCGTGTGGGCCTTGCGCGTCTGGCCCCGATCATGCTCTGATTCCAGATATGCGCGGAAACTCTGTGCGACACGCCTTTGCGTTGATGTCGCTGGGGCTTTCGATGTTGTCCGCTTGCGGCAGCGTCACGCGACTGGAGCCCCGAGCCGACGCCGCCAACGACGGCGCCCAGGCTGACGCGGTCGGCTCTGGCGGGACTCACGGTACGGGTGGTGCCGGAGGAAACGCAGGCACAGGGGGGAGCGTTGGTGCGGGTGGCGGCGCTGGAACCCACGGCGCCGGCGGGACTACCGGGGCGGGCGGGAGCGGCGTGTGCAACGTCCTTTGCATCACGGGGCGTACCTGCTGTGGCGGCGGCTGTGTGAATGCACAGAATGACCCGATGAACTGTGGACGGTGCGGCGTCCACTGCTCCGGAGCGACCCCGCTCTGTTCCGGCGGGACCTGTCAGCCGGCACCGTGCTCGCCCACCGCCGGGGTATGCGCGGCAAACTCGATCTGTTGCGGCAGCGCATGTTGCGGCGCAGGCGATCTCTGCTGCGAGACGGAAGGTCCGGTAGCCGGAGGGCCGCCCACCTGCTTCACGCCCACGGCCAGCCAGACCACCTGCCCGCAAGGCTGCGCGCCGTTGTGCGTGAGCGACCGGAATCAGAAGAAGGACATCGCACCGATCGACGCCGCGGCGATCCTGGACAAGGTGAGTCGGCTGTCGATCTCGACCTGGAGCTATCGCCAGGAGCCACCTGCCGTACGCCATCTCGGTCCGATGGCGCAGGACTTTCGCGCCGCCTTTGGCCTCGGCGACGACGACCGTACCTACTTCGCCGTGGATGCCCAGGGTGTCGCGCTGGCGGCGATTCAGGCGTTGGACGGCCTGGTGACCGCTCAGAAGAAGGAGATCGACACGCTGAGCCGCCAGAACCGGGAGCTGTCCCGCCGGCTGCGTGCGATCGAAGAGCGAGAGCGGGGTCATCGAGGCACCGATTCGCCTTAGAAGAATTGTCAGCGACTTGCTAGTTATGTCTCCGACCGCGACGACACCGAACAACGGAGGCCGGGCGACATGACCAAGAGCATCAGCGAGTCCGAGAACCCTGCGATCCCCTCTCCGAAGCCCAGGACCACCCGGCCCAGGACCAATCGCGACTGGTGGCCGAACCAGCTCGACCTGCAAGTGCTTCATCAACACGCGGCGGGCGCGAGCCCGATGGACGCCAGCTTCGACTATGCGAAGGAGTTTGACTCGCTCGACCTGTCCGCGCTCAGACAGGACCTCGTCAGGGTCATGACCACTTCGCAGGAGTGGTGGCCAGCCGACTACGGCCACTATGGCCCGCTCTTCATTCGCATGACCTGGCACGCGGCCGGTACCTATCGCATCGAAGACGGCCGCGGCGGCGGGGGCGAAGGCGCGCAGCGATTCGCACCGCTCGATAGCTGGCCCGACAATGCCAACCTCGACAAGGCGCGCCGCCTGCTCTGGCCCCTCAAGCAGAAGTACGGACAGAAGATCTCCTGGGCCGATCTCCTCCTGTTCGCGGGCAACGTCGCGCTCGAATCGATGGGTTTCAAGACATTCGGCTTCGGCTTTGGTCGCGCGGATGCGTGGGAACCGACCGAGGTCTTCTGGGGACCGGAGGACACCTGGCTCGGCGATGAGCGATACAGCGGCGACCGCGAGCTCGCCGGTCCTTTCGGCGCGGTGCAGATGGGGCTCATCTACGTCAACCCCGAAGGTCCGAACGGCACGCCCGATCCGCTCGCGGCGGCGCGCGACATCCGGGAGACCTTCCGGCGCATGGCCATGAACGACGAAGAGACCGTGGCGCTCATCGCCGGCGGGCACACCTTCGGCAAGACTCACGGCGCCGGCGACCCGAAGCTGGTCGGCCCCGAGCCCGAGGCCTGCCCGATCCATCATCAGCTCCTCGGCTGGAGGAGCTCACACCGTACCGGCAAGGGTCCGGACGCGATCACCAGTGGTCTCGAGGGCGCGTGGACGCCGACGCCGACCGAATGGGACAACAGCTTCTTCGAGACATTGTTCGGCCACGACTGGGAGCTCACCACCAGCCCGGCCGGCGCCAAGCAGTGGCGGCCGAAGAACGGCGCCAGCGCGAACGCGGTGCCGGACGCCCATGACCGCGCCAAGCGTCACGCGCCGATGATGCTGACCACCGATCTCGCGCTGCGGATCGATCCCGTCTACGAAAAGATCTCGCGGCGCTTCCGGGACAATCCAGATCAGTTCGCCGAGGCCTTCGCCAAGGCCTGGTACAAGCTGCTCCATCGCGACATGGGACCCCTCTCGCGTTACCTCGGCCCGTGGGTCGCGCCGCCGCAGCTGTGGCAGGACCCCGTTCCCCCGGCCAGCCATCCGTTGATCGGCTCGGGCGACATCGCCGAGCTCAAGAGACAGGTGCTCGGCTGTGGGCTGTCGGTGTCGCAGCTGGTCTCTGTCGCCTGGCGGTCGGCGTCGTCGTTCCGCGGGACCGACAAGCGGGGCGGCGCCAACGGGGCCCGCATTCGCCTCGCCCCCCAGAAGGACTGGGAGGTCAACGAGCCCGCCGAGCTCGGCAAGGTGCTGGCGGCGCTCGAGAAGATCCAGCAGGACTTCAACGCCGCGCCGTCGGGCGGCAAGAAGGTGTCGCTAGCCGACCTCATCGTCCTCGCGGGCTGCGCCGCCGTCGAGAAGGCCGCCAACGACGCGGGTTACCAGACCGCCGTCCCCTTCACGCCCGGTCGCGGCGACGCCTCGCAGGAGATGACCGATGTTCAGTCGTTCGCGGTGCTCGAGCCAAAGGCCGACGGCTTTCGCAACTACCTTCAAGCCAATCTGCACCTGTCGCCAGAGACCCTCCTGCTCGAACGAGCGAACCTCCTCACCTTGACCGCGCCGGAGATGACGGTGCTGATCGGCGGCATGCGCGCGCTGGGCGCCAACGTCCGCCAGTCACCGCACGGAGTCTTCACCAAGCGCCCGGGCGCCCTGACCACAGACTTCTTCGTCAATCTGCTCGACAATCAGACCGAGTGGTCCCCGGCGGCCTCGGGTGACGGCGCCTACGAGGGGCGCAGCCGCGGCAGCGATGAGGTCAAATGGACCGCCACCGCTGTCGACCTGGTCTTCGGATCGCACTCGCAGCTGCGAGCCATCGCCGAGGTCTACGCCTCGTCCGACGCCGGCGCAAAGTTCGTTCGCGACTTCGTGGCGGCCTGGAACAAGGTGATGAACCTCGATCGCTTCGAACTGTCCGGGCGATCTCGTAGACCCTGACATGCGTTACTTCGTTCTCGGCGCCACTGGCAAGACCGGCTCCCAGGTGCTGGACCTGGCTCTGCAAAACGGTCACACCGTCACCGCCTTCGTCCGCACGCCCCAAAAACTGCCCCAGGACCGCCCCGGCCTCGCGGTGATCCAGGGCAGCCCCGCCGACGTCCCGGCCATGGCCCAGGCCATGGCTGGGCACGACGCCGTCTTCTCCGGCCTGGCGCCCCGGATCGGTGAGACCTTCAAGGCCCCCTCCAGGCGCGCCTGGACCATGGCCGGCTACGCCGCGAACATCGTCCAAGCCATGAAGCAGGCCGGCGTCAAGCGCCTGCTGGCCTTCAGCTCCGCGGGGCTCTTCCCGAGGCAGAGCCTCTTCGTGCGTATTCTCAGCTTCCCGGCCCGCCATCATCTGGCAGATCTGAAGGCGATGGAGGATGCCTACCAGTCCAGCGGCCTGGAGTGGACGCTGCTGCGGCCGACCTGGATGGCAGCGGGGGAGAGCGAGGCCTACCGGGTGGCGGCGGGCGCGTTGCCGGTGGGCTGCAAGGCGATGCATTTTCGCGGCCTGGCCAGGTTCATGCTAGATGCGGTGGCGGAGGGCAGTCACCGCCGGGAGCTGCTGGGCATCGGACGCTGAGAGGCCAAGACGCTTCCGATGCAAGTGGCGCCGGACGGACCATCGGGACGCAAGATCGCGCTGACGAGAACGCTCGTGTCCAGAACGGCCCGGGGACCGGACACGTCTATCCGCGAGACTTGTACGTCGAGCGAAAGGAGCAGCCATGAAATTGCCGAAGGTGGTTTCCGCCGAGGAATGGAAAGCAGCAAACGAGCGGATCATCTCGAAGGAGAAGGAGCTGACCCGAGCCAGTGACGCTCTGGCAGCCGAGCGGCGGCGCCAGCCGATCATGCGGGTCGACAAGCAGTACGAGTTCCAGGGTCCGAACGGCAAGGCGACGCTGCTGGATCTGTTCGAGGGTCGGCGTCAGCTATTCGTGTACAACTTCATGTTTGGGCCGAACCAGGAGGTCGGGTGCGTTGGGTGCTCGATGGTGGTCGACCAGCTCGCTCATCCCGCCCACCTTCACGCTCGAGACACCAGCTTCGCGCTCGCCTCGCGCGCCCCGATCGACAAGCTCGAACGGTACAGGAAGCGGATGGGCTGGGAAGTCCCGTGGTACTCGTGGGGTGGCGGCACCTACGGCGTCGACCTGGGACTGTCGCCGCCGGAGCCGCAGCCCGGCGAGTACCAGGATGGCGAGATGTTCGGGTTGAACGCTCTCTTCCGCGACGGCGACGACATCTACCGCACCTACTTCACGAGCAGGCGCGGGCTCGAGGTGATCGGCCCAGTATGGAGCTATCTCGATCGCTCGCTTCTCGGCCGCCAGGAGACCTGGGAGAGCTCGCCCGAGGGCTGGCCACGGACGGAGCCATACAAGTGGTGGCACCGGCACGACGAATACGAGAAGCAGCGCTGAGTGCCGGCCGGCGGCCCTCGACGCTGCGCGTGCGTACGGAGACGGACC
This sequence comes from Polyangia bacterium, assembly GCA_035696125.1. Lineage (GTDB taxonomy): Bacteria > Myxococcota_A > Polyangia > Fen-1088 > Fen-1088 > DASRQZ01. The sequence goes on from DASRQZ010000048.1 coordinate 43,708, forward strand.
CCCGGCCGTTACTGCGGGCCTGATGTTCCCTAGCAACGATGCCGGAGGGACGCGTCCCTCTGAACATCCTCCCTTCCGCCATCGGCGAGCTCAGCCTCAAGCGGGAGCGCCCGGACGCGGGAAGAAAGTCGACGGCCGACCGGTTTAGCGGACGACGGGACCAAGGAGCACGGGATGATGCGCGTGTCGTTTTCGAGCATGACCAGGGCCCGCGCCGCGGTGAACGTTCTCGAGGCGTACGGGTATTCCGCGAAGCAGCTCGGCCGAGAGGTCGTGACGGACTGTCCGACCTTGCTCGCCCTTCCTGCCCTTCAGAAGCGCGTCGGCCTCGCCGAGATCGAACGGCTGGACCTGACCGGCGGGATGGAAGCCGTCGACGAGACGGCAGGGTTGTCTCTGGGCGCGAGTCCCCAGAGGACTCAGCCCAGCGGTGAAGCGACAGCCTGACCTGGCGCTGGCCCTTGACGCTCGCTCGGCGGTGATTCTGGTTCTGGCCGGCAGGTAAGTTACATGTCAAATCGGGCACCTAGCCCAGGAGGATGACCATGCTCGTGCGACGGGTTTGGCCCTCGCGGCCGACGTTCGAAGAGTCATTCGGGGACTTCGACCAGATGCGACGAGAGATGTTGCGCCTGCTCGAGACCGACAGCGGGGACGCGATGCCAGATCGTGGCGCTGGCGTCTTCCCGCCGATGAACATCACGCAGGACGACGACAGCTTCTACCTCCGCGCCGAGATCCCCGGCATCAAGCCGGCGGAGCTGTCGATCTCCGCGCTCCGGAATCGCGTATCGATCTCGGGCAGACGAGAGATCCCACGCGAGCACGAACGGGTGAGCTATCACCGCAAGGAGCGACCGGAAGGCGCCTTCAATCGCGCCGTCACGCTGCCGGTGGAGGTCGATCCGGAGCGTGTCGACGCCCGTTACAGCGACGGGATCCTGACGTTGACGCTGCCGAAGGCCGAGCAGGCCAAGCCACGGCAGATCACCGTCAAGTCGTGAAGCATCCCCGCAATGACTCAGGAGGAAAATGCCATGGCCAGGGAAGCGAGCACCGACGTCCAGAAGGCTGAATCATCAAACGTCTCGACCGTTCCCGAGCAAACGCGTACGGGGCCTGTGTATTCACCGGCTGTCGACATCTTCGAGAACGACAACTCCATCACGCTGCTCGCGGACATGCCCGGCGTCAAAGCGTCGGATCTCGAGATCGATCTGCGCGAGAACGTGCTCACGCTGACGGGTCGAGTCACCGCATCGGGTACCGCCAAGGAGTCGAACGTCCTGCGCGAGTATCGACCGGGAACGTTCTTCCGGCAGTTCAACCTGTCGGAGACGATCGATCAACCCAAGATCGACGCGCAGCTGACCGACGGTGTGTTGAGGCTCGAGCTGCCGAAGGTCGAGAAGGCGCGGCCGCGGCAGATCACGGTTCGATCGGCCTGAAGGCCTTCCTCGAATCGCGCAAGCGAGGAGTCGCGCCCTCATGGAAGGCAGGACGTACTACATGATTCTCGGCGTCTCTCGCGCCGAGAGCCCGGGAGGGATCCGCGCCGCCTATCGTGATCTCGCGAGGAAGCTGCATCCGGACGTCGCGGGCGAACAGGCGACGCACGCTTTTCAAGAAGTCAGCGAGGCCTACGACATCCTGTCCGATCCGGAGCGCCGCCGGCAGTACAATGACGAACTCCAGCGCGCGGAGGGCGAGGAGGAACGGCCCGTTCGTCCGGCGGCCCGCGCCCCGATGACGCGCCCGCCGCAGGGGATCTTCGACAGCTACCAGAGCATCCGTCCCTCTTTCGAGGCGATGCGCGACCGATTCGCTCGTAACTTCACCGGCATCGGCGTTCCCAGGTCCGAGCATCTCGAAGGCCTCAATGTCGAGGTCGTGCTGACTCCGGACGAAGCGCGCCTGGGCTGCGTCCTGCCGATCGGTGTCCCCGTCTTTCGACGCTGCCCCCACTGCGGCGGCTCGGGACGCGACTGGCTCTTCCCGTGCTGGTCATGTCAGCAGCAGGGAGTGATCGAAAGCGAACGGGTCGTCCGCTTCGGCATCCCGGCGCTGGTCCATTCGGGCTCCATCTTCGAGATGCCGCTGCAGGGCCTCGGCATCCACAACTTCCATCTGCGGCTCCACGTATTCGTGGAGTGATGTTGAGAGAAAAGGAGGGAGGACAGCGAGTCTGGTCAGCGCACCACCTCGAAGTGCCCCATCATCCCTGCGGCGTGGTGCTCGAGGATGTGGCAGTGGTACATCCACTTGCCCGGCCGGTCGTCGGGGCGGAAGGCGATCGTCACGCGTCCCTTCGCGGGGAGGTTCACGGTGTCCTCCCACGATCGGGGCACCGTCGGAGTGCCGTCCTTCGCGATGACCTGGAAGAAGAATCCGTGCAGGTGAAACGGGTGATCCATGCCGGTCTCGTTGACGAGCTCCCAGACCTGTAGCTCGCCCACCTTCACGGGCGCGTCATGGTGATGTTGTTCGTCGTTGATCAGCCAGTCGTGACCGTGGAGTGTCATGCGTGCGCCGAGGCGCACGGTCCGCGTCGGTTGAACCGGTCCGACCGGCACGAGCGGCTCGATCGCCGCCAAGACCCCTGAAATCGCCGGGATCGACGTCCCCGACGGTGCCCGCGGCCCGACGCGCAGCGTCCCCCAACGGTCGCGGCGCGGGCGCTTCACCGACGTGCGCCGATAGGGCAAGGACTCGATTGCAATCTCGGCACCCTCGTCTTCGAACGGACCGACCGCCAACTCGACGCGCTCGGCGGGGGCGAGCAGCATCTCGTTGACCGTCAGGGCGTCGGTGCGCAACCCGCCATCGCCGCCGATGGCGCGGAACGCCCGCCCGCCGAGCGAGAGCCGCACATAGCGTGCGCTGCAGGCGTTCACGACGCGCCAGCGCTCGATCTGTCCCGCCGCGATCTCGTACTCGGGCTCGCTGCGGCCGTTGATGACGAGCACCTTGCCTTCGCGGCCGCTGTGCCGATCGAAGAGCGCCGTCTTCGCGATGTTGCCGTGGCGATCGAGCTTCACGTCGTCGAGCACCAGCAGGCGGTCCGCGTCGAACGCCGGCTCGTCGGGGCCGAGGACGACGAGCGCGCCGTAGAGCCCGCGCTCGATCTGCACGGTTTCGTTCGCGTGCGAGTGGTACCAGAACGTTCCCGCATCGGGCAGCGCGAAGCGGTACTCGAAGGCGTCGCCTGGCTGGACCAGCCGCTGCACCAACTGAGTGCCGTCCATCGGCGCGGGCAGGCGCAGCCCGTGCCAGTGGATGCTCGTGGCCTCTGGCAGGTTGTTCACCAGGTGCGCCACCAGCGTGTCGCCGACGTGAGCGACGATCGTCGGGCCCGGGACCGACCCCTCGTAGCCCCACGCGGAGACCGTGCGGTCGGGCGAGATCTCCCAGGCGGTCTCGCGTGCCTCGAGCTCGACATGGATCTCGCGCGGTTCACGCGCGAGGGATTGGGGGATGGAAGGAGACGAGAGACGGTGCGGGGCGGTGGTCATGGGAACCTCCAAAGTGTTCGATGACCTCGACCCTAAAGGCCCACGCCGTTCGACACTTGAACGAAAGGGCTATTCCGCGCGCAGACGAGGTAGGGTCTCCAAATGTCGACGAAGGCCTACGGCCGCATGGTCTTCTGGGAAGGCGCCAGCCTGTGGGTCCTCGGCACGCGACCAGGTGAGGGCCCCTATACAAAGACCAGGTTCCACGCCCACCACGCGGTCCAGGTGACGCTGTCACTGCGCGGATGGTTCACGCTCGAGACCGCAGACCAGAAGGTCGGTGGTGACGCCGCGGCGGTCGCGCCGGATACGGAGCACGCGCTCGCGGGCGAAGGCATGGTGGCCCACCTGTTCGTGGATCCGGAAGGAGAGCCCGGCCGCGAGCTGCAGCGCACCTTGTTCTCCAGCGAGACCATCGTGTCGATCCCCGCGCCGAGGGTAGGCGGGCTGGCCGGGCGACTCCGCGTCGGTTTCGAGTCACCTCACCGAAGTGATCAAGCGTTGATTGACATCGGCCGCGCCGCTCTCGCGAAGCTGGCTCCCGGCAGCGAACGGGATGAGCGGCCCGAAGCGCGCGTGCGGAGGATGTCGGCCTGGGCGGCCGGGCGGCTCGACGCACCCGTGAGGCTGGCGGACGCCGCTGCGCATGTCGGCCTGTCGACGGGACGGGCGCGCCATCTCTTCGTCGAAGAGACCGGGCTGCCCTTTCGCACCTACCTGCTCTGGCGACGACTGATGCGCGCCGCCGAGCTGTTCTCGGCAGGCTCGTCGCTCACCGACGCTGCCCAGGACGCCGGCTTCTCGGATTCGTCCCACCTCAGTCGGACGTTTCGCCGAATGTTCGGGATCACCGCGGACTCGCTGAGCCTTATGTAGCCCTTCCGTTCAAGTCCGCGGCCGCGGCGGAGCGTATTCGTGGAGCTGCTCGCAAACAAAGGAGGCTCCACATGGCTCTCGAACACCGCATTCGCCACTTCCGCACGGCGCAACTCGCGCTCCTCTCGCTCGTTGTTCTGGCGGCGGCCTGCAACAGCCGGATACCCGCCAGAGTAGAGATCATTGACGGCCGGCAGGTCGAGATCGCGACCGCCGGCTCGGGCGGCGCCGCGACCGTCGTCTTCGAAGCCGGTCTCTGCGATGACTGGACCCGCTGGGACGAAGTCGCCAGCGAGATCTCGCACCATACGCGCGTCTTCGCCTACTCGCGCCCTGGCTACGGCGCGAGCGGACCGGCGACGACCCCGCGAGATCCGAATACGATCGTCGAAGAGCTGCGCGCGCTGCTCGCGTCGCAGGGATACGCGCCTCCCTATGTCCTCGTCGGACATTCCAATGGCGGGGGGTACATGGAGCTCTTCGCGAAATCACATGCGGACGAGGTCGTCGGCGTCGTCCTCGTCGAGCCTCGCCACCGCGATTTCCTCAGGGCGTGCGAGGCGGCCGGGCTGGACCTCTGCGGCATCCCGGAGTCGACCCTGACCATGCAGGCGCCGAGCATTATCGCGGAGTACCACGCGTACAGCATGGCGTCCGACGAGATCCATGTCGCGGGCGGATTCGGGTCCTATCCGGTTCGCGTCCTAACGGCGAGCGACGTTTCGGGGTCGGCAGCGCGCCAGGCGCTCTGGAAGTCGATGCACGCCGCGCTCGCGGCCGAAGCCACGGACGGCGAGCAGATTCTGGTCCAGGACACGGATCACTACATCCAGGTCCATCAGCCCCGCGAGGTCGTGCAGGCGATCTTGGCCGTTTTGCCGGCGACCTCACCGTGAACCGCGTTCCATCCACTGCAGCGACATCAAGACGAAAGGATACGAACATGACCACCATCAAGACGAACTCCCGTATCGCTCTTCTTCTGACTCTGACGGCGACCGCAGGCGTTCAAAGAGCCGCGTACGCCGATTCGACCTCCGACGCGCCAGTGGAGGCAGTGACCAGCACAGCCTCGGTCCCGGCAACGGTCGCGCCGTCGGATTCCGCCCTGCGCTACTCCCTGCCCTGGCAGCTCCGACCAGTGACGATCGGCAACCTCGCGCGCGTCGACAGCGTGGCCGCTGTCTTCAACGACGCGAACGGGAACCTCGACGAAGCGGTCGCCACGGTGGTGACGGCCAGCTACCAGATCAACCGAAACTGGGCGCCGATGGTCCGGCTCGCCTTCGTCGGCAACGATGCGCCGGGCGAGGCCACCGACGGCAGCACCTTCGCCAACCCGCTCGTCGGGGCGACCTACGGTCGCGCGGTCGGCAGCTACCGGCTTGCGCTGTTCGGCGCGACGACGCTCCCGATCGGGACCGGTGGCGGCAATACTCCGAACATCCGAGCCGCCAAGACCAACTCCGCGTCAAGCACGGCGCGTCCCGCTGACAACGCGATGTTCGCGGTCAACTACTCGACCGCCATCGCGGGCGCGGACTTTGCCTATGTGAACCACGGCCTCACCGCGCAGGCAGAAGCGACCCTGCTGCAGTTCGTTCGCGTCCGCGGAGAGGACGGCATCGGCGCGGCCGATTCCTTCCGGACCGAGGCTGCAGTGGGCCTTCACCTCGGCTACTTCATCGGCTCACACTTCTCCCTGAGCAGCGATCTGCACTATCGGCGCTGGCTTTCACGCCCGACGACCTTGAGCGCGGCGACTGGCGCGCGGGTCGCGCTCTCCGACGCCGACATGGCCAGCACGACCGTCGCCGTTGGCCCGCGCTTCCACTTCAGGGTGGGCAAGCAGGGCTGGATTCGCCCAGGGCTCTCCTTCGTGCGCGGCCTCGACGCGCGCGGCTTCGACGCCCCTTTGCTCACGGCCCAAGCGACTGGCGTGCAGGTCGACGTTCCAGTGACGTTCTAAGGGATGGTCTTTGACTCCGACAGCGCCACCCAGCAGACCCTGACATGCGTTACTTCGTTCTCGGCGCCACTGGCAAGACCGGCACCCAGGTGCTGGACCTGGTTCTGCAAAACGGTCACACCGTCACCGCCTTCGTCCGCACCCCCCAAAAACTGCCCCAGGACCGCCCCGGCCTCACGGTGATCCAAGGCAGCCCCGCCGACGTCCCTGCCATGGCCCAGGCCATGGCAGGGCACGACGCCGTCTTCTCCGGCCTGGCGCCCCGGATCGGTGAGACCTTCAAGGCCCCCTCCAAGCGGGCTTGGACCATGGCCGGCTACGCCGCGAACATCGTCCAAGGCATGAAGCAGGCCGGCGTCAAGCGCCTGCTGGCCTTCAGCTCCGCGGGGCTCTTCCCGAGGCAGAGCCTCTTCGTGCGTATTCTCAGCTTCCCGGCCCGCCATCATCTGGCAGATCTGTTGGCGATGGAGGAGGCCTACCACCTCTTGTAGACCCCAGGCGCGGGCAGACCGAGAACTTCCGCTTGCGGGAGCCGTCAAGGACCGGCGTCCGTCGCCGAGCAGTCGAAGTGGGCGCCCTCGGGGCGGGGCGCAGATCGCTGCCCGGTCGGCGGGTGTCACACAAATTCCCCCATAGTCGCAGCAGGCGGGCATCAAACAGGACGGCCCCGAGCGTGTCACACGGATCGAGAACCGCGCCACAGCCGCAGATATCACGGCCCGATACGCGTCCCGTCGTCGATGACGTCCGACGGTTGCACGATGACGCTGTCGCCTTCGTTGAGCCCATTGTTGATGGCGGCCGTGGTGCCGTCGCTGGGCCCGACGTCGACGGGGAGCTTGCGGGCGCGGCCGTCGCGAACGACGAAGACGGTCCATCGATCCGCCGACCGGAACAGCGCCGTCGATGGGGCACGCAGAACGTCCTTGCTCTCCCAGACCACGACGGCGGCGTCCACCCGGTAATCGTGACCGAGGCCAGGCGGCGCCCGGTCCGTCAGGTCGAGGATCACGTGGACCCGCTGCTCTTCCAGGCCCAGCGCCGAGACCTTGGTGAAGGCGGCGGGGTCGATGCGGCGGACGCGCGCGTGAATCGGTTTGGGGCCGCCCCACCCGGTGATGGTCGCGTCGGCCCCTGGCCGGACGTTGGCGGCGTCGCTCGACAACAGATCGGCGTGCACCTCCAGGTGGGCTGTGTCGCCTACCTCCAGCAAGGGCGTCCCGGCGGCGACTGGGCCAGCGCTTTCGCGCAGGACGCGAAGGACCCGTCCCGCCACCGGCGCCTGCACCGGCGTGGGCTGTCCCGGCTTGGCGGTGGCCGGCGCGAGGACGGCCCGCGCCCCGGCCAGCTCGGCGCGCGCCTGGCGGGCGGCTGCCGCGGCGCCTTCGGCGGCTCGCCGGCGCATTTCAGCCTCGTGGCCCCGGTGCTCGAGATCCGCGCGCGGCGCCGCGCCTTTGTCGGTGAGCTGGCGCGCCGTGGACAGCAAGCTATCGGCGTGCTCGAGCGCCATCTTGGCTTCGCGCTCGGAGGCCTCGGCGCGCGCCACCGCGGCCTCGGCCGTCGTCACCGCGGCGCTGGCCTCGGCGCGCGTTCGGGGATCGAGCGGGCGCGAAGCAGCCGGGCGGATCTCGGCGACTGTGGCGTCAGCGGCGACGGCGTCACCCGCGTGCGCGACCACGCGCTCCAGCTGGCCATCGACGGGCGCCGCGATGACGTAGAGGTCCGTCACGCGGGTGCGACCCTCCGCGCTGACCGTCGCCGCCAGGGGCCCGCGCGTGACAGTCGCGACCGTCGCGACGACGGGTTGCGGTCTCAGGCTCCATGCCACCGCGACGATGAGCGCGGCGAGCACACCCAGCCAGACGGCTGTCTTCGTTCGCTTTCCCTTGTTCATGGTCACTCCCTCGCCTTCAGCACCCCGACGAGGTCGAGGCGATCGAGATTCCTGCGCACCAGCAAGGCCGACGCGGCGACGCTGAACGCGAACACCATCAGCGCCAGGCCGTACGTCGACGCGGCGACGATCACCGGCGGGTGCATCCGCTCTCCGGCCCAGGCGCCGACGACGACCCGCGACAGCCAATGGCCGATGAGCAGGCCGAGAGGGACGGCCGGCGCCGCGAGCACGCCCAGCTCGCCGAGCAGGATCGCGGACACCTCGCCTCGCGTGAAGCCGAGCACGCGCAGGGTGGCGAGCTCGCGTGACCGCTCGGCGAGAGCGATCTTGGCGGTGTTGTAGACGACGCCGAACGCGATGATGATCGCGAAGACGACCTCCACTTTGCGGATGAAGACGGCGACGGCGTCGCTCATCTGCCGGAAGCTCGCCAGCGCCCCCTTCCGGAAGTCGACCGCTACGGCCGCCGGCGTCCGCTTCAACGTCGCGAACAGCTCGCGCTCGCGCGTCGGATCGATGGTGAGGTTGGCGACCGAGTACGTCTCGGGCTCGCGTAGGAGTCGTCCGAGCGCACCGAGGTCCATGTAGACCGCCACGCCCAGCGGCTCGGCCACGACGTCGACGACGCGAGTCGTGACGAAGCGACGCTGCTTCTCCCGGATCTCGAGCGGCAGCGGATCGCCGCGCTTGAGGCCGAAGTGGTTGGCAAACCAGGCGGTGACGATCGCCCCATCGGGAGGCACCGAAAAGACATGGTAGTCGTTGCCGACGACCTTTCGGAGGACGCCGCCAGCGGGCAGCCCGTAGAGAGCAATGTCCTGCGTGTGTCCGCGGCCGGCGAAGCGAGCCGGCACCACGCGGTACGACTCGACACGCGTCACGCCGGGCAGGGCCAGGAAGTCCCCGGCGGTGCCGACGGCGCGTGCCTCCATCAAGGAGACGGTCACATCCTGGCGCTCAGCGGCCTGGTAACGCACGTCGCGCATCCGATCCGTCGCGTCGGCTGTCGAGTTGCCAATCAGGATGACCGCCACCGCGAACGCCATGCCCACTACCGCGAGCGCGGAGCGTAGCGGCCTCCTCAACACGTTGCGCGCGACCATCCGCCACGCCGGCGCGAGCCAGCGCGACACGCCCGTCCGGTCGAGGAGCGTGCGGCGAAACGCCGGGATCTCGGGCGTCATCGCCACGACAGGAGGCAACACCAGGACCCGGCGGACGGTGCCAAGCGCGCCCAGCCCGGTCGTGACGGTGGCGATCAGGAGCGCGCCGAGGATCAGCGCCGGCTCGATCCGGAACACGAGGACAGGGAACCGGAAGAAGGCGCCGTAGAAGCGGGCGAAGCCCAGCCCCAGGCGCGCGCCGATGGGCAACCCGACGATGGCGCCGGCCAGGACGATCAGCATGGTCAGCTCGAGGTAGTGCAGCGCGACGCGGCTGGACGAGTACCCGAACGCCTTGAGCAGGCCAATCTGCTCGCGCTGCGTGGCCGCGAACCGTGAGAGAACGATGTTCACGAGGAACGCTGCGACCAGCAGGAAGATAATCGGAACAATGACCGAGACGGACTTGAGCGGCCGGATGTGTTCCTCGAGCATGGTGTGCGAGGGCTGGCTGTCACGCCCATACGCGCCGCGACCGCCGTAGGGCTCGAGGACGCGATCGATCGCGCCGACGACAGCGTGTTCGTCGGCGCCTGGGGAGAGCAGGACGGCGACCTCGTTGATCGCGCCCCGGAGGTCGAACAGGCTCTGCAGTTCGTCGCGAGCCATCCAGATCACCGCGAACCGACGGTCGTCCGGGGCGAGACCGTTCGGCGGTACCGGCATCACATATTCGGGGGAGAGCGCCACGCCAACGAATCGGAGCTGGACGTGGCGGCCGGCGATCGTGGCGATCATCGTGTCGCCGAGCGCCAGGTGGTTCTTCTCGGCGAAGGCTTCGCTGACGAGCACTTCGCCCGCGTGTCCCGCCTCGACGTGCCGCCCACGGCGGAGATAGAGGTCATTGACTCCGTGGCCAGCCGTAGGCGGAATCGAAACGAGCACCGCCGACGCCGGCTGCGCCAGGCCTGGCACGTCCAGGATGGCGTGGTGCTTCACGCGGCCTTCGACGGCGGCGACGCCCGGAAGCGCTGCGATGTCGCGCGTGATGGACACCGGCGCGCGCGACAGGTCCGACCAAACCTGGGCGAATCGCCAGCGCGTGTAGTAATGGTGCTCCGACAGGCTCATCGACCGGTACGTCGCCACCATCGCGACGAACAGCGACACGCCGGCGGCGACGACGAGCGCGATCGCCGCCGCTTGCGCCTTCATGCGCCAGAGATCGCGGAACAGCTTGCGATCGAGCGCGCGCATCACCACACCAGCGTTTCGGGGGACGCGCGCGAAGTGTTGCGGCGATCGCCGACCAGCCGCCCATCGGCGAGCTGCAGGACCCGATCGGCCATCGCCGCGATCGCGGCATTGTGGGTGATGACCACGGTCGTCGTCCCGATCTCGTGGTTGGCGGCGGCGATGGCGCCGAGGACGATCTTGCCGGTCGCAACATCCAGCGCCCCGGTGGGCTCGTCGCAGAGGAGGACGTCCGGCCGCTTGGCGATCGCGCGTGCGATGGCCACGCGCTGCTGCTCGCCGCCGGAGAGCTGCGCGGGGTAGTGATCCTTTCGGTCGGTGAGCCCGACCAGCGCAAGCGCCTCCTCGGGTGACAGCGGATGCTCGGCGAGGTCGGTTACCAGCGCGACGTTCTCAATAGCTGTCAGGCTGGGGACCAGGTTGTAGAACTGGAATACGAAGCCGACGTGGTCGCGGCGGTACGCGGTGAGGGCCCGCTCATTCGCCGTGGTCAGCTCCTGGTCTCGGTAAAGGATCCGCCCGGCGGTGGGCACGTCGAGGCCGCCCATGATGTTGAGGAGGGTCGACTTGCCGCTGCCGGACGCGCCTAGGAGCACGACCATCTCGCCGGCGCCGAGCTGCACGTCGATCGCGCGCAGCGCGGGCACCTCCACCTCGCCCATCCGGTAGGTCTTGCTGATTCCTTGGACG
>DASRQZ010000049.1:0-18370 GCA_035696125.1 Polyangia bacterium
CGCCGACTACGTGATCGACCTTGGGCCGGAGGGTGGCTCCGGCGGCGGCCAGGTGATCGCGGCCGGAACCCCCGAGGAGATCGCGCGCGTGAGCGCGTCGTACACCGGGCAGTTCCTGGCGCCGCTGCTGGGCGCGCGCCGGACGAGATCGACGACCGCGGCGTAGGGGCGGGCGCGGGGTTGGCTCTCGCAAGGCCTGCCCTCTCCCCGGCCCTCTCCCGCGGACGGGCGAGGGTGACGCGTCTTTCGACGGGGCGGTGGTTCAGCGGTTCCGCTCTCCGGACCTCCCTCCCTCGATTCCGGCGCCCCCATGGACGGTGAATCGAGGGAGGAAGGCCCGGAAAGCCGACGCGCAGAACCACGACAGCGTTCAAGAACGCGTCACCCTCGCCCGTCCGCGGGAGAGGGCCGGGGAGAGGGCAGGCCTTGCGAGACGCGACCCCCGTGCAGCGTCTCAGACCTGCGCGGAGCGTAGCTTCCCCGCCGCCGCCACCAGCGCGTCCACCTCCTCGGCCGTCGTCTCCCAGCAGGTCACCAGGCGGCAGCCTCCGTCGCCGATTCCCGGCCAGTCGTGGAAAAGGAAGCCGGCCGCCCGCAATCCGGCCGCCACCGCCGCGCCGAGCGCGATGAAGATCTGGTTGGACTCCACCGGTGCATGCGGCGCGGTGTGCAGGGCGCGCGCAAGGCCAGCGGCCAGGCGGCGCGCCATGGTGTTGGCGTGGCGGGCGTTGGCCAGCCACAGGTCATCGCCCAGGTAGGCCTCGAGCTGCGCCGACAGGAAGCGCCCCTTCGACAACAAGTGACCGCCCCGCTTGCGTCGATAGCCAAGCTCGTCGACGATGCGCGCGTCGCGGTCCGGGTGGAACAGCACGATCGCCTCGGCGCCCAGGCAGCCGTTCTTGGTAGCGCCAAAGGACAGCACGTCGACACCGGCGCGCCAGGTCAGCGCTGCCGGCGTCGTCCCGGCGCCGCTCACCAGCGCGTTGGCGAAGCGCGCGCCGTCGACGTGCAGCACCATGTGGTGGCGGCGCGCGCCGTCGGCCAGCGCCGCGATCTCGGCCGGGCGATAGACCGTGCCAAGCTCGGTGGTCTGGCTGATCGAGACGGCCGCCGGCTGGGTGGCGTGCACGTCGCCTTCGCGAAAGATGGCCGCCTCGATCGCCGGCGAGGTGATCTTTCCCGATTCGCCGGCCAGCGGCATCAGCCGCGCGCCTCCGGTGAAGAGCTCGGGCGCCCCGCACTCCGCCACCGCGATGTGAGCGCCCGCGTGGCAGAAGATCGTGCCCCAGGGCGGCGTGAAGGCCGCCAGTGAGAGCGCGTTGGCCGCGGTCCCGGTGGCAACCGGCCACACCGCGACCTGGCGTTCGAAGACCTCGCTGAACCGACCCGCCAGGCGCCGCGTCGCCGGGTCATCCCCGTAGGCGGCGGCGGGCCCCTGGTTGGCGGCTAGCAACGCCTCCAGGATGGCCGGGTGGGCCCGGCTGACATTGTCGGAGCGAAAGTCCACCCCCCGAACCTCCCGCGATAGGCCTGCTTCGGCAAGCCCATCCGCGGCTGGCGGGCTTTTTTGCAGCTGCCTTCAAGCTTCCCCGGCCTTCGGTCGATGACGGGGCAATGTCGGGCCCCCGCGACGAGCAGATGACCCAGATACACGACGTGAACGGGATCCTCGCTTCGGCGACGGATGAGGTTCACTACCCGGTGCTGGCGGCGGCGCTGGCCGGCGCGCAGGGCGTCGAGCTGCGCCACGAGCTGGTGCGCCTGCTGGCGCCGCAGATGCACCTGCGCGCGCCCCGCCGCGGCGTCCGGGTGATGTGCCGCCTCGAAGGCTCGGGTTACGAGGAGCCGGTGTTGCTGACCGACATCTCGGCGACCGGCGTGCGCTTCCTGGTGCTGGCCAGTGTGCCGCTGGACCTGACGCATTTTGGCGACATGCGTCTTCACGTGAGGACACCCACCAGCCTGCGCACCCTGGCGGTGGCGCTGGTCCGTCGCTGCGGCGGGGATGACCGTTACACCGACGTCGCCTGCCGGTTCCTGTCGACCGACGACGACCACGCGCAGATCGTCGCCGACGTGCGCAGCACGATCTTCGGCGGCGCCAGCCCGCACCACCCGGGCGTCTGAGCGGGGCTCGGCGGCGCCGGCCGGCCCGGCGCGCCGTGGTTTTCTGATTTTCGGCGCGCGCCGCGCGAGGAATATCCGAGGCTCCCGTCGTTGACTCTCGGGCGGAGCTGCCGCCGTCCGCCGATCGTGTATCGAATCTGGATAGGCCGCGAACGGCACCGGATCGAGTTCTCTGGTGCTGTTGGCTTTTCGCCGCTTCGACACGTCGGCTGTCAGGCGATCGCACGCCAGCCACGGCGAACGCTGCGGGCACGGTGATTGCTTTGACGGTGTCGGCGCAGGTGAGCGCGTGGTGATCCGACTACAGATAGGAGACCGCTGATGATCAAAAGAGAGCTGATTCGAATCCTGAGCCCCTCGTGCGTCGCGCTGGCGTTGCTCGGCGCTGCGGGCTGCGTCTCGCAAGGCGACGACCAACCTGACGATCTGCAAGCGATCCTGAGCGATGGCGAGCTGACCCAGGTCACGCGCGGGAGCCTGTCGCCCCCGACCGGCTCCGACGGAGGCATGGTCCCGATCCCACCCGGCGGCGTCGGCGGCGCGCCCGGCGGCTCTGGCGGTCGCAGCGCCGCGGATGGTGGCGTCGGTGCCGGCGGCGTGACCGGCACGTCGGACGGTGGCAGCGACGTCGTCATCAGGGACGCCGGAATGGGCGCCGGCGGCAGCCGCCCGTCCATCGACGGCGGTGGGGCCATCCCCGTGCCCCTCGGGCGCTGGAGCTTCGACGACTGCAACGCGCAGCGCACCGAGCTGTTCGACTCGTCAGGCAGCGGCCACACCGCGTTCCGATCGGTGAACGTCGCATGCGCCGGCGGCAAGGAGGGCCAGGCGGTCTCGCTCGCCGACCGCTCCGACATCGTCTACGTGCCCGACCAGCCCGACTTCACGTTCGGCGGAGGCGTCACCGTCGCAGGATGGTTCAACCCCAGCGTGCTGGGCGGCGTGCGGACGCTGTTCCGCAAGCGCGACGTGGGCACCAGCTCGTTCGCGCTGGTGTCCAACGGCAACCGCTACCAGTTCGTGATCAACCTCGGTCGCGGGCGCGCCGCGGCCGTCTCGTCGCCCGCCAGCGCCGGCGCCTGGACCCACGTGACCGGCACCTACGACGGATCGACACTGCGCCTGTACCTGAACGGCGTCGAGACGGCGCATCAGACGGTGACCGGCACGATCGATCCTGGCGAGGGTCCGGTGCTGATCGGCAACGACGGCTTCCAGCGCCGCTTCGACGGTCTGATCGACAACGCCTTCTTCGATCGCAGGGCCGCAACCGCCGACGAGGTGCTGGCCCTGACCTGCATCCGCGGCGCCCCCTCGGTGGTGGGCACGCCGGCGATCAGCGCGCCGACGCCGCCCAACACCCCGGCCACCTTCGACATCGCGGTCTCCAGCGCCAGCACGCCCGCGTGCGGCGTCGAGAGCTTCTTCTTCAACACCAACTTTTTCAGGCCGGGCATCACGGTACAGCCGAATTTTCAGCCGCTGTCGCTGCCGGCGGGCGGCACGACCCACCTGACGCTGACCGCGATCGCCAGCGACGACGTCGACCCCGGGACCTTCACCATCCCGTTCAGCGTCTTTTCGAACGTGCGTCCGATCCCGGTCCCGGGACCGATGCCGGGACCGGGCGTACCGCAGTCCGCGTCCGGGTCGGTCGACTTCGTGGTGGCGCCGGGCACCGGCTGCCGCGTGCTGACCTCGCGCGAGCTGATGATCAAGAACCTCTCGGTCGTCGAGGATCCAGTACGCACCTCGTTCGACGGCGCGCCCGACGACGCGCGCACCGGCGCCTGGACGTTCAAGCACCTGGTCGACAACATGGCGCCGACGCCGGCCGACGCGCCCGCGATGGTCGAGGCGATGTTCCGCAGCTTCCTCGGGCCACAGCAGGTCAACGGGTTCACCCAGAACCCGCGGCCCGGCTTCCAGGGCGTGCTGGACGTGTGGCCGCGGACGCCGGATGGCGGGCTCGACCTGGCGCACCCGCCGCTGCTGCTGCTGGCCATCGTCGATCGCTTCGACCTGCGCAACCTGGCCAACGGCGACGCGGGCGAGGGCCGCTTCGTCTTCGGGTTCACGCCGTTCGGCTTCCCGTCGCAGGCCACGATCATCTTCGAGTACAAGCTACCGGCCGCGAGCGCCGACGACGTCATGGGGTGGGCCAACGCCTGGCACGCGCTGGGCACGCATCCCTTCCCGTCCGAGGAGTACAACGCGGCGTTGCAGGCGATCACCGATCGCTTCACCGCACGCGGCGCGCGCCCCGACCACCCCAACGGCAACGCCATCAACGCCGTGCGCACCAACGAGATCGACTTCGGCAGCAACGGCATCTGGGAGCTGCGCGAGTTCACGCTGTCGGCGCAGTCCGGAATGCTGGAGCCGGCGACCGTCAAGCTGACCCCCGACCTCAGCTTCAACGGATCGCAGACGCTGGCCGACTTCGTCAACGCCAACGAGGCGTCGATCATCGCCGAGACCCACGACGTGCCCGCGCAGTTCCAGGGCGCGCCCTTCCTGGGTGGCGGCGTGTTCAACAATCTCGGACCGTGGTTCGCCGGCGGGATCAAAAACAACGAGGCCCGGCACCACTTCTCGCTCAACACCTGCAACGGCTGCCACTCGAGCGCGGAGACCGGGACCAGATTCCTGCAGATCAACCCCCGCTTCCCCGGCAGCGAGGCCTCCCTGTCCGGGTTCCTGACCGGGATCACCGTCGGCGATCCGATCAGCGGCCAGCCACGCACTTTCAACGACCTTGGCCGTCGCAACACCGACCTGCGACGGATCGTATGCGGCGATGACCCGCCGCCGCCGCCCCCGGTGGACGCGGGCCCGCCGCCGCCACCACCCAGCCGCGACGCCGGCACCGGGCCCGCCCCGCAGCAGTCGACCGCCAAGGTGACGCCGCCCGCGCCGACCGCCGGCACGACACTGGAACGCGGCATCAGCCGCGTGCATTAGCCAACCCCAGCGCGGGGTGGACTGGCGCCGCCCCGCGCGCACATCAGCCTGGAAGCTGACCTCGGTGGGGGCGGCTTCGCGCGGTCCCAGGGCAAGCTCAGCTGCGCTCAGGGGGGCTTCGCGCGGTCCCAGGGCAAGCTCAGCTGCGCTCAGCGAATGTCGATCTCGTCGAAGGAGATCACGCCCGAATAGGTGTCGCCGCGGCCCAGGACCTGGATCGCGATCTGGCTGGTGGCGCCAGCGCCAGCGCCGGCGGGCAGGGTCACCGCGGTGGTGGCGAAGGCGGCCGGGATCGGCGCGATCGGGGCCGCGATGTCGTAGCTCGGCGCCAGGAAAACCAGCAAGTAAACGTTGGGCGGCGGGGCCGGCGTGGTCTTCACCGCCAGTGACAGGGTCTTGCCCGACAAGTCCTCGGTGCTTCCGAGGGGAATGATCACCTCGCCCTTGGCGGCGGTCGGCGTCAGCGAGACATTCATGCGCATCGCGCCGTTCCCGCAGGCGGTGTCGCTGCTGTTGGCCAGATTCGAAAACGCAGTCTGGAAGCCGGTGTTGATGAACGCCCCATGGAGTGCGCCGGCCTCGAAGTTGAAGCGCGCCGAACAGACGCGCGGCACATCGGGTGGGCCAGCGTCGGCGATCTGCCCGCCGGTGCCCGCGCCGCCGACGCCGGTGCCACCTGTGCCGCGGCCGCCGGCCCCGGTGGTCCCGCCGGTGCCGATCATCCCGCCCACACCGCGGCCGCCGGTCCCGATCGTGCCGCCCGCACCCGATCCGTCGATCGCGGCATCGTTGCGACCCCCGACGCCGCTCCGATCGACGGCACCGTCGATCATCCCGCCGGTCGCGTCGACCTTTCCGTCGCCCGCGTCGGCCAGCGTCCGCCGATCCACCGCTGCGTCACCCCCATCGAGATCGGAGGCGTGCATGCCGCGGTTGACGCACGCTAGCAGCAGACAGCCGCCCAACCCCATCACCGCCGCTAACGACGCAGGCCAAACCGTTCGGATCGACATTCTGACGCCTTTATAACTGTAAAATTCCTTTCATTATTAAGCAAGGATAATCAGGGTCAGTACTGTCAGTACTATGCCCGGTAGGTGGTGACACCGCCCTCGGAGATCGGTGCATCTTGTCAGACGGGCCGCAGAGCTGGCCTTGCCCACCCGAGCCCTCCGGCCGTCGTGTAGCATGCTGCCCATGAGCAACATCTCCCCCGCGCTGTGGGTGGTACTGGCGGGGGCGGGGCTGGCGCTTTCTTGTGGCATGGCCGCGAATTCCACCGAGCTCTACGACCGGGGAACCAAGGAGGCCCGCGCCCGGCAATGGGAGCCGGCGACCAGCGATCTCGAGGCCTTCGCCCGCAAGGCTTGCGGCGGCGCCCGGCCAGACAAGCGCTGTCGCCAGGCCCACCTGACGCTCGCGCGCGCCTACGAGCAGCGCGGCTCGGCGGCGCGCGCCTGGGTGGCGCTCGACACGGCGCTGGCGATGGCGCCTCATCAGGACGACGCCAAGGCGCGCGACGACCTGGCTCGGCTGGAGCAACAGCTCCGAGAGCAGCCGCACGGCGCCGGCGGGCGCGGCCCGGTCATGGTCCGTTACCGCGACGAGATGACCGACGAGTTCACCGCACGCTCGCTGCTGGTGGCGATCGATTTCCGTCCGGTCCACGCCCGCAATCACGGAGCCGGCGACCTGCGCAGCCCCGATTTCACCCAGCTGTGGTCGGGCTCGCTGCCCGCGGGCGATCACGTCCTGGTCGTCGAGGCCGCCCACGCCTGCAAGCCCGGCGTCGCGGCCCACTGCGCCGCTTCGCAGGTTCACCGGTCATGGTCCTTCACCTCGGAGCCCAGGACCCCGGCGGGCCTGGACGTGAGAGCGATCGTAGAGCCGGGGCTGGCGCAGGATTCGGTGCGCCCCGCGCTGGAGATGAGCCCGCACTGACCCTGCGCCGTCAAGCTCGTAGCCCTAGCAGCGGCGAAACGACCCCACGGTCGCGCCGGTGGCGCGGATGTAGTCCTCGGGCGCGATCAGGATCTGCGTGCCTCTCACGCCGGCCGAGACCGACACGCGCGGGTACCTGCGCATGGTCTCGTCGACGAACACCGGATAGCTCTTCTTGCCGCCCAGCGCCGTGACGCCGCCGCGGATGTAACCGGTCAGGGGCTGGACCTCCTTGAGCGCGACCAGGGCAGCGGAGCGATCGCCGGTGAGGCGGGCCAGCGCCTTGAGGTCGATCTCGGCGCCGCCGGGGACGACCGCGAAGCAGATGCCCCGGCGGTCGCCGCGGACGACCAGGGTCTTCCAGACCTCGTCCAGCGGAACGCCGATCTTGGCCGCCACGGTCCCGGCCGACAGGTCATCGGGGTCGACGGGGTACTCGCGCAGGTCATAGGTGATGCCCAGCCGGTCCAGCAGACGCGCGGCGTTGGTCTTCATGCGCTGGCTCTTATCATCATCATCGCCAGCCGGAAGTCGATCGCGCCGGCGCCGGGGCGCGCGGCGGTCGCGGTAAGCTGGCGGGGTGACCGACGACGCCGAGGCCGCCGCGTGGCTGAAGACCTGGACGCGCGCCCACGCGGTGGCGATGCCGGCGGCCTGCGCCGTCGCGCTGGCACAGAGACGCGCCTGGCCGCTGGTGGCGATCGCGCTGCTCTCGAACGCGGCGCTGCTGGCGCGCTCGCGCGGTCGTTTCACGCCGCGGGGATCGTTCGGCGCCGCTAACGCCGTGACCGCGATCCGCCTGGCAGCGGTGCTGGGCGCGGGCCTGGCCCCGCTGGCGACACCGGGCTGGATGCTGGCGGCTGCGCTGGCCGCGGTCTGGGTGCTCGACGGGATCGACGGATGGATCGCGCGCCGCCAGGGCCTGGCCTCGGCCTTCGGCGACACCTTCGACAAGGAGACCGACGCGCTGCTGATCCTGGTCGCCGATGTGCAACTGTGGCAGCGGGGTCGCTTCGGCCTGTGGATCCTCACGACCGGCCTGCTGCGCTACGCCTATGTCCTGGCGCTGGCGATCGCGCCTTCGCCCGCGGGGCACGTGCCGCGCTCGCGCGGGGCCCGCCTGGCCTTTCTGGCGCTGCTGGCGGGCCTGATGGCAGGGTTCGCGCGGACTGGTACGGCCGGCACCGCGCTGGCGGCGCTGGGAACTGCAGCGGTCAGCGCCTCCTTCGCCCACTCGTTCTTCTGGTCGTATCGCCGCCGCCAGGACTAGGGTGGCGCGCGCCCGACCACGTCGATCTGGTGCGCCAGATAGATCAGCTGACCGCGCTCGACCTCGGCGTGGCGGGCCGCGACCCAGGCGGCGAAGGCGGCCGCATCCAGGTCGGGCGATCCGTTCAGCTCGCGCTGGATGGTGTGCACGATGTGGTGCAGGAAATAGGCTTCGTCGCCGGGATAATCTCCGGCCGGCGATGGCCAGACGATCCAGTCGGAGCTACCCGCGCCCAGCAGCCGAGCGCCGCTGGCCGGCAATTGCTGCAACAGGTGCCGCCCGGTCCGGCTGTCGCCGGCGCGACGCCCATCGCGCAGCCGTTGGTCCATGCTGCGGTGGTAAAGGGCCGTGACCGCGCCGTCGAGCGGCTGTTCCGGCAGGAAGATGGTCTCGCCGTCGAAGTTGATCGAGAACCAGAACAGCCCCCCGGCGTGCAATCGCCGCCACAAGAGCGGCAGCAGCGCCGGCACGTCGACCAGATCGAGAAAGGCGTTGGCGACCACCAGATCGTAAGGCGCGCCGTCGCCGGCGCGGGGGGGCGCCGCCAGCCAGGCCAGAACATCGGCGGCCACCAGGTCGATGTTCAGGTCGCGCCCGGCCCCGCGCAGGTCCGCGGCAGCCGCCGCCAGACTGGCCGCGTCGCGCTCGATAAGCGTGTAGCGCGCCCAGTCCAGCCAGCCGAGCTCTGCCAGGCGCGACACCATGGTGCCGACGCCGGCGCCCAGCTCCAGCACCCGCGGGCGCTCGGGCAGCGCCGCCAGCTCGACGCGCAGCTGCTCGAGCACCCCGCGATTGAGCGCGCGATCATCGACGCTGCGCTTGGCGTGCAGGTAGCGCGGGTCGTCGTAGATCAGCGGGATGGGCAAGGTGAGATCACCGTAGGCAAAAGAGCCGGGGTCGTCCAGCGGGGCCCACCGCAGACTTCGCCGGCGCGAACAAGCTCGGCGCCCAGCGCGTGCCCGACGACCGGGTGGACGGCGTGCGCCGCGGGCGTCACCTGGGCCGGGAGTCGGCCGTCAGGAACGCCCGACTCTGCTCGGCGATCTCGCGCGCGAAGCGCTCGGCGACCGGGCGCGGGTTGAGCAGGCTGGCGAACTCGACCCGCTCCTCGTCGGATTGATCGCCCTTCCAGATCCCCAGCACCAGTTGCGCGCGCTCCAGCCCCGCGCCGAAGGCGCCCTCGCGATCCAGCTGTTGCAAGCACTGGATCGCGACGTCGAACAGCAGCGAGATCGCTTCGTCGGCCTCGGGCGTGTCGTCGTAGGGATCAGGGCCCGCGCGTCGCAGGCGATCGCTCTCGACCAGCAGCCCCTCGCCCTCGACGTGCAGCGGCGAATCGGCCGGGCTCCAGCGCAGGGCGGCCCGCTGGGCCGCCGGCTCGCTGCCGGTCTGGGTCACGTAACGCTGGGTGACCTCCGACAGCCCCTCCTCCGTGCTCGCGGTGACCATCAGGTAGTCGGCCAGGTCGGTGGTGTAAAGGCCGAAGGAATAGAACCGTTCACCCGGGTGGCGCCCGCGCAAGGTCGTCCACGCCGCGCGCAACTCGGCCAGCATGGCGGTCTCCAGGGCTTCACGGTCTATGACGGGCATGCGGTTCACACTCTAGATCAACCGGCCTATCTGAAACGCCGAGAATACCGACTATTCCCTGACATTCGCGCGCGCGCGCTGCCGTACGGAGGGGATGGGGACAGCGGGGTAGATCGAGCTTTTCTTCCTCGGCCCCGGCCCATGCCCGGCTGGAACACCGAACGGTTTGAATGAGCCGTGCACCCGGTCAAGGCCTCGGGCCTCGGGGCCTCAGACCTCTGGAGCACTCTTCACCGGTGGTCCGAGGCCCGAAGCCAGAGGCCCTCAATGTGCGGTGGTCTAGCTTTCAAAACCGTTCGGTGCTCTAGGATAGGCGCCGTGGCCCCCGAACGTCGCAACTCCCCGCGTATCGACCCGCCCTTTGCCTCGCCGAGCTACCAATCCACGGCGTTGCGGGCGCCGTCGCGGCCGCTGCTGCGCCTGCCCTACGGGCCCACCGAGCTGTCCGGCCCGCCGGTCGAGGCGTTGACCGCGGGGCGCACCCTCGTCAACCCGAGCGACCTGACCCGGCAGCATGCCGGCGAACCGCTGGGCGAGCGCATCATCGTCGGCGGGCGCGTGCTGGACGGCGAGGGGCGCCCGCTGCCGGGCACGCTGGTCGAAGTGTGGCAGGCCAACGCCTGCGGCCGCTACGTCCACCGCTCCGATCAACACCAGGCGCCCCTGGATCCCAACTTCACCGGCTCCGGATTCTGCGTCACCGACGCCGAGGGCCGCTTTCGCTTCGTGACCATCAAACCGGGCGCCTATCCCTGGAAGAATCACCCCAACGCCTGGCGGCCGGCCCACATCCATTTCTCGCTCTTCGGGCGTAACTTCAGCCAGCGGCTGATCACCCAGATGTACTTCCCCGGCGATCCGTTGCTGGCCGTCGATCCCATCTACCAATCGATCCCCGAGCCGTTCGCGCGCAATCTCCTGGTCGCGCGCTTCGACTTCTCGCAGACGGTGCCGGAGTGGGCGCTCGGTTACTCGTTCGACATCACGCTGGGCGGCCGGACATGAGCGGCGAGGTCCGTTCTGCGGCGCAGACCATCGGGCCCTTCTTCGAGTTCGCGCTGCCCTGGCCGGATGGGCCGCACGCTGTCGCGCCGGGGACCCCGGGAGCATTCTGGATCGAGGGCCGGCTGCTGGATGGGGCTGGCGCGCCGATCGACGACGGGATGATCGAGACCTGGCAACTGGGCCCGCCCGGCATCCGCGGCTTCGCCCGCTCGGCCACCGACGCCGAGGGCCGGTATGCGATCCTCACCGTCAAGCCGGTCTCGATCGCCGGCGGGGGGGGCATGGTGCACGCGCCGCACCTGGCGGTTTCGGTGTTCGCGCGCGGGCTGCTCAAGCGCGCCGCGACCCGGATCTACTTTCCCGACGAGGAAGCGGCCAACGCCGCCGACGCGACGCTGATGATCGTCGGCGACGACGCCGTACGCGCCACCTTGATGGCGGCGAGCAGCGAACGCGGCTATCGTTTCGACATCCGCATGCAGGGTCGGGGCGCGACGGTGTTCTTCGATGTCTGAGCCGGGGGCGGCGGCTCACCCGTCCGATTCCGGCCTGTTCGACGGCGTGCTGGCGCGCGGTCCGGTCCGCGAGGCGACCGGCGACCGCGCCTGGCTGCAGGCCATGCTGGACTTCGAGGCGGCGCTGGCGCGCGCGCTGGCGCGCGCCGGCCTGGCCAGCGCCGAGGAAGCGCAGGCCATCGGGCGGGCGTGCCGCGCGCAGGACTACGACGTCGGGGAGCTGGGCCGCGCGGCGACGTCGGTCGGCAACCCCGCCGAGCCGCTGGTGCGCGCACTGATCGCGCGGCTGTCGGGATCGGCGGCCGGCCAGGTCCACCGCGGCGCCACCAGCCAGGACGTGCTCGACACCGCGATGATGCTGGTCGCGCGCGGCGCGCTGGATCTGTTGCTGGTCGACCTGCACGGCGCGGCCGGCGCGGCCGCGGCGCTGGCCGATCGGCATCGCGCGACGCCGATGGCGGGCCGCACGCTGCTGCAGCAGGCGCTGCCCATCAGCTTCGGGCTGCAGGCGGCCGGTTGGCTGGCCGGGCTCGACGACGCGGCGGCGGCGCTGGCCGCCATCCGCGCGCACGGGCTGGCGGCCCAGCTGGGCGGCGCCGCGGGCACGCTGGCCTCGCTGGGCGACGCCGGGCCACAGGTGCTGGGCTTCCTGGCCGACGAGGTGGGACTGCCGGCGCCGGAGTTGCCCTGGCACACGGCACGCGCGCGGGTGGGCGCGCTGGCGGGCGCGCTGGGCGTGGCGGCGGGCACGATCGGCAAGGCAGCGCGCGACGTGGTGCTGCTGGCGCAGAGCGAGGTCGCCGAGGTGCGCGAGGGCGGCGCGCGGCGCGGCGGATCGTCGGCGATGCCGCACAAGCGCAACCCGGTCGCGGCGGTCAGCGCGCTGGCCTGCGCGGCGCGCGCGCCGGGCCTGGTCGCCACCCTGCTGGGCGTCTGGCCCGAGCACCAGCGCGGCGCCGGCCCCTGGCAGGCGGAGTGGCGGCCGCTGGGCGACCTGCTGGTCGCGGTCGGCTCGGCGGCGGCCTGGCTGCGCGATTGCCTGACACACCTGATCGTCGACCAGGCGCGCATGCGCGCCAACCTGGATCGCAGCGGCGGGCTGTTGCTGGCCGAACGAGTGGCCGGCGCGCTGGCGCCCGCGCTGGGGCGCCTGCCGGCGCACGACCTGGTCGCGGAGGTGGCCGCCGAGGCGGCGAGCAGCGGCCTCGGCTTCGGCGAGGCGCTGGCGGCGCGCGCCGAGGTGCGCGCGCGGTTGTCGCCCGAGGAGATCCAGCGCTTGCTCGATCCGACCGGGTACCTGGGCAGCGCGCAGCTGTTCGTGGATCGCGCGCTGGCGGCGTACCGGGCCCGCGGCCCGAAATGAGCGTCGAGGTTCACACCCTGATCGAAGGGCCGCCGGACGCGCCGGTGGTGGTGATGACGCACTCGCTGGGGGTCGCGCTGGACATGTGGCAACCGCAGGCCGCGGTGCTGGCGCGGTCTTTTCGGGTGGTGCGCTATGACCTGCGCGGCCATGGCCGATCGCCGGTGCCCCCCGGTCCTTACGAGATCGGCGATCTGGGCGGCGATCTCGTGGCGCTGCTCGACCGGCTGGGCGTGGCGCGCGCCCACCTGTGCGGGCTGTCGCTGGGTGGCATGGTCAGCCTGTGGGTCGCCGCGCACCATCCGCAACGGGTGGCGCGCCTGGTGGTGTGCTGCACCTCGGCGGTGCTGGGGCCGCCCGAGCTCTGGATCGAGCGCGCGGCGGCGGTACGCGCGGGCGGCACGTTGGCGGTGGCCGACGCGATCCTGGCGCGCTGGTTCACGCCCGGGTGGCGCGCGCGGCACCCCGAACGGCTCGCCGCGCTGCGTGCCACGATCGCGGCCACGCCGGCCGAGGGCTATGCCGCCTGCTGCGGCGCGATCCAACGAATGGACCTGCGCGCCGACCTGCCCGGGATCCGCGCTCCGACCCTGGCCGTCGCGGCCACCGAAGATCCCTCGACGCCGCCCGAGCACCTGCGGCGCATCGTCGAGCGGATTCGCGGCGCGCGCCTGGCCCTGGTCGACCAAGCGGCCCACCTGGCCAACCTGGAACAACCCGAGCGGGTCAGCGAGCTGATCCTGGCCCACCTGCGAGACGACGACGCGCCAATATCAATATAGAGAGGGGACCGTCATGGACAAGATCCGCAAGGAGGCCGGCATGCGCGTACGGCGCGAGGTGCTGGGCGACGCCTACGTCGATCGCGCGGTGGCCAGGACCACGCCCTTCACCGCCGATTTTCAGGACTTCATCGCCGAGGTCGCCTGGGGCGACGTCTGGTCGCGCCCCGACCTGGACCGTCGCACCCGCTCCTGCATCACCCTGGCGATGCTGGCCGCGCTCGGCCAGGAGCACGAGATCGCGCTGCACGTGCGCGGCGCGGTCCGGAACGGCGTCACCGGCCGCGAGATCGCCGAGATCCTGATCCACGCCGCGGTCTACGCCGGCGTCCCGGCGGCCAACCGCGCGTTCCAGATCGCGGAGCAAGCGCTGAACGAGATCGCGGCGGAGAACGCGGCGCCGGAGAAGTAACACGGAGGAGCGGAGAGCCGAGATCGGAGAGATGAAAAACGCCAAGAGGCCAAGAGGCCCAAGAGGCCAGGAGGCCAAGAGGCCAGGATGCCAGATTCGGGATTCTCAGCCTTGGCGTCCTGGCGTTCCACCCTCCGTTCCGGTCCACCTACTCGAACGGCAACCCGACGTAGTTCTCGGCCAGGCTGCGCGACGCCGCCTCTGATTTGCAGATCCACTCGAGGCGCGCCTGGCTGAGGCGCTCGTCGAAGGGGGTGGCGTCGGGGAGCGGGTGCAGCAGCGTGCTCATCCAGGATGAAAACTCCTGCACCCTCCAGACCCGCGCCAGACAGCGCGCGCTGTAGTCATCCAGCGCGGCCGTGGCGCCCGAGGCGTACCAGGTGCCGATCGCGCGCGCCAGCACGCGCACGTCGGCGACCGCCAGGTTGAGACCCTTGGCCCCCGTCGGCGGCACGATGTGCGCGGCGTCGCCGGCCAGGAACAGGCGGCCGTGCTGCATCGGCTCGACCACGAAGCTGTGGTGTAGAGCGATGCCCCGTTCCAGCACCGGGCCGTCGCGCAGCGCCCAGCCGTCGTCGGTGGCCAGGCGCGCGCGCAGCTCTTGCCAGATGCGGTCGTCGGACCAGTTGTCGAGCTGCTCACCGGGATCGACCTGGATGTAAAGACGGCTTATCTGGGAAGAGCGCAGGCTGTGCAGCGCGAAGCCGCGCGGGTGGCGCGCGTAGATCAGCTCGTCGGTCGACGGCGGCACCGCCGCCAGGATGCCCAGCCAGGCGAAGGGGTAGGCCCGCTCGTAGACCGACAGCACGCCGGGCGGGATCGACGGACGGGACACGCCATGGAACCCGTCGCAGCCGGCGATGAAGTCACAGGCGAGCTCGTGCACGACGCCATCCTTGCGAAAGCGCACGCGCGGGCGCGCGCTCTCGAGATCGGACAGGCTCACCTCCTCGACCTCGAATTCGATCGCGCCACCGGCGGTGAGACGCGCGCCGATCAGGTCCTTGACCAGCTCTTGCTGCCCATAGATGGTGATCGAGCGCCCGCCGGTCAGGTCGGAGAGCGCGATGCGGTGGCGCCGTCCGCCGAAGGTCAACAGCACGCCGTGATGGACCAGCCCCTCGCGATGCAGGCGATCCGACAGGCCCAGCTCGTCGAGCAGCTCGACAGTGCCCTGCTCCAGCACACCGGCGCGCACCCGCCGCTCGACGTGGACGCGGGTCCGGTTCTCGAGGACGATCGACTGGATGCCGGCGCGCGCCAGCAGATGGGACAGCACCAATCCCGCCGGCCCGGCGCCGATGATCGCGACCTGCGTCGATCTGGGGATATCGCTCAAATCGCCCCGCCACCGAGAATCAGTTCACCATGGGATAGCACGAAGAGCCCTTTACCAGCGCGGCGAACCCGCCTACCTTCCGGCCCTCGCGGGTCTGGGTCTGAATCATAGCCAGGTGAACCTGGAAGCTCGGACGAAATGTCGTCAGCTGTCAGTCTTCAGTCATCAGCAGATTCAACCCGGCATTCGAGCCGCCGCCTGAGTCCGTCACCTTTTCCTGTCGACTGAAAACTGAAAACTGATGACACCTCGCCCAGCTACGCCCACCGGCCCAACCACCGTGCACCGAATCCCAAGAATCGGCCGGTTAGAAGCTAGGAGGAACATGTCACCTGGGCAGTTGCTCGCCACCACGGGCATTGTCACGATGGTCCTTGTCGCCGGGCACCGGGCCGGCGGGGCCCCGGCGGCCATGATCAGCGACGCCGGTAGCGGCGCGGGCGGCGCCGCGACAGCGCCGCTTGCGCCCGGAAGCAAGGCGGCGGTGAGCGCGCGCTTGCTGCGCCTCAATCAATCGGGGCAATTCCTGTTCGGCGAGGAGAACGCGACGTTGTGGGGCATGTACCGCAACGGCGCCCTGGTATCGACCGGCCCCTGGTTCGACGCCACGGCGCGCCTGGGTCAATTCACCGCGGACAGCGAGGCGCTGGTCGGCGACCAGCCGGCGGTGCTGGGCGTCAGCCTCGGCATGCTGGCGCTGGAGCCGGTCGAGTGGAACCGGCGCGCGGTCATCGCGCGGGCCATCCGCCATCACCTGGACGCGGGCGGGCTGGTCACCATGGACTGGCACGCGCCCAGCTGCAACGCCAGCACCAGCCCTGGCAAGCCCCTGGCCACGGTGAAGGTCGACGGTCGCGAGCTGGTGATCCAGTCGGTGCTGGGCGGAACGTCGTTCTACGCCGAGGACGAATACCGGCACGCGATCACCTCGCGCGCCGACGTTCCCGAGACACTGAAGTGCCTGTGTCAGATCGCCAACGACCAGCCGCTGACCGCCGGCGCCTACCAGGGCATCACCGGCAAGACCTGGCTCGCGGCACACGCCAAGCACACGGCGCAGGTGCTGCGCGACCAGGGCCTGGGCGGCGCGCCGATCATCGTGCGCCCGTTTCACGAGCAGACCGGCCCCTGGTTCTGGTGGGGCCAGGCTTACTGGAATTGCGCGGCGCTGCTCGGCAAGCCGGAGGCGATGTCGGGCCCCGAGGCTTACAAGGAGATGTCACGCACCTTCATCACGGCGCTGCGCAGCGAACCGGGCATGCAGAATCTGCTGTTCGCGTTTTCACCGGATCGGTTGCTCGGCCCCCGGGAGAAGGAGTCGTTCAGCCGCGTGCAGGACAAGCTGATGGACCCGACCGGCTACGCGCGCGACCGGCTGCGCGAACAGCTGCTGAAAGAGCTGGGCGCGGCGGGGCTGGCCTGGGCCAGCCCGATCCAGGCGCGCGCGACGATGCGCGCGTCGCAGACCACCTCGTCGAAGCGCGCCGACGAGTATGTCGCCCAGCGCCGCCCCTTTTACGCCGAGTCCTACGCCGGCGACGACAGCTTCGATCTGCTGGGCATCGACCTTTACCACCCGGCGGCGCGCCCCGCCAATGCGACCGACCTGCGCCTGTTCGGGCTGCAGCTGCGGGTGGTCGCGGAAGAGGCGCGCGCGCGCGGCAAGCCCTACGCCCTGACCGAAGCCGGCACCTACCGCTTGCACCTGGCCGAGCTGGCGCGCCGAGCCAAGGCCGGGCAGCCGCTGATCATCAACGGCAAGAAGACCGTCGACGACGCGCTGGCGATGCTGCACGACGCGGCGGCGCAAAAAGCTCTGTTGCGCCACTTCGGGCTCACCACGTCCGGCCCGGTCACCCTCGACGACGCCGAGCGCGCCGCGGTGCTGCCCAGGACCGCCGAGGATTGGTACGGCAAGCAGCTCCTGGCGCTGGCCAAGCAGGCCAAGGTGGCGTACGCGCTGGTCTGGCAAACCTACTACGACGTCAGCGCGACCGAACGTTACGCCTACTACTATGTCCCCTATCCTGGTCACCCAGACGCGCCCAGCTTCCAGCGCTTCTACGATGACCCCGCGACCTGCTTTCTGCGCGACGGGTGCGGGCTTTAGCGGACGGAGCACGGCGGCACCGCGCAGCTCAGCTGAGCGGTTCACGTCGCCGGCGCCGAGACGGCGGCGACCGGCTTTCAGTTCCGCAGGTAGTGGCAGGTGTACCCGCCGGGATTTTTCTCCAGATACTTCTGGTGATACTCCTCGGCGCGCGTCGCCGGACCGGCGTCGACGATCTCGGTGACGATCGGGCTCTTCCACTTGCCGGACGCGCCCACCCGCGCCTTGACCTGCTCGGCCACCTTGCGCTGCTCGGCCGAGGTCACGAAGATCGCCGAGCGGTACTGCGTTCCGACGTCGTTGCCCTGCCGGTTGCGCGTGGTCGGATCGTGCATGCGGAAGAACCACTTCTCCAGCAGGTCGGCGTAGGACAGCTTGCCAGGATCGAAGACGATCCGCACCGCCTCGGCGTGCCCGGTGGCGCCGCCGTGCACGTCTTGATAGCTGGGGCTCGCCGTCGTGCCGCCGGTGTACACCGCTTCCGTCTGTAGCACGCCGGGGATCTGGCGCAGGATCTCCTCCATGCCCCAGAAGCAGCCGCCCGCCAGGATGGCGGTCTCGCGGGTGCCCGCACCCTGCGGCGCCGCGCCGAAGAGGGTGCGGTACTCGCCGTACCCGGCGCGCTCCAGCTCGGCGACCGGAATGAAGCGGAGCGACGCCGAGTTGATGCAGTAGCGCAGGTTGGTCGGCGCCGGTCCGTCGTCGAAGACGTGGCCGAGGTGGCCGCCGCAGCGCGAGCAGCGCACCTCGCTGCGCACCATGCCGTGGCTGGTGTCGGTGTCGGTCTCGACGTTCTTGGCGACGATGGGCGCCCAGAAGCTGGGCCATCCGGTGCCCGAGTCGAACTTGTCGGTCGAGCTGAACAACGGCTCGCCGGTCGCCACGTCGACGTACAGACCGGCCTGGTGGTTGTCCCACAGCTCGTTGCGGAACGGCGGCTCGGTGGCGGCGT
>DASRQZ010000050.1:0-24248 GCA_035696125.1 Polyangia bacterium
GGCAATGCCGATGACGCGGGCGGCGGAGGCGGCGCGACGGCCGTCCCCCGCCTGGAACGGCCGAGTCGAGGCAGCGCCGTTGCTCTCTCCCCGGACGAATCGCTGTCACTCGTCGTCAACCGCGATGTCGGGTCGGTCACGCTGCTTGGCCTCGATCGTTCGCAGCCAGGCGCGCCGTCCACGCGCGTGATCCAGGAGCTTCAGCTGGGAAAGGGTTCGGAGCCCTGGCAGGTCGTGATTGGGCCCGACAACGACACCGCGTTCGTTGTGCTGCGCAGAGATCAACGACTCGCGCGCATTCGATATCTCAAGACAGCCCCCGTGGTCGATGCCCGCGCCGCGGTCGGCTCCGAACCCACGGGGCTGGCGCTCAGCCCGAGCGGCGACCGCGTCTTCGTGAGTAACTCGAACGACGGCACGGTGAGCGTCCTCGACGCCCGGACCATGAAGCTCATCACGAGCGTCGACCTCAACCAGGCGCTGGTGGCGGGCGGATACCTCGGAGAGGTCCGGGCTCGCCCGGCGCTCGCCCATCCGCGCTCGATCACCGTCAGCAACGACGGGGACGGCGACGATCGAGACGAGACACTCTACGTCACCGAATACTTCGCCCAGCAGGTCGAGGCCGAAGCAGCGGACGGCTCCAACGCCGACGTGCGAAACGTGGGGCTGGTCTACAAGGTTTCGTTGTCGGACTACAGCATGTCCACGATTCCCCTCCAGCCGCTCGCGGACATGGGCTTCAAGGACGCCAACGGACTCGCGGCCGGTTGTTTTCCGAACCAGCTCCAGTCGATCACCTTGAACGGCCGCTTCGCCTACGTGCTCTCGGTCTGCGCTTCACCCAAGGGACCGCTCGGCGTCAAAGCCACGACCACCGTTTGCGCGAAAGTCGACGACTGCGCCAGCCTGAATCTGGTCGAGCCAGCGTGTGTGGTGCCGTTTGGCGGCGCGGCTAGCTCGATTTGCGTGGACCTGGCAGGCGTCAAGACCACCACCGCGCCCGTGGTGTCGGTCATCGACACCGTGACGGGGGAGGAAGTCCCGCACAGCGCGCGCAATCTCAACGCCGACTTCACGGCGTTCTTCGACAAGACCGGCGTGGCCCAGGCCGACCGTCGCTTTCCCTTGTTCGCGAGCGATCTCGACTTCGTACCGCAGACCCAGATCGCGTACGCCAGCGCCAACGGCGCCGACAGCCTGTTCCGGCTGGTATTCGACGCAAGGCTCGGCACGCTGGTCGAAGTGGGCTCTTCCACGAGCCCCTTCATCGACCTCACGCCCAAGGGCATCGCCCCCGAAAAAGCCGGCAAGAACCCGATAGGTGTGGCGGTTGCGGCGAACGCCGGGCGGTTCGCGATCGTCGCCAATGACGTGAGTCGCAGCGCGACCGTGGTCGACTTCAACACGCAAGCCGTCGCCGGCGGCATCAGCGAGCCGAATGTCGTGCCGACCGCGGAGCTTCCGGTGCCGAAGAGCCGCGAAGATCACGTGCTACGTGGCAAGCGCTTCTTCGACACCGGCACAGCGCGCTGGTCGCTGGCGGGGCAGGCCTGGGGCGCTTGCCAGTCATGCCACTCCGACGGACTCAGCGACAACGTGACCTGGTACTTTGCCCGCGGCCCGCGTCAGGCGACCAGCCTCGAGGGCAGCTTCGCCTCCCACGATCCCAGCGACCAGCGCATCTTCAACTGGACGGCCATCTTCGACGAGGTCGACGACTTCGAAGGCAACACGCGCGACATCTCGGGCGGCGTCGGCGCGATCGTCTCGGCGGTCAGCGCGCCGCCCCAGACGGCCGATCGCATCGACTTCGTGGGCCTCAAACACGCCGGCTTGAGCGGCTCATCGACCCAGGCCTCGGACCCGACCAACCCACTCGGATTCGCGGCGGCGCCGAAGCTCGAGGATTGGCAGGACATCGAGGCGTACATCCAGACCATCCGCTCACCGCGAGCCCCCTCCACGCTCGACGCCCATGCGGTCGCACGAGGAGCGGACTTGTTCAAGACCGGCGGCGTCTGCCAGGGCTGCCACGGCGGCGCAAAGTGGACGATCTCGCAGCGATTTTACACGCCCGGAACAGAAACCAACAACCGACTCAACACGACTCCGCTGCTGATCCCGAATGGTTTTCCGACGGCGCTCTTGCCGGCGCGCCAACCTGCGAACCAGCTGCTGCGCTTCGCCGGTGGCAACGCCGCGGCGTTCGATCAGATCCTGTGCGCCATCCGTCCGGTCGGCACCTTCAACGTCGCCGAGCCCGGCGCCGGTATCGCGGAGCTCCGCGCGGACATGAAGACCGTCGCGCAAGGCGATGGTAACCCCGCGGGCGAAGGCCGTGGTTACAACCCACCGTCCCTGCTCGGCATGGCGAGCGGCGCGCCCTACCTGCACGGCGGCCAGGCACGAACCCTGGAAGGCCTGTTCGGCCCCGCATTCCAGGAGCACGCTCGCGCCCTGGCTCCGAACTTCCTCAGAGAGAACGATCCGCACGAGGTAGACCAGCAGATCGCCGACCTCGTTCAGTACCTGCTGTCGATCGATGAAGACACGGAAACCGTCGCGGTCCCGCAAGCGGGTGCCAGCGGCGGCCTGCTCTGCCCGACGACGTTCTGATGACTTGTTGAGGCTGCGCGCGCGCCGTGGAGGAAGGCCCTCCCTGCACGGCGCGCGTCAGCATTCGCCATCGAACGCGGGCGCGACAGGTGCCGCTCGTACCACCACGGAAAGCAGGAGTCGTTGGGGCGGTCAGGCCGATGCCGCGCAGGCCGCTGGAGAAACGCGACGTTTCTCTCTTCTGCGTGGGCGGATTTACTGCGCCGTCACCGATGCCGTCGTGAAGTCGACGCTGCCAACGCCCCCCCCTACTTCCACGAGAATCTTGGCCTCCAGCATGTTCCCGAGTGTCATGCCCGCGGCTGCCCATGCTTTGAAGTGTTCGGTAATGGATATCTGCCCGCATTGTCGAGCCGTCTGCCGCACACTGTAGAACTGCGTCCAGCTCGAGACGCCGGAGCATCGTGAGCCACCGGTTCCGGTTGTCGGGCGCGTATACAAGGTGTACGTCCCCCCATCAATCGTCGCCGTACCCTTGTTGGTGGTGGTGCCAGGATTGACCGGCATTCGGTTGTACGAATCGTCGACGATGTAGAACTCGATACACGGATTCACCGACCACCCATAGATTCCAATATAGGAGTAGCCGCCGGCGGTCCCCGATTTTGTCTCGGCGAATTGTGCGGCAATCGTTCCGAACTGGTCGAACGTCTTGCCGCTGTTCCCCCATTCCAGGCCCAGACGGGCCAGGAAATCGCCAGAATTGTTCCACGATGCACTGAATGCGGGGACGGTATAGGTGGTGATGGTTCCCGGGCTTGCGTTGGTCCAGACTGACCAGTTGAGGCCGGCCGCCGCGCCCTGAGTGTTTGACGAGGTGTGCGCAGTACCGCCCGCCGGCAGGGTCCCCGAACAATTGACCGATGAGCCGCCGGCGCCCGTCGTGCCTGTCGCGCCGCCCGCGCCGGTTCTGCCGCCCGCACCGGTCCTGCCGCCCGCGCCCGTGGCGCCGCCGCCTCCGCCCGCGCCGGTCGTTCCAGGCGATCCGCCGGAACCGGTCGCGCCGGCCATGCCCACGGTTCCACCCAGGCCTGGACCGGCCGATCCACCGCTCCCGGCGCCGGCGGGCGAGCCACCCTTTCCGGTCGCGGATGTCCCCCCTGTCCCGCTCGGACTGCCGATCTCGGAGCCAGTGCAGGCCACGAGGCCCACCGTAGCCAGGCCAGTCATGACGCAAACAGACCTAACGGAACGCAAGCGAAGACACATCGTCATCAATATTCCGCCGGAGCGCCCAGTCGATCACCCTAATTTTGTTTTTTTTCTCCAGGAGTGGGTTCGTCTGACGCCGTGCTGCTCAGCCTCGGGCCTGCGTCGCCGCGCGGAGCGGCTCACTCCTCGACGAGGGCCATCGCCGCCTGGTGGTAACGAGCGCCCACCGCCCGCGGAGCCATGCGGTCGAAGCGCTCCAGTTCCTCGGGGGTTAACTGGACGTCCACCGCCGCGACGTTCTCCTCGAGGCGCGCCCGGCTGCTGGTGCCGGGGATGGGAACGACGTTGTCATGCCGCCGGAGCAGCCAGGCCAGCGCCAGCTGGGCCGGCGTGCACTCCTTCTTCGCCGCCATCTCGCGCACCTGCGCGGCAGCGGCGAGGTTCTTCTCGAGGTTCTCGCCCTGGAAGCGCGGATTGTTGCGCCGCCAGTCGTTGGGCGAGAGATCGTCGAGCCCCCGAAACCTCCCCGCCAGCAGCCCTCGCCCCAGCGGGCTGTAGGCCACGAGCGCGATCTGCAGCTCGCTCAGCGCCGGCAGCAGCGCCGCCTCCGGGTCGCGGGTGAAGAGCGAATACTCCGACTGGATCGCGGCGATCGGGTGGACGGCGTGAGCCCGGCGGACCGTGGCCGCCGTGACCTCCGACAGACCCAGGTGTCCCACCTTCCCCTGCCCTACGAGCTCGGCCATGGCACCCACCGTCTCTTCGATAGCCACGGTCGGGTCGACGCGATGGAGGTAGTAGAGATCGATCCGTTCGACCCCGAGCCGCCGCAGCGACGCGTCGCAGGCCTCGCGGACGTGCCTGGGGCTACCGTCGATGTGCTCGTTCTCGCCCGGTTTTGCGTTGGTGAAGCCGAACTTCGTCGCGACGATCACCTGGTCGCGGCGCCCCTGGATCGCCTTGCCGACCTGGACCTCCGCCCGCCCGTAGACGTCCGCTGTGTCCACCATGGTGACCCCCAGATCGAGGGCGGCGCGGATCAGCGCCACGGCCGCGTCGTCGTCGGGCGCGCTGCTGGTATAGATGTCGGAGATCCCGACGCTCATGCTGCCGAAGCCGACCGCGGAAACCCGCGGGCCGTTGCGTCCCAAGGTGCGGTACTCCATTTGTGGGTCCTCCTGGACCTGGGATACCCGGCGCCGACCGGGTAATCCAGGCAGCAGTACTACCGGTTTTCGGGCAGCCCGGTGCCCTCATGAGGCGCGCGCAGATGGTTCGACTCCATCCGCCGGTACGGAAGCGACGCGCATGCCGGTTTTGCGCAGCGGTCTGCTACACCGCCGGGCCGCTAGCCCGGGGAGCTCGACTCTCCACCGCGCAGATCGGGGCTTCAGTTTCGAGGTTAATTCCAACGCTGGCTCAAACGGTCGCTGGTTAGAGATGGACGCCAAGGGTCGTTGCCACCGAAAAGGAAAGGAAGACCCCCGCAGGTACCTCCCGCGCCAGAAAACGTCCGAACCAGAGGAGACATGCCATGAAGATGACCGTCGCAGCGACAACGATCGCGTTCGCTCTCATTCTCTCGATCTCCGCCGTGCGCGCCGACAGCGCCAGGGGCAGCAAGGCCGACGCGATATTCGTGAACGCCACCGAGATCAAGTGGGGCGACGCACCGCCCGACCTGCCCCGCGGCGCCCAGATCGCCGTGCTCAGCGGCGACCCGTCGAAGAAGGCGCCCTTCGCCCTGCGTTTCAAGATGCCCAACGGCTACAAGATCCCGGGCCACTGGCACACCCAGGACGAGCACCTCACGGTGCTGTCAGGCACCTTCGTCCTGCACATGGGAGACAACCTGAACGCCCCGGCCCACGAGCTCGAGGCCGGCGCCTATCACTTCCTCCCCGGCAGGATGCACCACGCCGCCGAAGCGAAGGGCGAGACGATTCTCCAGCTGCACGGCGTGGGCCCGTTCGACATTCACTACCTCAACCCGGCGGACAATCCAAACAAAGCCGCCTCGAAGTGATTCGCAGTCTTCAGTACGCGTCGCCGGCGGGTGCGCGGGACACCGTGCATGGCAACAGTAGGGGCGGACTGATTTGAAAGCAATGGTCTGCTTCCGAGCCCCGCATGACGACGAAGAGGTCTTGCCGATCTTCCCCGCTGGAGAAAACCTGAGCGACAATTGCCCCGTGCCGGACACTCAGAGTCCATGAGACCGGTGCCACCATCCCCAGGCGTCCCGCTACTCTTGGCGTTGCTGGCCGGCGCGTCCGCGTGTAGCTCGATGGAAAAACCCGTCGGGGATGGCACCGGCGGCGCGGCGGTCCCAGGGATCGGCGGGTCGGGCGTCGCGGGGGCCGATACCAGCTGCATCAATGGCTCGAACCGGTGCGTCTGGTCGTGTGCCGCCGGCGCGGAGACTCGGTCCGGCGACAGTCCGCGGCCCTTCTGTGACCCGGACGGCAAATTCCGCTGTCCGGAGGGAGCGCAACCGCTGTCCACCTGCCCTCCGGGATCGTGCGCGCGCTCCGATGCGCCGCGCTGTTGCGACGCCACCACCGGGCGCATCGGCCCGCCGCCCTGCAAGTCCGACGGGTTCCGGGATGTCTGCCCGTCTGGAAGCAGTGCAATCGATGGTTGCGAGTGCATTCCGCCGGCGCTCGGCGTCTCGGACTGTGGCCAGCTCGACCTGAAGTCGTGCAACTCCGTCGATCTTGAGTGCCATGGCGGTGGGGATTGCAATTGCAAAGCGAGCAGCGACGGAGCGTTGGTTTGGGAGTGCAGGTTCATCCTCATCCCCTGAGGCCCGCCGAGGAGGATCCGCTAGCCCCATCCGCTCCCGCTCCGCTACCGCTCGTCCGCTACCGCTCCTCCTCCGCTACCGCTCTCCGCTACCGCTCCCGCTACCGCTCTCCCGCTACGGCTCTCCCGCTACCGCTCCAAGGTTGCCGCTACCGCTCCCCGCTACCGCTCCTCCTCCGCCGCTACCGCTCCAAGGTTGATTTTTCGCAACCTCCCCGCAGTGCGGACCGATGAGTTGGTATGTCACTTCCTCGTGCCGTCGTTCCGGGGCGGACCTACATGATCACGCGGCGTTGCTCCGAGCGCCGCTTCTTCTTGCGGCCCGACCACCAGACCAACAACGCCTTCATCTATTGCCTGGCGGTGGCCGCGCAGAAGTACGGCGTCAAAGTCATCTTCACGGCCACTATGTCCAATCACCACCACACCGGAGTCGTCGACGTTGAGGGCCGGCTGCCCGACTTCCTCGCCCATTTCCACAAGCTGGTCGCCAAGCACCAAAACGCCTTGCGCGGGCGCTGGGAAGCCATGTGGGCTCCCGAACAGACCTCGGCCGTGGAGTTGATCCAACCCGATGACACCTTCGACAAGATGGTTTATGCGTTTGCCAACCCCGTCGCCGACCACCTGGTCGAGAGGGCCCACCATTGGCCCGGCGTCACCTCGCTTGCGGCTACGATCGCGGACACACCGCTCGTCGCTGATCGTCCCAGGGACTTTTTCCGGGCCGACGGTGATCTGCCGGCGACGGTCTCGCTCCCATTGTTCCTGCCTCCTGAGCTCACACCTGATTCCCGGACCGCGTTCATCGCCCGCCTGGAGGAACGCATCGCTGCCGCTGAACTGAAGGCTGCCGCCGAGCGCAGGGAGTCCGGTCGACGCATCGTCGGGCGCGCCGTCATCAGGGGTCAACATTGGAACGATAGCCCGCGCTCGCGCGAGCCGCGACGGGTGCTCGACCCTCGGGTTGCCTGCAAGAACACCTGGCGGCGCGTCGAGGCGCTTGCTCGGAACAAGGTCTGGCTCGAAGCCTATAGGCGGGCTCGGGAGGCATTCGTATCCGGCGTCGAGGCCGCCTTCCCCCACGGCACATTCTGGCTGAGCAGGTACGCGAGCGTCGCCTGCGAGCCCGCCGGCGAGACCTGAACCCGCCCCTGGCCGGACCACGTCGCGTGGCCGCGACGACGACCCGTTACCGGACTGGGCACTGCTCTGTCGTCGATTTGAAGGGACGCCAGCAACCAGTGGTCGGCGGCCTCCGCCACCTCCAGCGCGCCGATCCCTGGCCCTCACTTCGATAGAATTCGTCGTGACTTCGATGCCTTCGTCGCCCTTGCGCTGACCAATCTTGGTCGCGTTCTTGTCTGGACCGGTTCTTGGGTTGGACCAACCTTGGTCGGGTTCTTCGGGGTTGGACCAACCTTGGTCGGGTTCTTGGGACTTGGGGGCGGGGACCAACCTTGGTCGGGTTCTTGGGGGTTCTTGGGCTGCAATCGTGACATTGGCGCCCGGGTGCTGTCTTCCCCGTGGGGCCGACGTGCGTGGAAGTGGCCCGGCCCGAGCCTTGCATTCGCGGGTTGCCAACCGAAATCCTCAATCAACAGACAGGTCGAACTATGAGATGTGCGATGTTGCCGATGATTGTTGGCGGGCTTGGCTGCTCGACGGTTAGCCACAGCCCTCCAACTGACGGCCAATCGGTGCAGGACCTCGCTCGCGTGGATGAGACCTCCCTGACGGCCAATCGGTGCAGGACCTCGCTCGCGTGGATGAGACATCGTCGGCGGACGCTTGCTCCCTGGCCTATCCGACCCCAGGTTGCGGCGCGAAGCGCGAACACGCCCCCACCGCCTCTCCCAGGTTGCCCTTCGACGCCGCGATCGACCTCACGAATGGCCGACTTCGAAGTGCAGGTGCCGCGCCTCGACGACCTCTCCGGTGGCGAGCTGCAGATCCGAGGTGGCTTTCTGG
Organism: Polyangia bacterium; assembly: GCA_035696125.1. Taxonomy (GTDB): domain Bacteria; phylum Myxococcota_A; class Polyangia; order Fen-1088; family Fen-1088; genus DASRQZ01. The sequence goes on from DASRQZ010000050.1 coordinate 8,548, forward strand.
TGCTGGATGAGCGCGTCCAACGCTGCTAGCCGCGCCTCGTGCGGTGATATGATTGTCGACTGGGCCCAACCTGAGAGGCACACCATGAGACCACGTTTCGTCAGGTCTTCCCCCGTGTCGTGTGTGTTGGTTTTCATTGCCCTCACGGGATGTGGTCGCGATCTCTCCAAGGAACCCGATCCCGGAGGCGATGGCGGTCACGATGGGAGCCAGGGGACCGGTGGTCAGGGAACCGGCGGTCAGGGAACCGACGGTCAGGGGACGGGCGGTCAGGGGACCGGCGGTCAGGGGACGGGCGGTCAGGGGGCCGGCGGTCAGGGGACCGGCGGTCGGCCGAGTACATGCGCAGCCGCGCCCGGCCCGCCCTGTGCGACGGGATGGGTCCGCAACTACTCGGTCGTGTGCGGCCACGGAGGAGAACCGGGAAGCATCACCTGTAGCTCACCCACGGGTGACGGGCTTTGCTACCGGAAGTGCGCACCCGGCAGCCCCTGCCCCGACCCATGCTTCTCGCAGTGTCAGGCGCATCTGCTCTTCATGAATTCCGACGCTGCCGAAACGACCTACTTCTGTGGGCAGTGATGGCGGATCGCTCTCGCTACTCCGGTGATCTGGATGACTCGCGCGTCCTGGGTCGCGGCGGTGGGGGCGTTTGCGGCCATCGCGCTCGGGCTGGGCGCGGCGATCGATCGTGCGGGCGCCAACCTCAATCTGCCGGCGCCGCTGATCGGCGCGCTGCCGGCGGCGGAAGCGCCCGCGCCGGCGCGACGGGCGCCGGTGTTGCTGGTGGTCATCGACGGGTTGCGCGCCGACCTGGCGAGGTCGCTCCCGTTTCTCGACGAGCTCGGGCGCACGGGGGTGCGGGTACGCCTGCGCGCTGATCCCCCGACTTACTCGGCGGCGCAGTACGTGGCAATGCTGACCGGCGTGCCGCCGCGCGACTCGGGCGTGCGGACCAACGAAGGGATCCGGGCCGCCGGGATCGACGATGTGGCGCGCCGCGTCCGCGAGGCAGGTGGGCGGGCGGCGGTGCTGTCGACGGAGGTCGACTGGTGGGCGCGGTTGTTTCCCGGCTCGTTTGATGATGCGCGGGTGATTCCGGCGGCGCGGATTGTGGTCGAGGCGCAGCGGCTGGCGCCGCCGCACGCCGACCTGTTGGTCGTGCATCTGTGCGACGTCGATACGGCGGGTCACCGCTTCGGCGCGGCGGCGCCTCAGTATCTGGAGGCGGCGCGCGCCGCCGATCGGCTGACCGCCGCGCTGGCGCGGGGCTGGGGTTGGCCGCGCGCCAATGTCGTGGTCACGGCCGACCACGGCCACCGCAAGCGCGGCGGCCACGGCGGCGACGAGCTCGACGTCAGCGAGTCCTTCCTGGTGGCCGCCGGACCCGGGGTCGAACCAGGGGCGCAGGCGGAGGGCGCGCGCAGCGTCGACCTCGCGCCGACGCTGGCGGCGTGGCTGGGCGTGGCGCCGCCCGCGCAGGCCAGCGGGCGCGCGCTGGTGGCGCTGCTGCACGCCGCGCCCCAGGTCCGCGCCACGCTCGCCGCGGACGATGACCGCCGTCGGGCGCGTGTGTCGGCGGCGACGGCGCAGGCGCGCGCCGCCGCCCGTGAGGTGCAGGCGCGGGGCCGGTGGCTGCGGGTCGTGCCGGCGGGCGCGGGGCTGGCGGCGATGGTCTGGCTGGCGCTCCGGCGCTGGCGCGCGTTCCTGCGCGGCCTGCTCGGCATGGGGGCGGCGATCGGGCTCTTCGGCCTCATCTTCGGTCCGGTCTCGTTCAGCGCCGCGCGCAAGGCGATCGTGTGGGGCGCGGGCATCGCGCTGCTCAGCTTCGCAGCGGCGTCGATCGCCCTGGTGGCCCGCGGTCGCCGGCGCGCCGGCGACCCGGAGCGCAGGCCATCTCACGACGACGGGCCAGGGGCGGCGGCGGTGGTCGCGGGGTTCGCGCCGCCCGCGCTCGCGGCCTTTGTCCATTCGGGCCTGTTCACCTCCCGCCTCGACTGCGAGCCGGGCTGGGTCGCCGCCGGCCCGGCGTTCGCCTACCTCACGCTCGCCGCGGCGTGCGTCGCGGCGGCGCTGGTCACCATCGGCGCGTGGGTGTCACTGGCCCTCGCCGCGCAGCGCGGGAAATCGGTCGGCTAGGTCGTCGGAGCGCACAGTCGGCGGAAGCGGACCCGACTCCGTTGCCAGCACCGACAGGGTGGCGCGCCGGGACAGGCTGCCGTGAAAGCCGTCGTTGGCGCGAATCGCGCCCGCGCCCGGGATCTGGAATCCGATCGAGGCGACGTCGTCGGGCATCGACAGGAGCACGTCGGCCGGGTAGCGCGCCGCCGGATGGGTGAACGCGGTGGCCACGCGATAGAAGATATCGGGATAGCCACCGCCCATCGTCGCCGCCAGCGCGTCGCGGTCGGCGAGCAGCGCCTGACCGCCGTCGGCCGAGAGAAAGGGGCCGAGGTCGGCGCCCAGCCAGCCCCAGCGCGCGGGCTCTGCCACGACGATGGTGCCGTCGGCCTGACGCTGGAACGCGCAACGCTCCCCCTGACGCCAGACACCGAACCACCCGGTCGCGCGGTCGATGGGCGCCACCGCCAGGTCGACGTAGGGGCTGCGCGAGGTGCGGGCGGCAACCTCGGCGACGTGCCGGGGCTCGGCGTGGAGCGCAACGTAGCTGACCCGGACGTGCACGACCGGGACGGCTCTCGGCGGGTCGGCGGAGGGCTGCTCTCCGCCCGTGACCTCGGTACCGTCGCCCAGCGTGTCGACCGGCGTCACGCCCGTCGCCTTCAAGATGTCGTTCGCGTCGACCAGCGTCGAGGGCAGGTGGGCGTTGCCGTGGTCCGAGAACAAGGTGAACTCGTACCGGCGTCGCTGCGCGGCCTTGAACACGCGGATGCGGCGGTCGATCTCGACCAGCACGCTGACGGCGGGCTCGATCCCCTCGGTGTGGCTGGCGATGTCCGCCACCACCACGTAGACCAGGATGTCACGCCGGGTGCGCGCGCGTCCGGCGACGATATCGAACAGCTCGTCGAGCGTCCCCGGGAGCGTCGCCAGCGGGTCGAGGTAGCTGCGCGCTTGCCAGGTCGCCCCATCGCCCAGGAAGTCGAATCGCTGGTATGCGGGCAGGGTGCCGACGATCCCCTCGCGCAGCAGGTGGTCGACGGTGCCCGACAGTCCATCGGCGTGCATCTGGTTGGCGACCGGATCGAAGTACTGCAGCTCGTAACCACCCAGCGAGCCCGCGCGCAGGGTCCGGGTCCACGAGTAGTCGGAGGTCCCCGGGAACGGCGTCACCAGGTCGGCCGTATCCCAGCCGGAAAACGCGCCACGCGCGCGCGCCAGATCAAAGGCTTGGCGCGACATACCGTCGATGCCCAGGTAGACGTGGGCGACGGCCGCCGGATCGGTCTCGGGCTCCGGTACCGAGCTCAGGAATCCCTGATAGGCGGCGTCGCACGCCAGGCCCGACCCGGCCGCCAGCGCCGCCACCGCCGCGAGCACCAGTGGGAGCAGGGGTCGACGGCCGGAGCGACCGCGAGCGCGGGCGCGAGATCGAGATGGGGAATGCTCTGCGATCATCACCACGTCCTTCACTTCATCAGGGAAACTTCAGCGCGCCGTCCAGCATCACCACGCCCGACGAGGTGTCGCCCGGGTCGAACCGGCGCGCATACCCGGCCGACAGCGCCAGGTGCCGGCTCTGCCAGCCGAGCGACAGCCCGACATGGCTCTGCCCCGACACCGGCCAGCCTTCGGTCCCCGCGTGCAGGCGCACACTCCGGTTCGGGGTCGCGAACCACTCCACGAAGCCCGCGAGGCCGGCGCTGACGCTGCGGTAGTCGGCGTCAGGGGAAAGCACATTCAGGATGGTGGCGCTGGCGTGCGCGTGCAGCGTGGGCCGGACGATCCAGGACACGGCCGCGCCTGACGCCAGCAGGGTCACCGGCGCGAACGGATTGGCGAACGTCGAGGCGTTGACCGTGCCCAGCCCCTGCTGCTCGGCGGCGGAGGGCAGAGAGTGGATGCGGCCGAACAGCGCCAGCCGCACCCGCCCCGAGCGAAGCAGCCCCAGCTTGGCGTAGGCGTTGGGCGTCCGGTACAGATCCAGGAACGGCTGCGTGCCGATGGTCAGCGGTCCGAGACCGACCTGCGCGTGACCGAACCCGACGCGGGCCGACAGCGACGACTCGACTGCCCCGGTCTCTTCCCAGATCGGATAGAGGCCGTAGACGTCCGGCCCGGGCACGAGGTCGGACGAGTCGCTACCCGCCGCGGGCGCCGTGACCCCAGCCGCCACCGAGCCGCCACCGGGTTGGGACACCGCGCCGGCCAGCAGCAGCAGCGGAAGTATCGAAGTCGAGATGGCCAACATGATCGTGCCCACAGGCACAGCAGGCCGCATGCCAACCCCGAAACGCCTCGAACCCGCCCGGGCCACGACAATCGGCGCCGCCCGACTGCGCGACTTTCGTCACCACCGTTCAAGAACAGACGGCGTCTCTGTCGTCGCCGCCGTCGGTCGGCGGGGACCAACGGCCGTTACCGGCGTGTAGGGATGGATGCCCCACCTACAGCAAGGCACCGGGCTTGCCGAGGGAGATCGAAGCATGACGTTCCCACGCGCGTCCAGTTTGGCTTCGGGCCTGATATTCGCGGCTCTGGCGCTCGGTGCGGCACCGGAAACGGCGGTCGCGCGGTCGCGTGACTTCGGGGATGTGTCGGATTCTCCCCAGGCGGACGAAGTTTCTGCGCCGGCGCTCTGGCGACTGCTCTTGACCTGGCCGCTGTCGGGCACGGGCCTGAGCCGCGGCGGCTCTCGCGACAGCTCCGTCACCCCCGCCATCGGGGTGACGCTCTCGCGCGAGATCAGGAGCGAAACCCCCGACCGTCACTGGATCGTCGAGGCCGAGGTCGGAATCCTCGACGAAGGCCTGGGCGTCCGCGACATGCTGCGCCTGCGCACCGGCCCTGCGTTCCACCTGCTCGATACGCGGCGGGCGAGCGGACGTGGATCGACGATCACGCTGCAAACCCAGGCCGGCATCAGCCTGTGGGACTCGGAGGGATTCATCCCCGAGTACAGCGTCGCCCGCGACGGGACGCGCGTCGGCCTCATGGGTCAGGTCGGGCTCGAGGGCGTCCGTTTCACGGCGGCGAGCTCGGGGTGGTGCGCGCGCGTGCGCGGCACGGTCGAGAGCCTGTTTCTTCGCCTGCCCGACGACAACCAACCGCCGCCCCATCCCTTCCGGCGCTGGGCCGCGGGGCTGCTGCTGGACATCGGCAGGGCGTGGTGACTTGCCGCGCGGGATGGACGGTGGCGGCAGCCGCGTTGCTGCTCGGGTTCGGCCGCGCCGGATCGGCGCGCGCGGCCGAGCCCCGCGTGTTCGAGCGATCGTATTCACTGGTCCAGGTGCGGGTGTCGCTGCCCGGAACGCAGATCGGCCTCTCGCAACCGATCAGTGGCGGCGAGAATCGCTTCATCGGCGGCGCCGCGATCGCCGGCTATCAGTATCGCCGCGTGATGGGCGAGCTCTCGCTGGGATTCTGGCAGCGCGGCGCCGACCACGCGCTGCGCGCCGGCGTGATCCCCTGGCGCTGGGATTCGCGGGTGGCCGATAGGGACGGCGCGCCCCGCGGCTTTCTGCTGCAACTCGAGTTGCTGGGTGGCTACCGGCGGCTGCTCTCGCCCTACAGCCCCACGATCAATCGTCTCGACGGTCTGGCCGCGCTCGACCTGATCTGGTTCGCGGGCGGGGACGGCGTCGGGCTGGCGACGCGCCTGGGAGCCGGCGCCTCGTACGCCCCCGACGACGTCTATCGGTTCCAGGTCATCCTGAACGGCACGCTTTCGTTCGGCGTGGTCTTCTGAAGAGCGCCGGGCAGTGCCCTCCTTCCGCGCGCCTCAGTCGACGGCGCTGTTGCCGCCGCCCGGCTGAAGCCACTGCCAGTGATCGTCGGTCCAAAGGACGATGTTACGCAGGCTGTGGCCAGTCTGTTGAATTCGCGGAGCGACGTTGGCGAAGGTCAACGGGATGGAAGTGAACGCCGACGGCGTGTAAGTCTCGCCCAGGAAGTAGTACCGGACCGTCGCGTCTTCATTCCATTGAACGAAGACGCCGGCGTCGTTGCTCGGCTTGTGATTGGCGCCGCCGCCGTAGCCGCCGATCCCGGCGGCCCGGAAGCGGTCCACCGTGGCGGCCAGGCTCTGGGCGACGGGCGCCAGGGGCGCGGCGCCGGCCAGATCGACCTGGCGAAAATAGACCGTGACGATCGGGGGCAGGATACCCTCTTCGTAGATGTCACCCTCGCCGGGCGTGAAGACGCGCTCGACGGTGAAGCCGGACCGTGCAATGTCCTCCAGGAACGGACCGAGCAGCTCCGCCGCGCGGCTGCCCGGGTCCAGGCAACGCAGGGATACGACTCCGGCGGCGCGTCTGGCCGTGGCGCGCGCTGGCGGTACGGGCGTCTCCAGCAGGCGCCGAGCCTCGTCCGCCATGCGCGCGGCGTCCGGGTGACCCAGGACGGTGTAAACAGCGGCGAGGTTGTTCAGGGTCATCCCGACCTGGGGATGAGCATCACCGAACAGCTGCTTTTTCAGAGTCAGCGCCAGCGAGAGCGACTTTTCGGCGTTGAGGTAGTCGCCCCTCTGAAAATAGAGTGAACCGAGCTGGTGGTGGGTCGCGGCGATCGACTCCGGCCGAGCCTTGAGCACGGTGTCGGACAGCGGCAGGATGTAATCGAAGATCTTCTCCGCTTTGTCGAACTCTTCCAGCGCCAGATACCCGCTGGCGAGGTTGCCCATGGCCGAGAACAGGTCGGCCGTTCGCTCCGGGAAGTGTGCTTCCAGGATCGCGATCGCTTCGTCGGTCAGCGCGAGACCGTCGCGGTGACGCCCGCAGGCCGCATAGGTGGTCGCCAGCGCATCCAGGGTGGCGAGTCTCTCGACAGAGGGCTGACTCTCGGTCGCCTTCAGGATGGCGAGTATCCTTTCGTAGACGGGGATGGCCTTCGCGGGCAGGTTCAGCTTGCCGTAGGTCTCCGCCGCTTGTCGGAAGGCCTCTACCTTCTGGGGCGCGTCGTCCGGGTACTGGCTATCGCAGACACGAAGCAGCTCCTCGACCTTCTTCTCCACCTCCTCCCTCGCGTCCGCCATCAGGCTCAATTTCTACCGCGGGACGATCCCGGTCAAGCGTCCGGAATCGGACCGTGGCCGTCCGCGGTGGGACCCGTGTGATGCGGTAAGATCGGCTCCCCGCGTGGTACAGCTGGCAGAACTTTACATGACCAGACTCTTCGGACGTTGGAAGAAGGAGGCCTGTCGGATATGAAGAGCCATGAGCAAGCGACCGGGAAACCCGCTTCCCGGCTCATTGACCAGCGGATCCGCGAGCTGGGCGGCTGGCGCGGGGAGACCCTGGCCCGCATGCGGGCGCTGATCCTGGCAGCCGACCCCGAGATCACCGAGGAGTGGAAGTGGATGGGCACGCCGCTCTGGTCGCACCACGGGATTGTGTGCACCGGGGAGACGTACAAGAACGTCGTGAAGCTCACCTTCGCCCGGGGGGCCAGCATCCCGGATCCATCGGGCCTCTTCAATTCCAGCCTGGGTGGCAACACGCGCAGGGCGATCGACATCCACGAAGGCGAGAAGGTGGCCGTGGGCGCGTTCAAGGCGCTGGTGAAGGCCGCGGTGGCCCACAATGGCCTGACGGCGAAGAAACGGCCGGCGAAGAAACGTTAGGCGCCCGAGGCGCCCCGCGCGGTCAGGCGCCCGCCGGCGTGGCTTGCAGGCGGCGCCAGAAGAAGTACGCGAGCCCCCACAGGACGCCGGTGGCCACCGCCCAGCCCCACGCCTCCGGGCCATCGCCCACCGCGAGGTGGGCAATGATCGCAGAGCCGATGTCGATGGCGAAGCCGGCGTAGGCCCACTCCTTGAGCCGCGGCGGCACCGGCGCCAGCAGCAGCACCACGCCGAGGAGCTTGGCCAGCGACAGCTCCACCCGGAAGTAGGCGGGGAATCCGAGGTGGGTGAACGCCGCCGCCACCTGCGGCAGGCGTAGCTGCGCGTAGGCGGTGAAGACCATCTGCAGGCAGAAGACCGCGGTCACGATCCAGAATCCGATGACGATACGTTTGGAACGGGCCATGTTCTTGTCCTTTGGGCGAGGGGTTAATCCGGGATCTCGACGCGGCGGTGCCAGCGCCCAAGGGTGAGCACGAATCGGGTTTCGGATGCCGTGCGGTCGTAGGTCAAGCAACCTCCGTGCGCGGCGGCGATCCCGCTCGACAGAGACAGCCCGAGGCCCGTCCCCTTACCGATCTCCTTGGTCGTGAAGAAGGGCTCCATGATGCGCGGCACGAGCTCGGCGGGAACCCCCGGTCCGCTGTCGATGACCGCCAATTGCACCTTGCCGTTCACCACCTCGGTCGCGACGCGCACCCGGCGCACCGGGTGTTGCGCGACCGCGTCGTGGGCATTCGCCAGCAGGTTCAGGAGCACCTGGGCGATCTGGGTGCCGCGACAGTCGACATAGAGATCCGCGGGGATCGCGTCGACCTTCAGATCAATCCCGTGCATCTGGAACCGGTGAGCGCACAGCTGGACGGCATCGTTCACGATCGACAGCACGTTCTCGGGGCGCAGCGGATCGTCGTCGCCCTGGCGTGCGAAGGACCGCAGGGCGGCCACGATGCGTCCGATCCGATCGACCGTGCCGTCGATCTCGGCCGCGGCCTTCAGCACTGCGCGCGCGTCGAGCCGGCCTTGCGCCGAGAGGACGCCCAGCTGCTGCGCCCGCAGTCGGATGGCCGTCAGCGGGTTGTTCACTTCGTGCGCCAGGTTCGCGCTCATCTCGCCGAGCGCCGCCATCTTCGCGGCCTGGATCGACGCCTGGCGGGTATCGGCGAGCTCGCGTTCGGCGCGTTGCCGCTCGGCGATGTCCAGCCTCAGCGCCCGCTCCGAGCGCGCGTTCGCGCGGCTCATCTGGGTCAGCGCGAACAGAACGATGCAAAGCGCCACGGTTGCGGAAAAAAGGTGGTAAATCTGCGCCGAATAGCCCGGGGGCGGACTGCGCAGGTGAGAGAGGATTCCGGAGTCGGCGAGGACGAAGCCGGCGACGGGCAGTACGATCCCCAGGGCGAGAGGGCCCGCCTCCTCGAGATCGAACAATGCAAAGGGCGCGGCGAGCAACGCGATGAAGAGCATGTCCGCGCCGCAATCGGCTCCGAGCCCGATCGCGTTGCTGAGCGCCAGCGCATTCGAGATCACGACGAAGCCGAGACGCGACGCGGTTGGTCGCCGGCGCCAACTGAGAAGCGCGAGAGATACGAAGACCAACGCCGCCAGAACGTCCAGGGGCACCATCCAGCGCGGCGCCTGCATGCGGTCGACAGGGATGGCGACGATCATCAACAGCGCTCCGAACAAAGAAGCTGCTCTGGTGATCCTGATTCGCTTGACCAACGCAGCCGGCGAAGCACGCGTGCTACCCAGGTTGAAAAATGTCGCTACACGGCTCCCCATTTGACCTCACGAGCGATCCAACATTCGGCCTGGAATGCGACCTGCGTGCGGAGTTTTGCCTCTCCGCGCGCACGGGTCAATGCCCGGGCAGCGGTGCACGAACGAACGCACGCGGGCGAGTTTCACCGCTGATGAGCCGCGTACCACCCGTCGTCAGAAGAACGTTGCGCCGAACTTTGCGCTGGTCCCGTGGCCTGCCCTGGGCTTATCTTGCCCAGAAACAACGGGGGGTAGGGCCATGAGAGTTTGGTTTCGCGCTTTTTGCGTCGTGACGTTGGCGGCTGCCTGCGGCATGCCGCCGTCGGTTGATTCGTCGTCCGAGGTGCCCGACGACGTTCTCGGGAACGGCGGCGACTTCATCCAGGTGTCTCGCGAGGCGCTCAGCGCAGCGGCGCCGGTCGGCCTCGGTGACGGAATTGGCAACTTCTATCTCGCCATCCGCAGGGATGCTCTCGACCGCCGCTGGCTGCTCTCCGCTTACATGAAGCAGTACCACCTCGGCGACGCCGGCGTCGCGGCGGCTTCGACGCTGGGAACGCGCGTGGTTTCGTTCCGTGTGCAGAACGGCAAGCTGTACGTATTCGACGCGTCCGACGCCTTCGCCGCGTCGGCGCTGTTCGATCCCGAGGTGCTGCTGGAAGCCTATCCCATCGTGCACCTGGCCTCATTCGAGCGGCAGCGCGGCGCAGACAACTACGTGCTCTTCGATCCGGCCGGCGGTTTGAACCGCTTCAGCGTCACCGGCGAGCTGTTCGCCGATCCCAACCTCGCCCAGTTCGGTGCGTTCCCCCTGCGCGTCGGGCTGTCCTTCATGCAGAACTTTCGCTCCATTCCGGACGGCGCCACCTACGAGCAGGTGTTCACGGGTGAGGTGGATCTCGGCGCGGGGGTGCAGACCGTGTGGGGCACGCTCGGCCTGTCACTGCGACGCTATTCCGTGGGTGAAGGCTTCGTGCCCACGATCGATCCCGGTGTCCCCCACTACTTCCTCAGCGACTTCCGCCTGATCCCCGACTCCGGGTTCAACGTCGAGGCCAATCCGGTGCACTGGAATCTCCACCCGGGCATGACGCCCATCAAGGTCAGCATCACGCAGGGTATTCAACGCGCTCAGGCCGATTTTCCAGACATCGACCTCATGGGCGCGCTCGAGCGGGGCATCGAGAGCTGGAACGACGTTCTCGGATTCCCCGCCTTCGACGCGGTCTTCGTCGATGACGACCAGGTTCGCGACAACGACCAGAGCACGGTTCTCGTCGACTACCCCGGCGCGGGCAACCCCTTCGCCTTCGCCGATTGGCGCAGCAATCCCAACAACGGCGAGATCTTCGGCGGCAGCGTCTACTTCGGCGGGATCTTCTTCCAGATCCTGCCGCTGATCTTCGAGGATGACCCCGCCCCCCCTGCGGCCGCGGCGGCTGGGTTGCCCAGGCGGAGGCCAGCGGTGCCCTCGTTGCTCTGGGACGCGATGCCGAGGGCGCGACACGCCTGCGTGTACTGGGCCCCGCCTTACCAGAAGAGAATCGGTGCCCGCGTGAGCGGCGACAATTCGCTCACCGCGGCCGAGAAAGGCAGCCGATATATCCAGCACGTGATGGCGCACGAGTGGGGCCACGTGCTGGGCCTTCGTCACAACTTCAAAGGATCGCTGTTGCCGCCCACCAGCTCACTCATGGAGTACGCGGTAGACGCCGACTCGGTCGCGCAGCCGACACCGGGCCCCTACGACGTCGACGCCATTCGATACCTCTATCAGTACACCAGGGCGCTGCCGCGGCAGCCCTTCTGTACCGACGAGGACACCCAGACCGACCCGAACTGCGTCATCTTCGACTCGACGGCCGATCCGCTGCACGAGTTCTGGCCGCCCACCTACGACCTCTACACCTCGCTGGTGCTCGACGCCGGACTGCCGCTCGATTTTCTGGAGTTCGGCGGCCTCAACGAGATCCTTGGCTATGCCCGCGACCTCGGGTCGGTCCCTCCCGACGAGTTGGTCCCCCCCGCCGATCGGGCGTTCGCGGCCGCGCTCGCGATCGGTCGCGCCCAGGTTCCGCTGGCGCCGGCCGATGCCGCCGACGCAGACGTCGTCTCGAGGGTCAATGACATGGCAGACTTCGTTTTGCGGCGCGCCGTGCTCGACCCGCCGGATCTGCGCGGGGCGATCAGCTTCGACCTGAGCGACCCGGGCGCGATCGCCGTGATCAGCGCGCAGGCGGGCCGCATGCTGCGCAACGAGGACGGCATCCGAACCTACGCCTTGCGCCGCACTGCCGTCGACACGCTCAAGAAGCTGCAGGCGGAGAGCGCCTTTCTCGAGCTCCGTGCCAGCCAGACGGCGCTGGTCGCGGCGCTCGCCATCGGCCTACCCGCCGACCAGGTGCCCTTCGAACAGGATCTGCTGGTGCGGGTCGTGGCGGCGCTCACGCCCTATTTCGACTGACGATCTTTCTCGAGACGGTACCTGAGAAACTTCCACTGCGGGACCAGGGCTACTGCGTCTTGATCGCGCAGGCGTAGTCACCGAGGAAGACGTAGGCGCGCCTGCAGCGAACGTCGACCTTGCGCCGGTGCGACGTGCGCAGCGAGATGTCGTGGAAGAAGGGCGTCTTCGCGTAGGCGCCGTCCTGCCGCGCCACGCACCCCGCGCCCTGACCCGAGCAGGCGGCCGCGCGCGCCAGCGCCACGACCGGCCCGCTGTCGGCGAAGACATTCCAGGCGCCGAGGACGACAGCGCTCACCGCCGACATCGCAAGGAGCCAGGACAGCAATGGGCGCATGGCGGAAGGATAACTCTGACCCCGCTACTTATCCTTGCTGGCGACCTCGAGGCTGCGCATGGCGATCGCCAGCTCGGCGCCACGGCGATCCAGGGTGACCCGCGGGCCGTCGTAGAGCCCGACGTACCAGGTGGCAGCCTTGCGGCGCGCGTCGGCCATGACGGCTCGGTTTTCCTCGACCTTGGTGACGTAGGCGACGTGGGCGACGGCGTCCCAGCCATCGCGTCCGGGCCGATCCACCGCGCGCGCGATGGGCAACGCGAATCCCGGCCGGAAGCGCGACCAGGCGCCGGCGACCGCCGCGGCGCGATCGGGCGCCGCGATCTCCACCAGCGCAGCCTTGAGCTGGCGATCCGGATCCTCGAGGATCAGCAGCGCGGGTAGGACCGTGACGAACCAGCCCTTGAGCACCGTCAGCGTCGCGCCCGAGGCGGTGGTGATGGTCTCATCCTGCGCGAGCTGCCGCGCGACGGGGCCGGGGCCCGGGACGACGGGCGCGGCCACCGGCGGCGACCGCGGCGGTGAAGGTTGCGACGGCGCGAGCGGCGCGCCCGTGGGCCGCGCCGGAGCCGCGGCCGCCGTCGGCGCGTTGGTCACCGGCGCGGCGGCGCCGCACGAGAGGAGGAAAACGACCCACGCGATGCGCACGACACGGGGCAGACCCATGGATCTCTCGTGGCATACGCGCACGCACCGGTCAAGCCAGCTAAGCTTGGGGCGCATGCCGCCGACGGGCGCTCTTTCGTTTCCACTTTCGGCCGTGGGTGCGCTGTTCCTGGCCCGCCAGCACCTCGACCGGCCGCGCGCGCGGCGGCTCAGCCAGCGCAGCCTGATTCGACTGGCCAGCGACACCGGCGGGATTCAGATCGATTCCATCAACGTCCTCGATCGTGCCCACTACCTCACCGCCTGGAGCCGGTTCGGCGCCTACGATCGCGCCGCATTCGACCGCCTGGTCTACGAGCGGCGCGTGCTGTTCGAGTACTGGGCGCACGCCGCCTGCCTGGTACCGGCCACGCACTTTCCCTGGTGGCGGCGGGCCATGCTGGACTACTCGCTGCGCGCGCGCGGCTGGGGCCGATGGCTGCGCAGCAACCGGCCGCTGATCGCCAAGCTGGAGGCCGCCATCGCGGCGGGTGGGCCGATGGGCAGCATGGACTTTCCGCACGAGGGCAAGCGCTCGGCGGGGGGTTGGTGGAACTGGAAGCCGGCCACGTTTGCGCTGGACCACCTCTGGATGAGCGGCCGCACGCTGATTCATTCTCGCGTGAACTTCCAGAAGCGCTTCGACCTGGCGGAGCGCGTGATGGCCGCCAGCATCGGGCTGGATACGCCCAGCGCGTCCGAGTTCCGCCGCTGGCACGTCAAGCAATCGCTGCACGCGATGGGCGCCGCCACCGCCAGCGATCTGCGCATGTATCTGACGTTTCCGCGCGCCTCGGTCGTCGAGCAGCGGCGCGCCATCTCGGATCTGCTAGAGACGGGCGAGGTGGTCGAGATCGCCGTGAGCGGCGGGGGCGCCGAGGCCGCCGGGGCCCGCGGCGCGACCGGTACGACCGCCGCGAACAGCCGCTGGTTCGCGCTGGCGCGCGACCTGCCGGCGCTGTCGCGGGCCGCCTCGCAGCGCGCGCCTTCGCGGGGAACCACCCTGCTGGCGCCGTTCGACTCGTTCCTGTGGCATCGCCAGCGGACCGCGCGCCTGTACGGCTTCGACTACCGCATCGAGGTCTACACCCCGGCCCCGCGGCGCGTGTACGGCTACTACGTGCTGCCCATCCTGCACGACGGTCAGCTCATCGGACGGCTGGACGCCAAGGTCCACCGCGCGACCCGCCTGCTGGAGGTGAGGAGCCTGCACTTCGAGCCATGGTTCCGGCGTGCCAAGCCCGCGCCCCCGGTCGTGCGCTGGGGCCCCATCGACCGGGAGGGGGCGCTGGCCGGGCTGACCGACACGCTCTGGTCGCTGGCCGCCTTCCTGGGCGCCGACCGCGTGACGGTGGAGCGGGTCGCTCCCGCCGGCTGGCGCGCGCCGATCGCGCGCGCCCTGCGGCGAGGACCGGTCAGCTAAGTCTCGGGCGAGACAGCTTTTTGCGGTCCCGCCTCGCCACCTTTAACCTGGCCGTCATGGACAAGGCCTTCCTGGTCAATCAACTGGTCGAGCGGCTACGAGAATCGGCGGCCATCGCGCGCAAGGCGGGACAGGCGGCCGAAGACGAGGCGCGCAACGGCGCCACCCCGGCCGAGAAGCGTGAAAATGCCCGGGTCGCGATGGAGTTCGCCGGCCTGGCGCGCGGCCAGAGAGAGCGCGCTGGCCGCACCGCCGCCGAGCTGTCGACACTGGAGACCTTCCGGCCGCCGCGCCTGCCCGCCGGCGCCCCCGTCGCCATCGGCGCCATCGTCGAGGTCGAGGACGGATCGCAGGGTCGCACCTTCTTCCTCGCGCCCGTCGGCGCGGGCGTCGAGCTGACCGGCCCGGGAGGCGACGGGTTCCTGTCGGTCGTCACCCCGGCCTCTCCGATCGGGCGAGCGGTCCTGGGGCGCCGGGTCGGCGATGCCATCGAGGTGACCGTGAAAGGCGAAGCGTGCGAATGGACGATCACCTACGTCGGGTGACCCGCCTTAGAGGTCGCTCTGGCTTTTGCCTTGGTTCTAGCCTTGGCCTTGGCCTTGGCTTTGGCTTTCGCCTTGGCCATCTGTTTCTTCTTGGCGCGCGATTCTTGTTTGGCCCGGCGCTTGGAACGGGCGGTCCCGCGCTGAGTTGAAGGGGGACTGGGCCCCGGCGCCGCGGGCGCCCCCGCGGACTGCACCGGTGGCGGCGGCAACTCGGGTGCGCCGGGCGGTGGCGGAAAGAAATCGGCGCTCGCTTCGATGTGCAGGTGATCCCGGTGGTCGCTGTTGTCGTCGGGTGAAACGATGACCCGAAACGCCGGATGTAGCTTCAGGCCACAGGCCAGCCGACGCAACAGCTTCCCCTCAGTCGTCGCCGGCGCCCCGATACAAGCGCCCAGCGCCTCCGTACCCTTTCCCAGCCCACGCCAGGTCCCGATCCCGGGCTCGAAGTGCTTGCGCACGTCGTACTCGCCGAACGGACCGCGCACCGAGTGGACGTCGATCGCCAATCCGTAGGCGTGCGCCGACGGCTCGCTCGACCCCCGGCGGGTGCGGTGGTCAAACGCCGCCGAGAACGTCATGGCCGCGATACCCAGCTCCTGGAACACCCCGCCCGCCCGCAACAGTGCCCGCGCGAGCACGCAGTCCATCAGCGCTGGGCGCCGCCCGCGCGACACCAGCGCAACCTCCCCGATCGGCCCGGCGATCTCGACCGGCGTGCGCATTCCGCCCGCGGCGGGAGCGCGCTGGTAGGCAACCCCCTTGTCCCGCAGCACCCTCAGGCAGGC
>DASRQZ010000051.1:0-32501 GCA_035696125.1 Polyangia bacterium
CCGCGCGCGCCGTCCTGGCGCGACCTGCTGCGCGTCTATCGCCGCCTGGAGATGCGCGGCGAGCTCCGCGGCGGCCGGCTGGTAGCCGGCTTCGTGGGCGAGCAATTCGCAGCGCCCGACGCGCTGGACGCCCTGCGCGCCATCCGCCGCGAGCCCGCGCGCGGCGAGATCGTGCGGCTCTCGGCCTGCGACCCGCTGAACTTGATCGGGGTGATCACGCCAGGCCCACGCGTGCCCGCCACCCTGGCCAACACGGTGCTGTTCAAGGACGGCGTGCCGCAGGTGCAGGGGGGCGCGGCGGAGATCGAGACCGGCTTTCCCGTCGAGGAGAGCAACGGGCTGGATCAGGTCGTCTCGGAGAGCGCGAGCTAGAAAAGCGCGCGTCCGGGGAGATCCGAGCGACCCCCTCACCCCGGGGGTGACGAATCCCCGCGAATCTCGTTCGCGAGTCGGTCCGGCGCCGTCTTTCCCGTCGGCGTCGGCGTCGGCGTCAGCGTGGGCGACCCGAACGGGGACAGAGCCAGAATCGCCGACGCCGACGCCGACGCCGACGGATGAATCGTATTCGTGGGAATTCGTCAGCCCCCGGGGTGACGCCCCTCGCAACGCCCTGTGGGCACCTCTCAGGCGAGGACTGCGAGCGCTGCGACCTTTACTTCTACCCCACGTCCTTCATCCCGTGCATCAGGCGCGCCTTGACCCGCATCATCTGGCGCTCCTTGTACTTCTCGTGGCTGTTGTCGCCGCTCAGGTTGTTCTCGGCGGTGCGGACGTCGATGATCTGGAACTCCGTGAGCACGAAGACGATGGTGCCGTTCTCGCTGAAAAGCGGGTCGTCGGGCGAGCGGCACAGGAAGCGATCCATGCGCACCGGCAGGTCAGCGACGAAGTTGATCATGCGGTAGCCGGGCCCGGAGAACTCGTTCTGCGGCGTGGGCCGCTTGTCGGCGGCCACCGCGGCCAGATCGGTGATGTCGGGCAGGAACCGGTTCAACGACGGCGACAGATCCAGGGTCTCGCGGATCCTGATGATGTCGTTCACCGACTGCCCGGGGATCACGTAGTTGAACGGGATCAGCCGCTGCACCAGCTCACGCATGACAAAGACCAGCTGCTCCTCGGTGTTGGTGACCATGCGGAAGCGCAGCTTGTCGTAGACGTCGGCGGCGATGGACTCTTTCTTGGCCAGCAGCTTGGTGATCAGGCTGTCGGCGTGCTTGCGGCTCCACTCGAACTCGACGATGGGGCAGCCGACGCTCTTCAGCTCCTCGACCGTACGCAACACCTTCTCCTCGACCAGGTGGAAGATCTGGTCGGCCGAAACCGGCAACTTGGTCAGCAGCTCGCGCCCCGCCAGGTGATGCATGACGTGCATCACCTTGAGCACGATGCAGGCAAAGGTGCGGCGCTTGCCCTTCTGCGAGGCGATGAGCAGGAGATCGCGCGGTGGCACGCCATGCGCGACCTCGTCCGGGATCTGGAACCCGAGGTGCCTCTCGAGGTACTCGACGGCCATCTCCCGCAGCTCGGCCAGGCGGCGCAAGTCGTCGTCGTTGCGCGGATCGATCTCGTTGACGCGCAAGAAGCGATCGACCTCGTCACGGTCGACGAAGTACAGGCGGTGCCAGTCGATGACCGACCCGCCGCGCAGCAGGTTGCGGATCGAGGTCAGGTCGGCGAGGGTGAAGTCCTCGTAGCGCGCCTTCCGCACCGCGGGCGTGGGGATGGGGGCTGCGGCAGGCGGTGCGGGCGGTGCAGGCGCGGGGACGGGGTCCGCGGCCGGGACCGGGGTCGTCACGGAAGCCTTTTCGGCAGACGAAGGCGGTTCCAAGGATCTCCCCTTTTTGTTGACGGCCGTGGTTCCTGGAAAAACGGACGGCAGTCTAGCACGCGCGCGCGACCCGGCGAGGGGCACACCACCCCTGCCCACGGTGAACCTCGGCCCCCGCGAGCGCCGCAGGCGCGTTAGCGAGACTTCGAGCGCGGCACGCCACCAAGCGAGATGGTGGCCCAGAAGATGATCGCCGAGAAAATCCCCATGGCTAGGCTGCCGACCAGTGGAATCATGCGCACGCGCACATTAGGTCACACCACAGCGCCGGTCAAAAAACTGGCTGTCGGCGTCGGGGTGGCGAAATTTTGGCAAAACTTGGGTACGATCTCGATCGTGTGCCCGGTCGTGTGGCAGCCCAGGAATCGCGTCGGCTGGATAGCCCGGGTCGTCGGTCCGGTCATTGGTCTGGTCATTGCTTTGCCGTTGGGCGCGTTCACCCTGGTGGGCACCGCGCGTGGTCAGGCGCCCGCCGCCGGGGCGCGTCCCGGCGGCTTCGACGAAGGGCAGGCGCTGCTGGCTCAGAAGCGCTACGCCGAGGCGATCGAAAAGCTGCGCCCGGTGACCCGCGCCCGACCGGACTTCGCGCCCGGGTGGTTCGCGCTGGCGCTGGCGGCGCGCCGTGCCGGCCGCTGCGCCGACGCCATTCCCGCCTACCGTCGCTATGCCGAGCTGCAGCCGGCCGACGCCGAGCCCCACTTCGGCCTGGGCCTGTGCCTGCGTGACACCGGTGAGCGCGCGGCGGCGGTGGTCGCGCTACAGCGCTTCATCGAGCTCGAGCATCGAGCGGGACAGGAGAAGTGGCTGGAGACGGCGCGCTCTCTGATCGCGACGCTGCAACCACCGGCTGTCGGCACGCCCGCGGTGGCGGTCACCGGGACCACGCCGCCACCGATGGCGCCGCCACCGATGGCGCCGCCGCCGCAGACGCCAGTGCCGCCGACGGCGGGCAGAGCGACGGCGACCAAGGGGAATGTTGCTCACGAGGAGGCGCAGCGGCTGCGGGATGCAGGGCAGATCGATGCGGCCTTGAAGAAGTTCGGCGAAGCGGTGGAGCTGGATCCGGATCTGATCGCCGCGCGGGCGGCCTGGGGAGAGCTGCTGATCAAGATCCACCGCGAGGCCGAGGCGATCGGCGTCCTGCGCGCCACGGTCGAACGCAGCCCGCAGTATCCCCTGGCCTGGTACGAGCTCGGCTTCGCGCTGCGCGAGACCGGCCGCTTTGCCGAGGCGGTCGAGGCCTACCGGCGTTACATCGTGCTGCGGCCCAGCGACCCCGACCCGCACTACGGCGTGGCGCGCGCGCTGCAAGAGCTGGGGCGCGACCAGGAAGCCGCGCACAGCTTCGCCACCTACGTCGCCATGGAGAACCGCATGGACGAGCAGCGCTGGGTCACCAGCGCCAAGGCCCAGATCGCGGCGCTGAGCCGGCGCGGCCCGACCCGACCGGCGGGCACACCCGCGGCTGCGCCCGCGCCCGCCTCGCCGGCGGCGCCGTCAGCGGCGCCGTCCGACCGTCCGTCCACCCCACCACGATAGGACCAGCATCAGCCCGCAGAATCCGCCGGCGATCGCGGCCGCCAGACGCGCGGCCGGCTGGTCGCGGCCATCGAAGACCACCGCCAGCACCGACGCGGTCGCGCCCAGCATGCCCCACAGCAACTGCTGGCCGGCGTGGTAGATGAGGCGGGCGTTGTCCTCCAGGTTGCGGAAGCGCACCTCCAGGTCGCCGCGCAGCGCGCGGTCGATGAAGCGCTGCACCTCGCCGGGCAGCGCCAATGCCGACAGCGCGGTCTCGCGCGACGCCTCGAGGAAGACGTCCGACCACTCCTTGCGCTCGCCAAGCAGAAACCGCTCCAGATAAGGCTGGATCACCGCCGTCGGGTTCATCTCCGGATCCAAGGTGGTGCACACGCCCAGCAGCAGCAGCAGCGTTCGTTCGAGCAGGATCCATTCCTTGGGAATGTGAAAGGCGTCGCGCAGATCGGCCAGGCTGACGTTGAGCTCGCGCAGGTCGAGCAAGCTGCCCAGGCTCTGCTCGGGATCGAAGCGAAAGTCCTTGAGCGACCAGCCTTCGATCGAGACCTGCGAGCGCATCTTGTCGTGGAAGTACTGCACGACGCGGTTGAACACCTCGGGGTCGGCGCGGCGGGAGATGAACCCCATATCCTTCATCGCGGTCACGATGCGGGTGGTGTCGCGGGTGATCGCGCCTTGCAGGAACGACACCATCCCGCGCCGCATCCCTTCCGAGACCGAAGCCGTCGCGCCGAAGTCCAGGAAGACCACGGTGGGGATCTCGCCCTCGATGACCGGTGGCTGCAGCAGCAGATTCCCGGGATGGGGATCGGCGTGGTACAGGCCGTCCACGAAGATCTGCTGGCAATATGCCTCGACGCAGATCTGAGCCGCCTTGCGCCGGTCGATGCGCTCCGCCTGCAGGCGCGCCAGATCGGCGACCTTGGCCCCTTCGATCCATTCGGTGGTCAGCACGCGCGCGGTCGAGAACGCGGTCATGACACGCGGGAAGCGCACGTTGGCGCTCTCCCGGCGTGCGAAGTTGGCGGCGATCTTTTGCATGGCCGCCGCCTCGAGCCGGAAGTCGAGCTCGGCCAGCACCATCTCGCGGATCTCCCGGTAGATGGTGTCGAACCCGTAGTCGGGCATGAACCAGCGCAGAAGGCCGAAGATGCGCTTGAGAGCGCGCAGGTCGGTGCGCACGATGTCCTCGATGTCGGGGTATTGAACCTTGACCGCGACGCGCTCGCCGGTCGGCAGGCGGGCGACGTGCACCTGGCCGATCGACGCCGACGCGACCGGCTCGGCGTTGAACTCGGCGAACACCTCGGTGGGCGCGCGCCCGCCGAACTCCTCGCGCAGGCGCGCCTCGATGTCCCGGTAGGGGCGCGGCGGCACCTGATCCTGTAGCCCGCGCAGCTCTTCGCGGAAGGCGTCGGGCAGGAAGTTGGCCATGATGCTGATGAGCTGGCCGACCTTGATGAACAGCCCGCGCAGGCGGATGATGGCGGTCTCTATCCGGCGCGCGTTGCGCTGGTGCTTCTCGCGCGTGACGCGCTGGAAGGACTCCGCGCTCCGGAACCGGCGCGACAGCGCGAGCAGCACGTACGACAGCGTCACCCGAGCGGTGACGGAGTACGCTGTGAACAAACGCGATGGACGGGCCATGGGCGACGGTCTGGCGGAGAATATCCCACGGCGCTAACCTTGGCCTCATGAGCGATCAGCCGGAGAAGGTGGCGGAGACCGAGGCGGCGAGGGAGAGCGACGCGGAGGACAGTGGGGGCGTCCCCACCGAGCGCGCCGATCGCGGCAGCGATCGGGTCACCGAGCGGGTGACGGGAGGCGGAGACAAGGGGGCCGACCGCGGTCTCACCGACTTCGTACGGCGCGCGGTCTCGGCCGGCGTGGGCGCCGCCAGCCGCTCCAAGGACGACATCATGCGCGCGGCCGCGTCGGAGATGCGCAACTGGCTGGAGCGGCTGGACGTCAACAACGAGATCCTCAAGGTGCTCTCGAAGATGGTGATCGAGGTCAAGACCGAGATCCGCTTCCGCCCCACCGACGACGGCAAGATCACACCCGAAGCGACGAACGACGTGAAGGTGAAGTCGAGGGAGTGACGGGGCGGGGGGGGCGGGCGTCGGGGGTCGCGTCTCGCAAGGCCTGCCCTCTCCCCGGCCCTCTCCCGCGGACGGGCGAGGGTGACGCGTCTTTCGACGGGGGCGGTGGTTCAGCGGATCTGTTCTACGAACCTCCCTCCCTTCATTCACCGTCCGTGGGGGCCCTGGAATCGGTGGAGGGAGGCCCGGAAAGAGGAAGCGCTGAATCCACCGCCGTGCTCAAGAACGCGTCACCCTCGCCCGTCCGCGGGAGAGGGTCGGGGAGAGGGCAGGCCTTGCGAGAAGCAACCCCCGCTCGCTCGCGTCACGCGATCTTGCGTGCTGGCTTCAGATCCGCCGCGCACACGGTGCGGTTGCGGCCGGCGTGCTTGGCGGCGTAAAGCGACTGGTCGGCGCGCGCGATCACCGCCTCCTTGCCGGGCGCATCCTCGGGATAGCTCGCGACACCCAGCGAGAGGGTGACCTGGAACGTCCCCTGCGCCGACTGGAAGGTCTGTTGCGCGACGTCGCTGCGGATGCGCTCGGCCAGCTGGCTCGCGCCGGCGCGGTCGGTGGCCTCGAGCACGATCGCGAACTCCTCGCCGCCGTAACGCGCGACGATGTCGATCTTGCGCGCGCTCGCGCCCAGGATGGCAGCCACCCGGCGCAAGACCTCGTCGCCCACCGGATGGCCGTGGCCGTCGTTGACCTTCTTGAAGTGATCGATGTCGGTCAGGATCAGCGACACCGGGAACTGGTGCCGGTCAGCGCGCCCCAGCATCGCCGACAGCCGCTCCTGGAAGGTGCGGTGGTTGACCAGGCCGGTCAACCCGTCGGTGGTCGCCTGCTCCTCCAGCGCCTGGTACATGTGCGCGTTCTGCAGCGAGATCGCGACCTGGTTGGCGATCACGCCCAGCATCTCGCGACGGTCGGTGGGAAAGGCGGCGGCCCGCCTGGCCGCCACGGTGAACGTGCCGACCACCTCGTCCTTGACCAGCAGCGGCAGCACCAGCAGCGACTCCAGATCCCGGACCCGCACCGGGTGCGAGAATAGCGGCACGTCGCGCTCGCGCCACTCGCCGCCCGCCGGCAGCGCCAGCTTGTTCTTGACCACCATCGACACCATCGACGAGGGATCCTTGTGGGTGGTCCCGTCCAGATTTTCGGCCCAGGGACCGACGACGCGGCGGATGGTGTGCGCCTTGCGCACCGGATCGTAGGTGGCGATGGCGGCGAAGTCGAACTCGCACACGCCGCGCGCGCCCGCGATGGCCGCGTCATAGACCTCGGCGAGCGTGAGCGCGCGATTGAGCTCCGCCGACGCGCGGTAGAAGCGCTCGTGCTCGTGCTTCGAGCGCTCGACGGCCTGGAAAACCCGCTCGGATTGCACCACGCTGACCACCTGGGCGGCGGCGCTGACCAGCACGTCGGCGTCCGCCTCCGTGAAGCTGGCGCCGCTGCGACGGTCGGCGACCAGCACGCCGCGCAGGGTGCGCCCCTCTTGCACCGGCACGCCCGCGAAGGCCGCCACTTCGACCGGCCCGGCGTAGTAAGGCAGCAGCGACGGCTTGGGCGCCTCGAGCACGAAGGGGCGCGCCTCTTTCAAGATCGCGCCCAGCACGCCGATGCGCGCCGGGATCGGCTCCTCGACGAAGTGCGCCGCCTCGGTGCACAGCTCTTTGACCTTGAGGCGGTCGCCGCTCTCGTCGAGCCACAACAGCGCGCAGGTCTGCAGCTGCAGCGACTTCTTCAAGAGCGCCAGCAGATTCAGGAGCTGGTGGTGGATGGTCTCGATCGAACCTTGCGAGATCTTCTCTTCTTCCTCTGCGCGCGTGCGCACCCGGCTCTCGGGTGACAGCGCGGTCGAGATGAGGCGGAAGTCGCGCGCCTCCTGGTGCATCGAAGCGATCTCCTCCTCCAGGCGCCGCCGGCGCTCGCGGCGCTGGCGCGCCACCTCGGCGTGCAAGAAGACCACGTTGAGCAGCGCGAAGACCGCGATGAACCCCGCGTGGCCCGCGAACACCGCACCCAGGCCGGCGGACGTCGGATCCGCCGGCGTCGGCCCGGCGGGCGCCCCGTGTCCAAAGCACAGCACCGCCTCGAAGCCGATCGCCGCCCCGGCCAGCGGCAACCCCACCGCCAGCCGATGAAACGTGACCAGGAAGCTCACCACCGCGTAGACCAGCGGGTAGACCGGCGAGCCCGCGCCGCCCGACACCGCCAGCAGCACGTAGACCGTCGTCAGCAACAGCAGGCCCAGCTCGGCGTCGGAGAAGGCCTCACGCCGCGCGCTGCGCCGGCGTTCGGCCGTGCGCACGCGCGCCGCGATCTTGCCGGCCAGCATTCCGGTCAAAACCGCGGCGGCGGCCACCCGGCTGGTCTCGGCGCCCGGCTGGCGCAGATCGGGGAACCAGCCCCGCCACAGCAACACCGCGAAGGCGCCCGAAACCCCGAAGCCCAGCGTCGCGCGCAACGCGCGCGATGCCTCGAACGATACTCGGCGCTGCACGCGCGCCAGCGCCCTCACGGAGCGACTCCGGGCGCCGCGACGCCCGCGCCGAGGTCGACCACCAGCTCGCCCGGGCGCACCCACCCGAGCTCTGCGCGCGCCACCCGCTCGATCGCGCCCAGGTCGCTGCGCAGGGCCTCGGCCTCGCGCGCGAGCCGCTCGTTGCCGGCGCGCAGCTCGCGATTGCGGGCGCGCAGCGCCAGCAGATCACCGCGCAGCGCGACGGTGCGCGCCAGCCCGGAGCGCGCGTAGACGTGGTAGGGGATGTAGCCGAGCAGGACCGTGACGGCCAGCGCCGCCACCAGGCGCCCCAGCCAGGTCTTGGTCTCCCGACGCATGAAAAGCTCCACCCCGCAGTATCGAGGTGGAGCCTTCCCTGGGCAATTTTTTGTATATTTCCCGGCGCCCGCCGAGACCTGCTAGTCCCGCGTCGAGCGCAGGCGAGCTTTCTCGCCGGAGCTCATCGCGGGGTTTGGGGACCCTCTGAGGGTCGGTCCCCACCAGCCCATCAGTACGTGGTTTTGTTGCTGGTCGCGCTGGCTTCCCGACCCACGACGTTGCCGACCGCCTCGCTCAGGTCCTCGGGCGCGCGCCGTAGCCGTTCCCGGATATCGCCTCGCAGCTCCCGCCCGGGCTTGGGTGCCAGCATCAGAGCCACCCCGGCCCCGACCAGCATGCCGATCCCGAAGGTGCTCAACGTCGAGGCCAGCCAGCGACTGGTTGATGGTTTGGTCTCCAGCCCCAAAAGGCCGAGGATCTCGTCCTTGTCCAGGTTCTTCAGATCTTTGAGATTCATTAGCGCTTTCCTCCTTTGCTCCCCTTCTGTTGCGAACGCTTGCCTTCACCCGACGACGAGGCCGACTCGCCCTCATCGTCTTCCGATCCCGTGACCACCGCTTCTGCGAAACCCCGGATCTCATTCTCGAGGAAGGGGATCGCCGCCAGGCGAATGCCGATCCGCAGCCCGAAGCGGAACAGACGCGCGGTCAGCGGCGAGAAGAACCCACCGCCCAGCACGTAGCCGATTCCGAGCGCCGCCGCCATCGTGCCATAGGGATTGCGTCGCACCCGGCCGTCGATGTCGAGGCGCTCCTTGAGCTCGTTCACGGTCTCCCGGGTACGCGACCACGCTTCCTGCGCCGTGTCGCTGACCCGGTCGACGCGCTGGCCGACGCTGATCGCGCCGCCGCCCGCGCGACTCGAGTTCCCCTCCGTGCGCTGGCCATTGAGAGTCCCTGATTCGCTGGATTCCATGGTGTGTCTCTCCCGCTTCAACGGCTGGCGATCCGACCGATGATGTAGCCGGCGGCCACGGCCCCCAGCAGGCACTTGCCGGGGTTTTCCTTGATGTACCCGACGGCGCGCTCGTTGAGATCGCTCACCTTCTTCTTGGCTTCCTCGATCTGGGGTCGAATGCGGTCCTCCAGCTCTCGCGCGGTCTTCTCGAATTGTTCCGTCATTTCCATGCCAGGTTCCTCCTCGCTTGACCGTTCATCTGTTGCGCGCCGGACCGAGCCGACGGCCCGACCGGCGTCCCCAGAACATGCCCAACGCGAACGCAGCCGCCAGGAACACACCGGGCCGTTCGCGCACCCATTCGCGCCAGTCGGTCCGTTTGCTCACCGCTTCGCGCAGCGCGATCATCGACCGCGACACGCGGGCGCGCGTGCGTTCGATCTCGCGCTCGGCCTGCGCCAGCTCCGGATTGCGCGACTGCTCGGTGACGGGGGGATCGGCGTTCGCGGCCATCTTCACTGTCCTTCCGCCGGCAACTGCGGCAGCGGTGTTCCATTGGAGGCGGCCCCCACGGCGGCGATCGCGTCGACGCTGCGGCTCACCTCGTGGACGGTCTCGTGCAGAGGTTGGACGCGGCGCAGCCGGCTGACCGCGATGGCGATCGCCAACCCACCCAGCACCACCTGTCCGCCCCCGACCAGGAAGAATGCGTTGGAGGCGCCGATCATGGGCCCGAGGAGCATCGCCAGCCCGACGCAAGCCAGCGCGTAACCGACGAACAGGATCGGTACGATCAACGCAATCACGGCGATCTTGCGGGCCGAGGACCTGGCGTCGGCCACCAGCTCGAGGCGCGCCAGCTTGACGTGCTCGGCGATCAGATGGCCGAACCCGTCGGCGGTCTCCTTGACCAGCGCGATGATGCCGTCACTCTCGTCTTTGCCTTTGTGCATGCGCATGCCCACCGATGCCGGTTGAACGTAAGCACCCCGAGTGGGTGCACAAGGTCACCCTACGCGGCGTTCGAGCGCGGCAGGCGGGGTGGGTCGGGTGGCGCCGGGCGCACCTCGGTGATGTCCAGCGGGCCCGGGCAGACCTCGCGCAGCTTGCACTGGCCACATTCGCCGCCGTTCCAGATCCGGTCATAGACGAACTGCACCCGGTCGAGCAGGCCGTCGTCGCCGGTCACGAAGCCGAGCTCGAAGTTGCGCCGCCCCGCCCCCTTGGCGCCCAGCCCCGCCCCGGTCCAGTTTGCGCTGCCGAGATACAGGAAGGCGCCATCGACGACCACCACCTTGAAATGCAGGCGCGGGCAGGTGCGCAGCTGCAGGCCGCCCTTGAACAGGCGCGGGTGACGGTCCAGCTCTTCCCGGAAGGCACGCGAGGGGAAGCCGGCGTGCAGGATGCGCAGCTCCACCCCCCGGCCCGCCAGCTCGTCGAGGACCGCCAGCACCGATCGGTATGATCGCCGCCGCGTCCGGGCCCGACCGGGCGCGGCGCGCGGGTCCTCGACCATCAGCTCCTTGAGGTTGGCGGTCGCGATCCAGATGCTGCGCGACGCCTCCGCGACCGCGCGTAGGACAGTGTCGTAGTGCCCCCGACCCGCGACCAGAGCGGCGCGGACGCGACGAGTCGGATCGACGAAGTCCACGCCGTGCATCCTAGGACGCCCGCGGCACGCCGCCAGTTTTGCCCGATTGACGCCGGGCCCCATTGGGCAGCATGACCGGGAAAAAACCGCTGCGATGGCGCGGATCTCAAGTCTCGTGCCCGGCCCTCCGAAATCCAGGAGACGTGATGAGCCGCCTGCCATCGCCGGAGGACCTGGCAAAGCTCGTCTCTTACGTCTTCGACGTGATGCTGACCCTGCGCTGCGAGCTGGTGGGCCGCCGCCCGGTTCGCGATGGCGAGACCGCCCGCGACCGCCTGCAGGGGCTGGCCTGGCGGACCGCGGTGCTGCCAATCGCCGGCATCCAGCCACTGACCGTGGCGCTGTCCTCGGATGAACGCGGCTGCCTGGCGCTGAGCGCGGCCCTGTTCGCCTGCGCGCAGACCTCGGTCGACCAGGAGATGATCGACGACACCCTGCGCGAGCTGGTCAACATGATCGGCGGGCAGGTCCGCTCGGCGGTCGCCAAGGACCACTCCCTGGGCCTGGCCAGGATCGACGGCACCGCCGACCGGATCGATGGCCACGGCTTGCATGAAACCCAGCACGAATGCGTGGTGCTCCGCGCCGGCAGCTTCGAGCTGGCGGTACAGGTCTCGCAGTAGGGTCTGGGGGTGGATCGACGGATCGCCGACGCTGACGCCGACGATCAGATCCGGTTCCGTTCCGCCCCGTCGGCGTCGGCGTCGGCGTCGGCGTGATCGATCCCTGGCTCTACAGCCTCAAGCGTCGAGCTCCGACCCGCGCACCGGCAGGTCCTCGACCGGGGCCAGCGCGCGTGGCCGCGCGTCGATCTGGGGCCTCGACGGGATCTCTTTCTTGCCCTTGGCGTCCAGCTCCTCCAGGCGGCGCGCGGACACCAGCACCCGGCCCTCGAAGGATGCCATCGCGGTGTTGAAGTGTTTGACCGACTGCCCGAGGGAGTTGCCCAGGCAGACGAAGTGCTCGACCAGGGTCGCGACCCGCTCGTGAAGCTGTCGGCCGCAGCGGCTGATCTCCTGGGCGTTCTCGGTCACGCGTTCCTGGCGCCAGCCGTAATGCACGGCCTGGAGCACGCCGATCAGCGTGGTCGGAGTGGCCAGCAACACGCGCTGGGCGACCCCCTCCTCGATCAATGAGGGCATCCGCTCGAGCGCGGCGCTGTAGAAGGTCTCGCCCGGCAGAAAGAGCACGACATATTCGGGCGTGGTAGGGAATTGCTCCCAGTAGCTCTTGGCGGCCAGCTTCAGGATGTGCGCGCGCACCTGGGCGGCGTGCCGGTCCAGGCAGGCCGCGCGCGCGACCTCGTCGGGCGCCTCCAGCGCCTCGAGGTAAGCGCCCAGCGGCGCCTTGGCGTCGATCACCAGATTTCGCCCGCTGGGCAGTCGCACCAGCAGGTCCGGACGCAGGCGCCCATCGTCGGTGTTGACCGTGGCCTGCTCGATGAAGTCGCAGTGCTCCAGCATCCCGGCCAGCTCCACCACCCGGCGCAGCTGGATCTCGCCCCAGCGCCCGCGCACCGCGGGCGCGCGCAGGGCGTTCACCAGATTTCCCGTCTCGGTTTGCAGGCGCTCCTGGGTACGGGCCAGACCGCGCACCTGCTCGGTCAGCGCGCCGTAGGCGTGGCCGCGCTCCTTCTCCAGGGCGCGGATCTGTTGATCGACCTTGTCGATCGATTCCTTGACCGGCTTGACGACGCCCTCGATGGCGCGCTGGCGCGCGTCCAGGTCCACGGTCATCGCCCGCTGGCGCGCCTCCAGGTCGCCGGCCGCCTGCTCCCGCATGGCGCCCAGCTTCTCTGTCGCCAGCGTGAGGAAGCCCTGGCTGCTCTGTTGCAGCGCCTGCGCGGCCAGCGCCTGAAAGGTGTCGGCCAGCTTGGCCTCGGCGTCGTCCAGCAGGCGACGCTGCTCGGCCAGCCCGCGTCCCAGCTCGCGCGCCGCCGTCTCTTGCTCGACGCGCCGTGCGTCTGACTCGCGCAGGGCCTGCTCCAGCCGGTCGGCGCGGGCGCGGGCGTCATCCACCTGCTGGCGCAGCGCCGTCACCGTCGCCTCGGCTGCGCCCGTTCGACGCGCGGCGGCCAGCCATCCCACCACGGCCCCGATCGCGGCCCCGGCCAGGGCGCCCGCGGCGATGACAATCGGCTCCATGCGCGCCCATACTATCCACCTGTTCAGGTCGCGGCAAGAAACTGTTACTTTCACTAATTTTTGAAATAAAAAAATGACGCTTGCCCGTGGTCGGGCAGAGTTCTATAGCTGCTAGGCCCACAACCATGGCGGACGCCGGAATCACGCAGCGCAAGGCCGATCATCTGGCCATCGCCGCCTCGGGCGAGGCGGATTTTCACCGCCCCACCCTGCTTGACGACGTTCATCTGATCCACAGCTCGCTGCCCGAGCTGTCGCTGGACGAGGTCGACCTGCACACCGAGCTGCTGGGTCGCCCGATCCGCGCGCCGTTGATGGTGACCGGCATGACCGGCGGCACCGAGGAAGCGGCCGAGATAAACCGCGCGCTGGCCGCCGCCGCCATGCGCTGCGGGATCCCCTTTGGCCTCGGCAGCCAGCGCGCCATGCTCAAGGACCCGGCGCTGGCCTTCACTTACGAGGTGCGGGCCGCCGCGCCCGAGGTCTACCTCTTCGCCAACCTGGGCGTGGTCCAGCTCGGCGAGATGACCACGGCGGCGGTGCGCGACACCGTGGCGCGCGTCGAGGCCGACGCGCTGTGCATCCACCTCAACCCGGCGCAAGAGCTGGCGCAACCTGGCGGCGACCGCGACTTCCGCGGCGCGCTCGACACCATCCGCCGCGTCGCCGGCGAGCTGGGTCGGCCGGTGCTGGTCAAGGAGACCGGGTGCGGGATCTCGCCGGCGGTCGCCGCGCGCCTGATCGCCGCCGGCGTCCGCGCGCTCGACGTGTCGGGCGGTGGGGGAACGTCCTGGACCGCGGTCGAATCGCACCGCGCCGCCGGCGCGACCCGCGATCTCGGGCGCGACCTGTGGGACTGGGGCATCCCCACGGCCGCCGCGGTCGGCTGGCTGGCCGCCGACGGGCTACCCGCGCGCGGAATCGAGCTGGTCGCCTCGGGCGGGATCCGCAACGGCCTCGACGCCGCCCGCGCCCTGGCGCTGGGCGCGCGCGTCGCGGGCGTCGCGCAACCGGCGCTGCGTGCCTACCGCCAGCGCGGCCGTGACGGCGCGGTCGCTTATCTGGAGCAGGTCATCGACGGCATACGTGCCGCCACGCTGCTGGCGGGCGTGCGCCGCGCGCGCGATCTGGCCGCGGCGCCGCGGGTCATCACCGGCGAGCTGGCGGCCTGGCTGGCGCAGAGGCCGGCATGATCCGCGGCCAGGGCTTCGGCCACGCCAAGGTCATCCTCATCGGCGAGCACGGGGTGGTGCACGGCCATCCCGCGCTGGCCGCCGGGCTGGCGGTGGGCGTGCGGGTAGAGGCGGTGACCGGATCGGGACGCCTCAGCGTGCCCGGCTGGTCGCTGACCGCCAAGGCGGGCGATGGGTCGCCGGTAGGACGCGCGCTGGCCGCCATCCTGACGCGCCTGCGCGCCGATGACCTGGACTTCCGCGCCGAGGCGGCCATTCCCTCGCGCGCCGGACTGGGCAGCTCGGCGGCGATGGCGGTGGCGATCGCACGCGCGGCGGTTGCGGCCAGCGCCCAACGTCTCGAGCCGGGGCGCGCCGGCGACCAGGACGGCCTCCCCAGACCCGACGATGACCTGCCCCGCCTGCGCCGGGCGGTCGACGACGCCGAGGCGGTGTTCCACGGCACGCCATCGGGCATCGACGCGGCGGCCGCGCTGGGCGGCGGCGTGGGCCGGTTCCAGCGCGGCCTGGGCTGGCGTCCGATCGCGGTCGCGCAGGCCATGCGGATCTGCATCGGGCTGACCGGGCGGCCACGCGACACCAGCGCGCAGGTAGCCGCGGTCACGCGCCTGCGCGAGCGGGTGCCGACGGTCGGCAAGATGCTGGCGCTGTTCGGCGACCTGGCCGACGCCGGGGAACGCGCGCTGGCCATCGGCGACGTCGACGGTCTCGGCCGCTTGTTCGACGTCGCGCACGGCCTGCTGTGCGCGCTCCGGGTGTCCTCGCCCGAGATCGAAGCGCTGGTGCACGGCGCGCGCGCCGCGGGCGCGATCGGGGCCAAGCTGACCGGCGCGGGCGGCGGCGGCGCGGTCATCGCGCTCGCGCCCGCGCACGAACCCGACGTGATCGCGCGCTGGCGGCGCGACGGATTCGACGGCTTCGTCACCACCATCGGTAACCCCGACTCGATTCCGGCCATGGGCGGCGGCCACGACGCGGAGCACGCCCGCGACAGGGGATCACCGTGATCGGCGCGGGCGGACCGTCGCGGTCGTGTACCGCGATCGCGGGCAGCAACATCGCGCTGGTGAAGTACTGGGGCAAGCGCGACGCCGCGCTCAACCTGCCCGCTACCGGCAGCCTGTCGTTGACGCTGGCCGAGCTGGGCACGCGCACCACCGTGCGGTTCTCCGGTGACGGCGCCGAAGATCAGGTCACCCTGAATGGCGCGCCGGCCGCCGACCAGGTCCGGGCACGCGTTGGCGCCTTCCTCGACCGGGTGCGCGCGCGCGCCGGCATCGATCGGCGCGCCGACGTGGTCAGCGAGAACAGCGTGCCCACGGCGGCCGGCCTGGCGTCGTCGGCGTCGGGGTTCGCGGCGCTGGCGCTGGCGGCGTCGCGGGCCGCGGGGCTGGCGCTGGCGCCCGGCGAGCTGTCGGAGCTGGCGCGTCTGGGGTCGGGCTCGGCGGCGCGCTCGATCTTCGGCGGTTTCGTCGAGATGGCGGCCGGCACGCGCGCCGACGGGCGAGACGCCGTGGCGGCGCCGCTCGCCGGCGCCGCGGACGGAGCCGCCGCCTGGGACCTGCGTCTGGTGGTCGCGGTCACCGCCGCCGGCCCGAAGGCGGCCGGCTCGACGACGGCCATGGAGAGCACGGCGCGCACCTCGCCGTTCTACCCGGCCTGGGTCGCGGGCGTGCCCGGCGACCTCGTCGAGGCGCGCGCGGCGATCGCGGCGCGCGACCTCGATCGCCTGGGCGTGGTGGCCGAGCGCAGCGCGCTGCGCATGCACGCGACGGCGATGGCGGCCGACCCTGCCATCCTGTACTGGAACCCGACCACGCTGGCCGCGATCCAGACCACGCGCGCGCTGCGCGTCGCCGGCACGGCCGCCTACTTCACGATCGACGCCGGCCCTCACGTCAAGGTGCTGTGCGCGCCCGCCGACGTGTCGGCGGTCGCGGCCGCGCTGGCGGCGACGCCCGGCGTGCTGCGCACGATCGTCGCGTCGCCCGGGCCGGGCGCGCGGGTCATCGAAGAGACCGATCTGTCCAGACCGGGAGGCGCGCGGTGACGACCACGCTGCGCGGCAACCCGGTGGTCGTCGCGCCCGGCAAGGTGTTCCTGGCCGGCGAATACGGCGTGCTCGACGGCGGCACCGCCGTGCTGGCCGCGGTCGACCGGCGCGCGGTCGGCGAGTTCATCCCGGCGCTCACGCCGGGATCGCCGCTGGTCGCCGAGGCGGTGCGGACCACGCTGGCGGCGCTGGGCGACCAGGCGGCGGCCCTGCCGTCGGGGTCGGTATCGATCGACACCGGCGCGTTCTTCTACAAATACAAGGACGCCTTCGGGGACGGCGGCGACGGGCGCAAGCTGGGCCTGGGGTCGAGCGCCGCGACCGCCGCGTGCGCCGTGGGCGCCGTTCTCGAGATGTCGGGGCGGCCAGTCGCCGAGCACCGCGATCTGGCCTTCTCGCTCGCCGAGTCGTCGCACCGCGCCTGGCAAGGCGGGCTGGGCTCGGGCGCCGACGTCGCGGTCTCGATCTACGGCGGCGTGCTGCAGTTCAGCCGCCCCAGCGCCGGCGCCCCCGTGGTGCGGCGCCTGTCCGGGCGGTTACCGGGCCTTGCGCTGGTGATCTTTTCGTCGCGCGCGGCGGCGGCCACCACGCAGCAGATCCGCGGCGTGCGGGCGTTCGCCGAGGCATCGCCGGCCGCGTACGCCGCGTTGCTGGCGCCGATCCGCGCGGCGGCTGATCGCTTCGTCGAGTCGCTGGCGGCCGCGCGCCCGCGCGACACCGTCGCGGCGACGCGCGCCGCGGCCGACGCGCTGGCGGCGCTGGGCGAAGCGGCCGCGGTCGCCATCGTCACGCCCGCCTTCGCGCGCGCCGGCGCGCTGGCCGCCGAGCTGGGCGGCGCGGCCAAGCCATCGGGCGCGGGCGGCGGAGACGTGGGGGTGGCGCTGTTCACCGATGCCGCCGCCGCCGGCGTGTTCGCCGCGCGCCTGCGCGAGCCGCCGCCCACCGGCGACGCGACCCTGGCCCTCGACGTCCTGGACCTGACCATCGACGACAACGGACTTCATCGCCGGACCGCCGGCAACCCGAGAGTGGAAGAACACCATGTCTGATCCATCCGAGCTGGGCTCCCGAATCCCCGGTTTTTATCGCCTGTCAATCGAGGCCCGCCGCCAGGAGCTGCACGCGCGCGCCACGCTGGACGGCGACGACCTGGCGACGCTGGAACGCGGCGGGCTCGATACCCACGCCGCCGACGAAGTGGTCGAGAACGTCGTCGGGGTCTATGCGTTGCCGCTCGGCATCGGGCTCAACTTCCGGGTCAACGGCTACGACTACCTGGTGCCGATGGCGGTCGAGGAACCGTCGGTCATCGCCGCGGCGTCGAACGCGGCGCGCATGGTGCGCGAGGGCGGCGGCTTTCACGCCGAGTCCGATGAACCGATCATGACCGCGCAAGTCGAGCTGGTCGGGATCTCCGACCCCGAGGCGGCCAAGGCGCGCATCGAGCGCGAGGCGCCCGAGCTGCTGCGCCACGCGCATTTGGCGGTGCCGCGCCTGGCCGAGCGCGGCGGCGGCCCGCGCGGCATCGAGGTGCGCGCCGGCACGGATCCGGGACGGGTGATCGTGCACGTGCACATCGACTGTCGCGACGCGATGGGCGCGAACATGGTCAACACGGTCGCCGAGTCGCTGGCCGATCGGCTGGCCAGCCTGGCGGGTGGGCGATCCGGCCTGCGCATCCTCACCAACCTGGCCGACCGCCGCTGCGTGCGGGTGACGGCGCGCGTGCCGGTGCGCGCGCTGGCGACGCCCGAGCTGGACGGCGCGGCCGTGCGCGACGGCATCGTCGCCGCCTCGCGCTTCGCCGAGGACGATTGCTACCGCGCCGCGACTCATAACAAGGGCATCATGAACGGTGTCGACGCGGTGGTGATCGCGACCGGCAATGATTGGCGCGGGGTCGAGGCCGGCGCGCACGCCTTCGCCGCGGCCAGCGGCCGCTACCGGCCGCTGGCCGTCTGGTCGTGCGCGGCGCCGGTGGGCGCCAGCGGGGCCAACCTGGATCCGGGCTCGGTGGACCTGGTGGGCCGGCTGGAGATGCCGATGGCGGTCGGCACGGTGGGCGGCACGCTGCAAGCGCACGCCGGCGCGCGCCTGGCGCAGCGGCTCATGGGCGTGACCTCGGCCACGACGTTGGGGATGATCGTGGGCTCGGTCGGTCTGGCGTCGAACCTGGCCGCCCTGCGCGCGCTGGCCACCGACGGGATCCAGCGCGGCCACATGGCGCTGCACAAGCGTTCGGTGGCGCTGGCGCACCGCCAGCGCGAAAAAATCACGGCGCCGCCCACCGACGTGCGCTGATCGATGCTAAAAAGAGCGGGTCGCGATGATTAGACAGCTCTTGCGAGGGGGGCGCGCCGACGGCGGGGAGCGCGCGGCGGACGACGACGACGCGGCAAAGGCCGCCGACGGGTTCGCCAATCCTGGCGAGGAAGCGCGCAGCGCCCCGCGCCTGGTGCCCGCCGCCGGCCAGCCGATTCCCTGGCTGGATCCGCCGCCCGGCCCGTGGAGCGTCGAGCGCGCCTACCAGTACTGCGAGGAGTTCGCGCGCGCCCACCACGAGAGCTTCCCGGTGGCGTCGCGGCTGGTGCCGGCCGAGATCCGCCCGCACTTGATCGCGCTCTACGCCTTCGCGCGCAGCGCCGACGACTTCGCCGACGAGCCGCAGTACGAGGGGCGCCGGGTCGAGGCGCTGGACCGCTGGGAGCACGAGCTGGATCGCTGTTCGCACGGCGAGTCGACCCACCCGGTCTTCGTCGCGCTGGCCGACACGATCGAGCGCCGCGATCTGCCGATCCCGCCGCTCGACGACATGCTGACCGCCTTCCGCATGGACCTGGACGTTCGGCGCTACTCCACCTTCCAGTCGCTGCGCGCCTACACGGCCAAGTCCGCCGACCCGGTGGGCCGACTGCTGCTGACGCTGTTCGGCTATCGGCAGCCGGAGCTGTTCCGCTTTGCCGACGAGCTGTCGACGGCGCTGCAGCTCACCAACTTCTGGCAGGACGTGGCCGCCGACGCCGCCCGCGGCCACATCTACATCCCGGCCGAGGACCTGCACTTCTTCGGCGTCACCGAGGCCGACGTCAAGGCGCTGCGCCCGAGCCCGCGCCTGCGTGACCTGCTGCGCTTCGAGGTCGCGCGCACGCGCGCCCTTTACGAGCGCGGGCGCCCCCTGCTGGACCGCCTGGGCACCGACCTGCGCCTGGAGCTGACCCTGATCTGGCTGATCGGCGCCGCGATCCTCGACAAGATCGAGGACGCCGACTTCGACGTCTTCACCCAGCGCCCCACCATCCGGCGCCGCGACAAGGCCGTGATCATGGCCAGGGCCGCCAAGCGCTGGGCCGCGCACCTGGACCTGAGCGCGCTGCGCCGACTCTGGCCGTAGGCAGTCAGTTAACGGCAATGCCGTTCGGGTTAAGGGCCTCGGGCCTCGGGCTTCGGGCCTCGGGTAAGTTGAGAGAAGTTACGAGTGCCTGCAGAGCCCTGATCACACGGCTGTAGCCGGCTTGCAGTCGCCCGCCATCGCATCGGCCGTGGCGTCGCAAGAGTTTCCCCGGAGTCCAGGTCCGACGCCCCCGAAGTCCGAAGTCCGAAGTCTGACGCCTGAGGCCGGAGGCCTGAGGCCTGAGGCCCGACGGAGGACCCCTTAACCGAACTGCATTGGAGGTAAGGGCCTCGGGCTCAGACCTCTGGAGGACTCTCGCTGGAGGTCCGAGGCTCGAAGCCGGAGGCCTTTCGCTTGCGTGACTGGTATTTGCCGTTTGCCGGCCACCCGTCCCCGGGGGCGAGCGCCGAAGCTCCTGCCCCTGTGGGCTTTAGTAAGTGGTCCTTGATTCCGATAGCCAATGACCGCAGGTCCCCAGTTTCATATCTTTAAAAAGTTATGTAATTGGATTCACAGTTTTCGGGGAGGCCAAATGAGACGGTCAGCGAAGACAGCGGTGATGACAGTCGGCGTGGGGGCCCTGCTGTCCGGGGCCGCGATGGGCGGATCGACCCACGGCAAGAGCGCGGCGCCCGACGCGCCGGCGGCCGCCATGGTGGCGGAGAATGACCCGGCGGCCCAACCATCGCAGGGCGCGGCGGCGGCGGCCGAAGGCCCCTCGCTGCAGCTCGAAGCGGCGTCGATCGAGGATGGGGCGGCCGAGGAGACGCTGGACCCCTACACCCGCATCCGCGATCTCGAGGTCCGCCTCGAGCAAACGCGTTCGATCATCGCGGGCCAGAAGCCGCGCGTCTCGGTGAACGGCTACATCGACGGCGGCTTCTTCGTGCCGCAAGGCGACGGCGCCGGCATCACCCGCGATCAGGGCAACGCCTTGTTCCCGGAGTACGCGGGCAAGTACGGCTGGGTGTTCCTGGGTGACATCATGGCCACGGCGGTCAACTCGCGCGGCGAGGTCGCCGACCTGGGCGGCGCGACCGGCGCGCCGCCGCGCTTTGACAGCATCCATTCGGGCGGCGCGCCCGGCTTCATCGCCAACGAGATCAACCTGACCTTGAACTCGGGCCTGGGCGGCAGCGCTCTCGCGACCGCGAGCGTGAACTTCATGCCGCGCAGCGGGTCCAACTTCAGCCTCGGCGACTTCATGGACATCGACATCGCGCAGATCGAATGGATGCCGACCCGGTCGCAGCGCACGTCGGTCTTCTTCGGCAAGACCGATTCCCTGATCGGCATCGAGTACCGCGAGCGCAAGTCCAGCCAGCGCTTCGGCATCACGCCGACGCTACTGGCGCGCTACACCACCGGTCCGGCGCTGGGCCTCAAGGTGCGCAGCAAGTTCGGCCCCGACGACCTGCTGGTGGTGGCGGGCGCGATCACCAACGGCTCGAACACCGTCGAGCAATTTCACTTCTACGACGAGCTGGACACCAACGCGGGCAAGACCGCCAGCGGCCGCATCTCGGTCCACCCGCCGATCCCGGTCGACCTCGAGCTCGGCCTGTCGGGCTCGTACGGATCGCAGGACCTGGCCAGGGACAGCCGCGGCAAGATGTGGTTCGCGGGCGTCGACTTCAGCGCTCACTACCAGAGCCTGGACTTCAAGGCGCAGGTGCTGAGGGGCGCCGCGCCCGGCAACCCCGCCGACGACGCCTACGGGCTCGAGCTGCACAAGGGCGGTTACGCCGAGCTCGACTGGATGGCGACGCCGATTTTCGGCGTGCTCGGGCGCGCCGAGCTGCGCGACGCGTTCGTCTGGCTGGGCGATTCGTCGTCCGACAGGGGCGCCAACCGCGCCTACCTGACCAAGTCGTGGCGCGGCGTGCTCGGCGGGCGCGTCGTCTTCTCGGAGCGCCTGGTCTTCAAGGCCGAGTACCTGCGCAACGGCGAATACGGGGGCATCCCCGAGATCAAGAACGACATTTTCACGACGTCGCTGCTGCTCATCAACTAGCTGACCAACCAGCACGGGAACCAGAAAGGCAAACTCATGACTGAGGTCAAGTACGTCGTTCGTGGACTTGCGTTGGGGATCGCCATGACACAGCTGGCCGCGACGCCGCTGGCGAACGCGGCGCAGGACGCCAACTCGCGTCCACCACCTACCGGCGCCGAGTTCGCGCGCCTCGAGGCGCAGGTCAACGAGCAGCGCCAGCTGATCATCCAGCTCATGCAGAGCGACCAGCAACGCTATGACATGCTGTTGAAGCTGCTCGGCAACCCCGCGGGCGCGTCGGCGGCCGCCCTGCCCACGCCGGCGACGCCCGCGGTCCCCGAGACCGCCGCCGTCGGCCCGACCGGATCCGGCAGGAGCGCCGGCGCCGCGGCCACGCCCGCCATCCCGCAGCGCAAGCTGGCGGCGATCGACGGCAAGGTGTCGATCTCGGGCGGCGATCTCAGCGACATCTACATCTTCGTCGAGAACGTGCGCGGCGCGCCGGCGCGCAACCGGACGCTGGAGATCAAGCAGGAGAACAAGCAGTTCTCACCGCGCCTCGCCATCGTGCAGGCCGGGACGCAGGTGGTGTTCCCCAACCTCGACACGGTCTTCCACAACGTGTTCTCCAACTCGCCCAGGAACTCGTTCGACCTTGGCAGCTACCGCGCGGGCGACAAGCCGCGCTCGGTCATCATGACCTCGCCGGGCCTCGTCGAGATCTTCTGCAATGTTCACCAGAAGATGAACGCCAATATCATGGTCGTCCCCAACAACCTTTACACCAAGGTCAAGACGGACGGCTCTTTCCACATCGAAAACGTGCCGGTCGGCGCGCGCAAGCTGGTGGCCTGGAGCCCCGGCACCAAGCTGGTGGCGCAGAAGATCGACGTGGCCCCCTCGGGCGCGCAGGTCTCGTTCAACCTGGAGTACGAAGAGGCGCAGGCCCACGCCAACAAGATGGGGCTTCCTTACGGCTCATATAAGTAAGCCAACGTGCCGACCAGGAGATCAGTATGTCGAGCAAGGTGAGACGGGTCGCGGGCACGTTGCTGATCGTGGCCGCGTGCGGGGCCGGCGCGACCGGATTCGTCGTCGGCGCCTCGCCGGGCGATGCCGCCAGGAGCCCGCAGGCGCGCCTGTCCGCCGAACTCGCGCGGCGCAGCGTCGAGACGGCCTGGAAGGCGCAGCGGCGGGCGCTGGAGTCCAGGGCGACGGCGGCGGCGGCGATCCAGCCGTTGCACGCGGCGCTCACCACCCGGGTAGACGGACACACGTTGATCGATCTCTTCGAGACCGAAGAGTGGTGGAGGCCGGTGCGCGAGGAGTGGAAGGCGGCGCGCTTGATCGTCGGCGAGCAGCTCATGGCCTCGCAGGGCAAGCTGGACCTGGGCACCGCGGATCGCGAGCTGGTCGCGGCCGCGCGCAAGGACCAGGTCGCGTCCGGTGTCGCCGTCGTCAAGGGCGTGCCGGTGTTGCTGGTCGCGGTGCGCGTGCCGGTGATGGACCAGCTGGCCCCGGTGCTGGTGCTGGGCAACGAGCTCGAGATCGCCACCGTGCAGGCGCTGGCCGACCGCACGGGTCAGGCGGTCATGCTGTCCGAGATCGGCGGATCGATCGCCATCGCCGGCACCAACGACCAGCGGCTGGCGATCCAGGGTCTGGTCGGGCGCGAGGCCAGCGGCTTCGCGGTCGACCCCAACGGCCACTGGGTGGCCGCCGTGGTCGTGCTGGGCGGCGGCGTGCGCGTCTGGACGCTGCACGCGGTCACCATCGAGGGCCTGGCCTCGCAGAACCGGTCGCTGATCCCATGGGCGATCGCGCCGATCTTGCTGGCCATCGGCCTGGTGCTCACGCTCAGCCGCCGCAACTCGAACGCGCCCACGGCCGAGGTGCTCAAGGACACGACCCTGCGTTTCGGAACGCCGTCGCAGACGCACAAGAAGCTCGACGGCAACCCGCTCAACGTCTCCTCGCCCAGCCCGGCCGCCGCCAGCGCGGCCGGCGAGCTGGTGGCGTCGTCCAGGGGACAGGTCAAGCTGTTCGGCCGCTACAAGCTGCTCGACCATCTGGGCCAGGGCGGCATGGCCGACATCTACACGGCGGTCGCCTCGGGCGTCGAGGGCTTCACCCGCGTGTTCGTGCTCAAGCGGCTGCGCTGCGAGCTGGCCAAGGATAAGGAAGCCATCAGCCAGTTCATCGACGAAGCGCGCATGCAGGCCGGCCTGGTGCACTCCAACATCGTGCCGGTGTTCGACTTCGGCGTCGTCAACGGCGAGTACTTCATGACCCAGGAGTACATCGTCGGGCGCGACCTGGTGCGCATCGTCCAGCGCTACTACGAGTTCACCAAGCGATCGATGGAGCCGCGCTACGCGTACTACATGGCGCACGAGACCTTGCTGGCGCTGGAGTACGCGCACAGCAAGCGCGACCGCGAAGGCAACCCGATCGGCATTGTCCATCGCGACGTGTCGGCGGGGAACATCATGGTCTCGCTCGAGGGCGAGGTGAAGCTGTTCGACTTCGGCATCGTCAAGGCGCGCGGCCGGTCGACCCAGACCCAGGTCGGCATGGTCAAGGGCAACACCAGCTTCATGTCGCCCGAGCAGGCGCGCGGCCAGGACGTCGACGCGCGCAGCGACCTCTTCTCGCTGGCGCTGGTGATGTTCTATTGCCTGACCGGACGCCTGCTGTACGAGGGCGACAACGATCTCGACGTGCTGTACAAGGCGGCCACCGGCCCGACGCCCAAGGACTGGGAGGCGATCTACCAGCTGCCCCGCCCCGCGCCCGAGATCTTCGCGCGCGCGCTGGCCATCGACCCGGCGCTGCGGTTCCAGAGCGCCGCCGAGTTCGCGCACGAGCTGGCGCCGCTCATCAACGGCGTCAAGGCCGAAGCCGCCAGCTTGATGCAGCTGCTCTTCGGCGACGAGCTGCGTAGAGAAGCGGCGTAGGCCGGATGGGTTAAACGGCAGGACGCCAAAGACGCCAGGTCCTGATCATCGCTGCTTGCCGATGGACGGCGGGCTGCGGGTGCGACAGTATTGGCGGGCCTGATGAAACACGCCCCCACGCTGTTCCGGGTCGCTGGATTTTGCGTTGCGTTCGTCGTGCCGGCGCTGGGGGTCGCGCCGCGGCGGGCGCGGGCCAACGAGGCGTTCCCGAACTCGCTCGGGCTGCTGCTGCCGCCCGACCGGCCCGACGAGATCATCCTGGCGGCCACCTTCGGCATCGTGCTGTCAGAGGACGCCGGACAAACCTGGACCTACACCTGCGAGCACCTTGGCAACTTCGGAATGACGATCGGGCAGTACCAGCTCGGCGCGGTTCCGCGCGACCGCCTGTTTGCCCTCACCGACAAATCATTCCTGTACAGCGACGATCGGTCCTGCACCTGGGCCAGCGCGCAGGGGATGGTGACAGGCAAGCCCCTTTTCGACTACTTCCCCGACCCCGGAAACCCCGATCGCGTCTGGGCGGCGCGCGGACCGGACCTGCCCGACGCCGGCACCAACCAGGCCTACAGCATCCTCGAGTCGACTGACGGCGGCGCCACTTTCGGCACGGTCCGCTATACCGCGGCCGTCGGTGACACCATCAACGGCGTGGAGATCGCGCGCTCCGACGGCAACACCGCCTATCTGACCATGCGCGGCGTCCAGACCCTCATCCCCAAGCTGGCGGTGACCCAGGACGGCGGCGCCAGCTGGACCATCCGCGATCTGTCCGCCAGATTCGGCAACGCGAGCCTGCGCATCATCGCGATCGATCCGAGCAACGCCGGCAAGATCTTCCTGCGCGTGACGACCACGGGGGCGAACCCGATGGACGCGATCGCGGTGTCGCTCGACGGCGGGGCCAGCTTTGTCACCCCCAACCCGTTGTCAGTCCCGGATGGCGTGTTGACCTCGTTCGTCCGCATGCCAAGCGGCACGCTGCTGGTCGGCGGCATCAAAGTGGTGACCAACGTCATCTATCGCTCGACCAACGGCGGCGTCAGCTTTCAAGAGCTGCCTTCTCCCACGGTGCGCGGTCTGGCCCAGCGCGCCGGGCGCGCCTATGTCGCCACCGACAACGAGATGGGCATCGATGGCTACGCCCTGGGCGTGTCCGACGACGAAGGCACCAGCTGGCAACCATTGATGAGCTATGACCAGATCCAGGCCATCTCGGCCTGCGCCAGGAGCATCTGCCAGTCCGACTGCGTGTTGAAGGCCAACTTCGGCACCTGGGACGAATCGGTGTGCACGGCCGACCCGTCGCCGCAGCCCGTGGACGGCGGTGCCCGCGACGGCGCGACCATGACCGACGCGCGCGCCGACGCGGGTGCGGTCAGCCCCCCGGGCGCGGGGTGTGGCTGCCGCGCCGGCCTGGCCCGGCACGACGGCCCGGCGGCGGGTCTCGCGTCGCTGCTCCTGGCGGTGCTGCTGGCGCGACGGCGCGCGCG
The DNA here is from genome assembly GCA_035696125.1 of Polyangia bacterium. Lineage (GTDB taxonomy): Bacteria > Myxococcota_A > Polyangia > Fen-1088 > Fen-1088 > DASRQZ01. The sequence continues at coordinate 26,075 of DASRQZ010000051.1, forward strand.
CCGGCCCGCGCGCTGAGGGGACCTACGGGATCACTCCTTGGTGCCTGCCTTGGCTTCGGCGTCACGCAGGGCGTGCAACCGCTCGCCAACCGCCTTCTCCGCGCCGGAGTCCGAGGGTTGGTAGTAACGCCGCCCGCGCAACGGCTCGGGCAGGTACTCCTCGCGCACGTAGTGACCCTCGAAGTCGTGTGGGTACTGGTAGCCGGCGCTCCAGCCCAGCGACTTCTGCAACGGCGTGCTGGCGTTGCGCAGGTGCGGCGGCACCGGCAGCGCGCCGTGCGCGTCGACGTCGCCCTTGGCGGCCGCGTAGGTGGTGAGCGCGCTGTTCGACTTGGGCGCGGTCGCCAGGTACAGCACGGCCTGGGTCATCGGCAGGAAACCTTCGGGCATGCCCACGAAGCGGAACGCGTTCATGGCCGCGATGGCGATGACCAGCGCCTGCGGGTCGGCGTTGCCGATATCCTCGGACGCGAAGATCACCATCCGCCGCAGCACGAACATCGGATCCTCGCCGGCCTCCAGCATGCGGGTCATCCAGTACACGGCGGCGTCGGGATCGGTGCCGCGCAGGCTCTTGATGAACGCGCTCACCACGCCGTAGTGCTCGTCGCCGGCCTTGTCGTACAGCAGCGTGCGCTTCTGCAGCGCCTCCTCGACGGTCGCGGGGGTGATGGTCTTGCCACCCGCCTCGTCGGCCACGGCGACCGCGGCGGCCGCCTCCAGCGTGGCCAGCGCGCGCCGCGCGTCGCCGCGCGCCTCGCGCGCGACGAGGTCGCGCACCGAATCGGAGACCTGAAGGGCCTGCCTGCCCAGGCCGCGCTCCTGGTCGGCGAGCGCGCGATCGACCACCACGCGCAGATCAGGCTCGCTGAGCGCCCGCAGCACAACCACCTTGGCGCGTGACAGCAGCGCCGCGTTGACCTCGAACGAAGGGTTCTCGGTGGTGGCGCCCACCAGCACGACGGTGCCCGCCTCGACGTGGGGCAAAAGCGCGTCCTGCTGCGCCTTGTTGAAGCGGTGGATCTCGTCGACAAACAGCACGGTGCGCTCGTTGCGCTGGTCGCGGTGCTGCGCCGCCTCGGCGACCGCCTCGCGCAGATCCTTGACGCCGGCCATGACCGCCGACAGCGCGACGAAGCGCGCGCTGGCCTCGGCCGCCAGCAGCCGCGCCAGCGTGGTCTTGCCCGTGCCGGGCGGTCCCCACAGGATCAACGACGGCAGCTCCCTGGCATCGAGCGCGCGCCGCAGGAGCTTGCCCGGGCCCAGGATGTGCTCTTGCCCGACGAACTCGGCCAGGTCGCGCGGCCGCATGCGCTCGGCCAGCGGCTGGCCGCGCCGGTCCTTGGCCGCCGAGTGGGTGAAGAGGTCCATGAGAGAAGCCTAAGCCGGCGGCGGGGTGAGCGCGAGCGATCACTCGGGAAGAACGTCGACGCCGACGGCCCGGACCGGATTTCAAATGCTAACCGGCGGTAGCCCCGCTGGCCCCGCGATCGAACGGCCGGCCATCGGAGCGCGGATCGAGCATGCGCGGGGGGTGTCCCCGGCGATGCATCCAGGGATCGTCGTCGTCTCGCTGCTGTGGTGCAGGCGGCGCCGCCGGGGCGGGTGGCTGAGCCGGTACGACAGGTGGCGGCGCGGCGGTCTCGGCTGGCCGTGGAGCGGGAGGGGAATAGATCCGCGGCCCCACGGTCGGGTGCTTTTGACGTGGGGACTGCGTCCGCACAATTCAACCCGCGTGCGGCGAATTCGGTACGGTGCGCCGCGGCCCTTTAACGTTTCGAGGAACGTCGCTCGCCACTGATTGAGCTGGGAGTGATGCCTCCTTTGATTGTACGGTGACGAAAGCCCACCTCGCGTACCCAATCACGAAAGGCAAAACGAAAGCGACAATTACGTAGGCAGCGGCAATCGAACGCCAAGGACCGGGCGGATCCTCGGCGTGGCCCGAATCGCCGGAATTAGTTACTCTGCGGGCGGCCATCTTCAGCTGGAGGCGCCTATCTCCCCACAGTATGTACAACAATGCACCGACGCCAGCGATCGGCCACCAGACCTTGAATATCGCGCTGCCTTTCGGAAACACAACTAGACTCAAGCTCACAAGATACCCGATATTGGCCATGCCCATGAGGGTGACCGCTCTACCCGGAGCTGACTCGGCTGTACTCGGTCGCAACTGGCACAAGAGGTCGCACAGTGCCAAACACATATGGTCATGAACAAGAGCAACGCGCAGTTTCATTGTCCGTTCATCCCGATTTTCCGGCCACGACGCGGTTACCTAGATCACGACCAGGATGGAAATCCCCATCCCGAGAGATAGCCCTGAAAAGTGTGCCCGGGAACACTGGCGGTTCACTGGAATCCGGCGCCGTTGCTTGCCACGTTGGATCCTCAACAAAGAACGAGCCCAATGCCCCGCCGACGCCAACAGCTAAGCCAGTACCTCCACCGAGCACCGTACCACTGCCAACGAACCTAAGCCAAGGACACCGGAAACCGGCACCTTACCACTGCTTACCGAATCATATCTGAGTACAAGTCGGCTGCCACACCCACGACCGCAGCCGCCCTTCCGAGCACTTTCACACCTGCAGCTGCACTATCAACAACTCTGAATGTCTCCGCCGCCTCCAAGGGCAAATTGATCTTGTCCGCGGAATTAATTAACCAATTCTGTGGGAGTTCTCGATCTGCATATCAGGGGCCGCGCGCTTTCTGGCGAACCGTCCCGCGCCGACCGACCGAGCGCCACCCGCATACCGGCGGCGCGCACGAGACTGGAGATGCGGGCGCTCCGGAGGCGGTTTGGCAGTTACCATCGGACGGCGCGTGATCACAGGGTCGAGGAGCGCGAAAGGTCGGCGCTCGGGATGAAGCGTGCACCACGCTGCGCCGATTCCGAGCTTCGCGAGGGGCCGGTTTGTGACCCAGCGAGGAGGACACAATCTCGGCATGGGCCGAGATGCCCCCCTGGCCAGGCGACGACGAAACCGAGGTTCGTAACGTCCGAGAATGCAAGAAGAGGCTGAGGCGCTAGTCGACCGAGGGGGGACCCGTCGGCGTCGGCGTCAGTGTCGACGGCCTCTTTCCGTCACGGCGCGCCGTGGACACCCCCGACGTGGAAGTAGTCGCGCCCGGCCGAGGGTGTTACTTTCGTCGGGCATTGCGCCGCGCCGACCGTCTCCCCCTGCCCCCGGCTGGAAAGCCCGGCGCGCGCCTTCTTCGGATGGCGTTCGGCTGGGCGCTCGGCCTGGCGGCCGCCTCGGTCCTGCTGGGGCCGCGCGGTGCACGCGGTGACAACCCACCCCGCCTTCTGCCAAACCCCTACCCCGGCGGCGCGCCGGCGACGGATCCTGACTCCAGCGGACCGCCACCCCGGCCGGCCCCGGGCGGGCCGGGCCGGCCCATGTCGGCGGCAGAGCTGGCACGGCCGCCCAAGGACCCCACGGCGCGGCGCGACTGGTTGCGCGCGCGCCTGGACGAGCTGTTCGGGGCCGCCTGGCTGGCCAAGTCCAAGGTCTCGGTGCTGGTGGTCGAGTCCGATACCGGTCGTCCGATCTACGCGCGCGGTGACAAGACCCTGCTCAACACCGCCTCCAACGTCAAGATCGTGACCTCGGCGGCGGCGCTGTCGCTGCTCGGACCCGAGTATCGCTGGAAGACCACCACCGCCGTGGCCGGCGCCGCGCAAGGGCCCCCGCTGCGCGGCGGGGGCGAAGTGGCCGGCGATCTGTACCTGCGCGGCGGCGGCGATCCCGCGCTGACCACCGAGGACCTGAGCGGCATTGCCGCCGACCTGGCCGCGGTCGGCCTGCACAAGGTACGCGGCGCCATCGTCGTCGACGACAGCTTCTTCGACGGCGCCGGCGCCCACCTGGGCCCCGGCTACGACCAGAAGAGTGAATCCTATGCGTCGCGCGCGCCGTCATCGGCGGCGTCGCTCAACGGCAACGCCGTGGCGGTCACGATCGTCCCCGCGACGGCGGCGGGCGCGCCCGCGCGCGTGGTGATCGAGCCAGCTTCCCCTTACTTCACGGTGGGCGGTCGGGTGATCACCGCCGGCGATGGCCCGGCCGCGCCCACCGTCGAGACGGTGTCCGACAGCAACGGGCGCACGCGCGTGGTCGTCGCGGGGCGCGTCCGCCTGGGGTCCGAGCCGCGCACCTACCTGCGCCGGGTGATCGAGCCGCCGCTCTACCTCGGCTGGACCCTGAAGCAGATTCTCGAGCGGCGCGGGATCTCGGTCGCCAAGGGCGTGCGCGCCGGGCCGACGCCGGCGCAGGGCGTGCGCGTGCTGTCGACGCACGAGTCACCGCCGCTGGGGGTCGTGGTCCACGACCTCAACAAGCGCTCCAGCAACTTCGCCGCCGAGCAGGTCATCCGCACGCTGGGCGCCGAGATCGTCGGCAAGCCGGGCACCTGGGACAAGGGCATCGATGCGGTCAGCCGCTATCTGGCCAACGCCGGTTTGCGGCGCGGCGGCTACCAGATGACCAGCGGCGCCGGGATGTATGACTCGAATCGCTTCTCGGCCGAGCAGATCGTCGCCGTGCTGCGCGCCGCGCAACGGGACTTCCGCATCTCGGCCGAGTTCCTGGCCTCGCTGGCGGTTGCCGGCACCGACGGGACCATCGCCCACCGCATGGCCAGCACGCTGGCCGAGCGCTACGTGCGCGCCAAGACCGGTACGCTGGCGGGCACCAGCTGCCTGTCGGGTTTCGCCGGATCGCCCGGCGACATTCCGCTGGTGTTCTCGTTTCTGATGAACGATCTCAGCAACCCGAGCGAGGCGCGGCGCACCCAGGACCGCGCCGCCGAGCTGCTGGTCGCCTACATCGAGGGCGCCAACTGAGGGACACCAGGTGCGCCACGCCCAGGGAAACGTCGCGGTCTTCACCTTCAAGGACGGCATCCTGGCGCGGGCGGCCCATGATCTGGCGCTGCGCTTCGAGCAGTTCGACATCGCGCTCGACGGAGAAACGATCACCGCCAGCTTCCCGTTGTCGGCGCTCCGGGTGATGGGACCGGTCGAGGACGGCCTGGTGCGCGCCGACCTCCACGACGCCGGCAAACGGCGCGAGATCGAGCAGGCCATGCACGACGACCTGCTGCACAGCGCCCGCCATCCCAGCGCGCGTTTCTCGGGCCGCGCGATCGCGAGCCCGGACGGATTCCAGGTGGGCGGCGAGCTCGAGCTGTGCGGGCGCAGCGCGCCACTGTCCTTCTCGGTGCGGCGCGAGGGTGATCTCTACCGGGCGCGCTTCGAGATGCAACCCAGTCGCTGGGGCATCGCGCCCTACAGGGCGCTGCTTGGCGCGATCAAGCTCAAAGATACGGTGCGCGTCGAGCTCGCGCTCAGCGAAGTCATCTGAACGCGGGGCCACGGCCGCGGCGATCGATCAATGACGGAGAATGCGCAGTAGCAACGCGATGATTGATCAGCTCATTTATTCCTGATTCCGTCGCTATCGTCGCAGGCTGCGCTGTAGAAGCACCGAAGGCGCCCGAAATCTCGGGCGACGTCGTATCCTCGACGTCTCTATTTGGTCGTCTCTATCTTGGTCGTCTCATTCTTTTCTTCACGCATAGCTGGTGTCGAACATGTTGTCGAGGCGCGCTGCCACGGTGGTCGGCTCTTCACTCTTAGCCTTTGTCTTTCTCTTCGCCTCGCTGGCATGCCTGGTGACCGGCTGCGCAAGCAGCGCCTCCGCGGGCGGGACCGGAGGCAGCACCGGCGCCACCGGCGGCAGGATCGGCACCGGCGGCGCGGGCCAGGGCGGCGGCGCGGGATCCGACGCGGGAGCGGCCTTGCCTTCGTGCGCGCCGACTACCGCCGTTGATGCGCTGATTCTCGATTTCAGCAACTTCAAGGCGAGCTCGAACCAGGCCATGTTCGGTGTCTTCGGGACGTCGTTCGCCGGCGGCACCTACCAGTACCCACGCGCCATCACCTCGAATTTCACCGCCGGAAACTGGCACATCATCGGCACCGTCACGGACTACTCCGGGTTCGGTCTCTACCTCAGCTGCAAATCGAACGTCGCCGCGTTCACCGGTATCCAGATGGACGTCTCCGGGACGTTTACCGGCAACGGCGGTGACGACGGCGGTATCTCCCCCGCGCGCGTCACCATGGGCATCAGCCAGCCCGCTGACGAGCTGGCCACGGCCTTTTCGGCGATGCCGACCTGGGGAACTTGCTCGGCACACTGTTCCTCGCCGAGCCGCGAGGTCTTGCTCCCCGCGACCACGATGACGGTCACCTTGCCCTGGGCTTCGTTCACCGGGGGAACGCCAGTCGGGCCGCTCGACCCGGCGGCGATCACCGGTATCTTCTTCGTCTTTCCCTGGAGCGGCGCCTCGACCGCGCAGTACACGGTCGACGTCACCATCGACAACATCAGGTTCTTCGGCCGAATCGAGC
>DASRQZ010000052.1:0-23813 GCA_035696125.1 Polyangia bacterium
GGTCGTGTGGGCGAGGTCGAGCTTGCTCGACCGAGCCCATCGCGGGAGGTTTGGAACCCTCTGAGGGTTCCATTTAGATATCAGGATGCCAGCCCGAATAGAAGCGCCCCCGTGCCGCCGGCGTTCAGGGTCACGGAGGGGAAGATCTCGGAGACACCAAAAGCAGTCATCGAGAGTTCACCCCCCGCCCGGCGGCGTAAGGGCGCCGACCCGCGGGCGCAATACCCCACCTCCCCCAAGCCCCCCGCCCCACGACGGAGAGAGCGAAGCCCCAATCAACGAGCGGCCGGCGGCGTAAGGGCAATGCCAGTCGGATAAGGAAAACGCCATGACGCCATGGACGCCATGGTCCGGATCTTCAAGAGATCCGTCTTGGCGTCCTGGCGTCTTGGCGTTTAACCAAACAGCATTTGAGGTACGGTGGCCCGGTAGATGAACAAGGAGGAACAGAGGGGATTCAGGATCCAGGATCCCGACCCTGGAGATCTCGGCTCCTCTGTTCCTGCCCTGTGAACGATTGCGTTCAGGACCGGCGGCGCGGCGGACGCGGACCCTTGAACTCGCTCATCAGACGGCGCCACTCGCGCGTCGGGTCGTCGTCGGGGTCCGGGGTTTCTTGCGGCGGGCGCAGCGCGGCCGGCACATGGCGCAGGTTGACCCGGATGCGGGTCCAGGTCGACGAGCGGCCGCGCATCGAATCGACCAGCACGTCGTCGACGGCCAGGTGCCCCGCTGCCTCCGCGTGGCGAACCTTCCAGCGCTCGAGGCCGGCCAGCGCCGCGTCCTTGTCGGGCGAGTTGGCGATGGTGATGAGCGGCATGCGGCTCACCCGTCGGCCGGGCGCCGCGGGGACGCCGTCGCCCGCCAGCGGGCTGCCCGAATCATTCCTGGCGGCCGCCGGAGGCCGGCGCGCACGCGAGGGGGCGACGCGCGGCGCTTCACCCTCCATCTTGCGGAAGTGCGGCGGCCAGGGGGCGTCGCCCAGGCCGGCTGCCTCGTCGCGCGCCGCCAACTCGAGCAGCCCGTCGAGGGCGCCGGATGCCGCGTCCATCTCGGCGTGTGGATCGCCACGCTGCGCGAAGCGCGCCGGCATGGTGGCCACCGTGAAATCGCCGGGCTCGCAGGCCGCCACCTCGTCCCAGGCCAGGGGCGCGGAGACACGCGCGTCGGGCAGCGGGCGCACCGAGTAGGCCGACGCGGTCGTGCGATCCTTGGCGTTCTGGTTGTAGTCGAGGAAGACGCCGTGGCGCTCCTCCTTCCACCACTTCGAGGTCGCCAGCGAAGGCGCGCGCCGCTCGACCTCGCGTGACAGGGCGAGCGCGGCGCGCCTCACCTCGGTGAAGGTCCAGCGCGGCGCGATGCGCGCGTTGACGTGCATGCCGCGCGAGCCGCTGGTCTTGGCGAACCCCCGCAAGCCCAGCTCCTCGAGCAGCGCCTTCACCTCGAGCGCGACCCGGCGCACGTCGGGCCAGGCCACGCCCGGGCCCGGGTCGAGATCGACGCGCAGCTCGTCGGGGTGGTCGAGGTCGCCGGCGCGCACGGCATGAGGGTGTAGCTCGATGCAGCCGAGGTTGACGATCCAGGCCAGGCCGGCGGCGTCGTCGACCACCACCTCCTCGGCGGTGCGGCCCGAGGGGAACGACAGCGTGACCGTGCGCAACCAATCGGGGCGCTTGTCGGGCGCGCGCTTCTGGTAAAAGGCCTCGCCCTCGGCGCCGTTGACGAAGCGCTTGAGCACGATCGGGCGGTCGCGGATGCCAGCCAGCGCGCCGCCGGCCACGGCCAGGTAGTAGCGCACCAGGTCGAGCTTGCTGAGGCGCAGCGCGCTGGAAAAATAGAGCTTGCCGGGGTGGGTGACCCGGACCTCGCGGCCCTCGATCGCGAGGACCTCGACATCCTCTTCCTTGCTCACGTCGGGAAGGCTACAACATCCCTCATCGACATGGCCGACACCAAACAAGACGTCCTCGACATGCTGCGCGAGCTGGCCGAGCTGACCATGCTCGAGGAAGGCGATCCGCAGTCGTTCCGGGTGCGCGCCTACGAGAGCGCGGCGCAGGCGATCGCCGCGCAGGCCAGCGACCTGGGGCGGCTCACGGTCAAGGAGCTGGTGCAGATCGACGGCATCGGCAAGAGCACCGCCGAGAAGATCCGCGAGCTGCTCGAGACCGGCAAGGTAGCCAAGCTCGAAGGGCTGCGCGCCAAGCACCCGGCCAGCGTGGTGGCCCTGCTGCGCATCCAGGGCCTGGGACCCAAGGCGTTGCAGCGGCTGCGCAGCGAGCTCGGCGTGTTGTCGATCGACGACCTGCGCCGGGTGCTGGGCGAGCACAAGTTGAGCGCGCTCAAAGGGTTCGGGCCAAAGTCCGAGGACAAGCTGGCGCAAGCGCTGGCGCGGCTGGAGGAGCAGGGCGCGATCGGGCGCACCCCGATCTCGGTGGCGCTCCCGCTGGCCGAGCGCATCGTCGCGCGCCTGCGCGAGCTGCCCGGCGTGACCCACGCGTCGACCTGCGGGTCGCTGCGCCGTTTCTCCGAGACCATCGGCGACGTCGACATCATGGTGGTGGCGGCCGAGCCCGAGCCGGTGATGGAGGCGCTGTGCGCGATGACCCTCACCGACCGGGTGCTGGCGCGCGGCGCCGCCAAGACCAGCGTGGTCACGCGCCGCGGAACCCAGATCGATCTGCGGGTCGTGGCCGCCCATCAGCTGGGCGCGGCGCTGCTCTACTTCACCGGGTCGAAGGGCCACAACATCAAGCTGCGCCAGCGCGCATTGACGCGCGGCTGGACCCTGAACGAGTACGCGCTGTCGGAGATCGAGGGCGGCCGGGTCGTCGCCAGCGAGACCGAGGAGCAGATCTACGCCGCGCTCGGGCTGCCTTTCATCCCGCCCGTGCTGCGCGAGGACGCCGGCGAGATCGAGGCGGCGGAGAGCGGCGCGCTGCCGCGGCCGATCCCGGGCGTCATCGGCGACTTCCACGTGCACACCACCGTGTCGGGCGACGGGCGTTCGTCGCTGGAGGAGGTGGTGGCCGCCGCGCGGGCGCGCGGCTACCGGGTGCTGGCCATCACCGACCACGCCGAGGGCACCCTGTCGGGGGTCACGCGGGACGTGATGCTGGAGCAACGCGCGCGCTTCCGCGCGCTGCAGGCCGAGCTGGGCGACTCGATGCGCCTTTTGCACGGCGTGGAGCTGAACATCGGTCCCGAAGGCCAGCTCGACTACGACCTGGACTTCCGGCGCGGCTTCGACTGGTGCGTCGCATCGGTGCACGACCACTTCGAGCTCGACCGCGCGGCCCAGACCAGGCGGGTGGTGACCGCGATGCGCGACCCGGCGGTGCGCCTGATCGGCCACCTCTCGGCGCGCATGATCGGCGGCCGCCCGCCCATCGAGCTGGACATCGCCGCCATCGCCGCCGCCGCCGAAGAGACGGGCACCGCGCTGGAGGTCAACGGCGCCCTGCCCCGCCTGGATATGTCGGTCGAGTCGCTGCGCCGCGCGCGCCCGTACGACGTCACCTTCGTATTGACCAGCGACGCCCACCGCGCCGAGGAGCTCGACCGCGTCCGCTTCGCCGCGCTCAACGCCGAGCGCGCCTGGGTCGACCCCGAGCGCATTGCCAACACCTGGAGCCCGGAGCGGCTGGAAAAGTGGGCGACCACGCGGCCCGCGCAGAAGGGGTGAGCGCGCCGCGCGCCTGACAAGGCTCGCCCCCACCCCACCCCGCATTGCAGTTCGGTTACGCGATCCTCCCTCGGGCCTCGGGCCTCGGGCCTCGGGCCTCGGGCCTCGGGCCTCGGGCCTCGGGCCTCGGGCCTCAGGCCTCAGACTTCGGGACTTCGGACTTCGGACTTCGGACTTCGGGGGCGTCGGACCTGGACTGCCCGGGGGAAACTCTTGCGACGCCACGCCGATGAGTCTGGCGACTGCAAGCCGGCTACAGCCGTGTGATCAGGGCTCTGCAGGCACTCGTAACTTCACATCTCGACTTACCCGAGGCCCGAAGCCCGAGGCCCGAGGCCCGAGGGCCCTTAAGCGAACGGCATTGAAAATCGCCCCCGCCCGGCCCTGTCTTGGTGCCCTCTGCGCCAGTCGTCCAGCCGTCACCATGTAAACTGGCAACGTGAACACCACCGTCCCCACAGCCGACGGCGACCTCGACGCGCTCGCTTCGCTGCTGCGCGGGCGGCGGTTGGTCGCGCTCACCGGGGCGGGGTGCAGCACCGAGTCGGGGATCCCGGACTATCGCGGCGCGGGGCGCAGCCCGACCCGGACGCCGATCCAGCACGACGCTTTTCTGCGCCGGGCCGAGGTGCGGCGGCGTTACTGGGCGCGCGCCACCGTGGGCTGGGCGCGCTTTCACGGCGCCCAGCCAAACGCCGCGCACGACGCGCTGGCGGCGCTGGAGCAAGACGGCGCGCTGGCCGGCGTGATCACCCAGAACGTCGACCGCCTGCACGCCGCCGCCGGCAGCCGCTGGGTCGTCGAGCTGCACGGCGCGCTCGAGGACGTGCGCTGCCTGGCCTGCGGCGGGCTCGAGAGCCGCGCCGGTGTGCACCGCCGGCTGCTGGCGGCCAACCCGGGCTGGCTGGCGCGCGCCGCCGGCGAGGTCCGGCCCGATGGCGATGCCGAGCTGCCCGAGGCGCTGGTCGAAGAGCTGCAGGTCGTGGGCTGTGTGGCGTGCGTCGGCGCGCTCAAGCCCGACGTGGTCTTCTTCGGCGGCAACGTGCCCGAAGCGACCTTGAACGCGGCCTGGGCGCTTTTTGATCAGGCGGAGGCGCTGCTGGTCGTCGGCTCGTCGCTCGCGGTCTGGTCGGGGTACCGCTTCGTGCGCCGGGCGCGTGAGCGCGGTGTGCCGGTCGCGATCGTCAACCTCGGTCCGACGCGCGCCGACGGCGACGCGGCGGTGCGGATCGCCGCGCGCGCCGGAGCCCTGTTACCAGCGCTGGTCCCGCTGCTGTGCCGGCCCGACCAGGTGCAGGCGCGCCGGCAGACTCCGTAGCCAGCCCTCGACCGGGCGGATCATCCGCGCGTAGGCCCAGGGCGGCCAGGCGGGAAACACGTAGGCGCGCGCGTAGTAAGCCCCCGTGCCCAGGGCTGCGAGGAACAGGGTGAACGAAGCCAGCGCAATCAGCGCGCGGCGGCGCCAGCGGCGCAGTCGCGGCCAGCGGCGCAGTCGCGGGGCCGGCGCCTCGACGCCGGCTGCCTGCAAGTCGTCGGGCACCGGATCACGGACCGTCTCCAGCCCGGGCGGCTCGGACACCGGTGACTCCTCCGGGACCCGAGCGGGCAGTGGGGTCTCCGTTCGGGCCAGGACCTCGGCCACCGGCGACGGTGTCGGCGATGGTTTCGGCATCGGCGTCGGCGTCCGCGGGGGCGGCGGAGGCCGCTTCGGCAACCACGACGGCCACGAGGCCGACGACGATGACGATGACGATGACGATGACAAGGACGAGGTCGAGGTCGAGGTCGAGGAAAGCGACGGGCGCGGCAGGGTCGAGGGTCTGGTGACACTGCGGATGGGAGGGAAGACGATCGGATACCGGGTGGTCGGGGCGCCCAGCGACGGGGCCGGGGTCCCCTGCGCGAGCGGCGGAGGCGCTGCCGTCTCGCTGGCCACCGGTTCCAGCGGTGGTGTGGTCACGGTCGCCGTGGCGGCCGGCTCGGGCGGTGGGGTCTGCCCCGTCGGGTCGGGAGCAACCAGCAACTGGTCCTGGTCCGTCGTGGGGTAGTCGTCGGGATCATCCGGCTCCTCGGGCTCGGATTCCTCATCGGCGCGCGGTAGCGGGAACATCGGCTCCCCCAGCACGAACAACGGCGGGCGGCGCACCGTCGGATCGGGCGGGCGCGCCTCGTCGGGGATATACGCAGGCGTCAGCACCGTGATGGGCAGCGGCGCGACGGCGGGCGACGGCGCGGTGAGCGGCGACGGCGCCGCGGCCAGGCTGGCAGCCGGGGCCACCGTCTCGGGCTCCTCGGCGGGCACGACCGACAGCGAAACGTAGTTGGTGCCCGAGATCGACGTCGGCGCCGGCTCCGCGGCCGCCGCCGCGACCGCCGGCGACGAAGATTCCCTGCGCCGGCCCGCGCGCGGCGCCGCCGGCTCCGCGACCTCGCCCGAGCCCGAATCGTGGCCCTCGAGGTCACCGGTCTCGAGCTCGATGGTGCCGACGCTGATCTCGTTCTCGATATCGGGCAGATCGCCGGGCGGCTTGATGCCGTCACGCGCGCTCAGCATCTCGAGCCAGCGTCTGAGCGCGGCGGGCCCGCTCGGCTGGCCCAGCTTGACCAGGATCCCATCCAGACGATCGGCCATCTGCTCGGCGTTTTGCCAGCGCCGCGCGCGATCGGCGCGCAGCGCGCGCCCGATGAAGCGCTCGACCTCGGGGTTGAACTCCTTGAGGAACGCCGTCGGCTTCTCGAATCGCGCACGTCGCACCTGCATCAGCACCTCGAGGTCGGTGGGCGCGTCGAACGGCTTCTTTCCGGTGGTGAGGATGTAAAGCAGCGTGCCCACCGAGAACAGGTCGGAGCGCGCGTCGAGCGAGGTGCCGATCGACTGCTCGGGCGACATGTACGCGAACTTTCCCTTGATGATCCCGGTGGCCGACTTCTCGCGCCGCCCGACCGCCTTGGCGATGCCGAAGTCGGCCAGCTTGACCTCACCCTCGCGTCCCAGCAGGACGTTCTGCGGGCTGACGTCGCGGTGCACGATGCCCAGCGGTTTACCGTCGCGGGACCGCCGGTGGACGTAGCTGAGGGCGCGGCACAGCGATGACACGACGTACAGCGCCAGCGGCAGGGGGAACTTGAGGCGGGCCTTCTGCGCACGGCGTCGCACCTGCTCCAGGCTCCAGCCGTCGACGAACTCCAGCACCAGGAAGAACTGACCGCTCGACTTGCCCAGGTCGAGGATCTGGACCAGGTGACTGTGGTTCAGGGTCGAGGCGATGTGGGCCTCGTCGACCAGCATGCGCACGAAGTGCGGATCGGCGGCGAAGGCGGGCAAGATCCGCTTCAGGACGACCGGCTTCTGGAATCCCTCGGCGCCGGTCTGCATCGCCAGGAAAATCTCCGCCATGCCCCCGTGGGCGATCTTGCGGAGGATGCGGTATCGCACCGCTCTCGGCATGTCCGGAGGATACCCGGAAGCGGGGCGAAACGGCCGGGGAAAGGACGTCACGGGACGCGCAGGCATGAGCGTCGCGGCGATCCTTTTTGATTCCGCGCGAGTCCGTGACCGGAAATCCGGGCAACGCCCCGTTTTGGTCAAACGCCAAGACGCCAAGACGCCAAGACGCCAAGACGGATCTCTTGAAAATCCGGACCCTGGCGTCCATGGCGTCATGGCGTTTTTCCCCTATCCGACTGGCATTGCGCCCGCAGACCTGGGCCAATTAATTGATTCTCATTGTCATTTTCATGGCGATCAAGACGGCGCCAGACGTCACCTCCGGTTGAAGAAAGGATACCCACGGCGCGTCGAGCATGGGGTACCCTCTGCCCACCTTCTGGCCAACGGATCCCCTCCTCCGACCATGAGCGCTCCCCGTTCGACCGCCAGCAATGCCAGCCCCGACGAGGGCGCTGGCGCGGACGAGATTCGTTTCGTCTGGATCGATCTCGAGATGACCGGCCTCAACCCCGACGTCGATCGAATCCTGGAGATCGCCGTCGTGGTCACCGGGCCCGACCTGCGCCCGCTGGGCGAGGCGCACCGGGTGATCGGTCAGGCCGAGCAATCGATGGAGAAGATGAGCAAGGTCGTGCAACAGATGCACACCCGCAATCGTCTGATCGAGGAGTGCCTGGCCTCGGCCACCACCATGCGCGAGGCCGAGCGGGCCGCGCTGGCGCTGGTCGTCGAGCACTGCTTGCCCGGCGAGGCGTTCCTGTGCGGCAACAGCGTGCATCACGACTGGCGCTTCCTGGCCCGCCACATGCCTCGCCTGGAGCAGTACCTGCACTACCGGCAGGTCGACGTGTCGACCATCAAGGTGCTGGTCCAGGCCTGGGCGCCGGACATCACCTACGACAAGCAGGTCTCCATTCACCGCGCGCTGCCCGACATCCACGCCAGCATCGCGGAGCTGCGCTTCTACTGCGAGAAGGTCTTTCGCGCCGATCTGCGTCGGCTGTCGGACCCGCGCTGACGCCGCCCGCTGGCCGCCACGGCTGAGGTCGGGCGACCGGCTGGCGATCTGGCAAACCCCGGGCGCGTAACGTTTCCGTCCCGCGCGCGAACCACTTTCAAAGTGGCGACAAACAGCGGTGGCCCCGGTCAGGTCTTCGTCAGATCCTCGTCAAGTCTTGGGTGGCTTCTGGCGCGACGGGGTCACGTCCGAGATCGGATACAGACCCAGCGCTTCATTGGCGATGAAGCGCAGCTGCTGGGCGGCCGGGTCCTCGCCCATCTCCTCGGCCAGCGCCAGCATCTTGGTCAATGCCAGGCGCGATCGGCGCAGCTCGAACACCAGCCAGCGGACGTCCTGCGCGATCTGATCCTCGCCAGCGCTGTGCGCCCGTTCCACCGCGCCCGCGCGCCACTCGACCAGCACGTTGTTGGTCGGCAGCACGCCGGCGCCGCCACAATCGGGGCAGGCAACCGGCCCGGCGTCGGTGGGCACCTGTCCTTCGCCGTAGCAGTTACCGCAGGGTTGACCGACCGACGAGCTCGCCACGCCCGGTACTTTGCCATGCTCGCGGGCCAGCTCACCCGCAAAACCGCGCGCAACGCCGTCACGATAGAAAGTTAACCGCACCTTGAAGGAACGGAAACAATCCTCTGGGCATGATGGTGTCATGAAGACTGATCCTGCGGATGCGTCGCTACCGGAACCCGCGTCCGCCGCCGAGACCGGGCCGGCGCGCGACGTTCTGGCCACCCGGGTCCTGGTCTTGTCGACGGTGGCCTTCACGCTGCTGTTCGCGGTCTGGTTGATGTTTGGTGTGCTGGGCGTCCCGATCAAGGAAGAGCTGCATCTCAACAAGATCCAGTTCTCCTGGCTGACCGCGATCGCCGTGCTCAGCGGATCGATCTGGCGTTTGCCCTTCGGCATCTGGACCGACCGAGTCGGAGGGCGACGGCTGTTCATCTTGCTGCTGCTGATCTCGGCCATTCCCTGCTTTCTGGTTTCCCGCACCACGACATTTCACGGGCTGCTGGCGTGTGCCTTTTTCTTCGGCATCGCCGGCAACTCGTTCTCCGTCGGCATCGCCTGGAACGCTGCGTGGGCCGGCCGCCAGCGGCAGGGATTCGCGCTCGGCACCTTCGGCGCGGGCAACGTGGGCGCTTCCGTGACCAAGCTGATCGGGCCGGCGCTGATCACGGCGGTACCGGCGGCTGGATTGCTGGGCGGCGTCCTCCCCGGCGGCTGGCGCATCGTGCCGGTGCTGTACACCGCGCTGCTGGTGGCCATGGCCGTCGTGCTGGCGCTGTTCGCGCCGGCGCACGATCGCAAGCCGGGCATGGGTCGCCCGCTGTCCGCGATGCTGGCGCCGCTGCGCCAGGTCCGCATCTGGCGTTTCGGCCTGTACTACGTCGCGGTCTTCGGCGCCTACGTCGCGTTCAGCCTGTGGCTGCCGAGCTACTACAAGAACGTCTATCACCTGACGCTGGCCAAGGGCGCGCTCTTGACCGCGTTCTTCATCTTCCCGGCCAGCCTGCTGCGCCCGGTCGGCGGCTGGCTGTCGGACCGATATGGCGCTCGTCCGGTCACCTACGCGGTCTTCGTCGCGATGCTGCTGGCGTCGATGGTGCTGGCCGCGCCCGACGGCGCGCTCGGCTTCCATGTCGGCCCGACGCTGTTCTTCGCGCTCGTCGAGGTGCTGGGTATCGGCATGGGCCTCGGCAAGGCGTCTGTCTACAAGTACATCCCCGAGTACTTCCCCGACGATGTCGGCGCGGCGGGCGGGCTGGTCGGCACACTGGGCGCCCTCGGCGGCTTCTTCCTGCCCATCGGTTTCGGCTATC
This sequence comes from Polyangia bacterium, assembly GCA_035696125.1. GTDB lineage: Bacteria > Myxococcota_A > Polyangia > Fen-1088 > Fen-1088 > DASRQZ01. Next base: position 9,975 of record DASRQZ010000052.1, read on the forward strand.
TGGAATCGGCCAGCGGCCGGCCCGAGAGCTGCTTCTGGGTGATGGCAGCGTTGATGCTGAGCTGCCTGCTGTGGCTGCACCTGGTGGTCATGGATATCCGGCGCCGCTCTCGCTCCAGCGGCACGTTGGACACCCGTCAGGCCAGCGAATCCTGGACTCGAGCCGAGATCGGCTAGCTTCTAACCTCTAACCGCCCGATTCTGGGGATTCCGTGCGCGCTAGCTCGGTCAAAGGGCATAGCTGGGCGAGGTGTCATCAGCTTTCAGTCTTCAGTCGACAGGTAAGAGGGCCTGGGTCAGGCCGCGGCTCGGATGCCGAGTTGAGCGCAGCCCCCACGTCTGCTGATGACTGAAGACTGAGAGCTGACGACATTTCGTCCGAGCTTCCCGTTTCACCTGGCCAGGGCCAGGACTGGTCCAAGTGGCTACCTGTGAGCGGAGGGGACTGACTACAGGTCACGCCATCGACGTTTTTATAGTAAGGATACCTACTTATTTTATATTGATATATGGTGCAAAACCGCCTATTCATTGACAGACAGTGAGTTGCATAACGCCACCTGTTAGCCGCCCGCGACATTCCCTTGCCGGCGGGTGGCCGGGTCCCGCTCGCGTATCAAGCGCGGGCCGAAGGGAGCCGATGAACGTGGCGAGGCCCCGAGAATGATTCGTTGTCCCGACTGTGGGAGGCGGCTACGCGACAGCGATCCCCGCTGTCCGACGCATGGGGAGACGTCTGCCCGCACGCCCAGCGACGAAATGCCGGCGCCGCCGATGGCCGCGCCGGAGGTCGCCGGTTACAAGCTCGGTGGCCTGCTGGGTCAGGGCGGTTTCGGCGCGGTGTTCAACGCCGAACGCCTGTCCGATCATCGCCAGGTCGCCCTCAAGATCGCGCGCCCCGACAACGCGATCGCCGGCCTTAGCCTCCAGCGCGAGATCGCGGCGCTGTCAACGCTGGGACCGCCGGCCGTGCCCGCGGTCTACGAGAGCGGCACGCTCGCGGACGGCGCGTCGTTCGTCGCCATGGAGTTGATCGCGGCCCCGACGCTGTCCCAGAAGATGGCCGCCGCCGACGGGCCGATGCACATCGCGGATCTGCAAAGGCTCGCGCTGCAGATCTTGGCGCCCATCGAGGCGGCGCACCGCCAGGGACTGGTCCACTGCGATCTCAAGCCCGAGAACATCTTCGTGTGCGGCGACCTCGGCACCCGTCTTTTCGACTTCGGTCTGGTGCGCGTCGCGGGCGTTGCGCAGGCCGACACCATCGAGGAAGAGGCGCCCGCGGGCACGCCCGAATACATGTCGCCCGAGCAGTGCGAGGGGCGGCCCGAGATCGACGCGCGCAGCGACGTCTACGCGCTGGGCAGCATCCTCTACGAGCTGCTGTCGGGCGCGCCGCCGTTCTGGGGCAACGCCGCCGAGGTCAAGCAAAGCCATCGCAGCCGCCGCCCCACCGCGCTCGGCCGCCGCGTCACCACCATATCGGCCCCGGTCGAGGACGTGGTGATGCGCTGCCTCGCGAAGGATCCCGACCGGCGTTACGCGAACGCCTCCGAGCTGGCGGCGGCGTTGCGCGCGGCCTTCACCAGCGCCGCGCCCGACCAGCAGACGCCGATGTGGCGGCCGGCCGAAGAGAGCGGCAAGGTGCGCACCGGCGACGCGGCTTCGGTGCCCGGCAAGCCGGCCGGCCCCGTACGTCAGCGCCAGGCGGTCGCGCTGGTCTTCTGCGAATGCAAGGGCGGCGTGGGCGCCGTGCGCGAGGTGATGACCAGCATGGGCGCGCACCTCGCGCACACCGCGGGTACGCAGATCGTCCTCGCCTTTGGCCACGAGCTGGGCGACAACCCGACGCGGTCGGCGTCCAACGCGGCCACCCTGCTGGTGGCGCGTGGCATCTGCGCGCGCGCGCTGGTCGACCTGGCTACCGTGTCGATCCAGGCCCGTCCCGACGGGTCGCGCCGCTACCAGAGCGTGCTGTTCGCCAAGAAGGACTCGTACCCGCAAGCCGCCGATCCGGGGGGCGTGCTGTTGTCGGCGGCCGCCGCCGAGGTGCTGCCCGAGCTGCCGGTCGATCCGGTCCCGGGCCGCGGCGGCCTCTCGCTGGTGCGCAGGGTCAACCAGCTGTCCGAGCACACCACGACCCGGGTCAACGTCGCGCCCCTGATCGGACGCGACGAGCTGCTGCGCGAGCTCCTGGTCACGGCGCGCGCGGTCGCCGACCATGCCGGGCCGACCATCACCACGCTGATCGGCGAGGTCGGCTTCGGCAAGACCCACCTCGCGCAGACGCTGGCCCAGATCGTGGAGTCGACGGCGCGCATGGAGACGGTGTTCATGCGCACCAAGGAGCCGCTCGGGGGAGTGCCCGAGCAGACCACGCGCGAGCTCCTCATGCGCCTGCTCGACTTGCCGGAGGAGGCGCCCGGCGACTTCGCGCGCGCCAAGCTGGCGGCGCGCCTGGGGCCCGAGGTCGCGCGCGAGGTGTGGGCCGGCGTGGCGGTGACCATGGGCTGGGCCCAGCCCGACCACCCCGAGATCCGCGAGCTGGCGGCCGCGCCCGGCGCCCTGCGTTCGGCGGCGGCGCGCGCCGTCGGCGAATCGATGCGGCGCTCCTCGCGGGCGCGCCCGCTGGCGCTGGTGATCGACGACGCGCAGTTCGCCGGCGAGACCGCGCTCGACGCCATCGAGTACGCGACGCTGAAGGAGGCTGGCTGCCCCATCTGGGTGTGCGTGATCGGCCGCCCCAGCTTCGGCCGTGGTCGCACCGCCTGGGCGAGCCGCGCGGCGCGCCGGCAAGAGCTGACCCTGCCGGCGCTGGAACCGGCGGCGGCGGCCGAGCTGGCGCGGCGTCTGTTGTCGCCCGCCGAGAACGTCCCCGCGAGCGCGCTGGACAAGCTGACCGACCGCACGCAGTGCGTGCCCATGCTGCTGGTCGAGCTGGTGCGCGGGCTCAAGCGCGACGGGCTGGTGCGCAAGGCCGAGCGCGGCAGCACCTGGTACCTCGCGACCGACGAGCTGGAACGACTGCCCGACCTGCCCCTGGTGCAGTGGCTATCGAGCCGCGAGACCGCGTCACTGCCACCCGATCTGCTGGCGCACGCGCGGCTGGCGGCCATCCTGGGCGTCGAGCTCAGCGCCGAGGAGCTGGAAGGGGTTCAAGAGGAGCTCGACCGCGGCGGTGTGTCGCCCGAATTCCAGCTCGACGCCAGCATCGGGCTGCGCCGGCTGACCGAGAGTGGCATCCTGGTGCGCCACCGCGCCGGCCGCCTCGGCTTTCGGCACTCACTGCTGCGCGACACCGTGTATCAGGCGGTACCGCCCGCCGAACGCGACGCGATCCACCGCGCCGCTTACGAGTACTACCGGCGCCAGGATCACCTGCCCGACCACCAGCGCTTGCCCCGGATGGCGTTCCACGCCGAGCGCAGCGGCCACCGCGAGGAGGCCGGCCGGCTCTACCTCGACCTGGCCAACCGCGCGCTGGCGCGCCACGCCTACCTCGACGCCGAGCTGTTGTTCCGCAACGCAAGCGAGAACCTGCCCGACGGCGACGACGCGGGTCACATCGCGGCCTCCCAGGGACGCGGCCTCATGCGCTTTCGCCTGGGCCGGCACGAGGGCGCGCTCAAGGACCTCGACCTGGCGCTCGCGCGCGCGCGCAAGACCGACGCGCGGCGCGCGCAGATCGACATCCTGCTCGACATCGGCATCGTGGTCGACTGGATGTTCGACGTGCCGCGCTCGGCGGCAGCGGTCGACGAGGCGGCGGCGCTGGCCGCCACCCTTGCGACACCGCCCGAGCTGGAGGCGCGCCTGCTGATGGGGCGCGGGCGCTCGCTGGTGCGGCAGGAGAAGACCCGCGACGCGGTCGCGCTCTTCCAGAGCGCCGTCGACCTGGCGGAAAAGCTGGACGCCAAGGGCTACGAGAGCTACGCGCAGGGCCTGTCCATGCTGGCCTGGTGCCTGGCGATCATCGGCTCCTACGAGGAGTCGGAGCGAGCTTTCGCCCGCTGCATCACGGTCACCGAGGAGCACGGCGACATGATCAGCCTGGCCGCGGCGCTGGTGAACCGCTGCTCGCTCTCGTTCGTCATCAACAACGTCGACCGCGTGCTGAGCGACTACAAACGCACCATCCAGATCGCGCGCGAGCACGGTTTGGCGATCGTGGAGTGCCTCACTGTCAGGGATCTGGGCGAGATCTACCTGCTCATCGGCCGCCCCGAGGAGGCGGAGCCACTGGCGCAGCGGAGCATCGAGCTCAGCGTGCAGACCTATGGCGAGGGAGTGAGCCGGGTGTTCAACGCCCAGCTCCTGCTGGCGCGCCTCAAGTGGTACCAGGGCGACGTCGAGTCCGCGCGCGAGCTGGCGACACGGATCATCCAGGGGCAGACCGAGGCCGAGGCGGCCGGCAAGAGCGATAGCCTGCTGACGTCGGAAGAGCGCATCATGCTCGAGATGGTCAGCACCGCGCTGCGTGGCGCCCCCGACGCCGACTTCGACACCCTGGTTGAAAAAGGCCGGCGCCAGACCATGCAACCGATGGACATCGTCGAGATCATGGAGTGGAAGGCGCTGTCGGCCCTGCGCGCCGGGCGCGCCGACGACGGTGTGCGTTTCCTGGAGGAAGCCCTGGCCAGCGCCGACCGGAACGCCAAGCTGATGTTGTCGCGGATCCGCGCGCAGCTGGCGCAAGCCAGCGCGCGCGCGGCGAGTTAGCCGCGCGGGGACGGACGGAGGGAGCGCCGACGCCGACGCCGGCGCCGACGCCGAAGGGGAATCCGGATCCTGTCCGTCGGCGTCGGCGTCAGCGTCGGCGATTCCTTCCCGATCGCGCCGTCAGGCGCGCTGTCCCGTCATTCAGGGCTGCCCTCCCGTGCCGCTGTGCGGCCGCCTCCGCTTGGGAGTACATTCAACGCATGCCCGGGACCGATCGGACGGAGGAGGGTGCAGGTCGTGAAGGCGAGGCCGCCGATGCCGACTTTCTCGCGCAGATCCCGATCTTCGGCGGGCTGCCCGATCTGGTGCTCCGGCGCGTGGTCGATCTCGCGCGCGAGATCCGTGTGCCCGCGGCCGGGCTGGTGTTCGCCGAGGGCGAGCCGGCGCGCAGCATGTTCATCGTGCGCGACGGCGAGCTGGAGATCTGCAAGCGCGCTCGCAACGGCGCCGAGTTTTGCCTGGCGGTGCTCCAGCGCGGCGACTGTGTCGGCGAGATGTCACTGATCGACATCCAGCCCCGGTCGGCGACCGCGCGCGCCATCGGCGGCGCGACTCTGTGCGTGATCGACCAGCAGCAGATCGCCAACCTTTACCAGACCGATCTCGAGGTCTACACGCTGCTGGTGCTGAACATCGCGCGAGAGATCAGCCGCCGCCTGCGCCGCGCCGACCAGGTCCTGGTCGACGCCGGCCTCGCCGTGCAAGGCGTCTGGCCAGACACCTGATCGACGGGCCCGCCCGCCGCGCGCGGACCGTCCCGTCGCTGTTCGGGGGCTGAGCAGCGCGCCAAACCCTGGAATTCGCTAGACGTGATCGCGGAAGGGCGGTACGTTTCTTGCGGACGCGTATATACCGTCGGGGCGAGACCGCGACCTCTCTGATTCCCCAACGGCGCGGCCAATCGGTTGGGACCCTTTGGGGCACGGCACATGAAGCCAAGGCAGGGAGATGACGACCCGGCGGACCAACCAGCGGGCCGAGCTGGAGAAGCGCCACCTTCCGACGGCGAGGGTCCCGATCGCACCTACGAGTGGTTGGTGCCCGGCGGAGCGACCGCGCGCACGCTCGACGAACCAGACTCAGCGGAGGGCGGCGGTGCGCGGGCTGTCCCCGAGCGGGCCGTCCTGCTGTCGGACGCGGTGGCGCACACCCTGGCCATGGGGCGCGAGCGCACGGCGGTCCTGCCCGGCAAGCCTCCGCTCGCGCCGGAGTCCGGACCGGCGCCCCGGCCGGTGGCCCGCACCGAGTTCCTGCCCGAGAACGGCAAGCTGATCTCGGGGCTGATCGAGCCCCGCCCGCCAGGGGGCGGCGGGGTGCGGGCTGCGACGCTGGGCGTTCCCGTGCTGCGCCCCGCCGCGCCCGGCAGCGGCTCTGGCCGGGTCCCGACGGCGACCGGTCACGGGCCCCCGCCCGGGACCATCCCCCTGGCGCCGCTGCGTTCCTCGCCGGTGCCCTCCCCTTTCGACCAGCCGCGACCACCCGCGCCGTTCCCCACTTCCGCCCCGGGGCTGGACGGCCCGGCGGCGCCGCGGCCGGCGACGGCTCCGGGCGGCTTTCGCGCGCCCGGCGTCGGCGCGCGCCTGGGGCAGTACGAGATCATCCGCGAGCTCGGCGCAGGCGGCATGGGCGTGGTCTACCTGGCGCGCGACGACCGCCTGGGGCGCCGGGTCGCGATCAAGTTCCTGCAGACCGGCAACGCCGAGCTGACCCGGCGCTTCATCATCGAGGCGCGCGCGACCGCCCGCTGCAGCCACGAGAACATCGTGGTGATCTTCGAGGTCGGCGAGCTGCAGGGCAGCCCCTTCATGGTGCTGGAGTACTTGCAGGGCCAGACGCTGTCGACGGTGATCAAGAAATCGGCGCCCATGCCGCCCTCGCGCGCCGTCGAGCTGATGGCCGCGGTGGTGCGGGCGCTGGCCTGCGCGCACGAGCAGGGCATCGTGCACCGGGATCTCAAGCCCGACAACATCCTGTTGACCGACGCCGGCACCATCAAGGTGCTCGACTTCGGCATCGCCAAGGTGCTGCAGGAGGAGCCGCGCGATCCGGAGGCCCACCGCGATCAGTCGCGGCCCGAGGCGATCGGGTCGGCGGCCCTGGACCTGGCGGCGCGCACCGGCATCGTCGGCACCATGGCCTACATGTCGCCCGAACAGTGGGGCGTGGGCGGGCCAATTGACCATCGGACCGACATCTGGGCGACCGGGCTGATCCTGTTCCAGATGCTGACCGGCCGGCACCCGCTCGAGACCCTGGGCGGTGACCCGCATGCCTGGGTGACCGACCTCGACAGCCCGCTGCCCAGCCTGGGCCACGAGGCGCCCGACATCCCGCCCGAGCTGGCCGAGATCGTCGACCGTTGCCTGCGCAAACACAAGGAAGACCGGATCCCCGACGCCGCGTCGCTGCTGCGCGCGCTGGAGCCGTTCATGCCCGGGCGCTTCGCCGCGCGCGGCGCGCAGCCGGTGGAGAGCGGCCCTTACGCCGGGCTGCGCGCGTTCCAGGAAGAGGACGCCGGGCGCTTTTTCGGCCGGTCGCGCGAGATCGCGGCGCTGGCGACCCGCATCCGCGACACGCCGCTGATGGCCGCGGTCGGACCGTCGGGCATCGGCAAGTCGTCGCTCATCCGCGCCGGGGTCGTGCCGGCGCTCAAGAGCTCGGGCGAACCCTGGGAGGCGCTGGTGGTGCGCCCCGGACGTGACCCCATGAGCGCCCTGGCGGGTCTGCTGGCGCCGCTGGTCTCGAGCTCGCCGAACGCGGTCGAGGACCTGGTCGCGCAGAGGGAGCTGAGCAAGCGCTTCGCGAGCGAGCCCGGCTACCTGGGCAGCGCCCTGCGCAGCATCTCGCGCCGATCGGGCCGGAAGATCCTGCTCTTCATCGATCAGTTCGAGGAGCTCTATACTCTGAGCAGCGATCCGGCCGAGCGGCGTGCCTTCACCGCCGCGCTGGCCGGCGCCGCCGATGACGTCACCTCCCCGGTGCGCGTGGTGGCCTCGATCCGTTCGGACTTCCTCGGGCGCGCCGCCGAAGATCCCCACTTCATGAACGAGCTGGGCAAGGGCCTGTTCTTTCTCGGGCCACCCACGGCCGATGGCTTGCGCGAGGCGATCGTGCAGCCGGCCGAGCTGGCTGGGTACCGCTTCGAGACGCCGATGATGGTCGACGAGATGATCGAACACCTCGAGTCGACGCCGGCGGCGCTGCCGCTGCTGCAGTTCGCCGCCGCCCAGCTGTGGGAGTCGCGCGACCCGCGGCGCAAGATGCTGACCGAGCAGAGCTATCACGACCTGGGCGGCATCGCGGGCGCGCTGGTCAGCCACGCCGACAAGGTCATCGCCAAGCTGGTGCCTGACGTGCAGGCGCTGGCGCGACCGCTGTTCGTTCAGCTGGTGACCGCCGAGCGCACGCGCGCGGTGCGCGACCTGGACGAGCTGCGCGAGACCTCGGCAAACAAGGCCGAGCTGGGCAGGCTGATCGACTACCTGGTCGATTCACGCCTGCTGGTGGTTCAGACCGGCAGCGGGGGCGGCGTCGCCACCGTCGAGATCGTCCACGAGTCGTTGATCGCGACCTGGCCGATGCTGCGCCGCTGGCTGGACGAGTCCCAGGAGGACAGCCTGTTCCTGGAGCAGCTGCGCCAGGCCGCGCGCCAGTGGCACGCCAACAAGCGCGACGGCGGCTTGCTGTGGGGCGGCGACATGGTCGACGAGCTGGCGCGATTCCAGCGCCGTTACCGGGGCGAGATGCCGGACATCGTGCGCGCCTTCTCCGACGAGGTCTTCCGCCGGCGAGAGCGCGGGGCGCGGCGTCGGCGGCGGCTGCTGGCGGCGGCCGGGGCGATCGGCGTGGTGATGCTGGCGGCGGCGGCGGTCGCCCTGGTGGTGATCCGCAACTCCCAGATGGCGGCCGAACGGAACGCCGCCGCGGCCACGGTCGCCAAGGGCGAGGCGCAGCGCCGCCTGCAGGAGGTCGAGTCCAAGGAGCGGGAGCGCCAGCGCGAAGAGTCGCAAAAGCGCGTCGCCCAGACCGAGGCCGCCACCGCCAAGGGCGAGGTCGAAAAGACCAACGAAGAGCTGGCCGAGAAGAACGTCGAGCTCGGTAACGCCCTGGAAAAAGCCAAGGAACAACGCCAGCGCGCCGAGAGCGCGCAGGTCGTCGCCGAGAAGAACGAGAAGAGCGCCCGCGAGGCCGAGGAGCGCGCCCGCCTATCGGCGCAGCAGCTCGAGATCCTGCTCAAGAAGGAGCGCGACCGCGCGGACCGGTTGAACTCGCAGCTCGGGCAACTGGTCGAACGGCTGCGGTAGCGAGTCCAGACGCTCCGCCCGACTGAGGGCGCCTCGCCCATTTTGGAGATCTCATCCCGATTCGGTATTGTGTCCAGCTATCGTGAGAGGTTGTATCGTCGGGGTTCGTCTCGCTTCGATCGGACTGGCTCTTCCGATGCTGGCCCTGATCGCCTGCGGCGGGTCCGGCAACAACCACCCGGCCGACGGCGGCGGCATGGGGGGGGCCGGCAGGGGGGGGGCCGGCGATGGCGGCCTGCGCACGGTTGGGGGCGTCGTCTCCGGAATGGTAGGCGGCGGGCTGGTGATAGCAAACAACGGGGGCGGCAACCTGACCATCGCCAAGAATGGGCGCTTTGGCTTCGCCGCGGCGGTTGCCGAGCGGGCCCCGTATGCGGTCACCGTGGCGACTCAGCCGGCCTCGCCGACTCAGACCTGCGTGGTGAAGAACGGCGCGGGCCACGCCGGCGCCGGCAACGTCGACGACGTGATCGTGTCGTGCGCGCCCGAGCAGCCACGCTACTTGCTGGTGGCTGACGACGGCGACGACAGCGTGTCCAGCTACGCCATCGACGCCGCCAGCGGGCGAGTCACCTTCGTCGGCAAGACAGCGACCGGGGGGCGGCCGGCGGGCGTGGTCGCCACGCCAGGCGGACATTTCGCCTACGTGCTCAACGCCGGCGACGCCACCGTGAGCCAGTTCGCGGTGGCCGCGGACGGCGCGCTCACGCCGCTCGCGCCTCCGTCGGTGGCGGCGACCGGCGAGGCTCACTCGATCGCCATGGACGCGACCGGCAAGCTGGTCTTCGTCGCCGGCGGCCTTGGCGACGACGTCCTGGCCTATACCGTGGGCTCGAGCGGCGCGCTCACCCCCGCGGGGACCACCCCGAACACCGGATCCACGCTGGCGATCGATCCCGCGGGCCGGTACCTCTACGTGGCCAGACGGCAGGATGGGACCATCCTCGGTTTCGAGATCGACGCTGCCGGCGGCTTGACCCCCGTCTCGCCGGGCCCGGTCGGCGCCACCGGCCCGGGACCGGTCGGCATCACCGTCGACCCCACGGGGCGGTTCGTTTACACCGCCAACGGGAGTGACGGCACGGTCTCGCAGCTGGCCATCACCGCCGACGGCAAGCTGGAGGCGCTGACGCCGGCGACCGTCAGCGTCGGCGCCCGACCGTCGGCCATCGTGCTCGACGCCGCCGGCAAGAACGCCTACGTGACCAGCCAGGGCAGCGATGTCGTGCGCGTCTTCACGGTCGGACCTGACGGCGCGCTCACCCCGGCCGCGCCCGCGACCGCAACCACCGAGGCCGGTCCTGCGGGCATGGTCGTCGACCGCACCAGCAAGTTCGCCTTCGTCGTCAACGCGACCGGCGCCAGTCTGTCGCTGTTCCGGGTCGGCGCGGGCGGCGGGCTCGAGGCCAACCCGCCCGGACGCGTGCCGGCCCAGGCATCGCCGTCGGCGATCGCGCTGGTGTCGGGCGACGCCCCGGTGCAGCCGGTGGCCAGGTACGTGTACGTCGCCAACGGCGGCGGCACCCTCTCGCTGTACACTGTGGGCGCCTCGGGCGCTCTGGCGCCGCTCAGCACTGTCCCGGTGCCCGGGACCGGACCGCAGGCGGTCGCGATCGATCCTTCGGCTCACTTCGCTTACGTCGCCAACAGCACGACCAACACCCTGTCGCAGTACGCGATCGGGGCCGACGGGCGGCTGACCGCCCTGGTACCGGCCACCGTCCCTTCGGGAGGCGCGCTGCCGCTGGCGCTGGTGGTCCACCCTTCGGGACGGTACGCCTACGCCGCCAACCAGTTCGGCCGCAACCTCGCCCAGTTCGAGATCGCTCGCGATGGCACGCTGGCGGCCATGACGCCGGCGACGGTCATGCTCCCCGCCGGCACGGCGCAGCCCACAGCCATGACCCTCGATCCCTCGGGGCGCTTTGTATATCTCACCCTCACGGGCGCCCGGATCGCGCTCTTCTCCGTCGCAGCCACGGGCGCGCTCGGTCTCGTCTCGGACGCCGCCGCCGTGCTGGACCTGAGCGCCAGCGCCCTGGCCGTCGCGCCCTCGGGACGCACCCTCTACGTCGCATCCGGCATCGGGGACAACCTGTCGGCGTTTGCGATTGACGCCATGGGTGGGCTCACGCCGGCGTGGCCGGCACCGATCGGCGCCGGTGACTCGCCCACCGCGCTGGCCATCGACCCGACAGGCCAGAACGTCTACACCGCCAACTTCATCGGCGCCGACGTCTCGCAGTATGCCGCGGCGGCCAACGGGGCGCTGACCGCCCTCAGCCCGGGCGCCGTCGCCGCCGGCATCGCCGGCGCCGACAACCCGGAGGGCATCGCCATCGATCCCTCGGGGCGGTTTGTATATGTCGTCGACGCCATCGATCCCGTCGGCCCGGTGTTCCAGTACAGCCGTTCGGCCGACGGCACGCTGCACCCGCTGACACCGCCCTCGGCCATGGCGGGCGAGTTCCCCCAGGTCATCGCCATCGTACCCGGGCGCCGGTGAGACCCGGCTGGCCCGCCCAACCCCTTGATTGGTGGCCGTGATCGTCGTCGTGATCGTGGCCGCACCCGTGGCCGTTGGCGTGCAAGTGCACGGGAACGCCACCGTGGGCGTGATCGAGAGGCTCTGAGATCGATGACCTTGGTCGCAAGAGCGACGACTCGCTCGGAGAGTTCGCTTCCAATGGACGCCCGAGGCGAATCTGCGGCTCTGGGAGAGGTCCGAGGCGAATCTGCAGCTCCGCGAGATCGGCATCCTGGGGACCTTCTTGAACCTTTTCGATCACGCCCACGGTGGCGTTCTCGTGCACGTGCACGGCTACGGCCACGGGTCCGGCCACGATCACGATCACGATCACGATCACGATCACGCTCAGGGTTTGTTTGTCTGACGGAGGCTCAGAAACAGACGCGCGTCGTGCCCGCGTCCCCGGCGCCGCCGTCGGGGCCGGGCGGAGCGGGCGGCACGCCACACTGGCTGCCCGGCTGGCAGTCCTGGCCGGTGTTGCATTTCTTGCCGTTGGCGCAGCGCGAGGAGCAACCGCCGCCACAGTCGGTGTCGGTCTCGGTCCCGTTCTGGCTGTTGTCGCCACAGGTCGTCACGCAAGAGCCGGCGCTGCAGCGACTGTCCGCGCTGCAATCCGAGTCGAGGATGCACCCTTCCCCGTCCGAGCAGCGCGGGCAGGCACCGCTGTTCCCACCACAATCGTTGTCGGTCTCGGTCCCGTTGAGCACTCCGTCGGCGCACGAAGCCGACAGGCAGGCATGGCTGGCACTGCACACCCCGCTGCTGCAGTCCCGACCGTCCTTGCACCCCACGGCGGTGGCGCAATCATAGCCGACCCCGCCCGCCATCCCGCTGACCACGAAGTCGGTGTCGGCCACCGAATTGTTGATGCCCTGGTTGCCGAACGACCCCGGATTGCTGTTGACCAGCACGACCTGGCGCGAATTGCTGGGGCTGACCCCGGCGTTGATGGCAAGCGCACGCCCCACGCTGTTGATGGCGATGGCGATCTTGGCCGCCATCTGGGTGCCGCCGGTGTTGTTACCGATATCGATCGCGATGTTGCCGGGGGGAGGGGCCGCGCTGGTGAATCGGAAGGTCAAGCGTGCGTGGATCCCGTCGGAGAGACTGAAGCTCTCCATGTTGTTGTTGTCGAAGGTCACGCCGCTGCCGTTGCTGCCGACGGTGATGGTCCCGGTCGCGGCGCCCGGCGGCTGCGCGGTGGCGCAATTGGCGCTGCAGGTGCCGCACGCGCTGGTGTTGGAGTCGTCGCAGGCCTCGCCGCTCACCTGGACGCCGTCTCCGCAGGTGGGCGTGCAGGCGCTGCCCGGCGTGGCACAGTTGAACCCCGCTTCCCGCTTGCAGATCGAGCTGCAACCGTCGCCGGCGGTCGCGTTGTGGTCGTCGCATTCCTCGCCCGCGCCGGTGTTGATGTAACCGTCGCCGCATTGGGGTCTCTTGCAGCGGGCGCCGCCCGCGCCGTTGCCATTGCAGGTCGATGAATCGGCGCCGTTCGAGTCGTCGCAGGTCTCGCCCGCGGCACCGTTGACATAGCCGTCACCACAGCTGAGGTCGTGACACTGAGTCTGCGCCGGGGCGCCGGATCCGTTGCAGGTGACGGTGTCGGCGCCGCTGGTCGACACCTCGCAGGTCTCGGCGACCGGGTTGCGGTAGCCGTCGCCGCAGCGCCGGGGCTTGCAGCTGGCGTCGCCTGCGTTCCTGCCGTTGCAGGTCATCGTGTCGGCGCCGCCCGGAGGCTCGCAAGCCTCGCCGGCCGCGACGTTGACGTACGCGTCCCCGCACGAGGACAGCGTGCACTTGAGCGGGCCGGCATTGAAGCCATTGCAGGTCATGGTGTCGGAGCCGTCTGCCGGCACCTCGCAGGTCTCGTCCGCCGCCCGATTGACGTAGCCGTCACCACACGCCGTGGCGAGACAAGCCTTGCTGGTCGCCGGATTCGACGTCGCCGCGGCCACCCCGTTGCACACACGGGTGTCGCCGCCACCCAGGGTATCGCAGGTCTCGCCCGCCGCGCTGTTGACGTAGCCGTCGCCACATCGCGGGGTCCGGCAGCGCACGCCGGGCTCGGCGACGTTGCCGTTGCAATCCCGGGTATCGGCGCCGCCCAGCACGTCGCAGGTCTCGCCGGCGGCGGCGTTGACGTAGCCATCCCCGCACTCGGGGAAGTGGCAGGCCTTGCCCGCCGACGCCGCCGAAGCGCCGTTGCAGTTCGAAGTATCCGCCCCGCCCCGCACGTCGCACTCCTCGCCCGCGGTGCGGTTGACCTTGCCGTCGCCACAGGACGCGA
>DASRQZ010000053.1:0-4224 GCA_035696125.1 Polyangia bacterium
ACGTCAGCTTGGGCAGCGCTTCCGCCATCCTCCGCACGCCTTCCTCGACGTTCTTCATCGAGGTCGCGTAGGAGAGGCGCACGTAGCCAGGCGCGCCGAAGGCGGAACCAGGGACCACGGCGACGCGGGCCGCTTCGATCAGGTACTCGCACAGCGCGCCGTCGTTATCGATGGTCTTCCCCTCGGGGGTCTTCTTGCCGATGAAGACGCTGAGATCCGGGAAGGCATAGAAGGCGCCCTTGGGCTCGACGCACTTGACGCCCGCGATCTCGCGCAGCCCCTTCACCATCACCTTGCGGCGCTTGTCGAACTCGACGCGCATCTTCTCCAGCTCATCGGTGGGACCCTCGACGGCGGCCAGCGCCGCCGCCTGCGCCATCGACGCCGCGTGGGTGGTCGACTGCCCTTGCAGGGTCGCCATCCCCTCGATCACCGCCTTGGGCGCCGCCGTGAAGCCGACGCGCCAGCCGGTCATCGAGTACGCCTTGGAGACGCCGTCGATGATGATGGTGTGCGCGCGCACCTCCGGGCTGATGGTGGCCGGCTGGAAGAACCTGGCATCTCCGTACAGCAGCGTGCGATAGATGTCGTCGGTCATCAGCCACACGTCGCGCTCGACGGCGAGCTTGGCCAGCCCGCGCAGCGTCGCCTCGTCGTAGACCGCGCCGGTCGGGTTCGACGGCGAGCAGACCAGGATGATGCGCGTGCGTGGGGTGATGGCGCGCGCCACGTCTTCCAGGCGCACGTTGAAGTTCTCCTCCGCCGAGGTCGGGACGTTGATCGGGCGGCCGCCCGCCAGCTTGACGATGTCGTTGTAGCTGACCCAGGCCGGCGTCGGGATGATCACCTCGTCACCCTCGTCGACCAGCGTGTGGATCGCGTTGAACAGCGACTGCTTGGCGCCCGAGCTCACGATGATCTCCGACACATCGAAGGTCAGGCCGTGCGCCTTGCCCAGCCAGGCCGCGACCCCCTTGCGCAGCGGGATCGTCCCTTCGACCAGGGTGTACTTGGTGTCGCCGGCGTCCAGCGCCTTCTTGGCCGCGTCCTTGATGTGGACCGGCGTGTCGAAGTCGGGCTCACCCGCTCCGAAGCTGATGACGTCGATACCCTTGGCCTTGAGAGCCTTCGCCTTCGCCGACACGGCCAGGGTGGGCGAGGGCTCGATCACCGACAATCTGCGCGCCAATTTCACGGAACGACTCCTTTCAATTTCTTCCTCTTGCCTTGCAGGGCCGAGAGCACCGCGGGCGGAACCATCCGCGACACGTCTCCGCCCATGAGGGCCACTTCTTTTACCAGAGACGAAGAAACATAAAAGCTCTCCTCGCTGGTCATCAGGAACACTGTCTCGACCTCCGGCGCGAGGTGGCGATTCATGTGGGCCAGCTGGAATTCGTACTCGAAGTCAGCCAGCGCGCGCAGGCCCCGGATCACCACCCCGGCCTGGCGGCGCTTGACGTAATCGACCAGCAAGCCCTGGAACGCGTCGATCTCGATGCGCGGGTCGCCGCCCAGCGCGTCGGCGATCATGGCGCGCCGGTCGCTGATCGAGAACAGCGGCTCTTTGCGCACGTTCTCGGCCAGGGCGACCACGACCTGGTCGAAGATTTTCAGCGAACGGCGCAAGATGTCGGCGTGGCCGTTGGTGATCGGATCGAAGGTGCCGGGATAGATCGCGAGCCGGCTCACGAGCCGGAGCTTCTCCCGGCGACGAGTTTCACGAGCCCGAGCTCCTTCTAAAAAAGGAGAGCTCGGTGTCGCCGTACATTCGCCGGTCGGTGAGGAACAGGCCGCCCACCGAGCCCGCCGGCCGGTGCCGGCGGTCGTGCTCGACGACGACCACCGCACAGGAGGTCAGCAAGTCGCCGCCCGACAGCTCGGCGAGCACGCCCTCTGTCTCCTTGGCGTAGGGCGGATCCAGGAACACCCAGGAAAAGTGTTCCTGCTGGCTGGCCAGGCGCCGCAGCGCGCCGCAGACTTCGCCCCCCAGCACACTGGAGCGCTCCTCCACGCCCAGCTCGCGCAAGTTGCGGCGGAGCACGACCAGCGCCTGGTGATCGCGCTCGACGAATACCGCGCGGTGTGCGCCGCGCGACAGCGCTTCCATTCCCAGAGCGCCGGTGCCCGCGTAGAGATCGAGCACGCTGCCCTCGGGCGGAGGACCCAGGATATTGAAGATCGCCTCGCGCACCTTCGCTGCCGTCGGTCGGGTGTGGGATCCCCGAGGGGCACGCAGCCTTCGCCCCCGATCCAACCCACCAGTGAGCCGCATTACGGGCCCTTTACTACCTCGCCGAAACCCGCAGGTCAAATGAAGCGCGCCCACCGGGACGCACCCGGACAGAGCCAGACGACCGCGCCGGTCCCCGTCGCTGGGGCGGAAATCACCGAACACCGATGAGGTATCCGGAGCCAAGGAGGGTGTATCTGATACACTCGTTACGGAATAAATGATGAAAGTGGGGGCATTCTTCGACGTAGACCGGACTCTGGTCGCGTGCAACACGGGCCGGCTTTTCCTGCGAGATCTTCGCCGGCGCGGCGAGATCTCGTTCCTGCGCGCGCTGCGCGCCATGGGCTGGATGCTGAAATACCACCTCTCGCTCATCGATCTCGACCAGGTGGCAGCCATGCTGGCCGAGCAGATGCGCGGGCAATCCGAAAAAGATTTCGCCGAACGCTGCCGGCGCTGGGTCGAGGACGAGGTGCTGCCCCTGCTGCTGCCTAGCGCGCTGCGCAAGATCGAGCGCCACCGCGAAGAGGGGCACCTGCTGGCCATCCTGTCGTCGTCGCCAACCTACGTGACGCGCCCGATCGCCGAGACGCTGGGCCTCGACGAGGTGCTATCGACCCAGTTCGAGGTCGAGGACGGTGCCTTCACCGGCAAGCTCAAGGGCCCGTGCTGCTTCGGCAAGGGCAAGGTGCACTGGGCCGAGGACCTGGTCGCGCGCAAGTCGATCGATCTCTCGTCGAGCTGGTTCTACACCGATTCTTACAGCGACCTGCCCATGCTGGAGCGGGTCGGCAATCGCGTGGTGGTCAACCCCGATCCCCGCCTGAAGAGGACGGCCAAGCAGCGCGGCTGGACCGTCGAGAACTGGCAGGAGGTGCAGGCATGAGCGTCTATTCGGCTCCCTGGTATACGCCGGCGGTTCAGCGTCTGCTCGATCTCGCGCTGGAAGAGGACGTCGGGCGCGGCGACGTCACCACCGCGTCGGTGATCGACGAGACCCAGGAGGCCGAGGGCGACATCATCGCCGGCGAGCGGCTGGTCGTGTGCGGCCTCGGCGTGGTCGAGGCGGTCTTCACGCGCTTCGACTGGCGGACGCGCATCCGCATGAAGGTCGCCGACGGCGATCCGGTCGCGCCGACCACCACCGTCGCCACGGTGCGCGGCCCGGCGGCGGCGCTGCTGGCCGGCGAGCGCACCGCGCTGAACTTCTTGCAGCGGCTGTCGGGCATCGCCACGCTGACCCAGACCTTCGTCGCGGCGGCCGAGGGCGCCAAGCTGCGCATCACCGACACCCGCAAGACCACGCCGGGCGCGCGCGCGCTGGAGAAGTACGCGGTGCGCATCGGGGGCGGCGCCAACCACCGCGCCGATCTCTCGTCGGGCCTGCTCATCAAGGACAACCACGTCGCGCTGTGCGGCTCGGTGCGCGAGGCCGTGCGCCGCGCGCGCGCCTCGGCGCCGCACAGCCTGCGCATCGGCGTCGAGGTCGACACGGTGGCCCAGCTCGAGGAGGCGATCGAAGCCGGGGCCGAGGTGATCCTGCTCGACAACTTCTCGACCCGCGACCTGGCCGATGCCGTCCGGCGCACCCGTGACCGGGCGCCGCGCATCATCCTGGAGGCGTCGGGCGGCGTGACCCTGGACCGCATCCGCGAGATCGCCAAGACCGGCGTCGACGTGGTGTCGGTGGGCGCGCTCACCCACTCGGCGCGCTCGGTCGACTTCTCGTTCTCGGTGCGCGCCGCCGATCCGCAGCGCAACGTCGAGCGCTGAGCGGCGGGCACAGGTCACGGCTTGTCGCCCTCGTTCGAGCCGCTCGACGGCGAGCGCATCGCGCGCGCGCTGACGACGCGCTGGCTCGGGCGTCCTTGCCTGTGCCTGGCCGAGTGCGCGTCGACCAACGACGTCGCCGCCGAGCGCGGCCGCGCCGGCGCCGCCGAGGGGTTGGTGGTGATCGCCGACGCGCAGACCGGCGGGCGCGGGCGCCT
>DASRQZ010000054.1:0-20380 GCA_035696125.1 Polyangia bacterium
ACCTTGACCGCGCGATCCAGCTGCGAAACCGCGACCAGATACGGGTTGGGCTTGCCATGCGACGCCGGGGGCGACAAGGTGTCGGCACGTGATGGTTCGAGCATTGTGACAAGAATAGCAGTGGCCCCGGAACTTAGAAAAATTTCGCGTCGAGCGGAGCGCGGCTTGCCCGCGCGGAGCTCATCGCGGGGGGCGTGGGACCCTCCCAGGGTCCCACAGTGAAATTAGATCCCGCGCTGCGCGCGCTGACCCTGGAGATCGCGGCCGAGGCGCGCGCCGAATGGGGGTACGCCTCCGACATCATCGCACGGGCGTTCCGCGATCACCGCGAGCTGTCCAGCGGCGGGCGCCGCCGAGTGGCCGAGGCAGTCTACGGGCTCATCCGCTACGATCGGCGCCTGGACGCGATCGCGGCCGCGCTGCCCGGGCTGCCCGACAACCTGTCGCCGGTGGTGCGCGACGAGCTCAAGCTGCTGGTTCACGAGCTGCGCGAGGGCATGCCGGTCGCCGCCGCCGAGGTCGAGCTCGCGCGCCTGGGCCTGGGCAAGGGCAGCCACGCGGGCGCGCGGCTGGATCTCGCGGCGGCGCTCGGCGACGACGCGGGGCTGGGCGCGCGCAGTGGATCGGAGCGCGAAGCGCTGGCGCTGTCCTACCCGACCTGGCTCTACGAGCGGCTGGTCAACGACCTGGGGCCGGTCGACGCGCACGCCGTGTGCGTGGCGATGAACCGGCGCGCGCCGATGGCGTTGCGTGCCAACACCGTCAAGATCTCGCGCGACGATCTCATCGCGCGCCTGGCCGAAGAGAACGTGGTCGCGCAGCCGCTGGCGCTGGCGCCGGCGGGCGTGGCGCTGGAGACCCGGGTCAACGCCTTCGGGCTGACCGCGTTCCGCGACGGTCTGTTCGAGGTCATGGACGAGGGTAGCCAGCTGGTCGCCGAGCTGGTCGCGCCGCCGCCGGGCGGGCGCGTCGCCGACGTGTGCGCGGGCGCGGGTGGCAAGACGCTGGCCATCGCGGCCGCGATGGAGGGCAAGGGCCGCCTGCTGGCGCTGGACGTCGACGGGCGCAAGCTGGAAGAGCTGCGTCGGCGCGCCCGGCGCGCTGGGCTGTCCAACGTCACCGCGCGCCTGGTCGAGGACGACGCGCGGCTGCCGCCCGAGGGGCGGGTGGGGGGCTGGGATCGGGTGCTGGTCGACGCCCCCTGCTCGGGAGTGGGCACCCTGCGGCGCAACCCGGAGGCGCGCTGGCGCCTGACCCCGCAAGCCGTCGCCGCCTTCCCCGCGCGCCAGCTGGCGCTGCTGGTCACCTATGCGCCGCTGGTCGCGGTGGGCGGCCGCTTGATCTACGCGACGTGCACCATCCTGGGCGAGGAGAACGATCGAGTCGTCGAGCGCTTCCTGGCCGAGCGCCCTGACTTCGTGCGCATGCCGGTCAAGGAGATCTGGGGGCGGGCGCGCGCCGAGCAGGTCGGCGACGGCTTGTCGCTGCAGGTATTCCCGCACAAGCACGACACCGACGGGTTCTACGCGACGGTGCTGCGCCGGGTGGGCGGCGGGTAAGCTTCAAGCAATCGCCGCCCATGCTACCCTCCGCCTGGATGCGACAGCTTCCCCCCTGCCACATCAGCAGAACCGGTTCCGCAGCCCTGGCCATTCTGATATCGCTCTGCCTGCTCGCGCCGGGCGCGGCGTTCGCCAAGCACGCTCACAAACGGCTGCGCGGACCAAAACCCAAGGCCGCGGCGGCGGCCAGGGCCGCGGCCAGGGCGAAGGCAGCCGCTCCGGCGCCACCAGCCCCGCCTGCGCCGGCGCCGACGCCGACACCGACAGTAGAGGAGACACCCCCGGCCGCTGGCGCCGAGGCCGTGCCGCCACCGCCGCCGGCCCCCGTGCCGGGCGACGAGCTCTCGGTCTACGTCATCACCATGGGCCCGGGCGATCACCCCTTCTTCAAGTTCGGCCACAACGCGATCTGGATCCAGGATCGCAACGCGCGCACCGACAAGGTCTACAACTTCGGCACTTTCCGCTTCGACTCGCCGAAGCTGTTGCCCGAGTTCATCCGCGGGCGGCTCACTTACTGGCTTTCGGTGTCCAGCATCCAGCAGACCATGCGCGCGTACACCGCCGAGAACCGCACCGTGGAGGCACAGGAGCTGGATCTGGATGCGCGCGCCAAGCTCGACCTCAAGCAGCGTCTCGATGAAAACGCGCTGCCGGAGAATCGCGCGTACAAATACGACTACTTCCTCGACAACTGCTCGACGCGCGTGCGCGACGCGATCGACTTCGCCACGGGCGGGCGGCTGCACGCCTCGGCGCAGGGGCCCGGGCGCCTCACATTGCGCGGGCAGGCGCTGCGCTTGACCGCCGACGTGATCTCCGAATACCTCGGCCTTTACATCGTGCTGGGGCCGTCGACCGATCGCGCGGTCGATCGCTGGGCCGAGATGTTCATCCCGCAAGAGCTGGCGCGCGGTCTGCGCGCGGTCACCATCGCGCCCACGGCGGAAGGACAGGGGGCCCGGCCGCTGGTCAAGGCGCGGCAGACCCTGTTCCTGGCCAAGCGCGCGCCCCCGCTGGAGCAGCCGCCCGAGCGCGCGGTGACCCTGCTGCTGGCCGGTCTCGCGGTGGCGCTGTTTCTCTTTGTGCTGGGTGGGCTGGCGGCGGGCCAACCGATCGCGCGCGTGATCTTCGGCGCGCTGATCGCGATCTGGGGACTGGTGATGGGTTTCATCGGGTGCTTCCTGCTGTTCATCTGGATCGGCACCGACCATCAGGTGGTGTACCGCAACCAGAACATCCTGCAGTGCGCGCCCTTCGCCATCGCGCTGGTGGTGTTTGGCTGGGGCGTCGCCTTCGGCATGCACAACGCGACCCGCAAGGCGCTGATCATCGCGGTCGCGGCGGCGGCGCTGTCGCTGGCTGGCGCGCTGCTCGGCATCTCCAAGCTCTCGCCGCAGGACAACGGGCCGCTGATCGCGTTCCTGCTGCCGGCCTGGGTCGGCATCGCGGCCGGGCTCTACAACATCCGGAGGATCCAGACCTTCAGGTGACCGGTCTCGGGCACCCCACACAGTTCGGGGTGGTCGGCGCCCGCGCCCAGCCGCGCCAGCATCTGGCCGCTGCGACCCGCGTCGCCCAGCGCCTCGGCGCAGATCTCGTCCCAGCGCGCGCGGCTCATGCGTCCCGAACAGGAGCAGGCCACCAGGATCCCTCCCGGGTTGGTCAGGCGCGCGCCGCGGAGGATCAGCTCCTTGTACGCGCGCTCGGCGGCGGCCAGCGCGCTCGCGCCGCCCGCGCCGCGCTTGGCCAGCGCCGGCGGATCCAGCACCACCACGTCGAAGCGCTCGCGCGCCGCCTCCAGCGCGCGCAGCAGGTCGAACGCGTTGCGCGCCTGCACGTCCAGGTTGTCGAGCCCGTTGCGTCGCGCGTTGGCGGTCGCGCGCCGTACCGCCTCCGGATCTTCGTCGGTGGCCAGCACCGCGCCTCCCCGTCGCGCCAGCGCCAGCGCGAACCCCCCGTGGTAGGTGAACGCGTCCAGGCAGCGCGCGCCCTGAGGCGCCAGGGCCGCCACCACGGCGTGGTTGGCCGCCTGGTCGAGGAACCCACCGGTCTTGCCGTCGGCAAGCAAATCCGCCTCCAGCTCGTTGGCGCCCAGGTGATAGAGCACCTTCGTCGCCCCCGCGCCCGCGACCACGCCGGCGAAGCGCGGCAGGCCCTCGAAGTCGCGCATCGATCCGTCGTCGCGCGCCACCACCAGGCGCGCCCCCAGGCTGGCGCGCACCAGCTCGGCGATGTCGGCGCGCGCGGCGTCCATCGCCACCGAGGTGGTTTGAATCACGGCGGCGTCGCCGTATCGGTCGACGAACAGCCCGGGCAAGCCGTCGCTCTCGCCGTGGGCCACGCGGTAGGCGTCGCGGTTGCGGCTGATGTCGGCGCGTCGCGCGCGCGCCACCTCCAGCCTGCGGGCCACCAGCGCTATCAGGTCGTCGCTGTCCGGCAGCGGCGCGTCGGCACGCGCCAGCATGCGCAGCGCCAGCTTGGCGCGCGCGGCCCAGGTCGCCAGGCCCAGCTTCTTTCCGCGTCCGTCGCGCACCTCGACGATCGACGGGCCGCCGCTGCCGGCGTCGCACTCCGGGCCGCGGGTGACATCCTGGCGAAAGATCCAGGGGTGACCCGCGCGCACGCGGGTCGCGCC
This sequence comes from Polyangia bacterium, assembly GCA_035696125.1. Classification (GTDB taxonomy): domain Bacteria; phylum Myxococcota_A; class Polyangia; order Fen-1088; family Fen-1088; genus DASRQZ01. Next base: position 4,201 of record DASRQZ010000054.1, read on the forward strand.
GTGGCTGTTGACCACGGCCACGGGCATCAACGACATGGGGCGGGGGCCTTCATGCGCGGCGCTTGCGGGATGATAGGATAAAATTCAGTCATGGTGTCGGACCTTCATCGAGAACGACGTGCGCGCCTGGCCAAGCTGCTGGGACCCGGGGCCGTGTTGATCCTGGCCTCGCCCCCCGAGCGTACCCGCAACGGCGACGTCACCTTCAAGTTCCGGCAAGACAGCGACATCTTGTACCTGACCGGCTTCGAAGAGCCAGGCACCCTGATGGTGCTGCGCCCCGATCACCCGCAGACGCCGTTCGTGATGTTCGTCCGCCCGCGCAACCCAGCCGACGAGATCTGGACCGGCCGGCGCGCCGGCGTCGAGGGCGCGGTCAAGACCTTCGGCGCCGACGCCGCCTTTCCGATCGACGAAGCCGACAACCGCCTGCCCGATCTGATCGCGGGCGCCGTGGAGGTTCACTACCACTTCGGGCGCGACCCGGAGCTGGACGAGCGGGTGCTGCGCCTGATGGGCCGGCTGCGCGCCGCCGAGCGCCGGGGCAAGCGGGCGCCGGTGCGGCTGTGCGACGCGCGCCTGTCGGTGCACGAGATGCGGCTTTACAAGTCGCCGGCCGAGCTCGATATCCAGCGCCGTGCCGCCGACATCACCGCGCTGGCCCACGTCGCGGCCATGCAGGCGGCGCGTCCCGGCGTGCACGAATACGAGATCGAGGGCTTGATCGACTACACCTTTCGCAAGCACGGCGCGACCGGCCCGGGATACCCCAGCATCGTCGGGGGCGGCGTCAACGCCACCATCCTGCACTACGTGGAGAACAGCGCCGCCCTCCACGCGGGTCAGCTGCTGCTGGTCGACGCCGGCGGCGAGGTCGAAGGCTTCACCGCCGATGTGACCCGCACCTTCCCCATCGGCGGCCGCTTCTCGCCGCCGCAGCGGCGCCTGTACGAAGCGGTGCTGGAGACCCAGATCGCCGCCATCGAGGCGGTCAAGCCGGGCGCGACGCTGGAGGCGATCCACGAGCAGGTGGTGGCGACGCTCACGCGCCGGCTGGTCGAGATCGGGATCCTGCAGGGCGATCCCGAGTCGCTGGTGGCGTCGGGCGCCTTCAAACCTTACTACATGCATCGCACCAGCCACTGGCTGGGCATGGACGTCCACGACGTCGGCTTCTATTCCGTCGAGGGTGCGGCGCGCGCGCTGGAGCCGGGCATGGTGCTGACCATCGAGCCTGGCCTCTACATCGCCGAGGACTCCCCCGCGCCGCCCGAATACCGCGGCATCGGAGTGCGTATCGAGGATGACATCGTGGTCACGGCCAGCGGCTACGACAACCTGACCGCCAGGACGCCCAAGAGCGTCGCCGACCTCGAGCGGCTGACTCAGAACTGAAATTCGACGCCGCCGCCGAAGTCGAAGATCACGTAGCCGTGGCCGTAGGTGTAGCTGGAATCGAAGAATCCGCGCCCCAGCGACAGGTTGCCCTCGATCCCGAACCCCAGCCAATCGAAGAAGAAGTACTCGATGCCGCCGCCGGCGCGCGCCGCCAGCCCGACGGCGCTGCGCGCCTGTTCCGGGAACAGGTAGATGAGCCCGGTCGCCGCCTTGATGTAAGGCACCAGCGGCGATTCGGTCGCGAACTTCCACTTGGCGCCCGCCATCGTCTCGAACACGCTGCCGCTGCGGGCGCAGCTGCCGGGCGTCAGCGAGCAGCTGCCCTTCTGCGCGTTGAGCTGCAGGTTGAGCCAGATCGGCCCGTTCAATCGGTAGCCGTAGTCGAAGCCGAGCTTGCTGCCGCTCCAGGAGTCGGCGCCGCCCGCCGCCAGCAGCACGTGCGCCGACAGCTCGTTGTCGCGCAGGAAGGGGTGCGGCCCGCGCAACAGATTTTCCTCGGCGCGCGCCGGCGCGGCGGCCAGGACCAATCCGAGCCAGATCGAGATGCCGATCAGCAACGGGGGTAGCGGTAGTGGTAGTGGTAAATGGGGACGAGTCAACATAGCCTCGCGGAGGACGGACGAGAGTATGGCCGAACCGATTCGCCGTACAGTTATCACGATCACCTGCCTCTGCCTGCTGGGCACCGGTTGTGTCGGCCGCTACCGCGGGCCACGGTCGCTGGCCGTGCTGGGCACGACGCTGGTCGCGGGCGGCGGTACAGCCTGGGTCCTCGGCGAAAGGTCGCAGGGGGCCTCGCTGACTGACGCCGGCTTTGTTCTGGTCGCCGCGGGGCTGGCGGCGGTCATCGCGGCTGGCGGCTGGATGGCTTACGCCGTGAGCTGCGACGCCGACCCCGACTGTGACGACAGCGAGCAGTGCCGGGAGGTGCCGGCGCCACCGGGCGGCATCCCTTACAAGCAGTGCGTCCCGCGCTGAGCCCGGCGTCGCCCGCTCAGCGGCGCTTGAGCCAGCCGGGCTGCGCGTCGTCGTCGTTGGACGACGTCGAGGAATCCGACCAGTCGCCCTCGCCGCCGTCGAGCTCGATCTCGACGTCGTCGTCGAGCTGAGGCGCGGGCGCGCGCCGGCCGGCTTCGATCTCGGCGGTGACCGGCGGCTTGGGCCCATAGGCCAGCCGCGGGCTGGGCGGCGCCTTGGCCGGCGGCAGTGGCGTCGGCGTACGGCTCATTCCCAGGGGCAGGGTCTTGGTCCGCTCCTTGCGCCTGGTGAGCAGGATCGGCTGCCGTGGCGCGCTCTGCGGCGCCGGCGCCGGCACCGGACGGGGCGCTGGCGGGCGCAGCGCGATGGTTCCGGGCGGCGTCGCGCCGGTGGCCGCCGGATCGGCGTACGGCCGCTTCACCTTCTGCAACGGGATCGGCCCGGGCCGGGTGATCTCCTTGTCGGGCTCGGCCGCCGCCAACGTCGGGATCGATCGCCGGTAGCGGACCGAACCGTAGCAGGATTGCAGCTCGCGGAACAGCTCGTCCATCGATTGGTGGCGGCGGCGCGGATCCTTGGACAGCGCCTTCATGATCAGCTGCTCCGCCTCGTCGGTGATCTCGATGCCGGGCGCGCGCTTGCGCGGCGCGACCACCGCCTCCGAGACCAGCCTCAGCATGACGTCGACCGGTGTCGCGCCGGTGAACGGGACCACGCCGGTCAGCATCTCGTAGAACATCACGCCCAGCGCATAGACGTCGGTGCGCGGGTCGGCGGTGCCGATGCGCGCGGTTTCGGGCGCCATGTACTCGGGCGTCCCGAAGACCACGCCCTGCTGGGTCACGCGGCCCTCGGCGACGTCGGGGTCGTGCACCTTGGCGACGCCGAAGTCGAGGATCTTCACGAAGTCGAACTTGTCCTCGCGCTCGCTGATCTCGTGCAGCCCCGACTCGTCGCTGAACCGGCGCACCAGCTCGCGCCGGCCCTCGCGGCGGATCAGCATGACGTTCTCGGGTTTGAGATCACGGTGCACGATGCCCTTGGTGTGCGCGGCGCCGAGCGCGTTCGCCATCTGATTGACGATGGTGATGGCGCGCAGCAGCGGCAGGCGACGCTCGCGGCGCAAGAGCGAGTCCAGCGGCTCGCCGCTCAGGAGCTCCATCACGAAGAACACCGTGCCGTCGTTCGACTTGCCGAAGTCGGTGACGTCCACGATGTTGGGATGGTTGATCAGGCTGGCCGCGCGCGCCTCGCGCAGGAAACGCTTGATCGACTCCTCGCGACCGCCGAACCCTTCGTGCAGGATCTTGACCGCGACTTCCTTGCCGATATAGACGTGCTCGGCGCGGTAAACCACGCCCATCCCACCGCGGCCGACGATCTCGTGAAGCTTGTACTTCCCGACGGTCGTCCCGCTCCGGGAATCCGCTGGCTGAATGCGAGTCACTGATGTTTCCGAGAGAGCCGGCCAAGCGACGAAGGTGATAGACCAAAGTCGACGGCCGCAGCGAGGGTGATGCAAAAAAATCAGGTAACGATCGAGAGTACTCATATTCCCGGTTCACGTCGAGATCGCCGCACGCGAGGAGCTATTTTTCGTCATTTTTTCTGCCAGGCTCATGTGGGCTTCCGTAGGCGCGGTCGCACAATGTAGATTCCCGACGCCGGAACTTCGGCGTGGGAGCCACATGATGAGAGTCGACGGAAGAAGCGCGCACGATTTGAGGCCGGTCACGATCACACCCGACTTCAATCGCTACGCCGAAGGCTCTGTGTTGATCGCGTTCGGCGAGACCCGGGTCATCTGCACGGCGTCGGTCGAGGAGAAGGTGCCGAACTTTCTCGAGGGTCAGGGCAAGGGCTGGGTGACCGCGGAGTACGGCATGCTCCCACGATCGACCCACACGCGGTCGGGGCGCAACACCGGCGGCCGCGGTCAGGAGATCCAGCGACTGATCGGCCGCGCGCTGCGCGCCGCCGTCGACATGCGCGCGCTGGGACCGCGCCAGATCACCATCGACTGCGACGTCATCCAGGCCGACGGCGGCACCCGCACCGCCTCGATCACCGGCGGCTGGGTCGCGCTGGCGCTGGCGATCCGACGTCTGCAGGTGGCCGGCAAGCTACCCGGCAAGACACCGCGCGATCCGATACGCCTCGCGGTGGCGGCCGTGTCGGCCGGCATCGTCGAGGGCGAGGCGCGGCTGGATCTGCCGTACGTCGAGGACTCGGCGGCCGACGTCGACTTCAACTTCGTCATGACCGACACCGGCCGCTTCGTGGAGATCCAGGGCGCCGCCGAGCGCGACTCGTTCAGCGCCGAGGATTACACCAAGCTGGTCGCGCTGGCCAGCGGCGGCGTGAAGACCCTGTGCACCTTGCAGCGGGAGGCGCTGGCGCGCGCGCAGCAGCCGTGAGCGGCGACGGCGCCGCTGGCGACGCGGGCAAGATCACCGTCGTGCTGGCCACGCGCAATCGGGGCAAGGTGCCCGAGATCGTGCGCCTGCTGGGCGCGCGCGCCGCGCGCCTGCGCCTGGTCACCATCGACGAGATCGCGCCCGACGCGCCGTTGATCGAAGATGGTGACACCTTCGAAGCCAACGCGCTGGCCAAGGCGCGCCAGGCGGCGGCGGCGACCGGGATGCCAGCGATCGCCGACGATTCGGGCCTGGAGGTGGACGCCCTGGGCGGCGAACCCGGCGTCTACTCCGCGCGGTATGCCGGCGAACCCAGCAACGACGCGCGCAACAACCAGAAGCTGTTGGACGCGCTGGACGGCGTGCCGTCCGGGCGGCGCGGGGCGCGCTTCCGCTGCGTGGCCGCCTACGTCGATCCGGCGCGCGCCATCGAGATAGCGCGCAGCGGCGCCTGCGAGGGCGAGATCCTCAGCGCGCCGCGCGGCACGCTGGGCTTCGGATACGACCCGCTGTTCCTGGTGCCGCGGCTGGGCAAGACCATGGCGGAGCTTCCCATCGACGAGAAGAACCAGCTCTCGCACCGCGCCGCGGCCTTCCGCGCGCTGGCCGACGCGCTGCCCGAAACGCAACAATGAGACGCGACAGAAAACGTGTTGGGCCTGGGATGTTGATAGAGCCTGTGGACAAAAAACGCCATGAACGCGGGCGCGAACCAACTATTCCCGCAATCAGCGCGGAAAGACGCTCCGAGTCTCAATCGCGAATCGCCGCGCCGCGATGTCGCCGATCATCCTTCACAGGTGATCTCGTTTTCTCTATAGTTGGTTTACCGTGCGACGCCCGAGCAACCCAAACGCGAATTTGCCGACCGTCAGGTTGCTGCTGCAAGACGTCGCTCAGGGCATCCGCGTACTGCAGTCGCGCGATGGCATCGCCCTCTCCGACGAGCAGATCCTGGAGCGCGCCCGCAACATCGTCGCCGGCCTGGTGGGCAACTATCGGATCGTCTCCCTGGACCCGGGCGCTCCCGGCAGCCCCGCCCGCACCGCCGAGCAGCTAGATCTGCTCGCGGCCCTCGAGCGCACGCCGCTGCCGGTCGAGCAGGGCTCCGCGTAAGCTAGACGGGGCAGAGGGCCCACGCCCGGGTCACGGTGGCAACGGCCGCGCTGGACAACGGGTCGACTACTCGGAATAGTCCCGTCCATGACCAGGTGCGCCGCCCTGTTGGTCCTCCTGATCGCATCTGCGGCCGCCGCTGCGCCAAGAACCAAGGCTTCCGCCGGCGCCGCGCCCGACAAGAAGTCCTCCTCCGCCACACCCGCTGGCACCGCCATGCTGCGCGCCGTCCAACCCCAGCTGGACGACCTGCGCGCCTGCTACGTCCGCGAAAAACAGAAGAACCCCAAGCTGGCCGCCGGGGGCGTCGTGGTGCACGTCATCGTCGATCCCGCCGGCAAAGTCATCCAGGCCTCCGCCTATGACGCCAACTCCAAGGACGTCGGGTCATTCGAAGTGATCCGCCGCGACGTCGGGCGCTGCCTGGGCAAGCGCCTGCAGTCGCTGGAGCTGCCATTATTCCCCGACGGCATGGCGCGCAAGATCGTGGTCGCTTTTCGCTTCGGGACCGACGGGCCACCGACGGGCCTCGGATCGAAGGAAGGCGTTTCTTCGACGGAGGTCCGATTCGGCCGCGCCGTCGTCGCCGGCGAGAGCGTGGGCTTCTCCCGTTCGCTGAACCAGCTGACCCACCGCTACTGCTGGAAGGAGGAAGCCGACCGCGAAGGCTGCTCGCTGCGCGTCCTGGCGCTGTTCCCGTCCCGCAGCCTGAAGAAGGAGATCCCGATCCTGAAGCCGGGCGAGGTGGTCAAGGAGGGCGAGCGCAGCTCCAAGGAGAGCCGCCTGCTGCTCGAGCTGTCCGGCAACGACAGCATCCACTGGCCGCCCGGCACCGAGCTCGCCCCCGTCGAATGGCCGGACGACGCCGCCGCCCTGGTGCTGCCCGACATCGGCGTGGCGCTGAGCGCCGCCGGTGGCCGCATCGACGTCGCGCGCGCTGGCCCCGACGGCGAAGAGATCCCGGCGACGCGGCTCGACCTGCATGGAGGCAGGGCCGCGCACCTGGTGGCCGTCTACTGGGCCCCGTCGGTACCGGTGGTCGCCATCGGAACCCGGCGCCCCGCCGCGCCCGGGATGGGTGATCCCGCGGCGGCCAAGCACGTGACCGACGTCGAAACGATCCCGCTAGAACAGTGAGGTGGCTTGATGTTGACTCAAAGGATCTGCATCGGACTCCGCAAAGATCGCCGGGCCTTTTTCGAGGGCGACCACTTGCCCATCCTCGCCGTCGCGGCCCTCCTGATCGCGCTCTGCGCCGCCGCCGCCAGCGGCTGCGCCTCGTGCAAGGGATCCGACGGCACGGGCTGCACGACCGCCGTGCAAGGCGGCGGCGGCGATGACCGCGGCACAGGCAGCGGCGGTGCCGGTGGCGCCGACCCCGTCGGCGCGGGCGGTACCAGCGTCGGCGCGGGCGGTACCAGCGTCGGCGCGGGTGGGACCAGCACGGGCGTCGGCGGCGCGATGGGTCTCGGCGGCACCGCGGGCGGCGTGGGCGTCGGCGGCGCCGGGGCCGGGGCCGGCGGGTCAGGCGATCGCGACGACGGAACGGTCATATCCGCGGGCGTGCGCTGGCTGGGTCGCGTCGACACTCGCACCCTGGATCGCCCGCGCTTCGCCTGGTCGGGCACCGGCTTCATCGCGCGCTTCAACGGCGCTGGGCTGACCGTGACCATGTCGAACGCCGGCGCCTTCTCCTTCAAGGCTGTGGTCGACGACCAACCCCAACCCGCCTTCGCCGCCGTCGCCGGCCAGGGCAGCTACCCAGTCGCCGCCGGCCTGGCCGCCGGCACGGTGCACACCGTCGAGCTATACCGCCAGACGGAAGGTGTCTACGGCGAATCACAGCTGATCGGTATCACCGTCCAGGGCGGCGCATTGCTGGACCCACCGCGCGCCCGCCCGCGTCGGATCGAAGTGTTCGGCGCCTCCGTCAGCTGCGGCTACGGCGATCTCGGCCTCGCGCCGTGCGGTTTCACCTTCGCGACCGAAAGCCACTTCGACACCTACGCCGCCGTCGCCGCGCGCACCCTGGGCGCCGACCTGAGCGTCGTCGCGATCTCCGGCCGGGGCGTCATCCGCAACTCCGACGGCACGACGGCCGGGAACATCCCGTCGCTCTACGATCGCGTCTTGCCCGCGAGCGCCACGCCCGCCTGGGACTTTCACATCCGTCCCCAGGCCGTGGTGATCAACCTCGGCAAGAACGATCTGGCCACCGGCGATCCCGGCGTCGCCTTCGTCAACGGCTACGTCGCCTTCGTGCACACCCTGCGCGCCCGTTATCCCGACGCCCTGATCGTCGCCGCCACCGGCCCCAACCTGGGCAATGCCAACCACGCCCTGCAGCTGACCTACGTCCAGAGAGCCCTCGACACCCTGCACACCGAGGGCGACACCCGCGTCGACCTCCTGGACTGGCCCGAAGAAACCCCCGCCGAGACCGGCTGCGACGTCCACCCCACCGCCCCGAAACACCGCACCATGGGCCAGGCCCTGGCCACCCTGCTATCGACGCGTGTCACCTGGTGACGGAAAAAGATCCGTGTAAGATGTGCCTCGTTTCGGGGCGTGGCGCAGCCTGGTAGCGCGCCTGCTTTGGGAGCAGGATGTCGGAGGTTCAAATCCTCTCGCCCCGACCAACGTAAGTGCGCGCGGATCCTTTCCAACGGCTCCGCGTCGAGTAGGGGATGCATGCCCCTTTCCGGTGCCCGGGAGTAACCGGGTAGTAAATGGAGCCGCTTTTTGCGCGTCAGCGCGCGCAGGGGCGGCGGGCAGCGGCGACTCCGGGTCACCACCCGCCGCGAGCAGGCTCTGCGGTTCCTGGGGCACCTGTGGCGGCGACGTGGCCGCGTGGGCTGCCGTCGTCGCCGGGTCTCCGGCCGGCGCGCCAAAGTGGAGGCGTTCCACCTCGCGTTTGAGGTAGTGCGCGGCCAGGTGCCCGTAGAACTCGGTCGTCATCCGCGGGTCCTGGTGCCGCATGATCCGCTGTACGGCGGCCAGGTCGGCGCCGCACATGAGCAGCAGAGAGGCGGTCGTATGGCGTAAGTGATGAAACCGGATGTCCCGGACCCGCCCGATCGCCGACAGCTTGAAGTTGCACTTGGGGCAGCGGCGCGGGTTCGCGTCGGCGGCTGGCTCCTGGTGGCCGCATGCCTTGCGGCGGCACTTGTGGACGTAGCCCGTCACCAGCCCCGCCCGGCGCATGGCCCGCCGGAGGATCAGCTCGAGCTGCGTCTGCTTCCGGAACATCTTCCCGTTCGGCGCCGGGAACACCAGGTCGGAAGGCGAGGTCCGGATCGCCTGCTGAAGGTAGTGGGCCAGAAGTTCGCTGTTGATCGGGACGGCATCGGCGCGGCCATTCTTCGGCGTCTCGCGATCGTGAGATCGGCAGACCGTGATGATCCCCGCCGCCAGATCCACGTCTGTCTTGCGAAGCGCGAACAGCTCGCCTTTGCGCAGACCGGTGTAGATCGCCATCGCGAAGAGCGCCCGCCACTTCGGCTTCACGGACGCCAGCAGGGGTGGCACCTCGTCCGGCCGCAGATAGTCCGGCAGCCGCTTCGGTACCTTGCGCTTCGGCACGTCCGCGACTGGGTTCGGTCGCGGGTACTTCTCCATCCGACGACCCATGTTGAAGGCCCGGCGGAGAAACCCGCGCAGGTGATTCACGCTCTGCGGGCTCAGCTCTCGCTCCTTCTTGCTCAGAAAGAGATCGATCTTTCCCGGGCTGATGTCCTCGAGATCCACGCGCCCGACGTCCTTCGACCCGACCAAATGCTTCCGGATGGTGGCGATCGTTGAATCGTAAAAGGGCGCGTTTCGGAGGAACTCGCAGCGCGAATCGCTCGGCTTCAAAATGAGTGCCATGGAGACGCTCGAATCGAGGTCGATCTCCCGGCACTCTCAGATCCGTTTATACGTCCTCGGGCGACTTTATTTCCGCCTTTCGTGGCTGAGTCCTCGGGTGGGGTTGTCTCTGCTGCCGGCAGCTCTACGAGCGGTCCGCGCGAAGAACCTTGAAAGCCGCTACCGCGATGAGTACTGTGAGCCGCTTTTCGTGGGAGGAGAGTGCCGTGTTGCCGCAATTCCGTGGGGTCATGATTTTCGTCTTAGCGGGCTGGGTCGTCGTGGTCGCAGGCCCCGGCGCACTCGCGAACGCGGCCGATGGGAGCGAGAATGACCTCATCCGCCAAGGCGTCGAGGCGCGCAAGCGGAGCGATGACGCCGGGGCCTTCCAGCTGTTCAAGCAGGCATACTCTTTCCACCATAGCCCGCGCGCGGCGGCGCAGATGGGCATGGCCGAGCTCGCCCTGGGCCGCTGGGTCGAGGCCGAGGCGCACCTGGCCGAGAGCCTGAGGGCCAAGGACGATTCCTGGATCAAGAAAAATGCGAAGGCCATAGCGGAGACGCTGGAGCGTGTGCGCGGGGAGATCGGCACGCTCGACGTCTTGGGCATGCCGAGGGGCGCCGAGATCGTTATCGCGGGCGAGGTCCGGGCGACCCTCCCCCTTGAATCACCCATCTCGGTGCGCGCGGGCGAGGTGCAGTTCCAGCTGCGAGCCGTGGGGTATCTGTCGGAGACGAGAACCGTGCACGTGAAAGCGCGCGAGCTCACCCGTGAGAGCGTTTCGCTTTCGCCGATACCTCCGGCCGCGGTGGCACCGACTGCTGTCAGCTCCGCCCGCGCCGGCGGACCTGCGGATCTGCCACCCTTGATGAAGGTGCCCTCGGGATCGGAAGAACGGCCCAATATTCGCGCCCAGCCGGCATCGAGCAACGGACGCGTCGCACGCATCGCAGGAATCGTCGCCGCCGGCTTGGGCGTGGCTGCGGTTGGCACCGGCCTGGCTTTCGGACTCAAGGCCCGCGCCGCGGGGATCGATCAGAGCAATGCGCCGACATACGACCCGAACGCATCATCCATCGGCCGCCGCTACGAGCGCGTCCAGTGGATTGGTTACGGTGCTGGCGCCGCGCTAGTGACGGGCGGTGTGATCGCTTATCTGATCGGAGCGACGCGTCGCACGACGAACACCACCGAAATCGGGTTCGCGCCGTCACCTGCGGGTGGCGTTGCCTCGCTGCGAGGTGCGTTTTGATGCGCGCCCGCGCCACGACGGTTTTTTTCGGGCTCGCCCTGGTGGTCAGCTGTCGCTTTCAGGACGAGCCCCAGGACGGAAAGCAGGCGTGTGCGCGCGCGCCGCTCATGCGCTGCCCGGACGGGTACCAGTGTGCCGAGGACAACAAGTGCTACCGGATAGGTCACCTCCCGACCTTGGACGGCGGGCAGGCCGACCTGATAGGGAGTCAGGTCGCCGACGCGCGCACCGACCAGCCACGCGTCGGACCGGACGCCCCGCTCGCCAATGACGGGGGCGACAGGTTAACGACCGGCCAGACCTGTACCACCGGCGCCGCCTGCCAGTCGGGTTACTGCGTCGACCGCGTCTGCTGCGAGAGCGCCTGCGATGGCCAATGCCAGGCCTGCAACGAACCGAACATGCTCGGACGGTGCGTGACGGTCATGGGAGCCCCTCGCGGAACGCACGGCGCCTGCAATGGCACCGGATCATCCTGCCAAGGAAAATGCGATGGGTTCAATCCCGTGCGATGCCTCTACCCTGGCTCCACGGCTTCGTGCATAGCTGCCATTTGCGCAAGCGGAATGGTGACCACGGCGACAGCGTGCGACGGGACCGGCGCCTGCAGCACGCCGATGACGGTAGCCTGCGCGAGTAACCTGTGCGCGGACACGACCAAGTGTTCCGGCGGTTGCGACGCCACCCACCCATGCGCGACGGGAACCTACTGCGACGCGACGGCGGTCTGCCTGGCCAAGAAGGCCAACGGCGCGAAGTGCCTGAGTGGGACCGAGTGCGCCAACGGACATTGCGTCGATGGTGTCTGCTGTGACACCGCGTGCGATGGTCAATGTCAGGCATGTGGCGAGGCCAACTCGCCGGGCCGGTGCGTGATCGTGGCCGGTGTGCCGCGCGGCACTCGGAACCCGTGCGCCGGGACCACCGATGCATGCAGGGGCTCTTGCGGCGGCACACTGCCCGCGTGCAGCTACCCGGGGGCATCAACCGTCTGCACGCCGGCGAGATGCGCCAGCGCGATGCTGACCGCCGCCGCGGTGTGCGACGGTGCCGGCGGCTGCGCGACGCCGACCACCACCACCTGCCACAGCAATCAGTGCGCGGATGTGACCAGCTGTTTGGACATGTGCAGCACCGCGAAACCATGCGCAGCCGGGACGTTCTGCGATGCTACTGGGATGTGCCTGCCGAAGAAGGTCAACGGCGCGACGTGCATGACGGCCGCGGAGTGCTCGAACGGCAACTGCATCGATGGCGTGTGCTGCGACAGCGCGTGCGCGGGCCAGTGCGAGAGTTGCAACGAGGCCGGCCTGGCCGGAAGGTGCACCCCCGTCACGGGAAATCCGCGCGGAACCCGCGCGGCGTGCGCGGGCACGGCGCCTTGCAAAGGGACCTGCGGGGGAGCCGACGGGACCAAGTGCAACTTCCCGGGAGGATTGACCCAGTGCGCGCCGGGATCGTGCGCGAACGGCAGCGCGACCACCGCCACGGTATGCAACGGCGCCGGTAGCTGCACCTCGGCGACGACCATGCCCTGCGCGAGCAATCTTTGCGCCGACACGGTCATGTGCTCGGGCGGCTGCAGCGCTACCACCCCCTGCCCGTCGACCCAGTTTTGCAACGCGAGCGCCGTCTGTGTGCCCAAGAAGGCGAACGGAGTCAGTTGCCAGGTAGGATCGGAGTGCGCCAATGGAAACTGCGTCGATGGCGTGTGTTGCGACATGGCCTGCAATGGTCAATGTGAGGCGTGCAACGTGGCGGGCTCGGTTGGTCAGTGCGTGCCGGTGACCGGAACGCCTCGCGGGACGCGCCCGGCCTGCACGGGCACTACCTGCCGCGGAACCTGCAACGGCACGCTGCGCTCGGCGTGCACGTACCCCGGCGCCTTGGCGGTATGCAGCTCTGCGGCGTGCGCCAGCGCGATGGGTACCACAGCATCGGTGTGCAACGGCGCGGGCGCGTGCACGCCAACCACGACCACCACGTGCCGTGCCCATCAGTGCCTGAACGCCACGACCTGCCTCGATTCGTGTAGCGCCGCGCAACCCTGCGTGGCCGGCAGCTTCTGCGACGCGAACGCCGTATGCCAGCCGACGAAGGTCAACGGCACGGCCTGCCAACAAGGCGTCGAGTGCGCCAGCAGCAGCTGCACCGACGGGACCTGCTGCCCCGGTACTTGTTTGGCGTGCAGCTCCGCCGGACAGTGCCTCACGATAGATCAACAGCAGCTCATGCGCGGGTTCAGCGGGCCTCTTGGCGGAACCAACAGCGATCAGAAGCTGGCGCAGGTAGTGACGGCTGGGATAGCCGGAAGGCTGGTGGGGGTGCGACTGGCCGTCAACTGCACGGCAGGAGCCGCGATCGTTCTCGAGATACAGGGAGTCACGGCGGCGGGTGCTCCCGATGGAAACGTACTGTCGACCGTCAGTTTCCAGCCCGGCATGCTGCCTACGGACGGGACCTTGAGAGCGATCTTGCTGACCACGCCTGTCGATCTGGGGATCGGCAGGCTATTCGCTATAGTGGCGAAAGGACCGCAAACTAACTCCTGTTCTATCGGTTTTGGACCCGCAGGTGACACCTATCCGGGCGGCAGGTCATTCTTCGATGCTCGGCCCAACCCTCCCGGCTGGTTGGAGGGCCCTGGCGATCTCCCCTTTCAAACGCTCATGGGACCATAGCGACGGAGGATCGGTCGGCGACCCGCTGTGAGCAAGGCAAGGCGGAACAAGGAGAGGCGATCCGGCCGGGCGTCCGAACAGCCGTCCGATGGGCGGTCGATGGTTATCGCGAAAGGCGCTGACTGGCTGTCGAGTGCAGTCGGACTCCTGGATCGGCGCTGGTTCGTGGCCGCGGTGCTACTCGTCGGCGCGCTGCTGCGCTTGAGTCACGTGCTCGCCATACGGGGCGCGCCCTGGCTGCAGCACATGCAACTCGACCACCGGATCTACGACGAGTGGGGGCAACGAATCGCGGCTGGAGATTGGATCGGCTCGGAGGCCTACTTCGTCGACCCGCTGTACGCGTACTTTCTCGGGATCATCTACTCGATAGCAGGACACAGGCCCGTCGCTGTCCTCGTCATCCAGGCCTTCCTCGGTGTCGGGACCTGCTATCTCACCTGCCTCCTCGGCCGGAGGGCTTTTGGCACGAGGCTGGGGAACCTGGCTTGCGTACTGATGGCGCTTTACGCGCCCGCCATCTACTACGAAGCACTGATCGAGAAGACCGCCCTGAGTCTGTTCCTGTTCACGCTGAGTTTTGTGCTGTTTCTCGGTCAGACCCGGCGAAATATCACTCTCGCCGCAGTGGCGCTCGGTCTGGCCGCCCTCACGCGCGGCAACTTCCTGTTGTTCATTCCGCTGGGCACTCTCGCGTTACTGCTGCGACAGCCTTCAAGTGACACGGAGAAGTCTGGAATCAGCGAACAGCGGCCGATGCCGAGGCTGGTTTCCAGGATCAGGATGAACGGAGAGACCGCGGGGCGTTTCCTCATGGCCGGCTTCCTTGTCGTGAGCATCGCGGTGCTCCGGAACTCCCTGGTCGCCGGAGTCACGGCCACGACGACCAACATGGGCCAGAACCTGTATATCGGAAACCACTCTGGCAACGTCCAGGGTACCTATTCGCCTCCCAGCTTCGTCCGCCCCGATCCGCGCTTCGAGGAGGCCGACTTTCGAGCAGAGGCCGAGCGGCGACTGGGCCGCAAGCTCACTCCTCAGGCGATCTCTTCCTACTGGCGCCGGCAGGCACTCGCAGAAATCGCAGACCACCCGAGACTGACAATCGAGCGAACGCTCAAGAAGATCAGACTCTTCTGGCACGACTACGAAGTGCCGGACAATGGGAACATGTATCTCGCCAGAGAGGACTCGCTTATACTGCGGCTCCCGCTGCTCTCGATGGGCATCTTGTTTCCCTTCGCGCTGCTCGGAGCTTGCTTGTCGTTCCGAAGCAATGATCGCGCGCGAGTGCTCACCACGGTCGCCGTGATCTACTGCGCCAGCATCGCGGCGTTCTTCATCCTGGCTCGTTTTCGCATCCAGATTCTGCCCGTCCTCGCTGTGCTGGCGACCTTCGGGGCCACGCATCTGGTCGCCGCTGTTCGATCGAAAGCATGGAGGAGCATTGCGCTTTACGGCGGTGTTGTGCTGGCCGGAGCGCTCTTCTCGATGGTCACCCCGGCATGGATCGAGGCCACCAAGGCGCCCAGCCTCGCGGTTGGATACAACAATCTCGGTACCCTGTACGCCGACGAGGGACGGGTTGATCTGGCGATAGAAGCCTACGAGAGAGCCATCGGCATCGAGCCCAAGAGCGTCGTCGGTGCCATGCGCTCCGTCGGTGAGCTCTATCTGAGGCGGGGCGAGTACGACAAAGCGGAAGCGCATATGCGACGGGTGCTCGATCTAAAACCGGACAGTCGAATGGGGGGTGACGCTCTTGTTCGCCTTTACGAGACGATGTCGCGCGATCCTGCGTACCACGGCGACCGAGACCAGCTCCGACAGAAGCTGGCTGCAGCGTACCAACGAGTGGGACGGGCCCGAGATGCCGAGCGATTGATCGGACCCGCCGACTTGAGTAGGGCGAACGCGGACAGACCGCCCCTGACCACATCGCCCGCGCCAATCGACGAGGCGGTCGCCAACGCCATCGTGCGCGGCCTTTCCGCCGTGGGTCCAGGCCATCCGGTCTGGCTCTCCACATCCGAACGCAACGATGACGCCGCCGACCTTTATCGCGTTCTTCGTGGATTGTTCGTGCGCGCTGGCTGGGTCGTCCGGAGAGAGGATCGAGTTCCTTTTCCTCTCAAGCCCGGAATCTTTCTGTTCGCGGCCGACGAGCGGCCTCCCGCGTACGTGACCGCGATCCACACCGCGCTGATGAACGCTGGCATGAACGTCGCCTTTAACACTGGTTATCGAGGCTACTACGAGGAGATGAAGCGGACGAGGCCAACATGGAACGGCTTTGCGATGACCCCGGAGCAAACCTTCACGATCGTGGTCGGCCCGCGGCCGAGCACTACGCGCAAGCAGTGATTGCCCCGGCACCGGATGACCCTGACCCGGCAGGGGGGATGTCGGGAATATTGGGACTCGTCGTCGTTCCCTGTACATGCCCACAGGAGTGACGGCAGAATCACCGCCGGAGTGGTAAGCGGTTGGC
>DASRQZ010000055.1:0-19522 GCA_035696125.1 Polyangia bacterium
CAGTCCAAGCCCACCAAGGGCAAGACCGAGATCGCCCAGGTCGGCACCATCAGCGCCAACGGCGAGAGCGTCATCGGCGACATCCTGGCCGAGGCCATGGAGAAGGTCGGCAAGGAAGGCGTGATCACCGTCGAGGAAGCCAAGTCGATGGAGACCACGCTCGACGTGGTCGAGGGCATGCAGTTCGACCGCGGTTACCTGTCGCCTTACTTCGTCACCGACGCCGAGCGCATGGAGGCGGTGCTGGAGGACGCGTTCATCCTGATCCACGAGAAGAAGCTGTCCAACATGAAGGACCTGCTCCCGCTGCTGGAGCAGATCGCCAAATCCGGCAAGCCCTTCCTGATCATCGCCGAGGACGTCGACGGTGAGGCGCTGGCCACCCTGGTCGTCAACAAGCTGCGCGGCACGCTGCATGTGTGCGCGGTCAAGGCGCCGGGCTTCGGCGATCGCCGCAAGGAGATGCTGAAGGACATCGCCGTCCTCACCGGCGGCCAGGCGGTCACCGAGGACCTTGGCCTCAAGCTCGAGAGCCTCACCCTGAAGGACCTGGGGCGCGCCAAGCGGGTCACCGTCGACAAGGACAACACCACCGTCGTCGAGGGCGCCGGCAAGAAGGCGGAGATCGAGGCGCGCGTGAAGCAGATCCGCGTCCAGATCGAGGACACCACCTCGGACTACGATCGCGAGAAGCTGCAAGAGCGGCTGGCCAAGCTGGTCGGCGGCGTCGCCGTCGTCAAGGTCGGCGCGGCCACCGAGTCGGAGATGAAGGAGAAGAAGGCGCGCGTCGAGGACGCCCTGCACGCGACCCGCGCCGCCGTGGAAGAAGGCATCGTCCCAGGTGGCGGCGTCGCCCTCATCCGGTCGCTGTCCTCGCTCGACAGCCTGAAGTTCAATGATGACCGCCAGTACGGAGTCAACATCATCCGGCGCGCTGTGGAAGAGCCCCTGCGCCAGATCGCCAGCAACGCCGGCGTCGACGGTTCCATCGTCGTCGAGAAGGTGCGCAACGGCAAAGGCGCCTTCGGCTTCAACGCCGCCACCGAGGAGTACGAGGACCTGGTCAAGGCCGGCGTCATCGACCCGACCAAGGTGGTCCGCGCCGCGCTTCAGAACGCCGCCTCGGTGGCGTCGCTGATGCTCAGCACGGAGGCGCTGGTCGCCGAGCGCCCGAAGAAGAAGGCGGCCGGCGGCGGCGGTGGCGGCGGCCACGGCGGTGGAGCCGGCGGCATGGGCGGCATGGGCGGCGGCGACGACGACTTCTAGTCGCTGACGCGCCGTGGAGGGGCTGAGGACAGCCCCCCCACGTGCCCCCCACGGATCTCAGGTCGACGCCGGGCGGCGCAGCCGCACCTCCCGTCAATGAACCCGCTCGCTGCGCTCGCTCTGGCGCCGCGACGAAAAGTATAAGGACGAGAATCATCGCCCCCGGCGTCGTTTGACACGCCGGGGGCGATTCTTTTATGGTCGGGCTTCCCGAACTCGCATGGCGTCCGCTCAGCGCGCGATCGTCACCTCGACCGCCGCCACCTCGCGCGTGGTCTTCTCGATCAGCTCGCATACCTCGATGCCCTGGCCGCGGTCGTCGAGCCAGCGGGCGCTGGCCGGGTCGTAATCGAAGTGCCAGGCGCGGTCTCGGAAGGCGACCCAGAGCTGGCGCGGCGAGGGCTGGGGGGTCAGCATCATGCGCTGGTTGCCGGGGTAGGTGATGGTCACGGTGCCGAGCGACAGCGAGACCTCGGCCAGGTCGGGGTCGACGTCGGCGAAGGCGGCGTCGATGCGCGCGAAGGTCTGGTCGAGCAGCTGGCGGTAAGTCTTCTCGTCGATAGCCATGAGGTATCCATAGCACCGCCGGGGACTGCGCGGCTCCCTTCGGCCCTGTCGGGGCGCCCGCGGGGAGGGGTCCGCCCCTTCCCGCGAGCGAGCGGAGCGAGCGGTCCGCCCGTTCCCGCGAGCGAGCGGAGCGAGCGTCTCAGCGCTGGGTGAACGCGGTCCAGAAGTCGAAGCCGCCGCGGCGGACCAGGATCGGGATGGTGGCGCCGGCCTTGAATGTGCGCAGGGCGGCGGTGAGGTCGGCCGGCGATCGGATGCCGTGCTTGCCCAGCCGCAGGACGACGTCGCCCGCCTTGAGGCCGGCCTGTGCGGCGGCGCCGTGGTCGGAGATGGTGGTGACGGCGACGCCGCGACCGCCCGGCAACGAGGCGGCCTGGGTCGCCGGCACGTCGGCGACCTGGAAGTCGTTCTCGGCCGCGGCCGCCGACGCCTCGCGCTTGCGCGCGCAGCTCGACGGGTGGGTCGAGCCCTGCGAGCGGACGTCGAGCCCGCGAGTGATCAGCTCGCGCTCGATGGCTTTTCCGTCGCGGTAAAGGCGCACGCGCACCCGCGTCCCCGGCAGCGTGAGCTGGGCGTCGATCTTGAGGTCCTCGCTGGTGGCCACCGGCGTTCCGTTCCAGGTCACGACCACGTCGCCGGGCTCGAGGCCGCCCGCCTCTGCCGGCGACTTCTTGCCGACGCTGGCGATGAGCGCGCCGCGCGTGGATGGGAGCTTGAGCGCCACGGTCATCGCCGAGTCCAGGGGCTGCGCGTCGACGCCCAGGTAGGACCGCTGCGCGTCGCCTTTGTCGCGCAGGCGCGGCAGCAGCGTCTTGGCGATGTTGATGGGGATCGCGAAGCCGATGCCCTGCGCGGGCTGCAGCGGGTGGCCGGCCCAGAACGCGGCGTTGACGCCGATGACGGCGCCGTTGGCGTCGATGAGCGGCCCGCCCGAGTTGCCGAGATTGATCGACGCGTCGGTCTGGATGAAGAACGAGTACAGGTCCTGGGCCGGCGCCTCGTGCAAGGTGGCGCGATCGACGACGCGCTCCTTGGCCGACACGATCCCGGCGGTGACGCTGTGATTGAATCCGTAGGGGTTGCCGATCGCGACCACGGTCTCGCCGACGCGCACGTTGTCCGAATCGCCCAGCGGCAGGATTGGCAGCGGCCCGGGCGCGTCGACCTTGATCAGGGCGATGTCGGTGGGCGCGTCGGCGCCCACCACGCACGCCGGCAGCTCGCGCCCGTCGTAAAGCCGGATGCGCAGGTCGGAGACCGCGCGGATCACGTGCTCGTTGGTGACCAGGTAGCCGTCCCGGTGGATCAGGAACCCGGTGCCGATCGAGGTGCGCGAGGCATCAGGCGAGGAGTCGCCCTCGCCCGATCCCTCGTTGGTGCCGCGCACGTGCACCACGGCGGGGCGTGCCCGGTCGGCCAGGTCGGGGAGCGACAGCGCCGTCGATTTCTTGGCCCGGGGTGGCGTGGTCCACAGCGCGCCCTCGCGTTCGGCGGCGGCGACTCCGCCGGTGGCGCCGAGCAACCCCGTTGCCATGCAGAACAAGAGCGTGGCGCGCATGTGCCTCCCCCGCCGGGCGGGGGATCGACTTTACATCATCCTCAGCGC
Source organism: Polyangia bacterium (assembly GCA_035696125.1). Lineage (GTDB taxonomy): Bacteria > Myxococcota_A > Polyangia > Fen-1088 > Fen-1088 > DASRQZ01. Next base: position 3,440 of record DASRQZ010000055.1, read on the forward strand.
GGCGCCGAGGCCTCGGCCGAGCTGATGAGGCGACGCAGTCGCCGCCGCTCGGAGTTGGTGATCTCCTCGCCCTTGTGGGCGTCCTTGTGGCTGTCGGCCTTGTGGGGGTTGTCGTCGGACTTGCCGTCAGACTTGTCGTCGGACTTGTGCTCGGACTTGCCGTCGGATTTGTAGGCCTGGTCGCTCCGGGCGGCCGGCTTTTCGGCCGGCTTCTCGGCGGCCTTGTCGGCGACCTTGTTCCGGGCAATCTCGGTTGGATCGGGTGCGCCCGCGATGCGCCGGCGCACGTCATCGACCAGGGGCTTGGCCGATTCCTTTGTTCCGTCGAACAGGTCTTGTGATTCCTTGGTGCCCGCGATGGCGTGCAGGTGACCGAACAGGGTGTGGGACCCGAGCGGGATCTGGGTCCCGAACCAGCAGAACCCGGCAAAGAACGCGACGGCCGCCGCCAGCTTCAACATGTACTGCCGTCCTTTCAGCGCAGGATCTGGCTCGCCGAGCGGAACACGATCTGTCCCGAAGCGGGCGCGTCGTCCGAGGCGCGCAGCCGCCGGGAGAGCCCGGCGATCGCCGTGCGCCCGCGCTTGCGCCGCCGCACGATCGCGCCCCTCGTCACCGATCCGTTACGTTCATCGCTATTGGAAACTTCGCCCATCATGAAGTCACCGGTCCATATTCGACCGCCGCGCGCGCCCGTCAAATTTTTTTGCCGTCGTCGTCGGGCAGGCTTCGCGGTGTAGCCTTCGCGTCGCCGGTCATCCTGCCTTATGATTCCCGGTATGTCCGCCGCTCGCCCAGCGGCCAGGGTCAGGGCCGACGATTCCCACAAGCGCGCGCTGGTGGGGCTGGCGCTGGCGCTGGCCATCGGCTTCATCCCGGCCGCCACCTACAGCTTCGGGATCAGCGGCGCCGAGGTCCGGCGCATCCGCGCGCGCCAGGCGCAGCTGTCCGATCAGCCAGGCGAAAAGGCGATCACCGACGAGTTCGACAGCCTGGAGGCGGCGGTGGCTCGGGTGCGCCACCGCGGCCTGACTCACACCGCGATCCTGTGGGTTCTGGTGAGCGGGATCGCCGGAGCGGCCATCTATCGATTGAGCGATCGGAACCAGGGCTGAACGGCGCGGCGCGAGCGCACCCGCCCCGCCGCCCGCCCGCCGAGATGGTTCACTCCATCGGAATCAGATCGGCGCCGGTCTGCTTGGCCAGCTCGGCCAGCTTTTTTCGCCGGCCGCGCTCGATCATCCAGACCAGCAGGATCGACACGTTGTAGAGACCAAACAGCGGGCCCGCCATCAGCACCTGGGACAGCACGTCGGGTCCGGGCGTGAGAATTCCGCCGACCACGGCGGACAGCACCAGCGCGAACTTGTTGAAGCGCCATAGCCCGCGCGCGGTCACCAGGCCCAGCCAACCCATCACCGCCAGGACCACCGGAAGCTCGAAGGCGACCCCGGTGCCCAGCAGCATGGCCAGCATGAAGCCGAACACCTCGTCCATCATCACGGTCGCCTCGATCTTGAATGGCATCTCGCCGGGGAAGGACTCGGCGAAGGACAGCAGGTAGGTCAGCGCCGGCGTCGACAGCACCTGAAAGCCGAACACCGCGCCGCCCAGGAAGCAGCCCGCGGTGGCGACGGTCAGCAACAGCGCCATGCGCTTTTCCTTCTTGTAGAGGCCCGGCGCGATGAACTTCCAGAGCTCCCAGAAGATGAACGGGCTGGCCACCAGCAGCGCGCCGTACATCGCCAGCTTGGTGTAGACCCAGAACGGTTCGGTCGGGTTGGCGAAGTGGAAGGTCGGCTCCTGGCCGTTCAGCGCCGTCTTCCACGCCCTGCGCGCCGGCAGCATCAGGAAGGCGAAGTACTTCTTGACCAGGAAGAACGAGCCCAGCACCGCGAGCAGGAAAACCACCGCCGCGTTACGCAAGCGCAGGCGCAGCTCGGACAGGTGCTCCATGAACGACATGCGGGCGTCGTCGTCGATGCCGGGCTCGCTGGGCGGGACAGTGGTCAGGGAAAGCTCCTCGGTTGCAGGCCGGACGCGCGGGGCGGGTGAGCGGTCAGCCGGTCAGAACACAGGGTGGCGAGATGGATCCCGGTCTCGACGTCTAGCTGACGTCGTGCTTCTTGTCTTCTTTCTTGTCTTCTTGCTTGTCGTCCCTGCTGTCCGGCGGCGCTCGCTTCGCAGCGTCGGCGGTCTGGTTCTCTCCTGCCGCCGCGGCGGGGCCGCCGCCGGCCGTTCCCGGCGCCGGGGGCGGATGGGCATGCTTGCCGGTGCTGCCGGGGATGTGGGCCGGCAGGGGCGGCGGAACGTCAGGGGGAATCAGGTCGGCCTCGGACAGGAACTGGGTCGTCACCGTCTTGTCGGCGTGCGGCTTGGGCGCCGGCGCGGGGACGGGGCTCGCAGCAGCGATCGGCGGACGCGGGGCGCGGGCTGCCGCCGGCACCGCCCTGGCGGTCTCGCCAGCGCGCCCGGAGCCCACCGGCACGGTGTGTGGTGGGTGGGCATGGCCGGCAGCGGCCGCGGCGTGCAGGGTCGCTACCGGTGTGGGGTGATGCATCGGCGGTGGCAGCCCGCCGGGTACCTGCGGCCCGGAGCCTGACCCCGGTGCCAGCGGGGAGGGGATGGGCGAGGAGGCGTGGGGACCCGAGCCGGCGCCGGGGAAGGGCGGGGGCACCGGCGAGGAGGCGTGGGCACCCGAGCCGGCGCCGGGGAAGGGCGGGGGAGGGGACACCGCGGCAGGCATGCCGGGCAGCGGCAGCGTACCAGCGGTGGCCGCCGGGACGGAATTTCCGTCCGCGTCGACCCCATCCGCGGCGGATTCGGCCTTGGACAGGGCGGCCAGGTCGGCCTCGGCCCGCTTGCGCGCCTCTTCCAGGTCCTTTTTCAGCTGATCACGGCGCTTGAGCTCCTCGGGGTGCAGGGTGACCGCGTCACGCAGCTCCTCGAAGGGCTTGCGGATGTGCTCGTCAAGCTGGATCTCATTCTTGACGTCATTGGTCGCCTTTCGAATGTCCCTGATGATCTTTCCCAGCCCGGAAGCCAGCTCAGGCAGCTTCTTGGGCCCGAGGACGATCAAGGCGAGCAACAGGATCACTGTGATCTCGCCCATGCCAAGGTTGAACACGAGAATTATTTAACTCGATCCAGACGCGAAGGCCAACCCGAGTGTCGGCTGATACCGTGGCGGCCGTCGATTCGCGTCGAATCAAAAGAGGCTGATCTGCTCGGGTGGCCCCACGGGGTAAGCGTCGACGCCCCGCTGGCGCAGGGCACGGCAGAGCTCGCCGTCACCGGCGTGAGTGACTGCGACCTCGCGCGGACCGGCGGCCTCGATATAGCGGAGCAAACCGGAGAAATCGGCGGTCGCCGAAAGGGGGATCGCGGCATCGACGCGGAGCTGGCCGACCGTCACCGTGTCGGCGGCCGCGCCCGACGCCAGCAGGAACGCGGGCGCGGAGAGCCGTTCCAGGATCGGCGCATCGCGTCCCTGCGCGGGCCACAGCAGGGCTTCGCCGGGATTGAGCGCGCCGGTGAACCGGGTCAGCGCCGGCGCCGGCAAGCCCGCGGCGCGCCAACCGACGGCCGCGGTCAGGGTCGCGCTGTCGGCGCGCAGCGAAACGCCCGCCTGCTGGAGCGCGATCGCGATGGTGCGCTGCACGCCGCGCGCGTGCGTGAGCAGCACCGGGGCCCGACCGGCGCGCAGGCTTTCGCGCACGAATCCGGTCACCCCGGACAACGCCTGCTGGGGATCGGGAAACACGAAGCGCGCTGAGCCGAACGTTCCGTCGACACACAGGGCATCGGTCGGGCGAATCTCCGGCGGGGCGATGCCGACCGGGCCGGAATAGACCGAACGCCGCCCCCCATGCTCGCACAGCAGCGACGCGGCACCCGGGCCGTATCCGGACGGAAACAGCTCGAGTCGCATCGCGCCGAGGTGGAAGGGGCGTCCGAATGCCGCCACCAGGGCGAGCGGGCGCAGTCGGGCGCCGGCCGCCCCCGCCAGAACCAGGGTCGCTTCGGTGGCCAGGATCTTGCGCCGTCCGGCGCGCGGGCCGGACAGCCGGCGCGCTGCCCGGCTACCCAGCACGTCGGAGTGGGACACGAAGATCAGATCGCCGCCGGCGGTCGCGTCACAGGCCAGGACAGAGTCGCGCACCCGCACACCGGCGCGATAGGTGAAGGTGCGGTCGTCTCTCGTGGTCATCGTCGCGCGCAAGCTTATAGACCGCGCGGGTCGCTTTCAGAAAGATCGGCGTCGCGCGTCTTGCCCAGCCGCGCCCGTTGAGCTGGGCTTCGGCGATTCATGAGTTGCCCCCGAGCGAACACCGCCTGTAAGCTGCCGCGGTCCAGATGGCTGATTCGAGCCCGCGGTTTCGGCACGATCTGATCGCCACGGCCGTTGAAGTCGATGGCGTCCGTTGTGTCGATGTGCGCGATCCCGATCGGGACGTCAGCTTCCGCTTCTACGACTTCGAGTATGACCTGGCGCTGCAGCTCGACGGCCGGCCAGCCTCCGAGGTCTCGGCGTGGGCGATAGCGACCTACGGGCTGGATCTGACGGCCGGCGGGATAACGGAGTTCGCCGCACGCCTCGCCGAGCTGGGCTTTCTGCTCAGCGACGCCGACGGCGATTTACTCAGCGACGCCCACGGCGATTTACCGTCCAGTGCGCCGCGCAAGTCAGACCGCGCCACGCTGGGCGGTTTTCCTCCTCCCGACAATCCCATTCCGGCCCGTCGCGAGGACGACAGCCAGCCGCTCAGCCAGGTGGTGAGCCGCGCCGTGCAGGAAGCGTCGACACGGCCGGCCACTCCGTCGCCGGTCCCGACCGCGACGGGGGCGATCTCGGCGGCACCCACGCTGGTGGCGCCGGCCACCTCGCCCGGTACCCCGGCAGCGTCGGACGGCGTCGCGCACGGCCGCCGTCCTTCACAAGAGCTTCCGCTGCGCGGTTCGGAGCTTCCGCTGCGCGGTTCCGACCCTCCCTTCCTCGGCGAGGACCGGGGTCCGCCGCGAACCACGCCGGCGGGCGGGTCGCCGCGCGCGACGCCGGTCGCGGGTGGTCGTGCATCGGCGACCGCGATGGCGGCGGTGCCGCGCTGGATGGCCGAGCTCGACAGCACCGCGGTCCGCCCAGGCGGGAGCCGCGACCTGGTGCCGGCACCGGCGCCGCCGGCGGGCTCATCGGTCGGCGAGACCATGATGGGCTTCGCCGCGGTCACCGAGGCCGGCGTCAAGGCGGGGCGCGAGACGACGACCGAGCCGTCGGAGACGATGGGGACGGTCATGGGCTTCGCCGCGGTCACCGACGAGCAGATCCGCGAGGCGGAGGCGAGGGCGGGCCGCGTGACGCCGCCGCCGCAAGGCGCGGTCGAACGGCGGATGCCGCCCCGGCCCGAGTCGGTGGTGATGTCCCCCTTTCAGGCCGAGGAGGCGCGCCGCCGCCCGCCCGAGGCCGGCCTGCGCCGGCCCGCCGCCGGCCGCGGCGCCGATCGATCGACCCTGATCGTGTTCCTGGTCGTGGCGCTGCTGGTGATCGCCGCGGTCGCAGGCTACTACGTGTGGTCGCAGCGCCAGGCGGCGCTCGAGGCAAGGCGCGTGCGCATCATCGCGCCGCGGCCGGCCGCGGTCTATCGCTGGTTCGAAGCCACCGGATCGGCGGTGGTGGGCGGCACGGCGGCGCTCACCTTCGCGGCCAGTGGATCGGTCGCCGACGTGCTGCCGCCGGGCAGCCACTACGGCGCTGGCGAGATCATCGCCAAGCTCGAGGGGGCGGCGTCGCGCGAGGCCGACGCCAACCGCGCGCGCTCGCGGGTCGCCTACCACCAGCAGATCCGCGACAGCATGCGCGCCGCCAACAACGTGCCCGAGATGCGCAAGGCCGAGATCAAGATCGTCGAGAAGCAGGCCCAGCTCGACGAGGCGGAGGCGGCGCTGGATCGCCTGGTGATCCGCGCCAACGAATCCGGCGAGGTGGCCGAGGTCATCGCCCGTCGTGGCACGATGGTCGAGGCCAACGCGCCCGCGGTGCGCGTGCGCACCGGGACCCTGCGCGGGGAGTTCATGCTCGCGCCCAGGGACGCCGACGCCGCCGCGCACCTCGGGTTTTGCCGCGTCGAGATCGTGGGCCTGGGCCCGGCCGGGGGTCCCGACGCGGCGACGGCGAAGGCCGGCGGCGCCGACGGTGGTACGGCCGCTGGCGCAACCGCAGGCGTGCCGCGGCCGGCCGAGGGCGTGTCGCGCTTCTCCGATTGCCGGCTGGTGGCGCCAGCCCAGGGCGGCCAGCCGGCGGTCACCGATCGGTTCGAGGTCGAGCTGCCCTCCAACGCCGGCATCCTGCTTGGCCAACCGTTGCGTCTGGCGCGCGTGCGCTACGACGGTGTGTTCCCGGTGCCGCGCTCGGCCGTCGTCCGGGTCGGCGGCACCGACCGCGTGTTCGTCGTCGGACCGGGCGACGCCGCCCAGGCGCGCGCCATCACCATCGCCGACTCCGACTCCGACGAGGTGGTGGTCAGCCAGGGCATCGACGTCGGCGATCGGGTGATCGTCGATCCGCCCAGCGACCTGCGCGACGGCTCACCGCTGACGATCCTGCGCTGACGGGCCACCCGGCTACCGGCTACGGGCTTCGGGCTTAGGGCCTCGGGCCTCGGAAATGGGGACGGCTACGGGATAGGGGCTCCGGGCTATGGGCTTCGGGCTTCGGCCGCAGAAAATGGGGATCAAATCCTCCCAAGCCCATCGATCGAGATTTCCCCTGAAGCCTGAAGCCTGAAGCCCGCTTCTTTGCTACTCGAGATAGCCCGCCGCCTGCAGGCGGAACAGATGCGCGTAGCGGCCGTCGCGGGCCAGGAGCTCGGCGTGGCTGCCGAGCTCTTCGATGCGGCCGCCGCGCAGCACGACGATGCGCTCGGCCAGGCGAACCGTCGACATGCGGTGGCTGATGAGGATCGCGGTCTTGCCGCGCGCCAGCGTCTGGAAACGGCGCCACAGCTCGTGCTCGGCCTCGGCGTCGAGCGACGCGGTCGGTTCGTCGAGGATCAGCACCTCGGCGTCGCGCATGAACGCGCGCGCGGTGGCGATCTTCTGCCACTGGCCCACCGACAGCTCATGACCGGCCTCGAAGTAGCCGCCCAGCATGGTCTCGTAACCGGCGGGCAGGCGCTCGACGACGGTGTCGGCGCCGCCCGCGCTGGCCGCGCGCTGGATGCGCGGGCGATCCTGGAGCGCGGGCACCCAGCCGAGGCCGATGTTCTCGGACACGGTGAACTGGTAGTGCACGAAGTCCTGGAACACGGCGCTCATCCGGCGCCGCAGCTCGGTGGGCGGGATGTCGCGCAGCGGGCGCCCGCCGTAGAGGATCTCGCCCTCGGTCGGCTCGTAAAGGCGCATCAAGAGATGGATCAGCGTCGACTTGCCGGCCCCGTTGTCGCCGCAAAGCGCGATCACCTCGCCGGGCGCGATGGTCAAGTTCACGTCGCGCAGCGCCCAGGTGTCCTTGCCCGGGTAGCGAAACGAAAGGTTGCGCAGCTCGATCGCTTGCGGCCGAGCGGAAGCCGGCTCCAGCACCAGCGCCGACGCCGACGCCGACGCCGACGCAGACGGCTCTTCCGACGCCGACGGCTCTTCCGACGCCGACGGCTCTGCCGCCGGCGCGCCGTCCTTCCAGTCTTCCCCGCTGTCCTCGCCCCCCGGCGTGGGCAGGTCCAGGTAGGCGAAGAGGTTGGACATGAACAGCGTGTCCTCGTAAAGGCCGGCGACCGCGCCCAGCAGCGACTGGAAGGAGCTCTGGCCCTGGCGAAAGACCAGGACGTAAAGAGTGAGGTCGCCCAGCGTCATCCCGCCCAGCGCCGCGCGCTTCGCCGCGAACGCGTAGCAAGCGTAGAAGGCGCCCAGGCTGAGCATCGTCAGCGCCAGCCCGTAAGCAAAGCGCTTCTGCGCCAGCGCGCGGTCTTCGCGGTAGAACTTCTCGAACAGCGCCCGGTAGCGGCCCAGGATCAGGCGGCCGATCGCGAACAGCTTCACCTCCTTGACGTGGTTGTCGCGGGTCAGGATCCACTCGAGGTAGTTGAGACGCCGCGCCTCGGGCGCGCGCCAGCTGTTGAGGCGGAACGACTGATTCGACAGCCGCGCCTCGGTGATGAAGGCGGGGATGCTGGCCGCGAACAGCACCAGCACCGACAGCGGGGACAGGCGCGCCAGCAAGAAGCCGTAGCTCGCCAGCGTCACCGTGTTCTGCGCGATGCCGAGCACGCCCAGCACCATCGACAGCGGCCGCGACGAAGCCTCGCGCCGCGCGCGTTGCATCTTGTCGTAGAACGCGGCGTCCTCGAAGTGCCGCAGCTCCAGGCCCAGCGCCTTTTCCAGGATGTCGACGTTGATGCGGTTGCCGAGCTGCGCGCGCAAGAGGTCGCGCAGCAGCCCCGACAGGCGGCCGGCCAGCGTCGAGGCCGCCATCAGCGCCAGCTCGATGGCCACCAGGTGCAACGTGCGCGCGGCGCTGGCCGCGGACAGGCCGGTCGCCGCGGCCTGCGACGAAGCGACCACGCTGTCGACGATCAGCTTGCCGACCCAGGCCACCGCGGCGGGGATCACGCCGCTGGTCACCGTCAACACCGCGACCGCCACGCCCAGGACCGGGTTGGTCTGCCAGAGGATCCGGAAGGTGCGCAGGATGTGCGGGTACAGACGCAGCGCCTGGCGCAGCTTCACCGTCAGCGGCGGTCGGGTCTGCTGGTCGGCCGCCATCGCTACACGCCGATGCGGTGAAGCTGGATCAGCGGGGAGGCGACCGGCGGGCCCCCCGACTCGCCGACGGGGGGCAGGTCGACCAGGCAGTCCAGCACCCAGTCCTCGTCGCCCTCGGGATCGATCATCCGCTGTTGCGCGCGGAAGCGACGCGCGTCCACCTTCTGGATCAAGGTGTGGCTGGGGCGGCGCGCCGCCGGCGTCACCGACAGCGCGGCGTGCTCGGCGAAGTAGGGTGCCAGGGCCTGTTCCAGGCGCGCGGCGGTCCACACCTCGTCGGCGCCCGCGTCGGGGGCCGCGGGCCGGATGGCGGCCAGCGCCTCGTCGTAGCGGCGCCCCGCCAGCGCCCGGAGCAGGCGGTGCAGCTCGGCGCGGATGCGGGTGCCCAGCGCCTTGGGGTCGTCGGCCAGGTCGACCGGACGGGCCGCGCGTTCAGCCGCCAGCGCGCGCGCCGCCTGCGCGGCGGCGCCGGAGCGGCCATCCTTGAGGCTCTGCCACTCGTCGACCAGGCTGCTGTCGACCTCGCGCAACATGACGTGCAGGTGGGTGATGATGTCCTCGACCTCGTCGGTGCGGGCCGGGGCCGGGACGGTCTGATTGAGGGTCTTCCAGACGTCGGACAGGTAGCGCAGCAACACCCCCTCGCTGCGCTGCAGCCCGTAATCGCGCACGTACTCGGCGAAGGTGCAGAAGGTCTCGTACATCTCCCGGGCCACCGACTTGGGCCGGATGTTCTCCTCGCCGACCCAGGGGTGCTTCTCGGAGAAGGCGTTGAAGGTCGCGTAGATGAAGTCGCGGTTGGGCTTGGGCCACTCCAGCGTCTCCAGCTCGGCGATGCGCTGCTCGTAGTCCATGCCGGCCGCCTTCATGGCGTCCATGCGCTCGGTCTTGATGCGATCGAGCTGGCGGTACAGCACCACGTCGGGGTTCTCCAGGATCGCCTCGACCAGGCTCAGCACGTCCAGCGCGTAGCTCTCGCTCTGCATGTCGAGCATCGCCAGCGCGTCGAGCAGGTACATCGACAGCGTCTGGTTGAGCGAGAAGTCGCGCTGCAGCTCGGCGCTGACCTCTACCAGCCGCCCCTGCACCGCTTCGTAGGGGACGACGTCGATGATGCGCGCGCGGCGCAGCGAGCGAAAGCAGGTGGCGGCGTGCCGGCGCGCCTCGCGCTTGGCACGCTCGCTGCTGTGCGACAGCGCGATCAGGTTGGTGAGCCGGCGGTAGCCGCCGCCGCGCGCGCCGTTCTTGCTCTGCAACAGATTCAGCAGCAGCCCGTGGGTGACCGCAAAGCGAGACTCCAGCGGTTCGGGCGTGCCGGCGCACAGCCGGTCGAAGGTGCTCTTGTCCCAGTGCACGTAGCCCTTGGTGGGCGGCTTGTGCATGACCACCTTCTTGCCGCCTGCCTTCTTGCTGGCCAGACGCCGGTTCTCGATCACGTGCGGGGGCGCCTGCGCCACCACCGTGCCGCGGTCGTCGAACCCCTTGCGCCCGGCGCGGCCGGCGATCTGCTGGAAGTCGCGCACGCTCAGGATCCCGGTCTTCTCGCCGTCGAACTTGCACAGCTGGGTGAACAGCACGGTGCGAATCGGAATGTTGACGCCCATGCCCAGCGTATCGGTGCCGCTCACCACCTTGAGCAGCCCGGTCTGGGCCAGCTTCTCGACCAGCAGGCGGTACTTGGGCAGGAGGCCCGCGTGGTGCAGCCCCAGGCCGTGGCGCACGAAGCGTTGAAAGTCCTTGCCGTAGGGCGTGTCAAAGGAGAAGTCGCCGAGCGCCGCGCGGATCGCCTCTTTCTCCTCCTTGCTGCTCATGTCGACGCTCATGAGGTTCTGCGCCTCCTCGGCGGCGGCGCGCTGGCTGAAGTTCACCAGGTAGATCGGGTAGCGGCGCGTGGCGATGAGGTCGCTGATGGTCTCGTGCAACGGGGTCTCGCGGTACTCGAAGTCGAGCGGCACCGGGCGCGCGGCGCTGCGCACCACCGCCGGCTCGCGCCCGGTGATCGCGCGCAGGCTGTGCTCGATGGCGCGCGTGTCGCCCAGCGTTGCCGACATCAGCAGGAACGTGGTCCGCGGCAGCGCCAGCAGCGGGATCTGCCAGGCCACGCCGCGCTCGCGGTCGGAGTAGTAGTGGAACTCGTCCATGATGACGTAGTCGACCGTCACCGAGCTGTCGCGCAGCGCCAGGTTGGCCAGGATCTCCGCCGTGCAGCAGATGATGGGCGCGCCGCGGTTGATGGTGGCGTCGCCGGTCATCATGCCGACGTCGTCGGCGCCGAAGACCTCGCACAGCGCGAAGAACTTCTCGCTCACCAGCGCCTTGATCGGGCAGGTGTAGAAGGACACCTTGCCCTCCGCCATTGCCTTGAAGTGCATCGCGGTGGCGATCAGCGACTTGCCCGAGCCGGTCGGGGTGTTGAGGATGAGGTGCTTGCCGGCGACCAGCTCCAGCAGCGCCTCCTCTTGCGCCGGATAGAGCTCGAGGCCCGCATCGGTGACGAAACCCACGAAACGGCTCAGAACCTCGTCGCCGGCGAGCGGTCCGGTGCGCCCGGCGAGGAGCGCTGCCAGAGGTGCGGTCGGGGGCGCCATTGTCGACCCGGAGAGGGTCTAGCAGGGATAGCACGTTCTCCGTCGGGGCGCGCGTCAGCCCGGGCAAGGCGGGTCGGGCAAACCGGGCCGGCCGAAGCTTCCCGCGCTGCCGAACGGCTGATCGGCGGGACAAAAGACGATCGTGCCCCCGCGGTCGCCGTCGCCGTCGCCGTCAGTTTGGCCGTCGGGTTGCCCGGCATGGGTCCCGATCACGGCGGCATGTCCGTCGAAGGCCGCGCCCAGGTCGGCGGGCCAGCTGACCTCGGCGATCACGACGCCACCGGCGCACGGGCCGAGGCACAGGCGGATCGTGTCGCCTCCGTTGTTGAGCGAGATGACGTTGCCGAAGGAGAACCCGACCGGCGCGCCGCCGTTGCGCGTGGCATCCAGCGATTGCCCCAGCACCAGGATCGTGTGCGGCGCGAGGACGCCCGCATCGACGGCGATCTCGCTGGCCGCGTCGGCGACGGTGAGCAGGTGCAGGTCGACGGCGTCGGGCGCGAGGTTGACCACCTCGATCCACTCACGGTTGGTGTCGGTCCCCGCGGGATTGATCAATAGCTCGGTGATCTCGAGGTCGCCCGGGCCCGGAGGCCGGGCGACCTGCGCGTCGGTTGGCCAGACCGCACCATCGGTGTCGGTGTGAGCGTCAGCGTGAGCGGCGTCAGAGTAGGCGACGTCCGCCTTGGCGTCCGCGTGGGCGTCGGCGGCGGCGCTGGACTCACCGCTCCCGTCGCGGACCGGCGCGTCGGCCGATGCTGCCGCGCTGTCCCGGATGGCCGCGTCGCGGGGCAGTCCGCCGGCGGCGCCACCCGCCGCTTCGAGGATCGTGGACGGGTGATCAACCCCGGCGTCCGGGCCTGACTGCGGCTCCGGCGCGTGCGGCACCGACGGGGCGCACGCCGCGACCAGGACCCACGCTGACAGCTGAACCCGCCAGGCGACGACACGAGCCATACGGTGTCATCGGATCCACGCGCGCGCTGTTGCGCCGGGCCCTGCAAAAAAACCGGCCCTCATTCCACCAATCCGCTGACTGATCGGGCAGGGCCAACGGTACCTATCATCTGGTGCAGTTGCTCCGCGCCAAGGAGGGGGTTTGGGCGCCGAGTGCGCTCGGGGGGCGCCTGCGCCTGCCGATCGCCTTCTTGCTGTTGTTCTCGTTCCCTTTCTTCCTGTTCTTCTTGTTCATCTTGGGCCTGGGGGCCGGCTGCGGTTTTTCCGGTGGCTCTGGCGGCGCAACCGGGCTTACCCCGGATCACCACACCTGGTTCCCGATCGGGACCGGCTCGGCGCACGAGATAGGACGTCTGATCGGGGGCGACAAGCCCGACCAGAAGCTGGGCTGTCAGTCGTGCCACCCGTCGGACAGCAGCAGCTTTTCGCAGATCACCTGCGTCGGTTGCCACGGACACGAGCAGTCGGTGACCGATCGCCTGCACACCACGGTCAGCAACTACACATTCGGGGACAGCGCCGCCTGCTATTCGTGCCACCCCAGGGACGGTAAGACGCCATACGATCACGGCGGCGTCGCCGGCGACTGCGCCATGTGCCATGACGTCGGCAAGCCGTTCGCGGCGCTGCCCAAGGCCGGCTTCACCCACCCGCCCACCGGTGGCACCGACTGCGGCGGGTGCCACGACAGCCGGGACTGGAAAGGCGCCACACCGGCCAATTCGCGCGATCCCGCCCACGACCTGTCAATCACCGCCCAGTTGCCGACCTACGCGGGCACTTCGATCGTCAGCCTCACCGCACAGGACCAGACCCTGCCGATGACCATGAACCACGGCGCGGCCGAGATTCCCGCCGCCGCGCTCAGCGACTGCTCGAACTGCCACGCCGACTCCGCCAGCAAACTGTATTTCCCCGGCGACTTTCACTCGTCGCTCGCGAACCTGGCGATCACCCAGCCGGTGGCGTGTGGATCGTGCCACGCCGACGCGATGCCGGCCGGCTTCGTCGGACCGGCGGCTAGCAATCCGGCGCGTGTCCCCTCGTCCGGCGAAATGAAGCACGACGCCGTGGCCTGGGCCAGCGGCGCCCCGACCCGCACGCGTCTCGTGCCGACCGACTGCGGCGCCTGTCACCGCAGCCCGTCTGCCGCCGCGCAGTCCACCTGGGCGAGCAGCAAGACCGGCGGCGCGACCGCGCAGTATCACGCCGCGCTCACCGCGGCCGGTCTGGCGCAGCCGGTGTCGTGCCTCGACTGCCACGCCAGCTCGCGTCCGGCGCAAGTGCTGAACAGCGGCAACGCTGCGCTCGCGGCCGGCGTGCAGCTCGACCACGGCGCGCCGGATCTGCAGGGCGACTGCGCCGGCTGCCACGTCACCGGAGCGGCGACGCAGTGGAGCTCGTGGCGGTCGGCCAGGTTTCACCTCGCGGGCGGCGCGAATCCGACCACCTGCCTGCCCTGTCACGCAGGCGAGCGCCCGACGTCGACCGCCGCCTGGACCAGCGCCAGCTACAAGACTTCGCCGTTTGATTACCTGACCAACGCCGCCGGCGCCACCCACGGCGATGGCCAGGACTGCGCGCTGTGCCACGGCGGTCCTGGCACCGGCGCCTGGGGAGGTACGCAGAACTGGGTCGGCGGCCGCTTCACCCACGGCGCGCAGACCGTGGCGCGCGAGACCTGCATCGCCTGCCACTCGACGCAGCGTCCGGATCTCCAGCCCGGCACGACCGCGGCGACCATGGCGACCGCGCTCGGCTTCGATCATGCGACCAACGGCGCGGGCGAGTGCTTCGGCTGCCACCAGGCGACGGTGTCGGCCAGCACCTTCGTCAACTACTTCAACCCGGCCACGCGGGCCTTGCCCGGCGGCGACTGGAAAGGGGGCCAGGGCTATCCCGGCTCGTCCTTCTCCAGCTCGTCCGATCAGTCGATCCAGTCGACGGGGATCGTGCTTCAACGGACGACTCCGACCGGGATGGTGACCGGAACGACCACGGTGACCGAGACCATCTACAACGGCATGCTGCACATCTCCAGCGTCATTCCGGCGCAGCTGGCGGCGGGCCCGACCAACGCGCCCGACAACAGCAAGTGCTGGCATTGCCACACCAGCAACAACGGGGTCGTCACCGCGTACAAGAACGGGCAGTACCACGCGTCGCTGGCCAGCTACCGTGCCACGCCGAGCAGCCCGCTGGCGCCGTTCCCCCAGCCGACCGCGCAGTGCACCGACTGCCATTCGTCGATGATGCCGAGCGGGATCGTAGAGAAGGGCGGTTCCACGCTGTGGCCGATGGATCACCGCACCGTCTTCAACACGCCCATCACCGTGGCCGGAAAGACGGCCAGCCGGGTCTCGGACATCGACTGCTCGAACTGCCACAAGAGCCCGGGCAATACCTGGGCCGATGGCATCTTCCACGCCAATCTGCCTTCGACCGCCGTGGTGTCGGACTGCGTGAGCTGCCATTACCCGCTGATGGCCGACACCAGCAAGGCCGACACCCACAGCGCCACGACGTTTGCGATGAAGCACGCGTCGAAGCAGCTGACGTTCCAGGTCTGCCAGACCTGCCACCCGTCGGCGGTGGGCGACCGCGCGTTGCTGCCGGCGTCGGTGGATCTGTGGAATCCCGGCATGTTCCACGGATCGGTCACCACCCAGCCGACGGGCTGCCTCGACTGTCACACGGCCTCGCAGCCGATGCAGTTCGTTCCCACCCAGAGCAGCGTCGCCTATGCGCTGAAGGCGGGCGCGACGTCGACCAACACCGGCCAGTGGATGAACCACGGCGCGGCGGTGGTCGCGGGCAAGGACTGCGCCGCCTGCCACGCCGGCGACGCCAAGCTGTCGGGCAGCACCTGGAGCCGCGCGACGGCGCTGCACGCCGCCGCCGCCGGCAGCGTCAAGACCTGCCAGGAGTGCCACGGCCTGATCAACGGCGGCGGTGGCGTCGCCGGCACCCGAAATAACTTACCGGCCGGGTTGACCAGCTCGACGGTCACCACCTCGGCTGGCGCCGCCAGCGGCGTCGCCCCGGGCACGCCGGCCCAGATCAACCACACCGACGTCAACGTCAGCGCGCACGACTGCAACTTCTGCCATACCCAGGTCGGGCCCGCGACGGCCGCGGGGGCGCGGGGCAGCGAATGGGCCCAGGCGCGGTTCCACGCGAGCTTCAACGCGCAGGCCCCGTTGCTGATCAACACGACGACCGGTCGCTGCAGCAATTGCCACCTCGGCGAGAAGCCGCCGGCATCGTACCCGGCGCAGAATCACAGCGCGTTCACCGCCGCGGCGGGTAGCACCGATTGCAGCGCCTGTCACTCGTACCCTGGCACCGGCTCGGCCGCGGCGCCGAACTGGCTGGGCTCGGTGGGCGGGGCGCCCCCGACGATCTCGGTCGGCGGCTTCACCATCGCGTCGCCGCCCGCCGGCGGGACGATCACCCAGGCCGGGATCAACAACCTGCCGCACCCGACGGTGGGCAGCGGGACCGGCTGCACCGACTGTCATTCCAGCGCCGCCGGCGGGCGCAAGGCCATCGGCTACGATCACAAGTCGACGTTGATCAACGCCAACTGCGGCGCCTGCCACGAGGCCGGAAGCGATCTGGTGAGCACGGCCTGGAACGGGGCGACTTCGGCCGGCGCGGGCGCCGGCGACACGCGTCCGTACTCGATCGCCGGGCTGGTTCCGTCGACCGGCGGCAACTCGCGCGCGCTCGGCAACGGCTATAACCACTTCTTCGCCGCCGACTGCCACGAGTGCCACCGGGT
>DASRQZ010000056.1:0-182679 GCA_035696125.1 Polyangia bacterium
GCCGCAAGCCGGGTCGTCGGCGGGCATCTGGCAGTGGCCGGTCGACGAGCACTGGGCGCAGGGTCCCGTGCAGGCCAGGTCGCAACAGACCGAGCCGGTGCAGTGGGTCGAGGCACAATCGCTGTCGCCCGCGCAGCTCTCGCCAAGCGCGCGGGTTCCGGTGCGGTCGCCGCCGCCGTCGCTCGATCCGCCAGCCCCGTTGCCACCGATTCCAGTGGACGCGCCGCCCGTGCCGGCGACTGTGCCACCCGCGCCCGCTCCCCCGATCCCTCTCGTGCCCTCGCCGCCTCCGGTCCCCGTGGCGCCGGCGATCCCGCTGCCGCCGTTACCTGTCGAGTTGCTACCTCCGCTTCCCGTCGCGCCGCCGGTCGCACCGGCGTCGGGGACGATGGCCTTGTAACTGGCGCAAGCGCTCACGCTCCACACCACAAAGAGCGCGCTCGGGTAGAGCCAACCGGCGTCGGTGCGAGCGCCCGGTTTCGGATTCCGGTCTCCCCTGCCCCGCATGAGCTCTCCTCGCATTTGCCGCAACTCCCGGTGCATCTCCGGATATCGGCGACGCGCCGCAAAGGTTGCCGCAGCAACCTAGCGACCGGCGCTCGGGACTGTCAACCCTTGCGGGCTCGCGGTTCCGGCGAGTAGCCTTCGACCGTGCGAAATCGCTTGTCACTCCAGCTTGCTCCGATCGTTCGGCCTCCTGGCCTCCTGGTGGTTTCCCTGGCCGTCGCCGTCGCCGCATCTTGCAGCTCGACGGGATCGCCCGCGGGCGGAGTGGGCGGCCGCGGATCGGCCGGTAGCGGTGGCAGCGTCGCGGCGGGCTCAGGTGGCTCCATCGCCGCCACCGGTGGCGCGACCGGGGCCGGCGGGTCGACGGCGACCGGCGGCTCGACGGGCACCGGCGGCGCGACCGGCGCCGGTGGCGCGGCCAGCGCGCTCTGGCGCTGCCCGGCGGGGACCTTCGCGCCGCTGACCAGCACGGCCGCGTTGGCGACGCCGCAGCGGCTGGTGGGCGCACCGCCGGCCGACAACTATGCGCCGGGGTTCTCGATCATCGAGGGGCCGGTGTGGCTGGGCGACGCGCTCTACGTCTCGCAGATCCTGGGCGGCACGCGGCCGCCGCCGTCGCGGATTCTCAGGATCGTCCCCGGCAGTCCGGCGACGGTGTTCGCGTCCAACGATGGGACCAACGGGCTGGCCATCCTGCCCGACGGCGATCTGGTCGGGGCGATCCACATCGACGGCTCGGTCTGCCGGGTTCCGCTGGCCAATCCCAACGGGTTGATTCCGATCGCCTATTTCTACGCCACCGGCCGGTTCAACGCGCCCAACGATTTGGCGGTGCGCGGCGATGGAAATATCTACTTTTCCGACCCGGACGCCACCCAGGCGCTCAGCCCTCCCCCGCAGCCTCTGACGCGCGTCTACCGGATCTCTCCCCTGCCGGCGTCCGTGGTGAGCGTCGTCGACGACACGCTCAGCCAGCCCAACGGCGTCACCCTCTCGCTCGACGAGCAAACCCTCTACGTCTCCGGGCCGGGACTCTACAAGTACCCGGTCAGGGCCGACGGCTCGGTAGGGCCGCGCCAGCCGGCCGTCGCCAACCCGCCGATGTATGCGGGCAGCGACGGAATGGTGATTGATTGCGCCGGCGATCTCTACGTCGCGCAAAATCAGAGCGTGGTGGTCATCAATCCCGCCGGCGTCGAGGTGGGGCGCATCAACGTCAGCGGGGTCCAGGCGGTCACCAACCTGGCCTTCGGCGGCGCCGATCACCGGACGCTGTTCATCACCACCCTCGATGGGAGCCCCGGCGTTTTCACGGTGGCGATGCCGCTGCCCGGCATGCCGTATTAGAACGGCGCCAATGAATTGGCGCTTTCGGCCCACTTTGACGCTGCCGGGAACGCGAGGGTGTGCGGGGATCCCCGGTGATGCCAGTTTTTTGAGCCTTTTTTGCGGTCGGTTTTTTTGATCCGCGAGCGAGAAAAAATCCTAAGCTCGGGCGATGAACGCCAAAGCTCTCGCGTTTCTGGGTGGGTCGTTGTTGCTGGCGCTGGTGCCTTCCCCGCGCGTGGCTCGTGCTGCCGATCTGGTCGCGCAGATCACCGCGCTCGACGATGCGGCCACCGCGTCATACAGCGAAGGCGACTTCGACAAGATGAAGAAGCTGCTCGGCAAGGCGATGGCCCTGGGCAAGGGCTCGCTCGCGTCGCATCCCATCATGGCGCGTGTGTACCTGCACCTGGGCGTGCTCTACGTCGACGGACTGGATAAGCGCGCGGCGGGCGTGAAGTACTTCTCGAAGGCGCTCAAGATCCGGCCCGACATCGAGGTGCGCTCCAACATGGCGACCAAGACCGTGATGAGCGCGTTCACCGAGGCGGGCCAGAACAGCGCGGAACCCGACGAGGCGGTCGCGGAGTCGTCCAAGGCCGCGCGCAAAGAGCCGGTGGTCGAGAAGGACGACCAGCCAGCCGCCGAGCCGGAGCGGCGGCCCGCGGCGCGCGCCGGCACCCCGGACAAGCCCCGCAGCGACAGCGAGCTCGCCGACGTCAAGAAGCAGGCGCGCGAGGAGTTCGACCGGCTGGAGCGCCAGCAGGCCACGTCCAAGGACGCGCTCGCCAAGGAGCGCTCCGAAAGTGAGAAGCTCCACCAGGCCAAGATGGACCTCGAGCGCCAGCTGAACGAGGCCAAGCAGCGCGTCGCGCAGCTCGAGCGGGACACCTCGGCAAAGGACAAGAACGCGGCGGCCACCGCGGAGCGCGAGGCCAGGGAGCGCCAGGCCAAGGAGGCGCTGGCCAAGGAGAAGACCGAGAAGGACAGCCTGCTCCTGGCCACCGCGCAGCGGGTGACGCAGCTGGAGAAGGACACGGCGGAGAAGGACAAGATGCTGGCGGCGGGCGCAGCGCGCGAGAAGCAGGCGCGCGAAACCAACGAGAAGCTCGAGCGCGAGCTGAACGACGCCAAGCAGAAGCTGGCGCAGCTCGAGCGCGACAAGGCTGAAAAGGAGAAGCAGCTCGCCTCGACCACCGACCGCGAGCGCAAGGAGCGCGAGACCCGGGAGAAGCTGGAGAAGGACCGCCAGCTGGCCGAGCAGCGCGAGCGCGAGCGCCAGACCTGGGCTGACCGCGCGCGCGCCGAGCGCGACAAGCTGGAGGCGGTGCCGCCGCTGCCGTCTCACATTCCCGAGCCGGTGCACTGCGCGATCCCGGACGAGGTGCAAAGCGGGGCGGACTTCTTCGTCAACTGCGTCACCCAGCCTTCGGTGCGGGCCAAGACCATTGTCTTTTACTACCGGCCGGCCAACTCGACCGTCTACAACTCGGTGGTCATGGACCCCACCAAGAAGGGCTGGTCGCGCGCGGTGATCACCGCCAACAAGCTCAACGGCAAGTTGCTGCAGTACTACGCCGAGGCACGCGACACCCACGACACCGTCGCGGCCACCAACGGCAAGGCCACCTCGCCGAACATCGTGCCCATCGCCGGCGCGGGGAAGAACAAGTAGGCGACCACCGAAGCCCACTCCTCGCGCTCGTTCGCTCCCAGCACCCAGCAACTGCGGCTCAGTATCGTCCGAAGTCTGGGTAGATGAACCGCCAAGACGCCGCAGACGCCAAGGAGCCCTCCGTCGCACTCGATACTCAAGCACGCGCGGTGATTGGCGCGGCCATTGAGGTGCATAGCCACCTCGGGCCGGGTTTCCTTGAGTCCACCTACGAGGAGGCGCTTTGCGTGGAACTGGAGCTTCGACGAGTGCCTTTTCAAAGGCAGGTACCCCTCCGTGTTCGCTACAAAGGTCGCGATGTCACGGAGACCCGGCTCGACCTGATAGTGGGCGAGGGGCTAGTGATCGAGCTCAAGGCCGTGTCAGCGCTGCTGCCCATTCACGCCGCTCAGGTCATCTCTTACCTCCGGGCCGGCTCCTTCCAACTCGGTCTGCTGCTCAATTTCAACGTGACAGTCATGCGTCAGGGCATCCGCCGCTTTATCTGGAACGTTCAAGAGCCTTGGCGCATCCCCCATCGCGAAACCACCAGGAGGCCATCGGCGCCAAGGTCCGGACTTTGAGGCGAAATGCCGGTCGGACAGGGTTAATCGCCAAGACGCCAAGAACGCCAAGGCTTGTTATGAAGGGTCCGGGCTTGGCGTCTGCGGCGCCTTGGCGGTTAAACCCACTCGCCGACCGCGGCAGATGATGTGCGAATGCGCTACCGGAAGGCTTCCTGCAGGCGGTCGAGGGCGGCGCTGCCGGGGCACAGCTTTTCGTAGGGGACCTGGGCCAGCGGGGTGTCGCTGGTGCCGTTCATGTCGTGCACGTCGCCGGAGCCCTTGTCGACGTAGAGCAGGCCGGTGGGGACCTCGCCGCGGCCCTGGCGCTGCTGCAGCGAGGCGAAGACCGCGCGCCGGTCGGTGGGGTCGTAGTCGCGCTCCACCTTGCTGAGCCGCACGTTGCTGCCGTCGTGCAGCGTGACGTTGACCGTGCTGCCGGCGTCGTAGTCGGCGGTGATCTCGCGCGCGGGCGGGACGAAGTCGGCCTGCACCAGCTGCAGCAGGTGCTTGCGGGTATGCAGGTAGCTCTTGGTCGACCCCTCGTGGTCGTTGAAGGTCACGCACGGCGAGATGACGTCGATGAGCGCGAAGCCCCGGTGCGCGAGGCCAGCCTTGAGCAACGGCACCAGCTGCGCCTTGTCGCCCGAGAAGCTGCGCGCCACGAAGGTCGCGCCCAGGGTCAGCGCCAGCATGACCGGATCGATCGGGCTCTGCCGGTTGGCCTCGCCCTTCTTGCTCTTGGTGCCCACGTCGGCCGAGGCGGAGAACTGGCCCTTGGTCAGCCCGTACACCCCGTTGTTCTCGATCACGTACAGCATGTTGAGGTTGCGGCGGATGGCATGACACAGCTGGCCGAGGCCGATCGAAAGCGAGTCGCCGTCGCCGGAGATGCCGATGTAGGTCAAGGCGCGGTTGGCGGCGTTGGCGCCGGTGGCGATCGCGGGCATGCGGCCGTGCGCCGAGTTGAACCCGTGCGCGCCGCTGACGAAGTAGGTCGGCGTCTTGGACGAGCAGCCGATGCCCGACAGCTTGGCGATCATGTGCGGCGGCGTGTCCAGCTCGTAGAACGCGCGCACGATCGCCGCCGTGACCGAGTCGTGGCCGCAGCCGGCGCACAGGGTCGACATCGCGCCCTCGTAGTCGCGCATGGTGAGGCCGATGGCGTTCGGCCTCAGGTTGGGGTGCAGCACCGCCGGTTTCTTGATCGAGGCCATGCTTCAGCCTTCCTTCCTTGCAACGGCCGCAGCGGCGGCCAATGGCGCCGGCCCCGGTCTGGCTTCGCGAGTGACGGCGTCCACGACGTGCCGGCTCGACAGCGGGAAGCCGCCGTACACCAGCACCGACTTCAGCTTCTCCTTCACGCCTTCCACGCTGGTCTCCATGGTCAGCAGCGTGCGCAGCTGGGCGTCGCGGTTCTGCTCGACCACGTAGATGCGATCATGCGAGCGCAGGAAAGCCTCGACGTCGTCGCCGAAGGGGAAGCCGCGCACGCGCAGGTAGTCGGCGATCACACCGCGCTCGGCCAGCTCGTCGATGGCCTCGCGCACCGCCAGGTCGCAGCCGCCGACCGTGATGATGCCGAAGGTGGCGCCGGCCTGCTTGCGGATCACGGGCGCGGGCACCGCCTTGGCCGCCGCCCGGTGCTTGCGCGCCAGCCGGTCGACGACCTCCTGGTACTCGTCGGGGATCTCGGTGTAGCCACCCAGCTTGTTGTGGCCCGAGCCGCGCGTGAAGAAGGCGCCCTTGGAGTGGACGCCCGGGAGCGAGCGCGCCGCGACGTGGTCGGCGTCCTCGGGCGAGTAGCGAAAGAACTTGGGCAGCGCCTCCAGCTCGGCGGCGCTCAGCACACGACCGCGGTTGGGACGGAACGAGTCGTCCCACTTGAGGCGCGGGCAGACCCAGTCGTTCATGCCGATATCCAGATCGGATAGCAGGAAGACCGGCGTCTGAAAGCGTTCGGCCAGATCGAACGCCGTGACCGACAGCTCGAAGCATTCGTCGGGGCTCGCGGGGAACAGCAGGATGTGCTTGGTGTCGCCGTGCGAGGCGTAGGCGCAGGCCAGGATGTCGCCCTGCTGGGTGCGCGTCGGCATGCCGGTCGATGGGCCCGTGCGCTGCACGTCGACGATCACCGCCGGGATCTCGGCGTAGTAGGCCAGCCCGATGAGCTCGTTCATCAGCGAGATGCCGGGCCCCGACGTCGACGTGAAGGCGCGCGCGCCGTTCCAGGCGGCGCCGATCACCATGCCGATGGCCGCCAGCTCATCCTCCGCCTGCAGGATGCAGTAGTTGTTCTTGCCGGTCTCCTTGTCGCGGCGGTAGTCCTGGCAGAACTGCTTGAACGCGTCCATCACCGACGTCGACGGCGTGATCGGGTACCAGGCGGCGACGGTCGCGCCCGCGTAGACACAGCCGAGCGCGGTCGCGGTGTTGCCGTCGATCAGGATCTTGTCGCCTGTCGCGTCCATCTTCTCCAGGCGGAAGGGCAGCGGGCAGTCGAAGTTGTCGATGGCGTAGTCGTGGCCGGAGCGCAGCGCCTTGTGGTTCGACTCCAGCAGCGCCTTTTTCTTGGAGAACTTCTCCTCCAGCATGTGGTCGATGATCGCCATGTCGATGTCGAGCAGGGCCACCAGCGCGCCCAGATAGGCGATGTTCTTCATCAGGATTCGCTCGCGCGAATTGTTGAAGATCTCGTTGACCATCCTGGCCAGCGGCACACCCAGGAAGGTGATGTCGTTGCGCGCCAGGAGCTCGTCGTCGAGCGGCCAGGTCGAATCGTAGAGTAGATATCCGCCCGAGCGCACCTCCTTGACGTCGCGCGCGTAAGTCTCGGCGTTCATCGCCACGATGAGGTCGTAGTCCAGCGCGCGCGCCGTGCGCCCGTGCTTGTTGACGCGCACCTCGTACCAGGTCGGCAAGCCCTGGATGTTCGACGGGAACAAGTTCTTGCCCGAGACCGGAATGCCCATGCGGAAGATGGCCTGCATCATCAAGCCGTTGGCGCTGGCCGATCCGGTTCCGTTGACGTTGGCGAGCTTGAGCGCGAAGTCGTTGGTACGAACTACTCTGTTTTGGTGCACCCGTTTTTTCCCGCGTAAGGAGTGACGAGCTCGAACTTTTCCATGTCCCAGGCCGCCGTCGGACAGCGCTCTGCGCACAGGCCGCAGTGAACGCACACGTCCTCGTCCTTGACCATGATCCGCTTGGTCTGGGGCAGCGGCGGCGACAGGTAAATGTCCTGGTCCAGGTTGGCGGCCGGCACGGTCAGGCGCTTGCGCAGCGACTGCTCGTCGTCGCTCTCACTCACGGGCGCGATGGTCAGGCAGTGCAGCGGGCAGATGTCGATGCAGGCGTCGCACTCGATGCACAGCTTGTCGCGGAACACCGTCTCGACGTCGCAGTTGAGGCAGCGTTCGACCTCGCGCGCGGTCTGGTCGAGGTCGAAGCCCAGCTCGACCTCGATGTTGAGCTGCGCGAAGCGCTCGCGCAGGTCGACGTGCTTCATCTTTGCGCGCTTGGCGGGGTTGTAGTCGTTGCTGTAGCTCCACTCCTGCAAGCCCATCTTCTGCGTGACCAGGTTCATGCCCGCGGGCGGTCGCTCCGTGACCGGCAGCCCCTCGCAATGCTGGTGGATCGAGATCGCGGCCTCGTGCGCGTGCGCCACCGCCCAGATGATGTTCTTGGGTCCCCAGGCGGCGTCGCCGCCGAAGAACACCCCGGGCAGCGTCGACTGGTGGGTCTTCTCGTCGATCACCGGCAGGTCCCAGCGGCCGAACTCGATGCCGATGTCGCGCTCGATCCAGGGGAAGGCGTTCTCCTGTCCGATGGCCAGGATAACGTCGTCGGCCGGGATGAACACGGTCTCGAGCACGGTCGAGGTCTGCCGGCCCTTGGCGTCCTCGTGCCACTCGACGCGATCGAACTCCATGCCCTGCAGCTTGCCGCCCTCGACCACGAACCGCCTGGGCACGTGGTTGACGACGATCTCGATCTCCTCCTCTTCGGCGTCCTCCAACTCCCAGGGCGAAGCCTTGAAGTACGGGCGCGGTCGGCGCGCCATGACCTTGATCTGCTTGCCGCCCAGGCGCCGCGAGGTGCGGCAGCAGTCCATGGCGGTGTTGCCCACGCCGATGATCAGCACGCGCTCGCCGATCTTGTCGATGTGCTCGAAGGCGACGCTTTCGAGCCAGTCGATGCCGATGTGGATGCGGTCGGCGCCCTCGGCGCGGCCCGGCAGGTCCAGTTCCTTGCCGCGCGGCGCGCCGGTGCCGACGAAGACCGCGTCGAACTTCGGCGTCTGCTGCAACAGCGCCTTGAGGCTGTCGATCGGGGTGTTGTAGCGGATGTCGACCCCCATGTTGAGGATCATTCCGATCTCATCGTCCAGCACGCTGCGCGGCAGTCGGAACACCGGCACGTTGGTGCGCATGAGGCCGCCCGCCGACGGCCCCTTTTCGAACATCACCACCTCGTAGCCGAGCGGCGCCAGATCGTTGGCCACCGCCAGCGAGGCGGGTCCGGCGCCGATGCAGGCGACGCGCTTGCCGTTGCGGGCGCCGGCCGTGGGAAGACGATCGGTGATGTCGCCCTTGAGGTCGGCGGCGACGCGCTTGAGCCGGCAAATGGCCACCGGCTTTTCGTCGATGCGCATGCGCCGGCAGGCCGGTTCGCACGGACGATCGCAGGTGCGCCCGAGGATGCCGGGAAAAACATTGGACTGTCGATTGAGCATGTAGGCATCGGCGTAGCGGCCCTGCGCGATCAGCCGGATGTACTCGGGCACGTTGGTGTGCGCCGGACAGGCCCACTGGCAATCGACGACCTTGTGGAAGTAGTTGGGATCACGAACGTCGGTTGGTTTCACCGTCTGGGGATCTCCGTCTGTCCGAATACACCATATTGGTTCATCATTCTAGCCGGGATTCCAGCGAATCGATGCCGGGGCCGATGAACCGCGCGATCGCGCATCGACCGAGTTTCGGGAAACGGGAGCGTGGCAGCGAAGAGCAGGTCCGGGTAAATGGAATCGTGGTGCGCCGCGCGACTTGCGGCCAGCGACGGGGTGGGTGACGCGCACGCTTGCAACTACAGGCCCGACAGGGAAAAAATTCCGTCCGGCGGCGGAAAACAAGACGTCGGTACCCCGGCGGTGGTAACTCTCAGACGGTGCCGCGTTCCGTCCTGCTTTCCCTGGCCTTCTGGTGCTTGGCTCTCCTGCCCGCGACCGCGTCGGCGGCCAAGCCTCGCAACGTGCGCAAGGCCAGCCCGCGCACCGGCCTCATCATCACCCGCGACGACGAGCTCATGCACGCCGTCAAGAAGAAGGACCGCGGCGCCCTGGAACGGCTGGCCGAGCGAATGGGCCCGGGACATCTCGGGGAGGCGCTGCGTCGCCCCGACCCAGCCGTGGTCGAGGCGGCGCTGGCGATCCTGCCGCTGGCGCGCGGCGCCGTGCTGCAGATCGGCGCCGTGGCCGACCTGCTCGACTCGCCCAACGCCGCGCTGGCCACGGCGGCCGCCGACGTGCTCGGCCAGCTGCTCGACGGCGCGGAGCCGAGCGCGCTCGAGGACTGGGAGGTGCCGCCCGACCTGGTCGATCGTGCCTGCGGCGCCCTGCGGGCTCTGGCGGGTCGGGTCGAAGCCCCGGTCGCGTCTCGCGTCGCCGCCCTGGGCGCGCTGGCCAGCGCCGCCACGGTGTGCACCGCGACCGGAGAGCTGGCGTCCCTGTTGCGTGATCCGGTCGCGGCCGTGCGGCGCGCGGCCATCCTGGTGCTGCGTCCGGAAGAGCGGCGGGCGGCCAGCGCGCTGCGCGAGGTGATTCGTGACCCGGAGCGGCTGGTGGCCTCGGCGGCTGTCGCGACGCTGTGTCGAGACGAGCCGGGCGACGCCGGCACCGGATCGGGGTCTGCGAGCGCCAGGACCGAACCGCCGTCGGCGCCGGTGATCGAGCTGGCGCGCGTCATGGTGATGGCGCGCGGGACGCCCGCCGCCGACGCCGTCGAGATGCTGGCGTGCCTGGCGCGCGCGTCGACGTCGTTGGATCACCAGATCCTGGACCAGCTGCGGCGCGGCCCGGCCTCGCCCCTGCGCGATCGCGCCACCGAGCTGGCGAGCGCCCCCGACCGGCTCCAGCCGCAATGAGCGCGGGGGCGCAAGGCGACGGCGCGGCCGGCGCACCCGGCACGGGATCCGGCACCCATCGATTGGCGCGCGGCGCGCGGCGGGTCAGCGCCCTCACCATGCTGTCGCGTGTGCTGGGATTGGTCCGGGAGCAGATCTTCGCGGTGACTCTGGGCGCGGGCGTGTACAGCGACGCCTTCCTGGCGGCGTTCCGCATCCCCAATCTCTTGCGCGACCTGTTCGCCGAGGGGGCCCTGACCACCGCCTTTGTCCCGACCTATGTCAGCACCCTGAAGAACGATTCGCGCGCGGCGGCTTACGCTCTCGCCAATCGGGTGCTGTCGACGCTGACCATCTACCTCGGCTTGCTGGCGGCCCTGGCGATGCTGTTCCCGCAGCCGGTGGTGGCGCTGGTGGCGACCGGGTTCGGCCCCGAGAAGGCGGCGCTGTGCGCGCGGCTGGTGCGCATCATGATGCCGTTTCTGCCGCTGATCTCGCTGGCGGTGGTCGCCATGGGCGCGCTCAACGCCGAGGAGAGGTACACCGCCCCGGCGCTGGCGTCGTCGATGTTCAACGTCGTGGCCATCGTGGGCGGCGCGGTGGTCTACTGGGTGGCGCCCGCGGGCAGCGCTGCGGTCACCACCTGGGCGGCGCTGACCCTGGTCGGCGGCGCCGCGCAGCTCGCCATCCAGGTGCCGACGCTGTGGCGCATGGGCTTTCGCCCCCGGTTGCTGCCCGATCTGCTGCTGCGCGACCCCGGCACGAGGCGGATCGCGTCCCTGATGGCGCCGGCGACGCTGGGCGTGGCGGCGGTGCAGGTGAACGTCGTGGTGAACTCGGCGTTCGCCAGCCTGGTGTCGGACGGCGCGATCTCCTGGCTCAACTATTCCTTCCGCCTGATGCAGCTGCCGATCGGCGTCTTTGGCGTGGCCGTGGCCACCACTTCGCTGACTCACCTGTCGCGCGACGCCGCCGCGCACGACTGGCAGGCGCTGAGCGCGACCCTGCGCCGCGGCGTGCGCATGGTGCTGTTCCTCACCGTG
The DNA here is from genome assembly GCA_035696125.1 of Polyangia bacterium. Classification (GTDB taxonomy): domain Bacteria; phylum Myxococcota_A; class Polyangia; order Fen-1088; family Fen-1088; genus DASRQZ01. The sequence continues at coordinate 11,217 of DASRQZ010000056.1, forward strand.
CCGTCGACGGTCGGCCTGGCCTTGCTGGGCGTCCCGATCATTCGCCTCATTTACCAGCACGGACGGTTCACCGAGGTGGCGACGATGCAGACGGCGCACGCGTTGTCCGGGTACGCCCTCGGGCTGGTGGCCTATTCGGCGATCAAGGTCGTCGCGCCCGCGTTCTATGCGCTCGGCCGCACCCGGGTCCCGCTGGTCGCCAGCCTTAGCGCCGTGGCCGCGAACCTGGCCTGGAACTGGCTCACCTTTCGCAGCCTCGGCCACGTCGGCCTGGCCATCGGCACCTCGATCGCCGCCACGGTGAACCTGGCCGTCCTGGTGATCGCCTACCAGATCCAGATCCGCGGCCTGTTCACCCGCGACCTCCTCGGGGCCCTGGCCCGCATCGCGCTGGCCGCCGCGGTGATGGGCGTGGCGGTATGGTTCCTCAGCACCCGCCTCGAGCCCATCGCGTTACCGCGGTTGCTGGGATGGACCATCAAGGTCTTCGTCCCGATCATAGCCGGCGGCGCGATCTACTTCGCGGCCGCGCGGGTACTGGGGCTCCCGGAAGCCAGCGCCCTGGTCCACCGCCGTCGGCGGTAGTTGGGCGCGGGCGCCTCCTCCCTAAGGCCTGCCCTCTCCCCGGCCCTCTCCCGCGGACGGGCGAGGGTGACGCGTCTTTGACGGGGCGGTGGTTCAGCGCCTCTGCTCTACGGGCTTCCCTCCCCCGATTCCGGCGCCCCCCCGGATGGTGAATCGAGGGAGGGAGGCCCGGAAAGCGGAGGCGCAGAATCACCTCTACGCTCAAGAACGCGTCACCCTCGCCCGTCCGCGGGAGAGGGCAGGCCTTGCGAGAGCCGACGCCCGTCACCGCTCGTGCGGCATGCGATCCCTGGGCCCGCGGAAGTACTGCATCGGGGAGCAGAAGCGAAAGTTGGAGACCCGGCTGGTGTAGACGCAGGCGTAGGCCTCGACCTGCTCGCCGAACTTGCTGATCTCGTTGCCCTCGCGGAACAGCGGGCCCCAGTAGGGGTTGAAGGCGAAGTCGATCTCCGCCTCCACGGTGCGGTGCTGGGCGATGGCGGCGCGCAGCTCGGTGCGCAGCTTTTCGATCGCCGCCTTGACCTGGCGCTTGGCGGCCGGCAGGTGGCTGGCGACCGGCGCGTCGGGGTCCAGCCGCTGCAGCGTGCGCATCACCGACTGGCGCTCGTTGAGCTCGGAGTCCAGGTGAATGAGCTGGCTGTCGAGCTGGTCGAGCCGGGCCAGCGACGCCTTCTGGCGGTCATAGGTGGTGACCTCGTGCTCGAGCTCTTGCAGGATCATCGCCGTGCGCCAGTTCGACGACTTTCGCGAGCGCAGCATGTCGCCATAGATGTGGTCGCCGACGAACAGCACCTTGTCGCCGCTGGCGCGCGCCCGCTCCTGGAAGTCCTTGATGTTGCCGCCCGAGTAGATGCGACCGCGCGTGAACGGTCCGTCCGACGGGCGCACCAGCGGGATGCCCTCGGCGTCGAGCTCGATGAAGGTCCGCTCCTCGGTGAAGAACTCCGGCTTTCCGGCGCTGACCACGACGATGTCGAAGTAATTGCGCCACGACGGGTAGGCAGTGAGCGCGCCGTCGAGCAGGTAGCTCATGACCCGGCTGGTGTAGTCCCAGGCCGAGTTGGTGAGCAGGAACAGCCGCTTGCCCGACGAGCGCAGCTTGTGCAGCGTCTCGGCCAGCGCCGGATCGCGCACGATGAACGACGACAGCTCCTCGCTGACGATGGCCTTGATCGATCCGTCGCGGTGGGCGAGATCGATGCATTCGCGGATGTGCTCCCACAGGGTGTCGTAGGTCGGACGGTCGGGACCGCCGGTGCGATCGAAGTAGTCGACCAGGCTGGCGTACAGCACGGCTTCGGGCAGCGCGAACAGCGAGTCGATCCAGGCGTAGCGCCGCGCCGACAGCCGCATGCGCTCGCGCTGATACAGCTCGGCCATCTTGGGCCGGTCGATCGTGGTCAGGCCGTGCCGCGCGCGGCCCGGGAAACCGTAGCGGTCGGGTTTGAAGATGTTGCCGTGCAGGCGGTCGACGACCAGGCCGCGGATGCCCAGGGTCGGGTCGTAGGCCAGCGCGCGGATCTCCTCGGGATAGCCCTTGGTGGTGACCAGCTTGTGCAGCGTGGCCCGCATCGACAGCTCTTCGATCTTGGCCTGGTTGTACAGGGCCAGCGTGTAGTCCATGTCGAAGCCGACCAGCTCGATGCGATCCAGGCGCAGGTTGCGGTTGACGAAGATCCGGCTCTCGCGCGGGACGTCCAGGGGTCGTTTCGCCGACTCGATGAGATCGAGGCCAAGCGGGGCCTCCACGACCACCTCACCGGCGCTGGACATGCCCTCGAATTTTATCACGCAAGATCCAAATCGCTCGTCGCCGCCGGTCGATCGAGCTAGAGTGGCTGTTGGCGTTGCCAGTTAGAGTGTGGACGTGATCGTCGCGCTTGGCCAAATCGACCCCACGATCGGGGACTTCGACGGCAACCGGCGCCTCATCACCGCGGCGCATGCCGAGGCGGCCCGGCGGGGCGCCGACCTGCTGCTGGTGCCCGAGCTGGCCCTGTCGGGCTACCCGCCCAAGGACTTGCTGGAGCGTCCTGCGTTCCTGGCCACTGCGCGCGCCGCGCTGGAGGCGCTGGCACGCGCGACCGCGGCCACGGGCGGGGCCAACGCTGGCGGGCGTGCGGTGAAGCCAGCTCCCGGGCTGCTGGTCGGCTTCCCCGAGCAGCTGCGCGACTCGGCCACCGGGCGGCGGGTCGCCAACGCCGCCGCTCTCATCGAGGATGGCAGGATCACCGCGGTGGTGCGCAAGTCGCTGCTGCCCACCTACGACGTGTTTGACGAGTGGCGCTACTTCGAGCCAGCGACCGAGGTCGCGCCCATCGACTTCCGCGGCCGGCGCCTGGGCGTCTCGATCTGTGAAGACATCTGGAACGACGCCGATTTCTGGCCGCACCGCCTCTACCGAACCGATCCCATCGAGACGCTGGTCGCGCGCGGCGCCGAGATCCTGATCAACCTCTCGGCGTCGCCCTTCACCATGGAGAAGCGCGCCTTGCGGCCGCGCATGCTGGCGGCGACGGCGCGCCGCTGGAAGCGCCCGCTGCTGTTCGTCAATCAGGTGGGCGGTCAGGACGACCTGGTATTCGACGGCGCCAGCCTGGTCCTGGACGCGGATGGCACGGTGCTGGCGCGCGGTCACGAGCATGCGCCGGATCTGATCGTCGCCGACCTCGACGGCAAGCAGGGCGACCTGCGCCCGTCGCTGCCGTCCGACCTGGGCTCGGCCATCGAAGCGCTGACGCTGGGCACGCGTGATTACGCGCGCCGCTGCGGCTTCCGCCGCGCGCTGCTGGGTCTGTCGGGCGGCATCGATTCGGCTCTGGTGGCCTGCGTCGCGGCGCGCGCGCTGGGCGCCGAGAACGTGCTGGGCGTCGCGATGCCGTCACGCTTCTCGTCGGAGGGCTCGCTCACCGACGCGGCGTCCCTGGCGCAGAACCTGGGCATCGATTTCAACGTGATCTCCATCGAGCCGATGTTCGAGGCCTACCTGGGCGCGCTCGCTCCCGCCTTCGCCGACGCGCGCGCCGGCCAGATGGGCGAAGGCGACGGCGATGCCGGCGCGGCGGCGGCCGACCTCGCGATGCAGAATCTTCAAGCTCGCATCCGCGGAGCCATCTTGATGGCGCTGTCGAATCGCCACGGTCGGCTGTTGCTGTCGACCGGCAACAAGAGTGAGCTCGCGACCGGCTACTGCACGCTGTACGGCGACATGGCCGGCGGGTTGGCGGTCATCAGCGACGTGCCCAAGACGCTTGTCTACCAGCTGGCCCGCGAGATCAATCGATCCGCAGAGCGCGCCGTGATCCCCGAGTCGACGCTCACCAAGCCGCCCTCGGCCGAGCTGCGGCCCAACCAGACCGACCAGGATTCGCTGCCGCCTTACGATCTGCTGGACGCGATCCTCGATGCCCACCTCGAGCAGGGCATGGACGCCGACGCGCTGGTGGCGGCCGGGTTCGAGGCGGCAACCGTGGCCGACGTGGTGCGCCGCGTTCGGCTCAGCGAGTACAAGCGCCGGCAGATGCCGCCCGGGCTGAAGATCACCGGCAAAGCTTTTGGGCCGGGGCGGCGAATGCCGATAGCCCAGGCCTGGACGGGGTGAGGCCGGCTTCGGTCTACAGACTTCGGGCTTCGGGAAAAGCGCTGAAGCCTGAAGCCCGTAGCCTCCTCTTGACGTGCAGCTCTAGCACTGTATGTTCCGCTCCGACATGCGAGCAGTCGTGGCCGTATTGCCGGGGGACGGGATTGGTCCGGAGGTCGTCGCGCAGGCGACCGAGGTGCTGGCCGCGGTCGCCAGGCGCTGGGGTCATGTCTTTGTCGTGCGCGAGGCGCTGATCGGCGGATGCGCGATTGACCAGACCGGCAGCGCGCTGCCCATCGAGACACTGGAGCTCTGTCGGGGCGCCGACGCGGTGCTCCTGGGTGCCGTGGGCGGGCCCAAGTGGGACGATCCCCAGGCCAAGGTGCGGCCCGAGCAAGGGCTGCTGGCGATTCGCAAGGGGCTGGGACTTTATGCCAATCTTCGCCCGGTAAAGGTGAATCCCAAGCTGGTGGCGGCGTCGCCCCTGCGCCCGGAGCTGCTGGTCGGCGTCGACTTGCTGGTCGTGCGCGAGCTGACCGGTGGCATCTACTTCGGCGACAAGCTGCGCGAGAAAGACCGCGCGGTCGATACCTGCGTCTATACCGAGGCCGAGGTCGCGCGCATCGTGCGCGCTGCGGGCGAGCTGGCGCGCGGTCGCCGCAAGAAGCTGACCTCCGTCGACAAGGCCAACGTGCTCGAGACTTCGCGGCTGTGGCGCGAGGTCGCCGAGCGCGTGGTCAATCGCGACTTCCCCGACGTCACGCTCTCGCACATGCTGGTCGATGCCTGCGCCATGCACCTCATCCGCCGGCCCGCCGACTTCGACGTGATCGTCACCGAGAACATGTTCGGCGACATCCTGACCGACGAGGCATCGATGCTGGCTGGTTCGATGGGGATGCTACCGTCGGCGTCGCTGGGCGAGGGCAAGCGCGGCCTGTACGAGCCGATCCACGGCTCGGCGCCCGACATCGCGGGCAAGGGCATCGCCAACCCGTACGCCACCATCCTCAGCCTGGCGCTGCTTCTGCGTCATTCCCTGGGCCTGGGCACCGAGGCGGCAGCGGTCGAGGCGGCGGTGGGTGGGGCGATCGACCGCGGCGTCCTTCCCGCCGACGTGGCCCCGGCCGGCATGCCGGCGGCGACCACGGCGCAGGCCGGGGCCGCGGTGCTGGACCAGCTGCGCGCCTGAGCAGGAGCCCCGAAAACGCGGGGTAGGTCCGCCACCCACGCCGCGCCCGTACGGGCCCGAGACGCTCCCCTGCCAGGAGCCCGAAGCGAGCCACGAGGAACGCCAAGGGCGCCAGAGCATCGCCCAGAGGCGCTGCTCGACCGGTCGAGTCGCTACCGACCGCCGCCGGCTCGACATCGACAACCGCCGTTGGTACTCTGAAGTGGACTAGCGAGTCTGCCGCGTGCTGTGCCTGCTCCGCCAGTGTCCGCCGTTCGTCGAGGCCGTTTGCGCCCCCGAGCGTCGCTGCTCATCGTCTCGCTGTCGTCTGGACCGCCCCCGGGTAGATCCCTTTCCAGGTGTGCCTGCGCGTCCGTCGCGCGCCGCCGGCAGTCTCTCGTCCCAGCAATAGACCCCCGCTACGCCGAATCGCCGACAGTGAACCAAGGAGAACGAGATGGGAACCAGGCTCTATGTAGGAAACTTGTCGTACAACGTCACTGAACCCGAGCTGCGCGAGGTGTTTGCCGAGGATGGCCGCAACGTCGTCGAGGTGAAGATCGTCATGGATCGCGACACGGGACGACCCCGCGGGTTCGCGTTCGTCGAGATGGGGAGTGACGACGAGGCATCGAAGGCGATTCAGTCGCTCACCGGTCGCGAGGTCCAGGGGCGCGCGATCAATGTCAGCGAGGCGCGCGAGCGCACCCCGCGCAGCGGCGGCGGTGGCTACGGCGGCGGCGGCGGCGGCGGCGGCGGCGGTGGGCGTGGCGGATACGGCGAGAGCGGTGGCGGCGGCGGACGGGGCGGTTACGGCGAGGGCGGTGGTGGTGGGCGAGGGGGGCGCGGCGGCGGCGGCCGCCGCGGCGGCTGGTAAAGCCCTCCCCCAATCAAGACTCCGATCCCCTCTCCCGCGGTCTGCCGCGGGGGAGGGCCAGGGAGGGGGCAGGCCTTGCGAGACCCGAGGCTCTCCCGAGCGCCAGGCCAGGGAGGGACCAGGCCTTGCGAGACCCGAGCCTACGCGAGCCTACGCGAGGCGACGGGAGCTCCCTACGCGATCGCCCGCAGACCCTCGGGATCGGCCAGGATCACCTTTCGTCCGTCGGTCTGAATCAGGCCCTTGCGCTTGAACTGCGACAGCGTCAGCGACACGGTCTCCCGGGTCGAGCCGATCAGGTTTGCCATCTCTTGATGGGTGATCTTGAGCCCCACGACCACGCCGCGATCGCCGGCGATGCCATGCTCGTTTCCCAGGCTGAGCAGCAGCTCGGCCAGCTTGGAGCCGACGTCCTTGAAGATCAGCTGCTCGACGCGGGTCTCCAGATCCTTGCGCCGCGCGATCAGCGCGCGCGCGAAGTGATACGAGGCCGTGCCGTTGATCTGCAGCAGGCGGTCGAAGAGCTCGCGCTCGACCTCGACCGCGATCGAGGCATCCATCGCCTCGGCCATCTCTTCCCGGGGTCCGCCTTCCAGCAGGCAGGGCTCGCCGAAGAAATCGCCCTCGGCCCGGTAAGCCAGGGTCAGCTCCTTGCCGTCGCGGGTGACCTTCGAGATCTTGATCCGCCCCGACGCCAGGAAGTGAACGCCCTGTGCTCGATCGCCTGGCAGGTAGATGACCTGGCGCGGGCGATAGCTCCCGATCTTGATGTTCGGAAGCAGCGACTGCAGGTCTTCGACCGGGATGTTGGCCAGGACCTCACACTTGCGGAGCAGTCCTACGACACGCTTGTCTTCGCTGGTTCCCATTTGTCCCCTTAATCAGCTTTGTAGCAATCATCGCTAGTCTCGACAAGGAAAGATCGTGAAGTGCGCTACAGTTGTCTCCTCCCGCTCCTTCATACGGCCTTCATTCCTTTTGCCTTCTGGAGCTGCCGCCGGACGGACCGCGCGCCGGTGGGCTGGTGGCCACCAGCGCAGCCCCGGTCGCCAGGACCGCCACGGCGGTCGCGAAGAGGGCGACCTCGGCGGCGGTGCCCAGCGTCTCGGCCCGTTCGTCGAGACCGAGCTGCGCCAGCATGACCAGGCAGCCGTTGTTGATCGCGTGGGCCAGCATCGACGGCACGATCGAGCCGGCGCGCCAGGCGATCAGCGAGAGCAGCACGCCAAGGAGGCCGGTCGGCACCAGGCGCCACAGGTCGAAGTGGAACAGGCCGAAGAGCAGGCCGGTCAGCGCCGCGGCCGCCAGCGGCGATACGCGGGTCGCCAGTCCACGCAGGATCGGGCCGCGGAACAACGCTTCCTCGCAGATCGCCGGGGTGACCGCCATCAGCAAGATCGTGAGCGCCAGGCTGCGTCCGCCCGGCGGCAGGATCTGGCGGCGCAGGTTCTCGATCAGCTCACGCGGCGCCGGCGCGATCCACTGCGCCAGCAGGCCGAGCACCGCCCACGCCGACAGCCCGCACAAGGCCGCTCCCAGCAGCGCGCGGCCGGCCGGTCTCTCGAGCACCAGCACCTGGCGCAGGGTGCGGCGCGTGGCGCGCGCGTAGATCGCCACCAGGCCCAGCAGTCCCACCCACTCGGTGACCAGCAGCCCCAGCTGAGGGTGGCGCGCTTGCAACGGGAAGAAAAGGAAGAACATCAGCACGTAGGCCAGGCCGAACAGCAACAGCGCGTCGGCGGCGGTGGTGGTGTTGATGTTGGGGCGAGCGGCCGAGGAGGGATCGCGCGCCGGCTCGGCGCCCCACGCCAGGCGGCGTAGCCAGTCGCGCAAGCTGAGGCGCCGGTCGTCGGCGTCGGAGTAGAGCAGGCGCTCCGAATCGTAGAGCCGCGCCGCCAGCCCCAGCGCCAGCGCCCCGTACACCAGCGTCGACGCGATGACCAGCAGCGCCGGTCCGATGCGCGCCGTGCCGAGCACGATCGCGCGCGCCAGCAGGGTGACATTGACCACGGGTGCGACCAGCGCGACGCCGGTCAACTCGTACCCGCCCAGCCCCGCCACCATCGCCGGCGTGATGCACAGGAAATAGATCGGCGTCAGCAGATTCTGTGCCTCCTTGAAGCCGCGCGCCATCGCGCCGACGGCCACCATCACCGACGCGAACAGGAACGCCGACGGCACCACCATGGTCAGCGCCGCGAACGTGCGCGTCCAGGGGATGCGCAGCCCCTCGCCGATGCCGCCCATGAGCCGCATCCCCTCGACCATGGTGAGCGAGATGGAGATCAGATTGAGCATGCCGGTGACGGCCGCCAGCGTTGCCACTGCCAGCACCTTGCCGGTCATGAGGTGTACCCGGCTCACCGGCGAGGCCAGGATGGTCTCCAGCGTGCCGCGCTCGCGTTCGCCCGCGGTGATGTCGATCGCCGGGTAAAAGGCGCCGAGCATGACCATGACCACCACCACCAGCGGCAGCACCTTGGACAGCAAGTAGCCGCCGACCTGCGATCCGGGGGCGACGCTGCGATCGCTGACCGCGAAGGCGGGGCGGCACTGCGCCGGCAGCACGCCGGCCAGTACCTTCTCCAGCCGCTCGTGGGCCTGCGCCGAGCCATCCCTCGTCTCGTCGTAGACGATGGTGACTGGCCGCGCGCCCCGGCTCCCGCCCGTCGCGGGTGATCCCGTCGTTGTCGTCGTCGTCGTCTCCGCGGCCGCGTTCGCGGCCGCTCCCCGTTCGGCGATCACGACCAGCGCGTCCAGCCGCCCGCTCTCGACGTCGGTGACCGCGCCGCCGCTCTGCACCGCGAAGCTCTTGGTCTCCAGCGACAGCAGCCGGCGCAGCGCGGCCGCCTCCGTGGGCGGGCCGCTGACCGCTACCTGTGACGCGTGCGCCGCGCCCTTGGACGCCTTGCTGGCCATCACCTGCGCCAGCAGCAGCGACATCAAGGGGTAGACCACCAGGGGGAACAGGATCATCACCATCAAGGTGCGGCGATCGCGCAGCGTCTCGCGCAGCTCCTTGCGGTAGACCAGCGTGATGGTGCTGAGGCCGGCCCCGCGGCTCATGACGGCGACGCAGCGCCCGGCGGGGCGCGCTCGAACGACGCGACCAGCGTCAGGAACGCCTCCTCGAGGCTGCTCGCCGGCGCGGCGGCCCCCGCGCTCGCGCGCAGGGCCGCGGGCGTTCCCTCGGCCAGCAGGCGCCCCCGGTAGCAAAGCCCGATGCGATCACACAGCAGCTCGGCCTCGGCCATGTAGTGCGTCGAGTAGATCACGGTCTTGCCGCGCTGGCGCTCGGCGCGCACGAAGTCACGCAGGAACCTGGTCGCCAGCACGTCCAGCCCGACCGTCGGCTCGTCGAGGATCAACACCGGCGGATCGTGCAGCACCGCGCGCGCCACCGAGACCCGCTGGCGCCCGCCGCTGGACAGGATCTCGCAGCGCCGGTCGAGCAGCGCCGTGAAGTCGAGGGTCTGTGCGATCCAGTCGATGCGCGCCGCCACCCGGTCGGTCGCCATGCCGTGCAGGCGCCCGAAGTAGGTCAGGAGCTCGCGCGCCGTCAGCCGCGCGTAAAGGCCGGTGGTGCCGGTGAGGAAGCCCACGCGCCGCTTGGCCTCCTGGGTGTCGGCCGCGACGTCGACGCCGGCGACCGAGACCCGTCCGCTGGTGGCGGTCAGGATGCCGGCCAGCACCCGCAGGGTCGTGGTCTTGCCGGCGCCGTTAGGGCCGAGAAGGCCGTAGATCTCACCCGGCGCCACCGCCAGCGACAACCCGTCGACCGCGACCGTGGCGCCGAACGCCTTGACCAGGTTCTCGATCGCAACACCCTCCATACGGGCGCTAAGGTGAGCACAGAAGCGCGCGCTTGTCAGAATCCCTCCCTATCCCTCCCCCGCGGCGGACCGCGGGAGAGGGGATCGGATCCCGTTCGCCGCCAAGCTGGCGCATAGCAGGGCAAGCCTTGCGAGGAGCAACGCTCGTGCAGCCTACAGCGCTTTCTTCAGGAACTGCCCGGTGTAACTGGCGGCGACCCGGGCCACGTCGTCGGGCGGGCCCTGCGCGATGATCTGGCCGCCGCCCGGGCCGCCCTCCGGACCAAGGTCGATGATCCAGTCGGCGGTCTTGATGACGTCCAGGTTGTGCTCGATGACGATCACCGTGTTGCCGGCGTCGACCAGACGGTTCAGCACCGACAAGAGCTGCGCGATGTCCGCGAAGTGCAGGCCGGTGGTCGGCTCGTCGAGGATGTAAACCGTGCGCCCCGAAGATTTCTTGGCCAGCTCCTTCGATAGCTTGATCCGCTGCGCCTCGCCGCCCGACAGCGTGGTCGCCGACTGCCCGAGCTTGATGTAACCCAGGCCGACCTCGCGCAAGGTCTCGAGCTTCTGGCGCACCTTGGGGATGTTCTCGAGGAACTCGCACGCTTGCGACACGGTCATGTCCAGCACATCGGCGATGCTCGACTGGCGGTAGTGGACCTCGAGGGTCTCGCGGTTGTAGCGCCGCCCCCCGCACGCCTCGCACTCGATGTAGACGTCGGGCAGGAAGTGCATCTCGATGCGCAGGATGCCGTCACCCTGGCAGGACTCGCAGCGCCCGCCCTTGACGTTGAACGAGTAGCGTCCAGGCTTGTACCCGCGCGCCTTCGACTCGGGCAGGTTGGCGAACAGGTCGCGGATATGCGTGAACACCCCGGTGTACGTCGACGGGTTCGAGCGCGGCGTGCGCCCGATCGGCGCCTGGTCGATGTCGATCACCTTGTCGACGTGTTGCAAGCCGTCCAGCCCGTCGTGTGGCTCCGCCGGCGCCTTGGAGCCATGCAGGCGGCTGGCCAGCGCGCGCAGCAAGGTGTCGATCACCAGCGTCGACTTGCCCGAGCCCGACACCCCGGTGACGCAGGTGAGAACGCCGAGCGGGAACGACACGGTCAGGTCGCGCAGGTTGTGGCCGCGCGCGCGGCGCAGCGTCAGGCCGCGGTTGGCCGCCTGCCGGCGCTGGCGCGGCACCTCGATGCGCTTGCGTCCCGACAGATACGCGCCGGTCAGCGACTGCGGGTTGTTCTCGATGTCTTCGGGCTTGCCCGCGGCGACGATGCGGCCGCCGTGGACGCCGGCCTTGGGACCCATGTCGATCACGTGGTCGGCGGCGCGGATGGTCTCCTCGTCGTGCTCGACGACCAGCACGGTGTTGCCCAGGTCGCGCAGCCGCGTCAAGGCTTGCAGGAGGCGTGCATTGTCGCGCTGGTGCAGGCCGATCGACGGTTCGTCCAGGATGTAAAGCACGCCCACCAGCGAGCTGCCGATCTGGGTCGCCAGGCGGATGCGCTGGGCCTCGCCGCCCGACAGCGTGGCCGCCGTGCGGTCGAGCGACAGGTAGTCGAGCCCCACGTTGATCAGGAACGACAGCCGGTCACCCGACTCGCGCAGGATGCGGCCTGCGATCTCCTTCTGACGCGGCGACAGCCCCAGCCCGGCCAGGAAGTCGTGCGCCTGGCGGATGGTGAGCGCGGTCATCTCGGTGATGCTCTTGCCGCCGACGCGCACGTAGCGCGCTTCCTTGCGCAGGCGCATCCCCTGGCACTCCTCGCAGACCGTCTGCGACATGTAGCGATGGAACTCGTCGTAGATGGCCTCGAAGTCCTGCTCCGTGGTCCGCCCCTGCTCGCGCCGCCGGCGCTCGTACTCGTCGAACCGTCTCTGTAGATTTGCGACCACACCCTCGAACTCTTTCTTGTAGGTGTGCTTGCGCCCGTTCTTCTCGAAGGCGAACTCGACCTCCTCGCCGCTGGATCCGTTCAAGACAAGCTCGCGGTCCTTCTCGGGCAGCTTGCCCCAGGGCACGTACTGGTCGACCTCGAAGTGAGCCGCGACCGAGTCCAGCATCTGGTGAAAGAAGGGACCGTTGCGCCGCTCCCAGGGCTCGATCGCGCCCTCCTTCAGCGACAGCTCGTCGTTGGGGACGATGAGGTCGGGATCGAAGAACATCTTGGCGCCGATGCCGTCGCACGACGGACAGGCGCCGGCCGGGTTGTTGAACGAGAACAGCCGCGGCGCGATCTCCGGGTAGCTGATGCCGCAGGTCGAGCAGGCGAACTTCTCGGAGAAGAGCATGTCCTCCCCCTCGAGCGGCGAGATCTTGACAACCCCGCCCGCCAGCTTGGCCGCCAGCTCGACCGAGTCGGTCAGGCGCTGGCGGATGCCGTCCTTGCGTACCAGCCGGTCCACGAACACCTCGATGGTGTGCTTCTTGGCCTTGTCGAGCTTGGGCGGCTCTGACAGTTCGTAAAGCTCGCCGTCGATATTGGCGCGCACGAAGCCCTCCTGGCGCAGCTTGGCCAGTTCGGTGGCGTACTCGCCCTTGCGGTCGCGCACGACCGGCGCCAGCACCGAGAAGCGCGCGCCCTCGGGCAGCGCCAGGATCTGGTCGACCATCTGCTGGATGGTCTGTGAGGCGATCGGCTGGCCGCAGCTCCAGCAGAAGACCTGGCCGACGCGCGCCCACAGCAGGCGCAGGTAGTCGTAGATCTCGGTGATGGTTCCCACCGTCGAACGGGGGTTGCGCGATCCCGACTTCTGCTCGATCGAGATCGCCGGGGACAGCCCCTCGATCGAATCGATGTCGGGCTTCCGCATCTGGTCCAGGAACTGGCGCGCGTACGCCGACAGCGACTCGACGTAGCGGCGCTGTCCCTCGGCGTAGATCGTGTCGAATGCCAGGGACGATTTACCCGAACCTGACAACCCCGTCAGCACCACCAGCTTGTCGCGCGGGATCTCGACGTCGATGTTCTTGAGGTTGTGCTCCCGCGCCCCCTTGACGACGATCTTCTTCATGGTCCTGAGCTTGGTGTCCCCTGGGTATCGCCGACTCGCTCGCCCTGCCGCGTCACCCTCGGTGGAGGGGGACTTCACGCGTTGAAATGACACTCCAGCGACGACACCCTACCACACCCTGATACCAGTCGAACGTGGGCTTTTCTCGGCTCGGCCGAGGCTTTTATCTCTCTCGCCACGCTCAGGCACGCCATTGTTTCGGCGCGTGGTCGAGTCAGGTTTCTGGCTCTTCCCGTTACCCCTGGCTGTTACGTATTCAGGCGCCTGACATTCCTCAGGCCGCATGCCCCGCCATGTGGATGGCGAGGTCGAGCGCCGCGAGGAAGCTGTCCGCGCGCGCGCGGCCTGTACCCGCGATATCGTACGCGGTTCCGTGATCGGGCGACGTCCTGACGAACGGCAGCCCCAGCGTCACGTTCACGGCTTCGTCGAAATGCAGCAATTTGACCGGGATCAGCCCCTGATCGTGATAGAGGGCGACGACGGCGTCATATCCGCCCAGCGCCGCCTGGCGAAACACCGCGTCGGGGACCGCCGGTCCGCTGACCTCCGCATCGATGCCAGCCGACGTCAATCGCGCGCGAGCCGCCGCGATGCCGGGCGCGACGATGCGCGTCTCCTCGTCACCGAAACGCCCCGCCTCGCCCGCGTGGGGGTTGAGCCCGGCGACGGCGATGCGCGGTCGCGCGATGTCGAGGTGCCGGCGCAGCGAATCGGCGGCCAGGAAGGCCGCGCGCGCGACGTCATCGGGGGAAAGCAGCGCCGGGACGTCGCGCAGCGCCAGATGGGTGGTGGCCAGCACGACGCGCAACCGGGGGCCGGCCAGCATCATCGCGAACTCCGAGGCGCCGGCGCGTTCGGCCAGGTACTCGGTGTGCCCCGGGTGGACGAAGCCCGCGCGCGCGATCCACTCCTTGGAGATCGGCGCCGTCACCAGCGCGCCGATCGCGCCCGCGATCGCGGCGTCGGTCGCCGCCGCGAGGTACGCCAGCTGGGCCCGTCCCGCGGCGACGCTGGGCTGCCCGGGAACGATCTCGTGGGCACCGAGCGAGGTGACCGGCTCGACGCAGGCGGCGCTCGGCGGCTCAACGCCCGCAAGGCGCGCCGCACGCTCGAGCACCCCGACGTCGCCAAAGATCCGCACGGGCACGTCCGGTCGCGCCGCCAGTGCGCGCACGACGACCTCGGGCCCAATTCCCGCGGGATCGCCCAGCGAGATACCGATGGGTCGGGTCATCATGGTCCGGATAATAGCCAAGTCGTGCAGGGCCTGCCGACCCGTCGCTCCGTCTTCCCTGATCCCCGTCGGCGTCAGCGTCGGCGTGGGCGTGGGCGTCCGGTCGTCGCGTATTCGTCCGGACCGGACATCACGCCGACGCCGACGCCGACGCCGACGGGAAGTGGGGGATGTGGCGGGGCGGCAGCCAGGCACTAGCCGGGAACGCCGGTGCCCGGCGCGCGCAGCTTGTAGCCGACGTGTCGCACCGTCTCGATCATGGTGCTGCCCGGACCCAGCTTGGCGCGCAGGCGGCGGACGTGGATGTCCACGGTGCGCGTGCCGCCGGCGTAGCGGTAACCCCAGACGCGCGACAGGAGCTGCTCGCGGCTGAAGACCCGGCCCGGGCGCTCGGCCAGGAATTTCAACAGCTGGAACTCCTGGCGCGGCAGCTTGAGCGCGCGGCCGCGGAACGAAGCCTCGACCGCGACCGCGTCGATGACCAGATCGCCAATCTTGATCCGGCCGGCCGCGCGGAACGACGACATCCGCCAGTCGAGCTGGCGAATGCGAGCGTAGAGCTCGGGACCGACGACCGGCGCCAGCACGAAATCGTCGGCGCCCGCCTCCGGGTCCAGGCCGGCCAGCCGCGACACCTCGACACACAGAAGCACGGGAACATCGGTGAGCGATGCCACCTCGCGGACACGCCGGATGGCCGCGCGCCCGACCTCGAGGTGCGCGCCAGCATCCACCACCACCACCGAGGGACGAGACAGCTCGATGTCCTCGGGGAGCTGGTCAATGTCGTAACCCACCGCCACGATCTCGCACCCCAGGTCGTTCAGCGCCGACGCCGGGGAATCCGGCTCTGACACCGCCGTCGCGGGGTTCGAGGTCACCACCAAAGCTCGCATAGTGTGCGTACACTAGAACAAGCTCGCGCTGGGACCAAACTCCAAGTCGTCTGTGTCACGCCTGGCCGGTCGCCGGATCCTTGCCGGTGGCCCCCCGCGCCATGGCCGGAAGGCCACGCTTCTACTCGCGCTTCTGGCCGGCACGAGCGCCGGCCGTGTCGAGCAAGTCAAGGCCGAATGGCCTTGTCGGTGGGGCTTACACAAAAGCCCTTCGGGGTGCTTGGCGTCAACCCCGTCCCAGTGCAATACTCTTACCCTGATGGACGATTTCCACTGCTCCTTCTGTGGGAAGCGGCGCCGAGAGGTCCGCAAGCTGATCTCCGGCCCGCGTGTGTTCATCTGCGACGAGTGCGTGGCGCTCTGTAACGACATCATCGCCAAGGAAGAAGCGGCCGAACGCCCCAAGTATCCCCGCCCGCGCGAGATCTACGAGGAGCTCAACCGCTACGTCATCGGTCAGGACCGCGCGAAGAAGGCGCTGGCCGTGTCGGTCTACAACCACTACAAGCGCATCGGGCAGCATGGCAAGGCCGGCGAGGTGGAGATCCAGAAGGGCAACATCCTGCTGCTCGGACCCACCGGGTGCGGCAAGACGCTGCTGGTACAGACCCTGGCCAAGAAGCTCGACGTTCCCTTCGCGATGGCCGACGCCACCACCCTGACCGAAGCCGGCTACGTGGGCGAGGACGTCGACAGCGTCATCAAGGCGCTGTATCGCAACGCCGGCAACGATCCCGAGAAGGCCAGCCGCGGCATCGTCTGCATCGACGAGATCGACAAGATCGCACGCAAAGGCGGCGGCCCTTCGGTGACCCGGGACGTGTCGGGCGAAGGGGTGCAGCAGGCCCTGCTCAAGATCCTGGAAGGCAAACAAGCCTCGATCACCCCGGACGGCGCCCGCAACCGGCCCCAGCAGGAGCTGATCCAGGTCGACACCACCGACATCCTGTTCGTGTGCACCGGCGCCTTCAACGGCATCGAAGAGCTGGTTCGGCGCCGCGTCGGCGAGCGCGGCCTGGGCTTCGGCGCTCACATCGGCAAGGGCGAGGAATCCAAGAACGCGTTGCGCGCGCTGGCGCGCACCGAGGATCTCATCAAGTTCGGAATGATCCCCGAGTTCATGGGCCGCCTGCCCATCATCGTCGCCGCCGATGACCTTGACGTCGACATGCTGGTCGACATCCTCTGGAAGCCGAAGAACGCGCTGGCCAAGCAATACGAGCGGCTGTTCGAGATGGAGGGGGTCAAGCTGCGCTTCTCGGAGGACGCGCTGCGCGCCGTCGCCGAGGAGGCCGCCCGCCGCAAGTCCGGCGCGCGCGGCCTGCGCGCCATCCTGGAAGAGGTGATGCTGGACGTGATGTACGAGATCCCTTCGCTGACCGGCGTCACCGAGTGCGTGGTCACCCGCGAGGTCGTCGTGTCGCGCGGGCGTCCTCAGCTGGTGCGGGAGAAGAAGGCGTCGTAGCGTCCGCTAAAGTTCTCTTCGGGATTCACCGAAGTCTGGACGAACCGGGCCTCTGCCGTCTGTCCCCCACGGAGCTTCCTCGCGCCCGATCCATAGCTATCGTTAGTGCCACCAACGTCATCCGCAGAGGTTCCACAACATGTTGAGCGAGAAAGAAAAGTCCCAGATCCGCACCGTGCTCGAGGAGCAGCAGAAGAGGCTGGCGCGCACCAGCCAGAACGCGCTGGCTTATTCGATGAATCACGAACGCAACATCGGGCGCGACTCGATCGACGAATCGATGGAGGAAGAGATCTTCTCGACCGAGATGCGGCTCCACGATCGCGAGAAGTTCCTGCTCGGGAAGGTGACCAAGCAGCTGGTCCGCCTCGAGAACAACGAGATCAACGTCTGTGAAGAGTGCGGCGAGCCGATCTCGTTCCGGCGCCTGCTGGCACGGCCGGTGACGACGCTTTGCATCGACTGCAAGGAGCAGAGCGAGCGTGAGGAAGCCGCCGCCGAGCAGTCGGGCCGCGGCGGTCTTGCCGACATCGGTGAGCTAGGCGATGGCGAAGGGAAGAGCCCAGGCGGGCTGGAGGATTAGGCCGGTCGGCGGCATTGGATCTGGGGTCCCAAGAGGGTCCCGGACCAGCGGGTCCGGGGTCTCGAGAGCGTCCCGGATCCTCGCGCGGGCGGCGCTCGGGGTGAAATTGCCGCTCCGGTCCATCTGTTATAGTTTGCAGTCGAGCCCGCGATGACCGCCGACAGTCGATATCGGATCACCGAGCGGGTCGCCGCGGGCGGGATGGCGGAGGTGTTCCGCGGCGTCGCCGAGTCGATGCAGGGCTTCAAGAAGAATATCGCCATCAAGCGAATTCTTCCCAACCTCACCAAGAACAAGAAGTTCGTGGCGATGTTCCTGGACGAGGCGCGCCTGTCGCTCGCGCTGCAGCACGCGAACATCGTGCAGGTTTTCGACATCGGCCACTCCGAGGACACGTACTTCATCGTCATGGAGTTCGTCGACGGCGTCGACCTCAAGGCGCTGACCGAGTGGCGGCGGCGCATCGGCCGGCGCATCCCGATCGCCCACACGCTGCACGTCGTGATGGAGATCTGCAAGGGGCTGTCGTACGCGCACGAGATGATGAACCCGGAGACCGGGCGCCCGCTGGGGATCGTTCATCGCGACATCTCGCCGCCCAACGTGCTCATCTCCAAGCAGGGCGAGATCAAGGTCGTCGACTTCGGCCTCGCCAAGGCGACCAGCCAGATCGAGACCACCGACCCGGGCGTGGTCAAAGGCAAGATGAGCTACCTGTCGCCCGAGGCGGCGCGTGGCGAGGAGGTCGACAGCCGCGCCGACATCTTTGCCGTCGGCATCCTGCTGTACGAGATGCTGACCGGCAAGCGCCTGTTTTACGGCGAGACCGACTATCAGACCGTCGAGCTGGTGCGCAACGCCAAGATCCCGCCACTGCGCCCGCAGAATCCCCAGGTCGAGCCCGAGCTGGAGGACGTCGTGCGAAAGGCGCTGGCCCGGCGCGCCGAGGACCGCTACGGGAGCGCGCTTGACCTGCAGGACGCGCTGGCCCACTACAGCTACTCGCGCGGCCTCAAGGTGATCTCGCGCGACATCGCCGATCTGGTGCGCCAGTGCCTGGACGACAGCCGCCCGCAGGGCGCCGAGGTGAAGAAGGCCTCGGGCAGCATCATCGACACATTGTTGCAAAACGAGATCGTCAAGTTCACCTCGGTCGACTTCGAGGATCCGGGCGCGCGCCCGCTGTCGCCCGATGATCTCTCGCCGTCGCCCGCCGGTCCGCACGCGGGCATGGGTGGCGGCGGTGGCGGTGAGGATTTCATTGATCCGCGCGGCTGGGCCAACGAGCGCATGACGCCGGTGGTGGGCGTCGATCAGATCGAGGGGCTCGAGCAGCGCGACACCGTCACCGACGCAGGGTCGATCGCGCGCCAGGCGGCCGAGGCGCGGGACACCACGGTCAACCAGCAAGCCATCGAGTCCGTCGACGCGGCGCTCGGCGGCCCGACGCCCGGACCGGAGGCGCTGGCCAACCTGCTGGAACCAGGCAGGGCGGCGACCTCCGGGGCACCGCCGGCAGACCTGGCCAAGGCGCGCCGGAGCTTCATCGTCGGCGCCGCCATCGGCCTGCTGCTGCTGGGCATCACCATGGCCGCGATGGTGGCCCGCCGCGGTGGCGGCCACTCGGCCAGACCCGCCGCCACGTCGGCCAGCCAGCCGCGCTGAGCGAGTCAAGGAAGCGCCCCCGCGCGCGTCGATCCGATCCCTTGCTATGAAAGTGCGGCAGCCTGGTGTCGATCCGGTCGCCTCTCCCGCGGTCCGCCGCGGGGGAGGGATAGGGAGGGGCAGGCCTTGCGAGAGATCGCCTGCTACTACCGCCGGGCTTCGCGCTCTGGCACCAGCGGGAAGCGAGCGCCCGCGCTGCGGCGCTGCTCGGTCACCATCCAGTGGTTCTGCCTCCAGGTCCACTTCTGTTCGACGGTGCTCTTCTGGAGCACGTTGCGGTGCTGGTTGAACCAGCTGAACTCGGCCACCACCGTCGCCGTCTCGGTGTCGGGGGCGAGCTGGATCGACTTCACCTCGTGGTCGGCGATCACCAGCTCATCACCGAGGTCGGCCTTGCGGGCCCGCAGGGCGCGCGCGTCGTCGCTGCTCAGGCAGGCCAGAACCTGCTCGTCGCGGCCCCAGCGCAGGCCGTCGTTGAACTCGCGCGCTACCTTGCTCAGCGACTCGGCGCGATGCTGCGACGGCGTCATGCAGGCGGCGGCGCCCAGGATTGGCAGGAGCAAGATGGGCAGGAGCATGACGACCCGCAGAGGGCTCACCCCCCGAGATTACGGCCGCACTAACGCCGGCGCAAAATCCGGGCGAACTTGGCGCGGTCGGTGGGGCCGAGCTCGCCGGTCGCCAGCAGCGCGCCGACATAGATGACGCCCACCGCGACGATCGCCGCCAGACCGAAGTATTTTCCGTGCGCGGGCAGCAGGTGGCCCACGCCCGCCGCGACCGCGGCGCTGAGCACCACGCGCAGAGCGCTCTTCGCCGGCAGTCCGCCACCGAGCGCGCGGCGCAGATAGACCACCACGCCCAGGAAGCCGGCTCCGGCCCCGATGGCGGTCGCCGTCGCTTGCGCCATCAGCATGGCGGGGCCGGGCCGCGCCTGCGGGACCAGCACATAGGCCGTCACCACGCCCAGGACCACGGTGACGCCCATCAAGACGATGGCGGCACTGGCGCGTCCGGCGGCGTTGAGGATCGCGCACGACACCGCCAGCAGCGCCAGGCAGCACTCGCCCAGCACCAGGATCGGCAGGGCCGCGGCCCCCTCGCCATATTCGCGCGGGTAGGCAATGGCCAGCAGGGTCCCGGGGCGCGCCGCCAGACACACGCCCATCGCGGCCACCAGCATCAGCGCGTAGCGCAGCGTCTGGCTGACGTAGGTGCGGGTCGCCTCGCGGTCGTTGACGAAGGTCGAGCGTGACACCAGCGGGAACACCACGAAGGTGATCACCAGCAGCGCTTGATAGGGCAGGAGCGCCACCGTGCGCAGCCCGTCGTAATAGCCGGCCAGGCGCCCGGCGCGGGTGGGGTCGACGACATCGCCCGCCAGCCGCCGCAGCAGCGGCTGGTCGTAGTTGAGCGCCAGGTTCAGCAGCAGGGTATAGGCCACCATGGCGCTCATGAAGCCGGCCAGCCGCCAGGCCGAGAACCTCGGCTCGTCGGCGCTCGCCTTCCGCCGCGGCAGGCCCATGGTGCGCGCGGCCACCAGCAGGATCACCACCGCGGCGGCGGCGAAGCCCACGAAGGCGCCCGACACGCTCCAGAGCACCGCCAGGCCCAGCAACAGGATAGTCTTGACCGTGGAAAAGCCGACGTCGAAGCTGGCCTGGGTACGAAAACGGCGCAGGCCGTTGGCCGAGCCGACGAACAGCGCGTAGAGCGCATACAGGAACGGGATCGCCGCGGCGATCCGGAAGTAGCTCACGTAGTCGGGCGCCTTCTCGAACCTGGCCAGGAGCGGCGCGCCCAGCAGAAAGATCAACGCCGGGATGCCGCCGACCACCAGTTGCATTCGTAGGCCTGCACGCTTGACCGCTTCAGCCTGACGCTCGTCCTCGGCGGTGAATTTCGAGATCGCCGGAATCGTCGCCTGTACGACCGTGTTGTTGACGATCGAGATCAGGTTGTTGACCACGCCGAAGGCGCCGAAGCCCGCCGCGTCGCCGATCACGTGCGGCAGCGCGAACCGCTGCAGCGACCCGGTGAACATGAAGTACATCTTGGCGAAGCCGATGAACAGGGCGCCGCGCCCGGCTTCAATGCCCGCGCCGCCGCTCTGGGCGGCGCCGCCCGCGGAGGTGTCCCGCGGCCCGGCAGATTGGCCGCTGGGCGCTGCGGCGCCGGTCGCTTCCCTGGTCGTGGTCATGGCTTCACTCCCGAGACGACGCGGTCGATCTCGCCCAGGTCGCGCCGCCGCCGCAGGTCGAGGAACCCAGCGGCGGCCAACAGCGCCGCGGTCGCCGGCGCCTGGCCGGCCCCGATCTCCAGCACGATGGCACCGCCCGGTCGCAGCAACCCGGGCGCGGCTGCCACCAGCCGCCGCACCAGCGCCAGGCCGTCGGCACCGCCGTCCAGCGCCAGGCGGGGCTCACCGCGCACCTCGGGTGCGAGGCCGGCGATGTCGGCGCTGGGGATGTAGGGCAGGTTGGCGGCGATGAGGTCGAACGGCGCCCAGGACGCCAGCGGTTGCGCGAGGTCGCCTTGCACGAACGTGATAACGGCACCGTGTCGTTCGGCGTTGCGGCGCGCGACCTCCAGCGCGCCAGACGAGATGTCGCTGGCGACAATTTCGGGCGCGCGTCGCCCCTCGGCCGGTGCGGCGGGTGCCGCATCCGCCGCGCGCGCATCATCGCTGCCGCCGTGCTTGCTCGCCGCTCGCGCCGCGGCCTGGCTCAGCATCCTGGCTATCGCGATCGCCACGGCGCCCGAGCCCGTGCCCACGTCGGCGATGCGCGGCGCGCGCGCGGCATCGCCGCCGCTTTCAGCGCGCGCCGCCAGCCGGGCCAGTGCTTCATCGACCAGGGTCTCGGTGTCGGGCCGAGGCACCAGGACCCGCGCGTCGATCTCCAGCTCGAGTCCGAAGAACTCCTTCTTCCCGGTCAGGTACGCCACCGATTCGCCAGCCTGACGCCGCCGGACCAGCTCGCGCATGGACGCCAGCTCGGCCGTCTCCAGTGGGCGTTCGAACTGCACGTAAAGCTGCACGCGGGACAGCGCCAGCGCGTGGGCAATCAGCACCTCGGCGTCCAGACGCGGGGTGAGCAGATTTCGCTGCGCGAACCGCGCCGTGGTCCAGCGCAGCACCTCGAGCACGGTCCACCGTTGCGGCTGGGACGAGGGCGGCGGCGAACCGCCCGATTCAGGCTGGGAGGGGAGTGCCAAGAGCGCGCGCGATTCTAGCAGCTATCAGGCTTCCTTCGGGCTTCGGGCTTTCGGGCTTCGGGCTTCATCATCAGTCGCCAGGCTTTGAAGCTTCAGCATCAGTCGCCAGGCTTTGGTCATCAGTCATCAGGACCATATGGCGCCTGGTCGAATCCCTGAGGCGACATCCCTTCTGAAACCTGAAGCCCCTCATCCCTTCTGAAGCCTGAAGCCTGAAAGCCTGAAGCCTGAGGCCTGATGAGGCCTGATAACTCATCTCGGGTTTTCGGTCAGCCAGGACTCCCAGACCTCGGGACAAAATCCGACCGTGGCCCGGCCGCCGTCACGCACGACCGGCGTGCGCAGCAAGAGGGGATCTTGGACCAGCAACTGTTCGATGCGCGGACCGGTTGGCGCGGCGTACTTGAGACCACGCTCGAGATAGCGCTTTCCCGCGCGATCGATCAGCTGCTCGGCCCCTCCCACCCGGGCCGCCACGCCGCGCAGCTCACCCGCCGACATCCCCTTGCTGGCCAGGTCGACGGCCTGGAAACGGACGCCCCGCTCCTTGAAGAAGCGCTCGGCCTTGCGGCTGTCCTGGCACTTCTTGGTGCCGAAGATCTGGATGTTCACGTTCCTGGCGCTCAACCTAACGCCGTTCTTGGGAGAACGGAATTCCTACCTCATGCGCAGGCGCTCGACCGGCACGCCCCCGATCAAGTGGTCGTCTATGATCTCCGAAACGTCAGCCACCCGCACCCCCCCGTACCAGACCTGTTCCGGATAGACCACGACGCTGACGCCGCGCGAGCACTGATCGAGACAACCCGCGGCATTGGCACGAATCCGTCCCTTGAGGCCGCGCTCGTGCAACAGGCGCTTGAACTCGTCGCGGACGGCGTCGGCACCCTTGTCCGCGCAGCACCCCTTGGGATTGCCGGGCTCGCGCCGGTTGGTGCAGATGAAGACGTGGCGCTCATAGTGCGGTTCGGACATGGGCGCGTTATACCGCGCGGCGGTGTCGTGGCGAGCCGTCGGTCCGCGTCGCTGGTCCGCGAGCGACTCTTTTGTGGCTTTCGTTGGTCTGCATCAACTTCGCCAAGCTTCAAATTGGTGTTTTGCACCCCTGTTCAGGCTTGCAGCGCCGCTTTAGGTGCGCTTCAATAACCGCATTTGGGTGACTCCTCGTTTCCAGAGAACGGTTCCGGCTCGTTGAGTCGACCTAAACCCGGCGACCTCATCGCTGACAAGTACCAGATCGAGAGGTTCATCGGGCAGGGAGGCATGGCGGAGGTCTACGCCGGCCTCAACATCCGCACCGGAAAGCGCGTCGCTCTGAAATGGATCAGCCCCGCGCTCGCGACGACCAAGGAAGCGCTGGCGCGCTTTCGGCGCGAGGCGCTGGCCGCGGGACGGATCAACCATCCCAACGTCGTCACGGTGTTCGACGTCGTCGAGCACTCGTCGTCGACCTGGCTGGTGATGGAGCTCCTCGAGGGCGATCCGCTGTCGGAGATCTTGAACCGCGTGGGCTACATGGAGCCGGAGCCCGCGGTGCAGCTGCTCATCCCCGCGATCCGCGGCGTGGCGGCGGCGCACGCGCACGGCGTGATCCATCGCGATCTCACGCCGGACAACATCTTCATCTGTCGCTCGGCCGACGGCAAGCCGCGCGAGGCCAAGGTGCTGGACTTCGGCGTCTCCAAGCTGGCCGACGAGACCGCCGATCAGGTCGGCATCACCGGGGGCGGCCACGCGGTCGGCACGCCGGCGTACATGGCTCCCGAACAAATCCGAGGGAATATTCGGGCCGACGCCCGT
The DNA here is from genome assembly GCA_035696125.1 of Polyangia bacterium. Taxonomy (GTDB): domain Bacteria; phylum Myxococcota_A; class Polyangia; order Fen-1088; family Fen-1088; genus DASRQZ01. Next base: position 35,125 of record DASRQZ010000056.1, read on the forward strand.
ACTGACGTGTATGCGCTCGGCGTTGTCCTTTACCAGATGCTCGCCGGCCGGCGGCCGTTCGACGGCCAGGTCTACTCCGCCCTCATGATCGAGATCGTGACCACCGACGCTCCCCGGCTGCGCAGCGTGCAGCCACACGTTCCCGAAGCGCTGGAGGCGGTCGTCCACCGCGCGATGGCGCGCGAGATGGAGCAGCGCTTTCCCGACGTGAAGAGCTTGCTGGAGGCGCTGGAGGATCTGGTGCGCCTCGACGTCTCCAACATCCCCAACAAGATGTCCTCGGGCAACAGTGGTCGCATGGTGTTTCCGGTCGCGGGCGAGCGCGGTGACGTCTCCCAACCGGGGCGCGTGGTGCCGTTCACGGGCGGCGCCGGCACGGAGGTGGCGCTGGCGCACAGAAGGGCCGGGATCACTCCCGCCGCCCTCGGACCGATGACGCCGCCCGCGGGCAGCAAGAGCTTGGGTCGGGTGGCGCCGAAGGGGGCGCTGGCCACCCGCCGCTGGAACCGGTGGAACCGCGCCATCCCGATCGTGGCCGCGCTGGGGCTGGTCGGCGCGGTGATCGCGCTGGCGCTCGTCCGCGCCCGCCACAACCTACCACCGGAGATCGCCGTCAGCGCGGCCGTGGCCGCGTCGGCGGCCGCGTCGGCGGCCGCGCGGTCCCAGCCGGTGTCGCCCGCGCTCAGCGAGCTGGTGGTGGTCGTGACGCCGCCTTCGGCCAAAGTGGTCATCGACGGCGTCCCGGTCGAAGGCAACCCCTACACGGGTCACTATCGCAAGGATCAGATCCACGAGATCTCCGCGTCCGCAGATGGCTACGAGCCCAAGAGCCAGGGTGTCGTCCTGGCCAAGGATCTGGTGGTGACGCTGGCCCTCGATCGTAAGCGCGATAGCAAGAAGACCACCTGGGCTCCCGTTCCCCACGCCGTGGGGATGCGCCGGCCGCCCGACGCACGACGCCCCGCCAAGATCGCGGCGCCGCTCGTGCCCGAGTCCGATGACTTCGAGATGCCGGCCATGCGTCCGGCGGCGCTCGCGCCGCGCCCGTCGCCGGCCCCCGCGCCCATGACGGTGAGCCCGGCCGGCGGCCGCGCGCCGATCCACCCCATCGAGACCGCCAGTCCCTACGAATCGAAATGAACCATCGCTCACTGGCATCGTGGGGATGCACGGCCATTGTCCTGGTGGCGTTGTGCGCACCTTTCGGGACTTCCACCGCCTGGGCAGCACAGCGCAACGACGAGGCGGTGCGCGAAGCGGGCAAACACTTTCAGCGCGGCGTGACCCTGTACGGCGAGACCGACTATCGGGGCGCGCTGGTCGAGTTCAAGCGGGCCTACGAGCTGGCCCCCAACGCGGCCGTTCTCTACAACATCGGCGAGACCCACTACCAGCTGCGGGACTACGCCAGCGCGCTCACGACCTTCGAGCACTATCTGGCGGATTCCGGTCCCGGGGATAGTCACCGCGCCGAGGTCGAGGCCAACGTGCGCGAGCTGAAGTCGCGCGTGGGTCACCTCACCATCACCACCGTGCCGCGCGGGGCCGAGGTGAGCATCGACGATCGCTCGCTTGGCAAGGCCTTCGAGAATCCGGTGGTGGTCGGCGTCGGTCACTTGAAGGTGACGGCCGGCATGCCGGGCCGAGCGACGGTGACTCAATACATCGACGTCGCGGCGGAGGATGATGTGTCGGTGCTGATGCAGCTGCCGGTGGCCACGCCCAGGCCGGGCGACGCCGTGCCGGCGGGCCTGGTGCTCACCGATCCGGCGCCCGCGCCGCCACCGCGTTCGTCACTGCGCATCGCCGGCTGGGTCGCGACCGGGGTGCTGGCCGCGGGCGCGGTCGCGAGCGGGGTGCTCGCCTTGCGCGAGAGCAGCAGCCTCGATACGGAGCGCAACCGGTACGCCGATGACGGAATGAACCCCGGATATGCCGCCGCCAAGGCGGCGCGGCTGGATCGCCTGGCGACGCGGACGCGGAATTTCTCGATCCTGGCCGATTCGCTGGGCGCGGCGGCGGTGATCGTGGGCGCGGTGACCCTGTTCACTGGCATGCTGTCGGGCGAGGAGAGCGGCGCTCGTCAGGTCGGTCTGGGATCCTCGGGGTTGAGGGTGACGTTTTGAGGCGGCCCTCGGCCCGCCGGGCAAGCCGCATCCTTCCCGGCGCGGGCGCCGTCTTGTTGGTGGCGCTGGGGGTGAGCGCGTCGGGTCTGATCGCTTGTAGCGTGCTCGTCAATCGCGACACCAGGCAGTGCTCGGCCGAGGCGGACTGCAAGCGGCTGCCGGGCGGCTCCGCGTCCACCTGCGACGTCGCGCGCGGGGTCTGCATGGCGCTGCCCCGGGTGGGAGTCGAGGGATGCATTCCCCCCGGTCCGGGCCTCACCCCGGAGCAATTGCCGAACGTCTGTACGGACGTGGCCTGTGTGCCTTTTCACAACGCGGCGCACGGCCTGAAAGACGGCGACGATTCACCCCTGGTCACGCCCGATGGCGGCGCGCCCGTCTCCGCGTCGGACGCCGGGACCACCACGGTGGACGCGGGGACCGTCCAGCTCCCGCCTTGCCTCAGCCCCGCCGACGGCCGCGAAAACGTCATTTACATCACCGGCTCCAGCAATTTTCCGCCGCTGCTTGCCAAGCTCGGTCCTTTCATCATCCGCACGACCGGCTACACGCCGGTGTATCAGATCACCAGCTCGTGCAACGGCGTGAAGTCGATCTTCAGCACGGTGGCCAGGGAACGCATGATCGCCGACCCCGCGGCCGCCTTGCGGACCGCGCGCGCGACCTATGTCACCGACAGGGGTTTGCTGGTGGCGTGCTCGCTGCCCGCGGGCGGCGTCAACGTCGACGTCGGCGAATCCGACATCTTCTCGTCGAGCTGCGCCGATTCCGGCGAGCCGCCCGCCGACGTGGGCGAATACTTCGGCCCGATCCAGGCCATGATCTTCGCGGTCCCCAACACCTCCACGCAAGACGTCATCTCGGCGGAGATGGCCCGCGCGGTCTTCGGGAAGGGGGGCGACAACGGCAAGGGGGCGCCCTGGATCGAGCCGCGCAGCTACTTCGTGCGCAACGCCAACACCGGGACCCAGCAGCTGATCGGACGCGCGATCAATGTCGCCGCCGACCGGTTCTGGGGGACGGACTACGGGACCGCCGCGAACTTGAAGAGCCAGCTCGAAGCGGTGGCCCTGGAACGCGCCGAGCAATCGATCGGGATCATCTCGAGCGATTACTACAACCCCACGATGAACTCCTTCAAGGAGCTCGCGTTTCAAGGCTTCGGGCAGCTTTGCGGGTTCTGGCCGGATTCATCGCAGTACGTCGGCGACAAGCGCAACGTCCGCGACGGTCACTATCCGATCTGGGGCCCGCTGCATTTCTTCACCCGCCTCAACGGCGCGGGCGCTCCGAGTTCGCCCGCGGCCGCTGCCTTCGTCCTCAACACGTCGATCGCTGAACCGGACACCGAGGTCCTCAACGCCTTCATCGACGCGTCGCTGGTTCCCAGCTGCGCGATGCGGGTCCAGCGCAGCAAGGCCGACCTCGCTCCTCTGACACCCTATACACCACCCATCGGTTGCGGGTGCTACTTCGACGCCCGCGTGTCCCTGGGGGTCGTGCCCCCCGAGTGTCAGGAGTGCAAGACCTCCCAGGAGTGTCCGGCGTCGCGCCCGGCCTGTCGCCTCGGCTACTGCGAAGCCACCTGACCGGCTGGTCAGCCCGATGCGGGCCGGCTGGCGGGCGGTGTTGAACGCAGGGGGCGGCTTCAGGCTTCGGGCTTCGGGCTTCAGACCCACACGCTTCAGACCCACGCGCGCCCCGGGAGCGCACCACGGGAGCACGAAAATAGGTCTACCTCAGACCTATTTTCGCGACAGGCAAGACGCTCTTCCGTCGGCAAGGCGCGTCCCTGTCCATTCCCGGAGCCTGAAGCCCGAGGCCTGAAGCCCGAAGCCTGAAGCCCGTTTGACACCAGCCTCCCAGTCAGCCGTTGCCGGCTGGCTATCAGCCGATGTCGGAAAGATCCGCGGTCGCGTCTGGACGACGTGGCTGGCTACAGCCGCTCACAGGCGACCGATGTCTTGCTCGCGCACCCAGCCTTCCAGGCCGTTGGGTAGGCGGATGCGCAGCCACTCCTGGTCGCGATCCAGCAGGCGCACGCGCAGGCCCGCGTGTAGCTCGAAGCTGGTGCGGTAGTTGGTGTCGGCGCCTTCGCGCACGGCGACCGCGTCGGGCAGGATCACGCCGAAGGGGATGCGGTCCAGCGCGGCGCGCCCGGCCAGCAGCCCGCCCGACAGCACCGCCGCGACCGCGAGGATCGAAGCAGTCGCCGCCAGCAGGGCGCGGGCGTGCTCGCCGCGGCGACGCCGCATCCCGAGCGCCGCCAGCGCGGCGAAGAAGGCCAGGTAACAGGCCACGAACAACCAGGTCTCGGTCGCGGGGCCGAGCGCGACCACGACCCGCATCCACAGCGGATCGCGATCGGCGCCCTCGATCTTGTCGCGCACGCGGCGGTCCGCCAGCTTGCGCGCCTGCTTGAGGTTGTAACGGGTGTCTTCGTCGTCAGGGTCGAGCGCGGCCGCGCGCTCGAAGGCCCAGATCGCGCGTCCCAGGTTGTTCTGGCGATAGTAGGCGTTGCCCAGGTTGAAGGCGAGGTCGGCCGACACCAGGCCCTGGCGATCCAGCTCCTGGTAGGCGGCGACGGCACCTGCGTAGTCGCCGCGCAGGTAGGCGTCATTGCCCCGGCGCCAGGCCTCGTCGACGCGATCGGCGCGCGCGACCTGGACCGGCAGCACCGTGGCCAGCAGCAGCGCGGCGGCGCGCCAACCGGCCAGCGCGCGCGCGCCGCGCAGGTGGGTCACGTGGCCGCCTCGTCGCGCAGCGGCGCCTTGTCGATGGTGACGATCAGCTCGCCGGCGCGCTCCAGCGCGGCGCTCATCTGCTGGCGCGCGGCGGCCGCGTCGGCGGTGGCGGGCGCGAAGCGCGCCAGGTCGCAGGCCTCGAGCGCCGCGATGATGCGGCCGGCCTCGTCGGCGGGCATCCCGCGCTGGAGCAGGAGGTCGCGCAGCTCGTCCATGCGCAACCCGGAGACTGGACGCCGCAGCCGCGCCGTCAGCACCTCTCGGAGCACGCGGTCGATCTCGATGTGGAATGCCGGCCAGCGTCCGGCGTCGCGGTGGCCCTCGGCGGCGCCCAGGCGCTGCCGCACCATCTGGCGCACGCGCCGGCGCCGGCCGCGCTGCGAATCGGCGGCCAGTCGTTCGCGCGCACGCGCCAGCAGGCGACCCAGCGCCAGCGCCAGCGGCGGCACCAGCAGCACGCCCAGGAACGGGCGCGAGCGGTAGAAGGTCGCGCCCAGATCGCGGTTCAGGGTCGCGCGGGTGCGGATGGGGCGGATCTCGGTGGCGATCACGTTCTCGACCGGGCCAGCGCCGGCCGTGGGCCGCGGGCCAGCGCCCCCGGCGGGCGCGGCGGTCATGCGGCCCGTACCGTCGCTGGTCACCTCCAGACGCAGCGGATCGCTCTTGGCCGTGGCGTAGGCCCTGGTCTGGGGGTCGAAGTACGCCAGCTCGAAGGAGGGGAGCATGGTCGTGCCGGGGCGTTCGGGCAGCAGCAGGTATTCGACGGTCTTGCTGCCCGACACCAGGTCTCCGGGGTCGAGGTTGACGGTGATCTTGGGCTCGTAGCTCTTCCACCCGTCCAGGCGCGCCAGCGCCGGGGCGCGCAGGTTGCGCAGGTTTCCCTGTCCCTTGACCTCGATGGTCAGGGTGACCGCCTCACCAACGGCGACGGTGGGCCGGTCGGCGCGCGCCTCCAGCGTGAAGCGACCGACGTGGCTGGGGTCGAAGCCGTCGGGCTGGCCGGCCCTGGGCAGCGGCAGCGCCTCGATCACCACCGGCTCGGCCTTCAGGCGCTGGCGGCGCACCGACATGCCGAAGAAGTCGACCTGCGCGATCTCGGACTCGATGGGCGAGATGGTGAGCTTGCCGGCTTGCAGCGGAAAGAGAGCCCTCTTGAACAGCGACGCCACCTGATAGACGCGCCCGCCGACCAGTTGCTGGGTCTGGGGCACACGGTTCCGGGCATTGGGCGGGGTGACATCCTCGGTCCAGAACCCGTCGGTGCGCGGCTCGGTGATGGTCTCGTACTTGTTCTGCGACTCGGTGAAGTAAAGGTACCAGCCGACCGTCACCTGCTCACCGACGAAAACCCTGGTCTTGTCGGGCACGGCGCGCACGAAGTTGGCGGCGTTGGCCTCGGTGGGAGGCGGCGGCTCGTCGGAGGTCGCGCCCGACGACGATGACGCCGAAGGCGGTGCGCCGGCGGCCGGGGCGCCGGCGGCGGGGCCGCCGCCTGTGCCGCCGACGCGGATGTTGACCTGGTTGGAGCGCATCTCCTTGCCATCGACGCGGACGCGCGCCGGCCCGATCGCCAGCATCCCCTTCTGGCCGGCGGCAGGCGTCAGCTGGTAGCGCCAGCTGAGGCTGTTCTGGATGAAGGTGCCGCCCGCCCCCATCTGCATCTGGGTCGATTGGTTGGGACCCTGCGGCGCGCTCACGACCTCCAGACCCTTGAACTCGGGCGGGTGGTAGCTTTCGACGCGCTGGCCCGAGGTGGTGACGGTCACCTCGTAGAGGAACACCTCGCCCGGGGCCACCTGATTGCGATCGGTCTCGGCCAGGAACGTCGGTGGCTCGGCGCGGGCCGGCGGCGCGGCCAGCCAGGTGGCGGCCAGCGCCAGGGCGGCGGCGCCGCGCGCCCAACCGTTCCGCCGTCTGCTCGAGGATCGCATGGCGCTCTCGCTACCAATCCTTGGCTGGCGGCCGGCGGCGCACGGCGCGCAGGCGCGCGCGCTGTTTTTCCAGCTCCTTGGGGTCGCGTTCCAGGCTGTCGAGCACGGCGCCGATCTCTTGCTCCTCGCCGGGCTTGGATTCGGGGGGCGGTTCCTCGGGAGGCTTCTTGTCCTGGTCCTTGTTCTGGTCCTGGTTTTTTTTCGGCTGGTCGGGCTTTTTTTGATCCTTGCCCTTGTCGTCCTTCTTGTTGTCGCCCTTGTTCTGGTCCTTGCCCTTGTCGTCCTTCTTGTCGTCCTTCTTGTCGTTGTCCTTGTTCTGGTCCTTGTCCTTGTCCTTGTCCTTCTTCTTCTGTTCCTCGTCCTTTTGCTTCTTGAGCGCGATCTCCAGATTCCACTTGGGGCGCGCGTCGCGCGGGTCCAGGGTCATCGCCCGCTTGTAAGCCTCGATGGCCTCCTTGAACTTGTCCTTCTTGAAGAAGGCGTTGCCCAGGTTGTAGAAGGCCGACGCCTTGAGCGCCCCGTCCTTGGCCTCGGTGGCGCGCAGGAACTCCTGACCCGCCTCTTCGAAGCGCGACAGCGCGTACAGCGCGGCGCCGCGATCGAAGTGGGCGCCGGGGTCGTTGGGCAGCTTGGCGACCGCCTTGTCGTAGAAGCCGAGGGCGTCCTCGGCCTTGCCCGCCTTCATCCGCTCGTTGCCCTGCTCGACCTCGCGGTTGCTCCTGGTCAGCGGATCGAAGGCCACCAGGAACGGCAGCAAGGGCGCCAGCAGCCACATCCGTCCGCCGCTCACGACCCCGCCTCCCGCGGCGCGACCCGACGCCGGCGGTCGCTGCTGCACGCCTCGCCGACCAGCAGCAGGAACGCGGGCAGCAGCAGGATCTCGTAGACCTCGTCGTACTGCTTGACCAGGCGCGCCTCGTTCTCCGACCGCTTGAGTCCGGCCAGCGCGGCCTCGACCTCCTCGACGCCGAAGCGCTTGGGGTCGGCGTGGAAGTACTCGCCGCCGGTCTTCTCGGCGATCCTGGTCAGCGTGGCCTCGCCCAGGCGCGAGGTCACGTACTTGCCGTCGCTGTCCTTGACGTAGCCGGTGACCTGCCCCTTGTCGTCGAACTCGGGGATGAGCTCTCCCGAGCGCGAGCCGATCCCGACGGTGAACACCTTCACGCCCAGCTTCGACGCCTGGTCGGCGACCTCCAGCGGCTCGCTGTCGGTGTCCTCGCCGTCGGTGAGCAACAAGATCACCTGCGCGCGCGTGGCGCCGCCCTGCACGCGGATGCGGGTCAGAAGGTCCAGGCTGGCGCGCATGGCGCGCCCGATCGCCGTGCCGCCGACCGGCATGTCCCACGGGTAAAGGTCCCGCCAGAACAGCTTGAGCGCGGCGTAGTCGGTGGTGGGCGGATAGCTCAGTGTCTCGCCCGCGAACGCCACCAGGCCGATGCGATCGCCACCCAGTCGGTCCATCAGCCGTTCGAGCTCGCGCTTGGCGCGCTCCAGCCGCGAGGGGTAGACGTCCTTGGCCAGCATCGAGCGCGAGAAATCCAGCGCGACCACCAGGTCCAGCCCCGGCTGCTTGGTCAGCTTGGCGCGCCCGCCCGCCTGCGGCCGCGCCAGCGCCAGGGCGATCAGCGCCAGCGCTGCCACCAGCTCGACGGCGCGCACCACCTTGCGCGCCACCGAGGTCGACGCGATCATGCGCTCGATCATCGGTGCGTGACCCAGCTTGGCCAGCAGGCGCCTCCTTTGCGCGAAGAAGAGCGCGTAGGCCAGCACGGCGGCCGGCACCGCCAGAAGCAACCAGAGATAGTGGGGAAATGCGATGCGCATGGTGGGTGGGTCAGGGCAAGCGGCGGAAGCGGGTGAGGCGCAGGGTCATCTCCAGCACGAGCAGCGCGAACGCGCCCAGCAGGAAGCGCTGGTAGAGCTCGGCGTACAGGATGCCGCGGTCCTTGATGCGCGACTTTTCCAGGTCCTCCAGGATCTTCTGGAAGCGCTCGGCCAGCGCCTGGGTGTCGGTGGCCAGGTAGGGGGTGCCGCCGGTCATCGAGGCGATCTGCTCCAGCAGCTGCGGGTTGGCCGAGAAGCGCGGGCGCGGCTGCTGCAACAGCCCGCGCGGTGCCTGCGCCTGCGCCGCCGCCGCCGCTTCGGGGTCGTTGTCGCCGGCCAGGATGGTGTGGATCTTGACGCCCAGCTTCTGGGCGTAGCCGGCCGCCTGCAGGGGCGCGATGTTGCCCGCGTTGTTGTCGCCGTCGGTGAGCACGATGATCACCTTGGACCGCGCGTCGGAGCGGCGCAGCCGGTTGAGGGCGACGCCGATGCCGTTGCCGATCGCCGTGCCCTGGCCATCGATGATGCCCACGTGCAGCTCGGCCAGCATGCGCAGGAAGGTCTGGTGATCCAGCGTCAGCGGCACGTGGGTGTAGGCCTCGCGCGCGAACACCACCAGGCCGATGCGGTCCGAACGCCGCCGGCGCACGAAGTCCTCGATCACCGCCTTGGCGGCGTCCAGGCGGTTGGGCACGAGGTCGCGCTCTTCCATGGACCCCGACACGTCGAGGGCGATCACGATGTCGATCCCCTCGAGCTCGAGGTCGTCGTCGACGCGCGAGGTCTGCGGGCGCGCCAGCGCCAGGCCCACCAGCGCCACCGTCGCCAGGCGCAGCGCCAGGGGCAGGTCTTGCAATCGGGCGACCAAGCCGGGACGGCGCTCGGCCAGCTCCGACGCGCGCGAGTAGGTCAGCACCGCCCGCCGTCCCGGCGCGCGCCGCAGGCCGGCCCACAGCACCAGCGCGACCGCGATCGGGATCAGCGCCAGCGCGCCCGGGTGGGCAAAGCGGAAGCCCTCGGCGCCGCGCAGCACCCAGACGTAACCGGCGCTGACCGGCACCAGCACGGCGGCCAGGAGCGCGTAGGGGATCTTGCCGGCGCGTCTATTCACGGCCGGCCTCCCGCGCTGGCGTCGCCCGTCCCGGGCGCCGCCGCCGCCGCGCCCGCCACCGGCACCACCTCGACGCGCGGCCGCGTCGACGAAACGATGAGGATCGCGGTCTCCAGCGTGCCGCGCGCCTCGGAGGCGCTGGGGGAGATCTTGGCGAACTTCACCAGGTCGCAGGTCGACAGCCAGCCCTGGACCTCGCCCATGATCAGCTCGCGCCCGGCGCTGCGCCGCAGCTGGGCGACCAGCTCGTCGGTGGTCAGCTCCAGCGAATCAAATCCGAAGCGCGCGCCCAGGTACTCGCGGATCACCTCCGAGACCGCGAAGTAAAACGGCCGGTTGTCGGCGTTCTCCAGGAAGCCGTAGGCGCCCAGCCGGTCCAGCTTCTCGAGGGCGATCTCGTGCGCCGGCCTGGGCGGCGGTCCGGGGCGATGCAGGGCGCGGCCGCGCAGGCGGCGCACGACCAGCCAGGTCACGAGCGCGCCGATCGCCGCCGCCAGCAGCCCGGCCGCGATGTAGGCCAGCAGCAGATCTTGCTGGCGCACGGCGACCGGGGGCGCGATGTCTTTCAGGGCCGGCTCGGGCTCGTTGGCGATCAGGCTGGCGATCTTGATCGCGACCGGCGTCGTGCGCGCGCTGCGCACCTCGCCGCGCTTGCCGAGGTAGGTGACTTCGACGGGGGGAATCTCGACCTCACCGGGCTCGTAGGCGGCGATCATCAGGATGAACTCGCGCCGCAGCTTGCCGTCGCCCAGGTCCTGCTCCGCCTCCTTGCGGTCGAGCACGGTGAAGGGATCGAGCGCGATCGTGCTGGGCAGGTTCACGGCCACGCCGCGCCGGCCGATGGCGGTCACGGTGAGGTTGATGGCGTCGCCCACGTGCGCCTCCGCCTTGTCGACGCGCGCGGTGACCGTCGGCGCGTCTGGATCAGGCGCGGCGGCGGCGCCGGCGTCCGCCGTTGCTGAGGCTGACGCCGACGCCGACGGCGACGGGGACGCCGGTTCGGACGCCGACGCCGACGCTGACGCCGACGGGAATGCGAGGAGGGCGGCGAAGGCCCAGCGCGCGGGGTTCATCAATGGCGCAGCCTCCGGGCACGCGCCTCGAAGAATGCGGTGAGCGCCGGCAGGTAGGGGCGGTCGGTGCGTACGTTGACCATGTCCATGTCCAGGCGCCGAAACAGCGAGGTGCGCGCCTCGGCGGCGCGCCGCGCGTCGCCGGCGAACTTGCGTGCCTCCGGTCCGCTGGTGTCGAACAGCACCACCTCGCCGGTCTCGGGATCCTCCACGTCGAGAAAGCCGATGTCGGGCAACCCCTCTTCCAGCGGATCGGTGACCGACACCGGGATCAGATCGTGGCGGCGCGCCGTGATACGCAGCGCGCGCTCGTACGACGCCGGCGCGTCCAGGAAGTCGGACAGCAGGAAGGCAACCGCGCGCCGGCGCGCGATGCGGGCCAGGAACTGCAACCCGACCTTGAGGTCGGTGCGCGCGCTGCGAGGCGTGAACGACAGGATCTCGCTCACCACACGCAGGACGTGCTTTCTGCCCTTCTTGGGCGGGACGAAGCGCTCGACGTCGTCGGTGAAGATGATCAGGCCGACACGGTCGTTGTTCTTGATGGCCGAGAACGCCAGCACGGCCGCCAGCTCCGCGGTCAGGTCGCGCTTCTCCTGGTCGCGGGAGCCGAAGTTGCCCGATCCCGACATGTCGACCAGCAGGAGCACGGTCATCTCGCGCTCTTCGGTGAACAGCTTGACGTAGGTGTCATTCATGCGTGCCGACACGTTCCAGTCGATGAGCCGTATGTCGTCGCCCGGCATGTACTGGCGCACCTCGGAAAAGGCGATGCCGCTCCCCTTGAAGACAGAGTGGTACTGCCCCGCCATCCGGTCGCGCACCAGGCGCTCGGTGACGATCTCGATCTTGCGGATCTTCCGCAGCAGCTCGCGTCTCTGCATGGGCAGTCTGGCCGTCGTCGCTGGCGCGCGTACTAGGGCACCTCGACGTGCTCGAACAGCTTGCGCACGACGGTCTCGGAGGTGATCTCCTCCGCCTCCGCCTCGTAGGTCAGGATCACCCGGTGGCGCAGCACATCGATGCCGATCGCCTTGATGTCCTCGGGCGTCACGTAGCCGCGGTGGCGCAGGAAGGCGTGCGCGCGCGCCGCCAGGTTGAGGTAGATCGACGCGCGCGGGCTGGCGCCGTACTGGATGAAGTCGGCCAGCTCGCCCAGGCCATGCGCCTTGGGCTCGCGCGTCGCGTGCACGATGCTCACGATGTAGTCGCGGATCTTCTCGTCCATGTACACCTGGCCGACCACCGAGCGCGCTTCGGCGATCTCCTCGGGAGTGGCGACCGGCTCTGCGCCGACGCTCATGCCCGAGGTCATGCGATCCATGATCGCCCGCTCTTCCTCGCGCGTCGGGTAGCCGACCTTGATCATCAGCATGAAGCGATCGAGCTGGGCCTCGGGCAGCGCGTAGGTCCCCTCTTGCTCGATCGGGTTCTGGGTCGCCATCACCAGGAAGGGCTCGGGCAGCTTGTGGGTGGTGTCGCCGATCGTGACCTGGCGCTCTTGCATGGCTTCGAGCAGGGCGGACTGCACCTTGGCGGGCGCGCGGTTGATCTCGTCGGCCAGGACCAGATTGGCGAAGATCGGCCCCTTCTTGGGGATGAACTCGCTCTTGGCCTGGTTGTAGATCACGGTGCCGACGATGTCGGCGGGCAGCAGGTCGGGCGTGAACTGGATGCGTTGAAAACGCATCCGCAGCGCGTCGGACAAGGTCTTGACGGTCAGGGTCTTGGCCAGGCCGGGCACGCCCTCCAGCAGCACGTGGCCGCCGGTCAAAAGCCCGATGAGGATACGCTCGATCATCGCCTTCTGGCCGACGATCACCTTCGACACCTCGGCGCTGAGCTTCTCGACGAACGCCGATTGCTTGTGTACGAGCTCGTTGATGACCCTGACGTCCATGAACGCTGTCCTCCGAAATTTTCCGACCCAAAGGGGGCAACTGCCGCTGAAAACGAAGGGAGCCCCCCTTGCGGGCGGCGAGCTTACAACCGACGGGGCGCCGAGGATATTTCCGCGGCGCGGCCTGCAGCAGATCGCTCATCGCCGGGGGGAACTGGGACGCCTCGAGGGTCCCAGATCAGGCGTCGGCTTTCCCCGCGCCGTCGCCTGTGGTAGCTAACCGCCCATGACCCGAGATGCCGAAGCCAAGAACATGCGCCTTTATGATCGCCGCACTATCGAGCGTAACATCAAGAAGGGCCTCATCACCCGCAAGGATTACGAGAAGTTCCTGAAGTCGCTGGACGACGCCAAGGACAAGGGGGTCATCGGCGAGGAAGAGCCGGACCTGGCCGACGAGGCCGACGAGGCCGACGAGGCCGACGACGAGCTCGACAGCGCGGCCGACGCGCCGCCCCCGTCCGGAATGAACTCGCACTGATGGCGGGCCGCGGGCCGCTCCCGCTGGCCGCCGCCACCCTGGTGGTCGCCACCGTCGGACTGGCCGCGCCGCCCGCGCATGCCTGGCTGTGCTCGCCCGAGGACACGCCCGACGCCGAGGTTCGACGCTCGGCGCTGTTCAGTCAGTTCAAAGACAACTACTTCATCAGCGGTTTGCCGTTCGGCGCCACCAAGACCGATCCCAGCCGCTTCGTTCGTTTTCAGTTCAGCATCAAGTTCAACCTCATCCCCACGCGCTCGCGCTGCACGATCTTCTTCGCATTCACGCAGAAGTCGTTGTGGAAGCTGTGGACCGAATCGCCGGCCTTCGAGGATTCGAACTTCAATCCCGCGTTCTATCTGGCCTGGCGAGATCACGACTTCACCAGCCAGCTACCGACCCAGCCGCGCGGCTTTCGGTTCCTGGGCTTCTTCACCGGCTACGAGCACGAGTCCAACGGGCGCGGCGACCCCGATTCTCGCGGCTGGGATCGCCTGAGCGCCTTCGCGCGCGCCGGCTACTTCTTCGGCGATAGCTGGCTGGGGGGAGGGTGGCGGCTCATCGCCCAGCCCAAGGGCTGGTACGCCCACCTGCCGTCCGACGTGCCCCAGGACCTGGTCGACTACCTTGGCCATGGCGAGCTCAGCGTCGAGCTGGTGCAGCAGGGGATCGCCATCGATCCCGGCGAAGCTCCGAACGATCCGCACTACGTGTACCGCAATTTCGTGCTGGGCGCGCTGGTGCGGCCGGGAGGGAAGCTCGACCGTGGCTACCTGGAGGCCTGGGTGCGCTTTCGGCCGTCGGCTCGACCCGAGGTCGGCTGGTCGTTGTACTTCCAGTTCGTGACCGGGTACGGCGAGGATCTGGAACGCTACAACGTCCGCCTGCCGCCGACCATTCGCGCCGGGATCGCCCTCGACGATCGGGTCTCGACCCAGGGCGCCTCCCAGCAGCCCTGATCGACCGTTGGCCCGGCACCGCCATTTGAATCCGGACAGCGCTGTGCTTAACCTTCCCCCCATGGGCAGCTCAGATCCGAAGCAGGGCGGGTTCACGGTCACCGATCGACGCAGCTTCGCCGGGGAGGACGCCGCCAAGGCCAAGGCGAACGACGCGCCCGTGGCCCCAGCCCATGGCCAGGCTGCCGGCGACCCGGCTGCCGCCGCCGGTCTCGACGAGCTCGGCGCGCGCGACGCGTCGGCGCTGCCGGCGGTCGACTTTCATACCTTCGTGCTGTCCCTGGGTAGCTCGGCGCTGCTGCACCTGGGCGAGCTCGAGCACCCCGACGGCGGCGGGGCGGACAAGGACCTGCCGCTCGCCAAGCACACCATCGACATCCTCTCCATGCTCGAGGAGAAGACCAAGGGCAATCTCACCTCGGCCGAGGAGAAGCTGATGCAGAGCTTGCTCTACGACCTGCGCCTCCGCTACGTGAACGCCAGCAAGTGAAGTTCGACTTCCTGTCGGGCCCGGCGCGGCGCGTGCTGATCGCGGCGCAAAAGCTGGCCCGGGGCCGCGAGCAGCCCGAAGTCGAGCTCGAGCATCTGCTGGCGGCGCTGCTCGACGCGCCCGAGGCCGTCGAGTTGCTGCGACGCGCGGGCACCGATGGCGCCGTCCTGCGCGCGCCCGTCGAGCAGGCGATCGCGGCGCTGCCCCGCGTGACGGGCGAGCAGGTCTACCTGGGCGCGGCGGTGCTGCGCCTGCTCGACATCGCCCAGATCGACGCGCGCGAGCGCGGGTCCGAGAAGGTCGAACCGGTGCACCTGCTGCTCGGGATCCCGCTGGAGACGCGCTCGGCGGCGGCGGGGGTGTTGCGCCACGCCGGCGCGACGCTGCCTCGGCTGGAGGAGGCCATGAAGGCTGGCGGCGCCGGCGCTCTGCTGGCCGGGAGCGGCTCCGGCGCCGGCGCGCCGGGCGGCGCGGCGGGCGTGGTGGCGGCGGCGGGCAGCATGGCCAGCTATCCCACGCTGCAACGTTTCTCGCGCGATCTCACCCTGCTGGCGTCGGCCGGCAAGCTCGACCCGGTGATCGGTCGGGACGACGAGATCCGACGGCTGATGCAGATCCTCGGTCGGCGCAGCAAGAACAACCCCATCGTCGTCGGCGATCCCGGCGTCGGCAAGACCGCGGTCGTCGAAGGGCTGGCGCAGCGCATGGCGGCGGGCGACGTGCCTGTCGGGCTGCAGGGCAAGCGACTGGTCGCGCTGGATCTGGGCGCGCTCATCGCCGGCACCAAGCTGCGCGGCGAGTTCGAGGATCGCCTGCGCGGAATCCTGAACGAGCTGCATCAGGCGGGCGGTGAGATCCTGCTGTTCATCGACGAGATTCACACCCTGGTGGGGGCGGGCAAGGGCGAGGGGTCGCTCGACGCCGCCAGCCTGCTCAAGCCGGCGCTGGCGCGCGGCGAGATCTCCTGCGTGGGCGCGACCACGCTCGACGAGTTCCGGCAGCGCATCGAGAAGGACCCCGCCTTCGAGCGTCGATTTCAGCCCATCATCATCGAGGAACCCGACGACGACACTTGCCTGGCCATGTTGCGCGGGATCAAGCGGCGCTACGAGGAGCGGCACGGCGTCCGCATCCTCGACCCGGCGGTGATGTCGGCGGTCAAGCTGGCGCGCCGCTACGTCGCCGGGCGATCGCTGCCCGACAAGGCCATCGATCTCCTCGACGAGGCGGCCAGCCGGCTGCACCTGGAGCTGGACTCGCGCCCCGACGAGGTCGACGTCCTCGAGCGCCGGCAGACCGCGCTGCGCGTCGAGGTCGAGGCGCTGCGCAGGGAGCGCGACGCCGAGTCGCAGCGCCGGCGCGCGGCGCTGGTGGCCGAGGTCGAGGCGCTGTCGGCCCGCCTGGGCCCGCTGCGCGCCAAGTGGCACGCCGAGCGCGAGGCCATCCGCGCGCTGCACGACGGCACGGCGCAGCTCGACGTCGCGCGCGACGAGGCCGAGGCCGCGCTACGCGCGGGCGATCTGGGCGCGGCCGCCGAGGCGCGCTACGGCCGCATCCCGGCGCTGGAGGCGGCGCGCGCCACCGCCGAGGAGGCGCTGCGCGTGGTCCAGGGTGGCGAGCGGCTGCTGGAGGACGCGGTCGAGCCGCTGCACGTCGCGCGCGTGGTGGCCGACTGGACCGGGATCCCGGTGGCGCGAATGCTGGAAGGCGAGCGACAGAAGCTGCTGGGGATCGAGGACCGGCTGCGCCGGCGGGTGATCGGCCAGGACGACGCCGTCGCGCGCGTGGGACGCGCCATCAAGCGGGCACGCGCGGGGCTGGGCGATCCCGGCCGCCCCATCGGGTCGCTGATCTTCCTGGGGCCGACCGGTGTGGGCAAGACCGAGCTCGCCAAGGCGCTGGCCGAGTTTCTGTTCGACGACGAGGCGGCCATGGTGCGACTCGACATGTCCGAGTACATGGAGAAGCACGCGGTGGCCCGTCTGACTGGCGCGCCGCCCGGCTACATCGGCTACGACGAGGGCGGCCAGCGGACCGAGGCCGTACGCCGCCGCCCTTACTCGGTCGTGCTGCTCGACGAGGTCGAGAAGGCCCACCCCGATGTCTTCAATGTGCTCCTGGCCCTGCTGGACGACGGGCGCCTCACCGATTCGCGCGGGCGCACGGTCAGCTTCGTCAACGTCGTGCTGATCATGACCTCGAACCTGGGCAGCCAGGCCATCCTGGACGCGGCCGGGGATCGCGAGGTGGTCAAGCGCGAGGTCACGGCGGCGCTGCGCGGTCACTTCCGCCCCGAGTTCCTCAACCGCATCGACGAGACCGTGATCTTCGAGGCGCTGGGTACCACGCAGATCGAAGCCATCGTCGGGTTGCAGATCGACCGCATCGCCAAGCTGCTGGGCGAGCAGCAGATCGCCATCGAGGTGACGCCCGGCGCGCGCGCGCTGCTCGCGGCCGAGAGCTACGACCCGGCTTACGGCGCGCGCCCGGTCAAGCGCGCCCTGCAACGGCGCCTGAGGGATCCGCTGTCAGAGAAGATCCTGGCCGGCGAGCTGGCGGCGGGTGACACGGTGGTGGTCAGCGCGGCAGGCGCAGAGCTGCGGCTGGAGAAGGCGGCCACGCCCCCTTGCTAGCCAGGGATCGCCGACGGTGACGCCGACGCCGACGCCGACGGAGAAATCGATCCGGATCTGACCGTCGGCGTCGGCGTCAGCGTCAGCGATCCCTCGAGGTCCGCGCAGCTGGTAGAACGCGGGGGGAGCGGCTCACTCTCCGCCGAGACTGATCCCGTTCTTCTGGCACAGTGAGCGCGCCAGGGTGCGGCTCTTGTCGTCGAGCTTGCCGTACGCGCGGCTGGCGCCGTCGGCGTCGCGCAGCGAACAGGAGCAGACGGTGATGATCTGATAGGCGTCGGTCAGGCTGGGCTTGGCCTTGAGCGCGCGGCGCGCGATGTCGATCGCGGAGCCGCACTGCTGATGCAGCCAGGCCTCGCGCGCTTGCTTGAGGAGGAAATCGGGATCGGCGGCCGGCTCGGCGGGGGCGGCGGCGGCGGCAGTCGCCTCGGCGTGGGTGGCGTCGCGACCGCTGCGCGGTGCGGCGGTGGCCGGCATCTCGCCGCGAGCCAGAGCGGACTCCTTGGGGGAGGCTGGACCACCGGCGCGCGCGCGCGGCGTGCGCGGTTGCGCGGCAGCCATCAGGGTCCCGCCTGCTTGCGGCTTGCACAGCTTGACCAGCTCTCTGACCAGCTGGTTCGACGGGTCGACCTTGACGACCTGATCGGCTTCGCGGCGGGTCTCGACGCATCGGCCCTGGGTGCGGAACTTCTCCGCCGCCAGCAGGTGCTCCGAGACGAACAGGGTGCGCGCCTCCTGGTAGCGGGAGGAGGCGCGCTTCTTGTAAATGCTGTCGCCGGGGATCGCGTCGTACCAATCGATGGCGCCGCCGTAGTCCTTGGCGGTCGACGCGTCGTCGAACTTGGAGAACGCCGCCGAGCCCTTGCGCTCGGTCTCGGCCTTGCGGAACAGCTCGAGCAGCCGCGCGCGATCGGCGGCGTTGAGCGGGGCCCGCGTCGGACCGCCGGCGTTGAGCTGCCGGATGGTGGTCAGCGCCGCGCCCCAGTCCTCATTCTGGGTGTCGCGGGCGATCTTGGCGAAAGGGTCCATGGGCATCTGCCCTGACTGGCCGGGAGGCACCACGGTCGTCGGTGGCAACGCCGCCGCGGCGAGCGGGGAACCGGCAGCGGCGGGCGCGGAACCCGCCGCGGCGGGCGCAGCAGACGGCGTGGTGCTGGGTGGTGGCGTCTCCGCGGTCGCGGCCACCGCCGTCGCCGTGCTGGCTGCCGGTGCTCCGGGCGCGACCTCGGCCACCGCCTTGGGACGGCTGGCCACTCTCTGCAAGATGATGAGCAGCACCGCCGACAGCACGGCGCCCGCCACGGTAAAGACGATCTTGGAAGGAACCCGGCGCTCGCCTAGCTTGGCGGCCGCGGCCGGATCGAACACGTACAGCTCGAACGGCCCCACGAAGCGCATCTTGACGTGGCCGAGCTCGACGATGTCTCCGGGGTTCAGCTCGATGCGCTCGTAGTCGTCCCCGTTGACGCGCACGCCGTTCGCGGATTGCAGATCCACGATGGTGTAGCGATCACCGTCGCGCACGACCTTGGCGTGGTGACGCGAGATCGATCGGTGATTCAGCTGGACGTCGTTCTCGTCGGTGCGGCCGATGACCACCGAGGCGCGCCCGAGCATGAACTCCATGCCGGCCAGCTCGGTGCTGAGCACGACCAGCCGCGCCGGCGCGGGCGCCCCGTCGACCTTGGGGCCCATGTCGCCCAGCGTGCGCACCGGGATCGTCGGCTGCGCCTCCAGCGGCTCGGGCGCCGAGTTGCGCGGCAGGGCCGGCCCGTTGTTGTCCGACGGGCGTGGCGCCGGGGGCGCCGTCACGGCGGTCGCCGCTGCCGCGGGCGTGGTGCGCGAGCCCATCGCTGGCGTCGCGGTGCGCGTCCCGCGCGCCCTGGGTACGGCGGAGCTCGCCGCCGGCGTCACGACCGCGCCCGCGCCCGCCGTGGCGGCGTCGACGCCGTCGGCGTTGCGATCAACCGCGCGATCGGACTTGAGGACGATCTTGTAATCGCCGATGACCAGCTCGTCACCTTCGCGGATCGGCGTCACCGCGCCGATGCGCGCGCCGTTCAACCTGACGCCGGTGAAGCTGGCCAGATCCTCGACGTAGACCACACCATTTTGGCGCAGCAGCCGCGCGTGCCGCCGCGACACGTTCCGCTCGGTGAGTCGGATCGTGTTCCCTTCCTGACGACCGATGGTCATTTCATCGCGGATCACAGGGATGACCGTGGTCTTCCCCTCATCATCCTCGATGGTCAGCTTGAGCACGATAAACGCCTCAGTTCGCAGGCACTTAGACTTTATCCGTGCCCCTTGCGCCGGTCAATCGGCGCGTCGACCGTCGGCAATCCGCTCTGGGCGCGAAAACTAGAGGCTTCGAAGCTCGGGATAGGTGGTCATGACGTCGGTCTCGGTCAGGGAATCGTCCGGATCGGCTGGGGTCCAGATAACCTCCAGGCCCAGCAGGCCACTGGCGGCCACGCCCCCCAGCTCCGACAGCAGGGCCTCGACCTCCTCGTGGGAGGTGACGGTCTTGAACGATCCCAGCGGCGACCGCGTCGCGACGATCAGGGTCACCAGGACCAGCTCCAGCGCTTCCTTGCCCTCGATGGCCACCTCCTGGGCGCGATTGAGCCGACCGTCGGCCGCGCGAACTCGCTCGACGGCGAACCGCGATCGTTCGGACAGCGCGAGGCCGTTCATCTTGGTCTCGGCGTTGGTCAGGCTCAGGGGACCGCTGGCGTCGGCGCCGGCATAGCGGATGGAATCCTTCGCGCGCAGCAGCTCCAGCGCCGATTGCTGCAGCAGCGACGCCAGGCCGGCCTCGGTCGAGGTGTCACCCGAGGCCGCAAATTGCTCGAGGCGCTGCTGGATGCCGCGCGCCGAACGGCCCAGGCCGATCTGCAGCTTGTAGACGTAGGCCCGGCCGGGCATGACCTGCACCGGGTCTTCGTAGCCGTCGTCATACTGTCGTGGTTGCCCTTGCCAGCCGCCGTCCATCCCACCCTGGCGGGCACGGCGCACCGCCCGGCTGATGCTGTAGGCCGCGTAGCCGACCACCGCGACCACCATCAGGGTCCCGAACAGCCCCAGCCCGCCGCCCATGCCGTAGCCGCCAAAACCCCAGCCCCAACCGGGCGCGAAGATGAAGTGGCTGCCGCCGCCGTACCCGGGCGATGAGTAGCTGCGCGGCGCCGAATAGCTGGGGCTGGAGCGAAAGCCCAGCCGGCCGCCGAAGCTGCCGCCCGACCGCGGCCCGGCCAGGGCCAGCGCCGGCAAGAGCAACACCGACAGGGCCAGGAGGAAGGTCAGAAGCGCTGTGGAGCCCCGCGTCTTTTTCATGGCGTCCCCGGAAGTCTATGCGCGATCGCAGCCACGAGCTACTCGAACAAATATTCCCGTTCCGGCCGCAATTCGGCCCGGTCGGATAAGGCTAAACGCCATGACGCCAGGGACGCCAAGATCCGGATTTTCAAGGCTACGGACCGTTCTGGCGTCCTGGCGTCCTGGCGTTCAGATCAAGATCCGCTCGTCCCGCTGGTCGCCGTCGTCTTCGGGCGCGGTCTGGTCGGTGCTGCCCAGGACCAGCTGCGACTCCATCCCGCGCCGTGCGCTCAGCTCCTCGAAGTAGCGCCGGATCTCGGGCAGGGCCTCGACCAGACGCTGGAAGTAGTCACGGGCCAGGAACAGGATGGTCGAACGGCGCGCCGCGCGCACGCTGGCCGACGTCGGCTGGTTGTTGATCAGCGACATCTCGCCGAAGACCTCCCCGGCGCGCAGGCGCGCCAGCGAGACCTCGGCGGCGGCTGTCACGCCGGCGCCGGCACCCGCTGGGCCGGCCGCGGGCGGCTGCCGCTTGGTCACCTCGACCTCGCCGGCCAGCACCACGAACAGACCCAGGCCGGGGCCGCCCTCACGGATGATCTCGGTGCCGGCGTCGACCTCGTGGCCGTCGAAGCGGCGGACCAGATCCATCTGCTGCTGGCGGTTGAAGGGGCGGAACAGCGGCGAGGTCGCGAGCAGGTTCTTGAGCAGCCGCTCGCGCGCGAACCGATCCAGCGCCGCGCCCATCGCCGGGATCTCGGCGGCCAGCGCGTTCAACGCGTCGCGGCCCACCTCGACGATGTCGGCCTCGCCCACGACCTGGACCGACGCCGTGCGCGGCTGCGCGGTCAGCAGCGACATCTCACCGAACAGCGCCGCCTCGTGCAGGCGCGCACGCTCGGTCTGGCGGCCCAGGCTGTCGGTGGCGAACACCCGCACCTGGCCTGCGGCCACCAGGTAGAACGCCACGCCGGGCTCGCCCTCACGGATCACCAGATCTCCATCGGACAGTCGCTGCACCTTGAGCGCCCGGATGACCGGCGCGAACACGGGCGCCGGCAGCTCTGACAGGAAGGCCAGGGGCAGGTGATGCTGCGGATAGCCGGTGTAGACCGAAAAATCCAGCGCGCGGGCGCGCGCCCGTGGCGCGATGGCCGTCACCGGCTCGGTCCCGGTCAAGTCGGGTCGCGGCAGGCGCGCGCTCTCCTCGACCGGGGCCTGGCGCGCGGCGAACCTGGCCAGCGCCGGGGCGCCCTGCGCGTAGGTGGAGGCCAGCTCGGCGACGATGTCGTCGGTCATCTGTCCCAGGCGCTCCAGCTCCTTGCAGCACACGATGGCCGGGGCGGGGTGTCCTGCGCGCAGGTTGTGCAGCGCCAGCGCGCGGTAGACGGCGCCCGCGCCCCCGGCGTCGCCCAGACCCGCCAGCAGGTCGGCGATGTTCATCCGGCAGCCGTAGTCGAGCGGGTTGTGCGCCAGGACGTGGTCGTAGGCGGCCAGGGCAGCTCCCAGCTCGCCCGCGCGCACCAGCACCCGCGCCTCGCCCTTGAGCTCGCCAACGGTTGTCGTCATTGCAGAAAAGTAGCCGGAGCGCGAAATTGAATCCAGCTTGCCCGATCATTCTCCCGCCGGAGACGGCGCCCCGGACGCTGATGACGACCACGGCCTGCCCGCCGATCGCTGCCTGCCGATCGGCTGGTCGGTCGAGGGCCGGCCCCTGCGTGCCTGGCGCTTTGGAGCCGACGGGGCGCCAGCCCTGCTGGTGGTGGGGGGCGTGCACGGCGACGAGCCGAGCAGCGTGGGCGGGACGCTCGACCTGGGACGGCGGCTGGCCGCGGGCGCGGTCGCGGCGGCCGGGCCGGTCTGGCTGGTGCCCGCGCTCAACCCGGACGGGCTGGCGCGCGGCCAGAAGAACTCGGCCCGCGATGTCGACCTCAATCGCAACTTTCCAGCCGCCAACTTCTCGCCGCGGCATCAGCCGGGCTACTTCCCGGGCACGCACCCGCTGTCCGAGCCGGAGAGCGCGGCGCTGGCGGCGCTGATCGCGCGCGTCGGGATCGGGGCGGTGGTGGCGGTGCACGCGCCGTTCGCTTGCATCAACTACGACGGTCCGGCCGCCGGCTGGGCCGGGCGGGTCGCCGCGGCCTGTGGCTGGCCGGCGCGCGCCGACATCGGCTACCCGACGCCGGGGTCGCTCGGCAGCTGGCTGGGGATCGATCGCGGCCTGCCGATCCTGACCCTGGAGCTGCCACCCGGGCCCCTGGATGGCTTTCGCCGGACCTGCCGCGTCGCGCTCGACGAGGCGCTGCGCGTGACACTATGAATCCGATACGAATCAGGTAGTATCGCCGCAACTTCGGCGGGGGATGTGAATTCCACCGCAGATTCCGCGGCCATGGACAAGGATCTCGAGCGCAGGTTTTTGGAGACACTCTCTCGGTCTCTCGTTTCACTCCCCTTCGACGTCAAGGTGTTGCTGGAGGCTGTCTCCGACCCCGATCTCGAGCACGCCGTGCGAGAGATCGCGGCGGCGACCGTGGTCCACGTCATCACGCCCAAGGAGGGCAACGTCGACGCTCCGGTTCGCCACACCGAGGACGTGCTGCTGGTTCGCCTGGCGCTGGCCAAGGTGGCCGCGCAGGGGGGCGAGGGGTTCGATGCCTTTCGCGACCGCTTCAGCGAGAACTACGCCCGACTGGACGAGGAGCTCACGCTGTTCCGCGACAGCCTGGGCGGCGACATCGTCGACTGGGTCGACAGCCGCTGGGGATCCCTGCTAAAGGCGGTCTACGCCAAGAAGAAGATCTCGATGTTCGTCGACGACGAAGAGGTCGGGACCTTCCTTTACGACGAGGGGCTGCGCTTTGGCACCGAGTACCCGATCACCGAGAAATCCCTGGCGGGGCGGATGAAACAGGCTCAACCTTTCATCGACCATCTGAGCCGCAAACGCGATCAGGACCGCAAGAAGATCCAGTCCTAGTCGCGCTCGGCATGGCTCTGACCGTCTCCTGATTCCCATGGGCTTGTCCGGCACATCGGCCGCGCCATTTGGCGCCTCTCCGGAAACGCTGCTGGAGGTTGCGGTCGCGATCGCGGAGAAGGGCGAGGGGCGACTGCCGCCCGAGACGCTGACCGTCGCGGCCCGCGAGGCTGCGCCGTTGCTGAGCCACGTGCCGGTGGCGCGGGTGCGCGCCGGCATGGAGGCGGTCATCATGGGCCGTTCGCTCGACGTCGCGCTGCAGTGGCTGCACGACGCCGGGTTGATGGCGATCTTGCTGCCCGAGTTGGAGGCGACGGTCGATTTTTCCCAGGAGGCCGGCCGCCGCCACAAGGACGTGTGGGAGCACACCAAGCAGGTGGTGCAGCAGTCGGTGCCCAAGCCGCTGGTGCGCTGGGCGGCGCTGCTGCACGACATCGGCAAGGTGCCGACCCGGGTCCTGCTGCCCGACGGGCGCGTGACCTTTCACCGCCACGCCGAGGTCGGCGCGCGCATGTTCGACACCGTCGGGCGGCGGCTGGGCTTCGACCGCGTCGAGCGGCACAAGATCCGCTTCCTGATCCTGCACCACCTGCGCGGCAACGCCTACGAGCCGGGATGGACCGACGCGGCGGTGCGCCGGTTCGACCACGAGATGGGCGACAACCTCGAGGACCTGCTCGACCTGTCGCGCGCCGACGTCACCTCGCGGCGTCCCGGACGGCGCCAGGAGGCGGTGGCCAATATCCACGCGCTCAAGGAGCGCATCCTGGCCCTGCGCGAGCTGGACGCCCGCATTCCGCCGCTGCCGCCCGGCCTGGGCAACGCGATCATGGAGGCGTTCGCCCTGCCACCCTCGCGGCGAGTCGGCGACATCCGCAAGCTGTGCCAGGACGCGGTCGAGCGCGGCGAGCTGGAAGAGCGCCGCGACGCCGCCTACTACGTCGAGTATCTCAAGAAGTCCGGTGTTACCGGGTAGCCTAGCGTCCGGTCTTCCGGCGTCCGCCTCCTAGCTCCAGTCGTCGACGCCCTCGAGAGGTTCGTCGCGCTCCCAGTGACGAAGGTTGCGGCGGCGGCGACGCAGCGTGCGGATCTGGTTGACCCACATAACCACCGCGCCGATCACCGCCAGGGCGACCAGCACCGCGAGGGGGAGGGGCATGCACTCAGTTTGGGCCGGCGGCCGATTTGATGCCAGATTTACAGCGCCATGCCCGAGCTGCCCGACCTGGCCCACATCGAAGCCAAGCTGCGGCCGGCGCTGGTGGGTCGGGTGGTCGCCGATGCGCGCACCGGGGATCCCACCGTGCTGCGCCTGATGATCGACGAACCGCTGGCGCCGGCGCTGCGTGGGCGGCGCATCACCAGCGTCGATCGACGCGGGCATTTCATGCGCTTTGGGCTGCAGGGCGAGCGGGTCATCGTCATCAACGCGATGCTGGTCGGCCGCTACCGGCTGCGCACGGCCGCCGAGCTGCAAGGCGCCAAGGATGCGCGCGCGCTCGGCCTGGCGCTGACGCTCGAGGGCGGGGGCGAGCTGCACTACGTCGACGACAAGCGCATGGGGAAGGTCTATGTGGCGACCACCCGCCAGGAGGCGGAGATCCCGGTCTATAGCCAGCTCGGCATCGATGTGACGTCGCCGGCCTTCACGCGCCAGGCGTTCGGCGAGCGGCTACGCAAGCGGCGCGACCAGGTGCGCATGTTCCTGATGGACAAGCGGGCGCTGGCGTCGATCGGGAACGCGTACGCCGACGAGATCCTGTTCGCGGCGGCGATCCACCCCAAGACCTTCTGTCACAAGCTGTCGCCGGCGGAGGCCGACGCCCTGTACGCGGCCATCGGGTCGGTGCTGCGGCACGCGATCGACGAGATCGCCCGCCGCGATCCGCCGCTGGACGAGAAGCTGCGCGATTTCCTGTCGGTGCGCGGCCGCGACGGCAAGCCCTGTCCGCGCTGCGGGACCAAGATCCGCGCCGTACGGGTCGGCGACGGCGACGCCTGCTTCTGCCCGAGGTGCCAGCCCGCCGCCCGCAAGCTGTTCGTCGACTGGGGGGCCTTGCCGGTCAGGGACAAGTAGGCGCCGGGTCGCGCGGACCCTCGCGAGCATTCCATTCTCCGTCGGTGTCGGCGTCGGCGTGATCGATCCCCTCTGGTCCGGACCCGGATTCGGATCGCCGACGCTGACGCCGACGCCGACGCCGACGCCGACGGAGACGGGAAGATCGGACCGTCTCAGGCGCCGCGGGTCAGATGGTAGAGAAAGATCGCCGCCGCCGTCGCGACGTTCAGCGAATCGGCTCCCGCTGACATCGGGATCGTGACCTGGTGGTCCGACGCGGCGATCGCCGCGGCCGACAACCCGGGCCCTTCCGCGCCCAGCAGCAGCACGGTCTTGCGCGGCGGGGTGAAGCTGTCCAGCGAGACCGCGCCGGCGTCCAGCACGGCGGCCACCGCGGTGAAGGCGCGCTGCGCGCGGAGCGCGACCAGGTCTTCCGGCCAGCGTCGCGCGCGGATGATCGGCAGGGTGAACACGCTGCCCAGCGAGACCCGGATCGCCTTGCGATAGAAGGGGTCGGCGCAGCGTGGGGACAGCACCAGCGCCCCCGCGCCGAAGGCGGCGGCGTTGCGTACGATGGCGCCCAGGTTGTCGACGTCGACCAGGTCCTCGACGGCGACCAGCAGATCGGCGTCCGCGGGAATCGCGGGGTTCGCCGGCCTTTCGCCGATCGCCAGGCAGCCGCGGTGCACGTGGAAGCCGGCGACACCGTCCATCACCGGCTGACTGGCGACGTAGACCGGGCAGCGCGCCTCGTCGAGGCCGACCAGCAGATCGCCCAGCGCGGCCAGCCGCGGCGGGGTCACCAGCAGGGAGTGGACCGGCAGGTTGCTGGCCAGCAGGCGGCGCACCACGCGCTCGCTCTCGGCGACGAAGCGTTGGCCTTCGGCGTTGAGTTGCCGTTCTTTGAGCCGGCGGTAGTCGGCCAGGCGCGGGTCGTCAGCAAGTGTGATCGCCGTCGGCACCGCCGGCGAGATTACAAAAAAACCACGGCGCCCGTGCTAAAAGCGTGGCCGGATGAACCTGCGAGGCGCGACCACGTCCCCGGCGAGATCGTTCCGGCCTTTGCCAGGACCGACCTGGCTGCTGGCAAGCCTCCTCGGCCTGGCCGCGGCCGGCGCGGGCTGCGGCAGCAGCGAGACCCCGCACGGCGCCCCGGTGCTGCAGAGCGTTTATTGGGAGCTGATCGGATCCGGCGCGGGCGCGGCCTGTATCGTCCTTCCTGGCGATGCCGGCGCCGCTGACCCCGACGGCGGCGATGCGCTCGCCGCCAGCGATGGCGTGCCCAGGAACCAGTGCCTGGTGTGGTCGAAGGACGCTCCGGATCAGATCGCGACGGTGCCGCCCGCGGCCGCCCAGTTCAACCTGGTCTTCGACCGCGTGCTCGACGGATCCAAGATCGAGGACACCTTCACCGACGGTGGTTTCACCCGGCAATATCCCAAGCTGAACTCAGGTTGCGCGAACATCTCTCCCGTCACCTGGGAGTTGCCCCCCGACTCGGGGGTGCCCGCTTTCTCGCTGGTCGTCTGGTACAACAGCCTGGCGCTGCCCTTCACGGCCGCCGGATCCTCGTACATTTACGGGCGGGCGCGCTCGGACGACCTGGCGGCAGATGCCCCCAACCCCACCCTGACCTTCCCACCCAGCAACCAGGTCACCCTCAAGCTCGACAAGACCCGGATCACCAGCAAGTACAACGAGCCCATGGTTGGACCCGAGGAGATCGTGGTCGACACGGCGCCGTTCTCTCTGTCGGTGTCGCTACCCAAGCCGCCGGCGGGCCGCACCATTCCCTACGCGCCCATCAACTACTGGGTGCCGCTGGAGTTCAACAACCGCGTTGGCGATCCGGCGAGGCCAAACTGCGTTGATCCGCCGAGGCAAAACCGCGGTGGCAAGAATCCGGCGGACCACATCCAGGTCGTCCAGAACGGACGGACCCTGAGCTCGGAGGAGTACCAGCTGGTTACCGATCCGACGGTCCCCACCAAGCTCTTCGTACGACCCATCAACGTGCGCGCCGACCTACCTGCGGCGGACGGTGGGACCACCCACCCGGTCTGGAACAGCGGCGCTCGCGTCGAGGTCACCGTCGCCGGCGACTTGACCGACGTGTACGACGTCGCACTGGGCGCGGCGACCACGGCCGTGTTCATCGCCGGTGACCCGCCCGACGGCGGCGCGATGCCCGACGATGACGGCGGGCTGCTCGACGGCGGTACCACCGTCGACGCCGGCGACGCGGACGCCTCCGACACCTTCGCTTCCGATTCCGACTCCGATTCCGATTCTGACGCCAGCGACGACGCTCCGGCGACGCCTGACGCGTCGGCCGACGCCCCCGTCGCCGATTGAGCGGGCCTTCACGCCGTCAGGAGAAGTCACGCCCGAACACCGCGCCCATCCGGCGCGCCACGATCGGTTTCACCTCGGCCAGCGTCACCCCTCGCCCCAGCAACGAGGTCATCGATGCCATCACGGTGGCCTCGAGGCCGCACGGGTTGATGGCCGCGAAACGGCCGAGGTCGGTGGCGACGTTGAGGGCGAATCCGTGCAGCGTCACCCAGCGCTTGACCGCGACGCCGATCGACGCCAGCTTGCGGTCGGCCTGACGATTCCACACCCCGGTCCAGCTCTCGCGCCGCCCCGCGGGCAGGCCGCATTCCTCGACGGACTGGATCAGCGCCTCTTCCAGGTTGCGCAGGTAGACGTGCAGGTCGCGCTCGGGCTGGCGCAGGAGGAAGATCGGGTAGCCGACCAGCTGTCCGGGACCGTGGTAGGTGACGTCCCCGCCGCGCTCGATCTCGAAGATGGGCAGGTCGCCGGGCGCCACCAGGTTCTCCTTGTGCGAGCCCCGCCCCAGGGTGATCACGCTGGGGTGTTCCACCAGGATCAGCGTATCGGGGATCTCCTCGCGCTGGCGCGCGGCGACCATCTGGCGCTGCAGCTCCCAGACCTCGCCGAACTCCCGGGTCCCGAGGTCGACGACGCGCGCAGGCAACGGCTCCGGCATTTGTCCTGAGCATAGCCCACCCCCGATCGAAGGGAATACCAGCCAGGTGAACCTGGAAACTGGGACGAAGGGTCTTCAGTCTTCAGTCTTCAGTCTTCAGACAAGTGGTCACCGTCTCCGCGATCAACTGGGCAGCTCTGCCCCCGCCTGAGTCCGATACCTTTCCTGTCGACTGAAAAACTGAAGACTGATGACAGCTGGCCCGGCTGTGCCCTGCGACCGAACCACCAGGCACCGAATCCCCAGATCGGCCGGTTAGAAACTAGCGGTTCTGGATGTGGATGGCTTCGCCCAGGGAGGCCTTGGCCGCCTCCATGATCGCTTCGGGTAGGGTCGGATGGGCGTGGATGGTCAGGCTGATGTCGTCGGCCAAGGCGCCCATCTCGATGGCCAGCGCCGCCTCGGCGATGATGTCCGAGGCGCCGTTGCCCACCACGTGGATGCCCAGCACCTCGTGCGAATCGGCGTCGATCACCACCTTGACGAAACCGTCGGTGTCGGCGTTGGCGATGGCGCGCCCGAGCGCGACGAAGGGGAACTTGCCCACGCGGGCCTTGTGCCCCTTCTTCTCGGCCTCCTCGGCGGTGATGCCGACCGACGAGATCTCCGGGTCGCTGAAGATCACCGCCGGGATGGCGCGCACGTCCATCTCCGACTTGTGGCCGGCGATGATCTCGGCGACGACCTCGGCCTCGTGCGAGGCCTTGTGCGCCAGCATGGGTTGGCCGGCCAGATCACCGATGGCGTAGATGCCCGGCACGTTGGTGCGCATGCGCTTGTCGGTGGGGACGAAGCCGCGCTCGATCTTCACGCCGACCTCCTCCAGTCCCAGCCCCTCGGAGTTGGGCCGGCGCCCGACCGAGACCAGCACCTTGTCGACTTCCAGTATCGCCTCTTGACCGCCGGCCAGCTCCAGCGTCACCGCGGCCTTGCCGCCCTTCTCGGTCCACGACCTGGCCTTGGCGCCGGTCATGACCTCGACGCCGATCTTCTTCAGCTTGCGCGCCACCACCTGGGCCAGCTCGGGATCGGTGCCGGGCAGGATGGCCGGCAGCGCCTCGACGACGGTGACCTTGGAGCCCAGCTTGGCGTACAGGGTGCCGATCTCGATGCCGATGTACCCGCCGCCCACCACCAGCAGGCGCTCGGGCACGGCCGTGAACTCGAGCGCGCCGGTCGAATCCACGATGAAGTCACCAGCGCCACCAAAATTGAAGCCGGGGATCTCGATCGGCCGCGAGCCGGTGGCCAGCACGATGTTGTCGGCCTGGATGGTGATCTTGCCGTCTTTCTCGGTCAGCTCGACGGTGTTGCGCGAGGTCAGCCGCGCCACGCCCGTGCGATAGTCGCACCCGTTGCTCTTCAGCAGCTGGCGCACGCCGCTGGTCAGCTTGTGCACCACCTCGCCCTTCCACGACTGCAGCTTGGCCATGTCGACGCGGATGTTGTCGGCCAGGATGCCGATGTCGGCGCCGTGGCGGAACTTGTCGTAGTACTTCGAGGCGTTGATCAGCGCTTTCGACGGGATGCAGCCGACGTTCAGGCAGATGCCACCCGGCTTGTCGCGCTCGACGACCAGCGCTCGTTTCTTGAGCTGTCCCAGCCGGATGCCGGCGACGTAGCCGCCGGGGCCGGCGCCAATCACCAACGCCTCGACCCGGATCGCTTCCTCGGCCATTGTCTCTTCCCTGTCGTCGATTGCCCTTCGGCGTCGTTCTCGGGTCAGTCCTTGGAGATCTTCTCGAGCGTCGACATCGTCGCGGTCAGGGTGCAGGACACCCCGTCGCTGAACGTGGTGACCGTCTCCACCTTCTCCTCGGCGGTCGTGGCGCTGGTCAGCGTGAAGACCCAGCTGTTCGGGGCCTCGCTCGCGGGGGCACCCTGGTTGTCGAGGAGATCGCAGGTCTGCGACTTCTGGATCGTGGCGACCTTGCCGTGCACGTCGAAGCGGTAGTTGCAGCTCGTACTGAAGTCGACCAGTGCCGACTTCACCCCTTGGCGCCAGTCCTTCATCGTACCGAAGGATCCCGTCTGAACGGGATCGCCGGGGCAGGAGAATTGCGCAGGAGACTGAATGTACTTCCAGGTCCCCTCGAACTCGGCGAGGCTGTTGCCGTCGTCGCCGCAGCCGACCGCCGCCAGCGCCAGACCGACAAGCCCCGAGACAATGAACCTGCCGCTCATGCTTTTCCCCATGCCTGGCTTATACCCCAAGCCGAACGGCGGGACTACCGGCCTGGTGGCCGGGCCATCGAGGGCGGGGTAGCCCTATCTACGGTTTGCGCTTGGCGCGGATTCGTTCCAGGTCGGCCAGTTGCTCGCGCAGCGCCGCGGTCGGTTCGGCGAAGACGTCCTCGATCAGGGTCGCCAGCGCGGGCGGCCCCACCGCCTCCTCGGCGTCGATCGCCTCCTTGACCTCCTGCTCGATGGCGCTGCGCAGCGCGCCGTCGGCGGCATCATCCAGGAGCTTCTGCGCCAGCATCCAGGCGCGCAGGCGCGCGATCGGGTCCTTGCGGGTCCATTCCTCGCTCAGGTCCTCGCGATAGCGCGCGGGGTCGTCTGCCGTGCTGTGCCCGCCCAGCCGGTAGGTCACCGCCTCGATCAGCGTCGGGCCATCGCCGCGGCGCGCGCGATCGACCGCCTCTCGTGTCGCCGCGTAGACCGCGAAGATGTCGTTGCCGTCGACGCGCTCGCCCGGCATGCCGTAGGCCAGCGCCTT
Organism: Polyangia bacterium; assembly: GCA_035696125.1. Classification (GTDB taxonomy): domain Bacteria; phylum Myxococcota_A; class Polyangia; order Fen-1088; family Fen-1088; genus DASRQZ01. Next base: position 66,486 of record DASRQZ010000056.1, read on the forward strand.
GACCGCGAAGGTCTCGGAGGCGGTCTGCGCCGCTGCCGGCGTCGAGATTGCCCACTGGTTGTTCTGGCACAGGAAGACCACGGGCGTGCGGTAGACCGCCGCGAAGTTCAGGCCGGCGTGGAAGTCCTCGGCGCTGGTCGCCCCCTCGCCCAGGTAGCCGATGACCACCGTCTTTTTCTTGAGGATCTTGGCCGCCCAGGCGATGCCGGTCGCGTGCGGCAGCTGCGTGGCCACGCAGGACGACGGCGGCAGATAGTTGAGCGCCCGCAACGCGCCCAGGTGGACCGGCATCTGGCGCCCCCTGGAAATGTCGTGGGCGTTGCCGAACAGCTGTGCCACGAAGCTGCGCAGCGGCAGCCCGCGGTAGAGAGCGGCGCCCAGCTCGCGGTGGGCCGGCACCACGAAGTCGTCGGGCAGCAGCGCCGCCACCGATCCGATCACCGCCGCCTCCTGGCCGCGACCCTCGGCGTAAAAACCGATGCGGCCCTGGCGCTGCAGCGCGATCAAGCGTTCGTCGATGATCCGGATGCGCACCATGCCGCGGTAGATCTCGCGCAGCGCGGCGGCGTCCAGCGCGGGCAGCGCGGCCGGGTCGGCGCTGCCGTCCTGGCGCAGGATCGAGCGCAGGCCGGTGGCGCGCTGGTAGTCCTCGTCGCTCCAGACCTCGACCATCTCCGCGTCGATGTCGCCCATGCCAGCGCGGATCTTCTTCACGGCGGTGGGCGTGGGCGCCTTGTCGCGCGGGGGCTGCGGGGGATGTGACTTGGAGGCCGCCATCGCTCGCGCCTTACACCGACTCGAGGAAGAGCAGGCCCGGGGTTTCCAGCGCCGCCTTGATCTCGGCGACGAAGCGCGCGGCGTCCAGCCCGTCGACAACCCGGTGGTCCACCGATATCGACAGGTTCATGAGGTCGCGGATCACCACCTCGGTGCCCGACGCCGACACCGCGGGTCGCTTGGCGATCTTGTGCACGCCCAGGATGGCCACCTCGGGGAAGTTGATGATCGGCGTGGCCAGCACGCCGCCCAGCGCCCCTGGGCTGGTGATGGTGAAGGTCGACCCCACCAGCTCGTCGCGCGCCGCCTTGCCGGTACGGGTCGCCTCCGCCAGGCGGTCGATCTCGATGGCCAGGTCAACCAGCGATCGGCGGTCGGCGTCGCGCACCACAGGCACGATCAGGCCCGCCTCGGTGGCCGTGGCCAGGCCGATGTGATAGCTGCGGCGCTGGACGATCTCGCCCGCCGCTTCGTCCAGGGTGGCGTTCAGCTGCGGAAAGCGCTGCAGCGCCGCCACGGTCGCCTTGATCACGAAGGGCAGGAACGACAGCTTGACGCCGCGCTCGCGCAGGCGCTGGTTGGCGCGCTGGCGCAGGGTCACGAGGTCAGTGCAGTCGACCTCCTCGACGTAGGTGTAGTGCGCCGCCGTGTGCTTCGATCGCACCAGGTTCTCGGCGATCTTCTTGCGCACGCCGCGGAAGGGGACGCGCACGTCGGCGGCCTCGCGCGTGGGCGGGTGCAGCGGCACGACCGCGTGTCCACGCTGGGTACGGTCTGCCGTCTCGGGCGTCGCCGCCGGTACGGCCGCATCGCCAGCTTTTCCGCTGGCGGCGTGGTCGCGCACGTCGTCGGAGGTGATGCGGCCCGCCGGCCCCGTCCCGGCGACGTCGCGCAGGTCGACGCCGAGGTCGCGCGCCCGCTTTCGCGTGGCGGGCGTCGCCAGCACCTGGGCGGTGCGGCTGCCATTGCTCGCGCCCGGACGGGCGCCATTGTCGCCGTCCTTTGCAAACGTCGACGCCGACGCCGACGTCGACGCCGACGCCGACGCCGACGCCGACCGTGATCCGGACGGTGACGGTTCCGCGGACGCGCTCTTGGCGCCGTCGGTTTCGATGGTGATCAACACCTTGCCGACCGGGCACAGCTGGCCCTCGGCGTACATGCGCTTGCCGACGCGGCCGGCGCGCGGAGCCGGGATCTCGACCGTGGCCTTGTCGGTCATGATCTCCACCATGGGTTGATCCTCGCGCAGGGGGTCGCCCTCCTTGACCAGCCAGCGCACCACCTCGCCCTCGACGACCCCCTCACCGATGTCGGGCAGCTTGAATTCGTAGGTCATCGGGGGTTGCCTCTCCGTCGGCTGCGGCTCAGAAGCCGACCACCCGCTCGACCGCGTCGAGGATCCGGTGCGCGTCGGGCAGATATTCGTGCTCGAGCGTGTACGGGAACGGGGTATCGAACCCGGTGACGCGCAGGATCGGCGCCTCCAGGCTCAAGATCGCTTTTTCCTGGATCGTCGCCGCCAGCTCGGCGCCGAAACCGCAGGTGCGCGGCGCCTCGTGCACGACGACCACACGACCGGTCTTGCGCACCGACGCCAGGATCGCATCGACGTCGAACGGGAGCAAGGTGCGCAGATCGATCACCTCGAGATCGTAACCTTGCTCGGCGCCCTTCTCGGCGGCCTCGAGCGCGGTGTGGACCATCGCGCCCCAGGCCAGCACCGTGACCTGACGGATGCCGGTCTTGGCCTGGCGCACAACCTTGGCCTCGCCGAGGGGGATGGTGTACTCCCCCTCGGGCACGTTGCCGCGCGCGGCGCGGTAGACCCGCTTGGGCTCCATGAAGATCACCGGGTCCTCGCCGCGGATGCAGCTGGCCAGCAGCCCCTTGGCGTCGATCGGGTTCGAGGGGCACACCACCTTCAGCCCCGGAACGTGAATGAACAGCGCCTCGGGCGACTGCGAGTGGTAATGGCCGCCGCGGATGCCGCCGCCGACCGGCGTGCGGATCACCACCGGCGCCGGATACTCGCCGCCCGAGCGGTAGCGCAGCTTGGCCAGCTCGCTCACGATCTGATCGTAGGCCGGATAAATGAAATCGGCGAACTGAATCTCGGGAACCGGGCGCAGTCCGTAGAGGGCCATCCCGATCGCGGTGCCGATGATCCCGGATTCGGCCAGGGGCGTGTCGACACAGCGATCGGCGCCGAACTCTTCCTGCAGGCCGCTGGTTGCGCGGAAGACGCCGCCGAAACGTCCGACATCCTCGCCCAGCACCACGACGCGCGGGTCGCGGCGCATCTCCAGCCGCAGGGCATCGTTGACCGCTTGGATGATGTTCATGTCCGGCATCGGGGTGACTCGGCTTACGCCAGGGGCACGCGGAAATCAAGTGTCTGAAGACGCCGGAGCGAGCGGCGATCCTAGCTGGTCTTGGGTCCGTGCTTGGCAATCTCGGCCGCGAGCGCCGCCGACTGCTCGCGCAGGTGCCAGGGGATGTCGACGTACACGTCCTCGAACATGCTGTGCAGCGGCGGTTTGGGCGCCTGACGCTCGGCGTACTGGAGGGCGTCGGTGATCTCCTCGAGGATCTCCTGGTGCATCCTGGCCTCGACCTCGGCGCTGAGCTCGCCCTTGGCCGTGAGGTACTTGCGGAATCGTTCCAGCGGATCGTGGCGCTCCCACTCCTTGGGCTCGGCCGGGTCGCGGTACACCGACGGGTCGTCGGACGAGCTGTGCGCGCCGCGCCGGTAGGTGCGCGCCTCGATCAGCGTCGCCCCCTCGCCGCGGCGCCCGCGCGCCGCCGCCTCGGCGGTGACGTGAATCATGGCCAGGATGTCGTTGCCGTCCACCAGCACGCCCGGGATGCCGTAGGCGATGGCCTTCTGGGCGAAGGTGGCGGCCACCGTTTGCACCGAGCGCGGCACCGAGATGGCCCAGCCATTGTTGCGGCAGATCAAGATCGCGGGCGCCTTGAACACCCCGGCGAAGTTGAGGCTGGTGTGGAAGATCGGGGTCGAGGTGCCGCCCTCGCCGAAGAACGCCGCCGCGACGTCGTCCTTTTTCTGCAGCTTGGCGGCCCAGGCGGTGCCGACCGCGTGCGGGATCTGGGTCGCCACCGGCGAGCTGATCGACACGAAGTTGAGGCGCCGGATCGAGTGATGCACCGGCATCTGCCGGCCTTTGATCGGGTCCTCGGCGTTGCCGAACAGCTGGCACATGAAGGTGCGCAGGGGGTAACCGCGGTAAAGGGCGGCTCCGACCTCGCGGTAGGCGGGGTACAGCCAGTCGCTGGGGCGCAAAGCGTGCGTCGCTCCGATGTGGGTCGCCTCCTCGCCCAGCGAGCTGAGATAGAACCCCAGCCGGCCCTGGCGCTGCAGGCGCAGCATGCGCTCGTCGACCAGGCGCACCAGCAGGATGGTGCGGAACAGCTTGCGCAGGTCGTCGCCGGCGATCGCGGGCTCGCGCTCGGGATGGATGACCCGACCGTCGTCGTCGATGACCTTGATGACTTCTAGCCGCAACGTTTCTCCGGAGACCTCGGGGAAGGACGGTCAAGCCAGTGTACGCGCTTGCGCGCCGGCTTGCAGGCGGCACTGGCTCTGCCGACGGCGACCCGTATAATCGTGCCGCGACGGCGCTGTCAAGCCAGCGTCCACCAAGGAGACAAAGCGCGCATGAAGATCCACGTGAAGGACGTCGTCAGCTTCTTCGGCCGAGACTACCTGGTCGAAGGGGTCAAGAGCTACCAGGTCAACGGTAAGAGGTTCCAGCTGGTGCGGGCGGTCGACGGCGATGCGGTGCTGTGGGTCGAGCCGCTGCGCGACGACGCCGACGATCGCCTCATGGTGTTCAAGGACGTGCGCGATCTGGACATGGCGATCCCGCCGCCCGACAGCATCTTCTACGGACAGTCGACCTACCTGCAGCGCCTGGCCGGCAAGGCGACGGTCGAGATCGCCGGCACGGTGCCCGACCACGTCGCCGGCACCGCTCACATCTGGCGCTACCACGCCGCGGGCGACATGGCGCTGCACATCGAATCCAGCTCAGCCGGCGACTGGACAGTCGCCGGCGAGTCGGTTCATCGCGGGATGATCGATATCCTGCCCGGCAAGTAGGGCCGGCCGCATCGTATGGGCAGCAGCTTCGGAACGCTGTTTCGGATCTCGACCTTCGGCGAGTCACACGGCACGGCGGTCGGCGTGGTGATCGACGGATGTCCGCCGCGTCTGCCGCTGGCGGTCGAGGAGATCCAGCGCGAGCTCGACCGGCGCCGGCCCGGCCAGAGCGCCATCACGACCCAGCGACGCGAAGCCGACGCCGTCGAGATCCTGTCGGGCGTGCACGAAGGTCAAACTCTGGGCACGCCGATCGCCATGGTGGTGCGCAACCAGGACCAGCGCGGCGGCGACTACGAGGAGATGAAGACCAAGTACCGCCCGTCGCACGCCGATTACACCTACCAGGCCAAGTTCGGTATCCGCGCCTGGCAGGGCGGCGGGCGCGCCAGCGCGCGCGAGACCATCGGCCGCGTCGCGGCCGGCGCGGTGGCGCGCAAGGTGCTGCAGGCGCTGGCGCCCGGGCTGGACATCGTCGCCTACGTCAAGCAGGTGCAGGCGCTGGAGGCCGCGGTCGACGCCGACACGGTCACGCGCGACGCGGTCGAGGCCAACATCATCCGTTGCCCCGAAGCGGCGATGGCGGCGCAGATGATCGCGCTGGTCGACGGCGCGCGCAAAGCGGGCGATTCTCTGGGCGGCGTCGTCGAAGCGGTCGCGCGCGGCGTGCCGCCCGGCTGGGGCGATCCGGTGTTCGACAAGCTGGACGCCGATCTGGCCAAGGCGATGCTGTCCTTGCCGGCGGCCAAGGGCTTCGAGATCGGCAGCGGCTTTCGCGGGACGCAGCTGACCGGCTTTCAGCACAACGATCCGTTCTACAATGCGGGTGGCGCGATCCGGACGCGCACCAACCACTCGGGCGGCGTGCAGGGCGGCATCTCCAACGGCGAGCCGATCCTGGTGCGCGTCGCCTTCAAGCCGACCGCGACCATCCTGCGCGAGCAGGATACCGTCGATGTCGACGGCAAGGACACCACCATCAAGGCCCGCGGCCGCCACGATCCCTGCGTGCTTCCGCGCGCCGTGCCGATCGTCGAGGCGATGATCGCGCTGGTGCTCGTCGACCACGCGTTGAGACAGCGCGGCCAGTGCGGGTAGGGCACCGAACGGTTTGAAGCTGGGCCACCGCGCCTCAAGGGGCCTCTGGCTTCGGGCCTCGGACCTCCAGTGAAGAGTCTTCCAGAGGTCTGAGGCCCGAGGCCCTCAACCGGGTGATGACGGCTCTTTCAAACTGTTCGTGCTGCTAGGGGCGGGCGTCGCGGCCCAGAGCTCAGACGTTCGGAGGTCGGGCCCGTCAGCTTGGCGGCCCTGACGCGCCCGTGGTCTCCCTGCGGATCTCCTCCAGGTCCGCTTCGCCGAAGAGGTAGCGCTCGCGGCAGAAGTTGCAGATCACCTCGGCCTTGCCGTCGTCCAGGATCATGGCCCCCAGCTCGGCGCCGCCCAGCAGGGTCAGCGACGCGGCCGCGCGATCGCGCGAGCACGGGCAGTGGAACGTCACGGGCCGCACGTCCAGCACCTGCAAGGCCGGCGCGCCGTCGCCGAACGCGGCGCGCGCCAGGGCTTCGGCCGTCGGCGGCCGCTCCGCCAGCGCGCGGGTCAATTCGCCGGCGCGCAGGCGCGAGCGCGCGTAGGCGACCACCTCGGTACCACGGCTGCCGGGCAGCGCCTGCACCAGCACGCCACCCGCGATCGCGATCGTTCCGCCTTCCGGGTCCAGGAGACCGTCGCAGCTGAGCGCGCTGTCGATCTGCTCGCTCGCGGTCAGGTAGTGCTCGACGTCCTCGTCGATCTCGCCGCTGGTCAGCGCCGTCTCGCCGCTGAACGTCTCGCGCAGGCCCAGGTCGCGCACCACGTGCACGATGCCCTCGCGGCCCACGCCCGGCGCGACGCTGAGCCGGCCGCGCGCGTCGGCGGCGTGCAGCGGCGGCAGGCGCACCGCCGGGTTGCGCAGGTAGGCGCGCACCTGGCCCGACGAGCTGGCGTCGACGGTCAGGCCACCCAGCGGCCCGTCGCCCAGGATCTGAAGCGTGATCTTTTCCTGGTCCTTGGTCAGCGTGCTCAGCAGCAATCCCGATGTCAGCCCGCGCGCCAGCGCCAGCCCGGCCGCTCCGGTGGCTTGATGTCGTCGCGCGGCCTCGCGCGCCGCGGGCGTGGTGAGCGCCGCCACCAGGCGCGCGGCCCCATTCGCCAGCAGGCAGCGCGCGATTTCCCCCGGCATGGTCATGGTGGCTCGCCGGGTAATGGTACGCTCCACATGCCTCGATGTCCTTTCCGCGCCTCCAGAACCTGCTGACGGTGCCGAACCTTCTCAGCTTGTCGCGGATCCCGCTCGGCGTCGCGTTCTGGTTCGCGCTGGGTGCGAGCGCCGCCCTGGTCTCCGGGGCGTTCGCGATCCTGGCGCTGGCCGCGCTCACCGACGTGCTGGATGGCTACCTGGCGCGGCGTCTGGCGGCGCGCGCCGTCGGCGGCACCGGCGGGGCGGTCGAGCCAGGCGGGGGCGTCGGCGCGTGGTTGGACCCGATCTGCGACAAGCTGTTCGTGGCGTCGGTGCTGGCCGCGATCCTGGTGCGGCGCCAGCCGCCGATCTGGGTGTTGATGTTGATCGTCAGCCGCGAGCTGGTGCAACTGCCCATCGGCGTGGTCTATCGTTTCCTGCCCGCGCTGCGCAGCTGGCTGCGTTACGACTTTCGTGCCAGCGTGCTCGGCAAAGGGGCCACGGTGGCACAGTTCATCGCGATCGCCGCACTGATCCTGGGCCATCCCTGGATCCGGCTGTTCGCCTTCCTCTCGTTCGTGCTGGGGATCGCCGCGCTGGTCGACTATTTCCGGCGCGCGCTCGCCATCGGCAAGCGCCGGCTCGAGACCGCGAAAGCGAGCGGCACCGCGGCGCGGAATCCCTGACGACACGATTCTGAGGACCGTCCAGGCGCGCGCTGCCGCAGCCGCTGACCGCCCATCGGCGGTGCTACATTCGACTCGATGCCCTCGCGACGCGCGCAGCGGTTTCCGGAATGGCTGGCCTGGCTGGCGGTCGCCGGCTGCGCGAGCGCGTCGCCGCCGCGACCGGTGACGGCGCCGGCGCCGGTGGCCCCAGCGGGGGCGGGGCTGCGCAACGAGAAGGTGCGCGAAGAGCTGCAGCTCGCGCCCTGGGACCTGGCGTTCTCCGCCGCGCGCGGCGCGGGCCAGGTGACCGAGACTGTGACCGCGCGCAATCTGACCGACGTTCCGGTCACCGTGCGGGCGCTGCCCTTGCTGGGCGACGAGGCGGCACAATTTCAGCTGCGCGATCCCCCCAAGCTGCCCGCGATCGTACCGCCCAAGGGGCAGCTTTCGGTCGGCGTCACCTTCGCGCCGCCGGCCGGCGCGGCGCTGGGCGTGCACCGCGCCTTGTTGCGCTTTCAAACCGGTCCCCTGATCGAGGACGGGCCGGGCGCGGATCTGTCCGGGCTGGCGACGGCCGGGCGCGCCGGCGAGAACGAGCCGAGCCTGGCCGAGGTGGTCGAGGCGCTCGGATATGCGGTCGACGTGGGCCAGCCGTCCAGCGGACTGGCCGGGCCGTCCAGGAGCGCCGCTGCGACGCCGGCGCGGACGCTCGGCGAAGAAGTTCCCATGCCGCTGTTCACGCGCGCGACCCCGACGCCGGTTGCGCTCAATCCGGTGGCGCGTTTCTCGGCCGACGGTCCGCGGCCCTACGGCCCCTACAAGGTCAAGAATGCGGTGGCGACGCCCGAGACCCTGGCCACGCTGGCGGCGGGACAACACCAGACCCTGAACCCCGAGCTGGAGTCGGACGGAGCCGCCAGCTTCGATCCCGGCGAGGCGACCTTCGGCCTGTGGGTCAAGGCGGGCAAGCGCACCGTCTATTCCGAGGATCAGCGCAACAGCGGGCCAGACAAGCACGCGGCGCGGGTCTTTCCATTGCACGCACGCGGCGGCGCGCCCATCCCCAACGCCTACCTGGTCGCCTTCCGCGACGGGGCGGACGGCGCGTTCCAGGACTACGTCTTCGTGCTCTGGAACGTGAAGCCGGCAGGCCAGGTCACAGCGCCCGCACCGCAATCTCGGTGAGCTCGTCGTCGGTCAGCGGCAGCGGGTTGGCCTTCATGCTGCTGGCGACTCTGGCCTTTTCGATGAGGGCCGGGATGTCGCCGGCGGTCATGCCGTAGCGGGCCAGACCGGGGATGCGCAGCGCCGTTACCAGCGCGTCCAGCCAGGCGATGCCCTCGCCGGCGCCGGCGTCGGCGCGGCCGGTCAGCAGCGCCGCCAGCTCGCCGAAGCGCGCGCGCGCCGGGTGGGCGGGCGCGCGCGTCTCCAGCGCGCGCAGGTTGACCCGCATGGCGTGCGGCAGCAGCGCGGCGCAGGTCGCGCCGTGCGGCGCGGGCCAGGTGCCGCCGATGGGCGCCGCGAATCCGTGCACGGCCCCCAGTCCGGCGTTGGCCAGGCACAGGCCGCCAAACAGGCTGGCCAGCGCCAGATCTTCGCGCGCGCCGGCCGCGACGACGCCGCCGCCCCCGGCCGGATGCGGCTCCTCGTACGCGCGCCGCAAAGAACGCGCCGAGCGGCGGATGCCCTCGCGCGCCAGCGCGTCGGTGAAGGGATTGGCGCGCGACGACAGGAACGGTTCGATGAGTTGCGACAGCGCGTCCAACCCGCTGCTGGCGATCACGGCGGGCGGCACCCCGATCAGCAGATCGGGGTCGATGACCGCCGCGCGCGCCAGCATCAGCGGGCTGCGCAGGCTGGCCTTGACCTGGTGCTCGGGCGAGGACAGCACGGCGTTCCTGGTCACCTCCGAGCCGGTGCCGGCCGTGGTCGGCACGGCGATGAAGGGCAGCCCCGCGCGCTCGATCGGGCGACCGCGGCCCACCACCTCGAGATAGTCGAGCGGATCGCCGTCGTTGCCGACCAGCGCCGCGATCGCCTTGCCGGCGTCGAGCGCGCTGCCGCCGCCGCAGGCGATCACCAGGTCGCAGCCGGCGGCGCGCGCCGTCGCCGCCGCGGCGCGCACCAGCGCCACCGTCGGTTCGCCCGCGATGGTCACCACCGGGCAAGCCGACTCCAGCCCGAGGCGTACGCGCGACGGCGACGCGCCGGTCACCAGCAGCGGTCGCTGCCCCAGCGCGCGCGCCAGGTCCGGAACCTGCGCCAGCGTGCCGGCGCCGAACAGGATCCGCGTCGGCGCCGCGATCTCGAAGCTGGTGCCGGTCACCACGCGTCGTCGTCGGGAAAGACGTTCCGGTACTTGACGCTGGAGCGCGGCTCGGCCATCAGGTCGGCGACCGCGTCGCGCCAGGCCAGGTAATGCTCGGTCTCCTTGTGCGCCGCGGGCGCCGCGTCGTTGCGGTAGGCCTCGACCAGCACGAAACGCGTCGGATCCTCGACCGACTGCACGACGTCGAAGCGCGCGACGCCCGGCTCGCGCACGCTGGCCCGCGCATTGGCCAGCGTCGCCACCCGAAACGCCTCGACGCCGTCGGGCTTCACCTGAACGTGGACGTGAACGATGAGGAGCGATTGCGGCATGGGGAGAATCTAGCCGAAAGATCGGACGAATGGACGATCACGCTGACGCCGACGGCGACGCCGACGCCGACGGACGGATCAGATCGGACCGGTTCGAATCCGACCCCGTCGGCGTCGGCGTCGCCGTCGGCGTGATCGATCCGATTCCCGCGCCGGCCTATCGCTTCATCACCTTGGCCAGTCGCTTCGGCAATTCCTGCTGCTCGAGCTCCTCGAGCGGCATCGGCAGGGCCAGCGACCAGTTGGGCCAGGCCGTGGTCGTGCCTGGCATGTTGGGCCGCTCGACGACGGCGATCGCGTCGTCCAGCGTCGCCAGGATCACGCGTGACGGCGCGCTCGCCAGCGCCGCGTAGGTCCTCTCGATGGCGACCTCGGGCGGCGCGTCGGGCGGGATGTGCCCCTCGCGCGCGATCTTGTCGCGCAGCGCCTGCATGCCGGACTCGTTGGTCTCGATGCCGGCTGCGCGCGCGCTGGCGACGTCGGCGCCCGTCCACAGGCCCGCCACCGTCGCCAGGTCGTGGGTGGTGACGCCCGACAGCGCCATCTCGGGGAAGTCGCGCGGGTGCGCCGGCTCGAAGTACATCAGCCGGTAGGACAGCATGCGCTGCGCCGCCAGCTCTTCGCGCACGCCCTCCTCGACGGTGCCCAGGTCCTCGCCGACGATGAAGGCGCGCGCGCGGTGGCTCTCGATCGCGACGATGGCCAGCAGCTCGTCGGCGTGGGTGCGCACGTAGGTGCCCCGGGCCGCGCCCAGCGCGCGCGGGATCCAGAACAGGCGGAACAGGCCCATGACGTGGTCGATGCGCAGCCCGCCCACGTGGCCCAGCATGGCGCGGATGGTCTGACGGAAGGGCTCGTAGCCGGTGGCGCGCAGTCGGTGCGGAATGAACGGCGTCAGGCCCCAGTCCTGCCCGGTGACGGCGAACTCGTCGGGGGGGGCGCCGACCGAGATGTCGCGCGCCAGCAGATCTTGCCAGCACCAGGCGTCAGCCCCGGCCACGTCGAGGCCGATCGGCAGGTCGTTGATGATCGCGATCTCCTTGGCCGCCGAGGCCAGCTGTTCGTCGACCAGCCACTGCAGCCAGGCGTGAAAACGCACGCGGCGCGCCTCCTCGGTCACGAAGCGTATCACCTCACCGCCGTCGGGGCGCTGGTACTCCGACGGCCAGCGCCGCCAGTCCTTGCCGTGCCGTTCGGCCCGCGCGCAGTAGGCCGCGAACTGGGTCAGCGCGTCGCCCTGCTGGTTCCAGAAGCGATCGAAGCGCGCGTCACCGGTGAAATGGTCGAAGATGCGTTGCAGCGCATCCATCTTGAGCGCGAAGATCGCCTCGCGATCGATGCGCCGCTCCCGATTCAGGGCGCGCCCGGCTTCGGCCAGGCGCACCAGCTCGGCGCCCAGCACCTCGACTCCCGGCACCTCCTCGATGCGCAGGAACAGCGGGTTACGGAAACGCCGGCTACTCGGGTAGTAGGGCGACGGCTCGATGGGCCGCACCGGCGTGGCGGCCGTGAGCGGGTTGATCATGATGACCCCGGCGCCGGTCGTCTCGCGCGCCCAGCGCCCCAGCCGGCGCAAGTCGGCCAGGTCCCCGATGCCCCAGCTCTGGCGCGACCGGGTGGCGTAGAGCTGGGCCGCCCAGCCCCAGGTGCGCAGGTCGTCGGGCAGGTGACAGTGCCCGGGGGTGACGATGACCAGGGTCTCGCCGCGACCGGCGCGCGGCACCAGGCGGTGATAGCCGATCGGCAGGTCGGCGGGCAGAACCTGCGCCACGGCGATGATGGTGCCGTCCTCCAGTATCAGATCGCCCGGGGCCACCCGCGCCAGCGCGCCGCCGGCGCGCACCACCCGCACATCTTGCACCTCCGCCTCGCCCTGCGCATCGAGGGGCGGAGCGTCGCCGGTTCTGGCCACCAATGGCAGGTGCGGCGGGTCGGGGTCGTCCGTCTCATCGTCGTACGCGGCCAGCAGCGGCGCTGGATCCAGGCCCATCGCGGCGAGGATCGCGGCGCGCGTCTCCCGCGAGGTCACGTGCTCGATGCCGAGCGCGTCGAAATATCCGTCGTCGATTCCCCAAACGTCCGTGCTCACTGGTGCAATCTACCCCGACAGCGACGGAAAAAATGCAAGTCGGTCGCCGGCAGGGTGGCGGACAAGGTGGGAGGTCTCAGCGCACCCGGCTGCGCGCCCGGGTCCCTGACGATCGTGCTACGTTAGCCGGCGCAGAGATGGCGGGTCACGGTCGGTACACCATCGTCAGCAAGCTCGCCGATGGAGGCATGGCCGAGATCTTCCTGGGCATGCAGCACGGCGCCGAGGGTTTTCAAAAACCGGTCGTGCTCAAGAGAATCCTGACCGCCTTCTCGGCCGACCCCCAATTCCGGAACATGTTCCTCGATGAGGCTCATATCTCGATGAGTCTCAATCACAGCAACATCGTGCAGGTGCTGGACCTGGGCGTTTCCAGGGGACGCTACTTCCTGGTCATGGAGCTGGTCGACGGCTGGGATCTCGACAAGATCCTGCAACGGGCCAAGGTCGCATCGATCACCTGGCCGCCGGCGCTGTCGTTGTACGTGGTGGGGGAAGTCTGCCGGGCGTTGTCGTTCGCGCACGGTAAGTTCATCAACGGCAAGCCGCTGGGCATCGTCCATCGCGACATCAGCCCCAACAACGTGCTCATCAGCGAGCAGGGCGAGGTCAAGCTGGCCGACTTCGGCATCGCCAAGGCGCAGCGCAAGCGCGAGCAGACCGCGGCCGGCATCATCAAGGGAAAGATCGCCTTCATGTCGCCCGAGCAGGCGACCGGCGCGGCGATCGATCGTCGTTCCGACCTGTTCGCGGTCGGATCGATGCTGTACCTGATGGCGACCGACAAGCTGCCGTTCGAGTCGGCCACCGATCTCGAGGCCATCTTTCGCGTGCAGCGCGCCGAGTTCACTCCTCCCGAGACCGCGCGCCCGGGCGTGGGGCCCGAGGTTTCGCGCATCATCATGCGCGCGATGCGGCTGGTGCCGGCCGAGCGTTACCAGACCGCCGACGAGATGCTGGTCGACGTCGAGCGGGTGCTGCGCACCGAGTACCAGTCGGCCGGTCAGACCGAGCTCAAGCTGTGGATGGCGCAGCTGGCGCGGCGCGACGGCTCGTTCTCGATCGGCAAGACCGAGCCCGGCAAGCTGGCGACGATCACCGAGGGCGGCACCGACATCAACGTCGGCACCTCGTTCGAGCTGGTCGACTTCGACGACGCGATCGAGCTCACCGAGGGCTCCTTCCTGCCCGGCGCCGTGGTCGGCGGCGGCGCGCCCAGCGGCTCGGGCGCGGTGGCGCCGACGGCAGCCGCGCCGGCGGGCAAGGCTCCGCCGCCGCTGCCCACGCCGACGCCGGCGGGTGGAGCGCCGGTCGACGTCGATCCCATGCCGCTGCCGCGCGTGACCGGCACGGTGCGCGCGGTCGAGAACAAGTCGCGTGGCCTGCGCGGCTTCTGGTTCGGCGCGACCTTCGCGCTGGCGGCGGTCATCGGCGCGCGCTACGTGATCGACTGGGCGCGCACCCAGCCGTTCCTCGGGGGCGCCGGCGCGCCGGCGGTCACTTACGGGCCGCCCGCGCCGCCGCCGGCACCGCCCGCGCCGCCGGGTGCAACGGTGGCCGGGCCGGGGGTAGCGCGCCCGGCCGAGCCGCCCGCGCCGGGCAAGCCGAAGGAACCCGCGCCCGGCGGACCGGCGCCCGCGGTGGTGGCGGCCTTCGACGCGGGTCGGTCCCCGGCTACGGCTGCGGCGCCGCCCGGCACCGGCACCGGCGCCGGCGCGGGCGCGGGCGCCGGCAAGCCCGACGCCGGCGGCGGCGCGCTGGCCAAGGGTGATTCTCCCGACGAGCCCGACGAGGAGGCGCTGCTGCGCCAGGCGTTGCCCAACGCCGAGACCGCGGTCATCGGCGAGGAGGAGGCTGACGAGCCGGCATCCGACGTCAAGAGCGCCAGGGCCGCGGCGGCCAGGAACGCCAGGACGGCCAACGACAAGAACGACAAGAACGACAAGAACGACAGGAAGGACGAGCGGGCTGGCAGCGGGGCGAAAGCGGCGTCCTCGCCCGCCAAGCCGGACACGGTGTCGCTGCACATCACCAGCACGCCGGTCGGCGCGGTGGTGCGCACCAAGTACAAGGTGCTCGGGCGCACCCCGATCAGCTTGCACTTCCGCGGCGGCAATACCTACGAGCTGATGTTCGTCAAGCAGGGTTACGCGCAGGCCACCAAGCGGGTCACCATCGCCGGCAGAGGCGCCAGGGATCGCAAGGTCGCCGTGACCCTGAAAAAGAACCGCTCACCTTCGGCCCGCCCCGGTCTGTTCCGCATCCATCGATGAGGCGCGCGGGCTGGAGCCTGGTGCCGGCGACCGCCGCGCTGGTGTTGGGGGTGGCCGGGCCCGCGGCGCCCGCGCCCGCGCCCGACGGCGCGGCGCCCGCGGCCACTTCGCCGCCGCCGGGCGCTGAATACCCGGCGCTGCGCGCGGCGGCCGCGGCGGCGCTGGAGCGCGCGCGCGGGCCGGTCGCCGCCGGAGACGAGACCACACGCGCCGTGAGCCTGCCGTCGGTGGAGCTGCTGATCGAGGACGCCGACCATCGCGCCGCCGCCGTGACCGACCCGGCGCGCGACTGGGCCTTCGTGCGCCGCCAGCTGGAGACCGCGCGCGACTACGCCGACCGCCTGGCCGCCGGTCAGGATCCCTACCGCGGGGTCACCGGCGTCATGGTCAAGGCCTACCGCGACGACTTCGATCAGACGCTGCAGCCGTACGCGCTGTACCTGCCCCGCGGACCAGCGCCTGCGGGCGGCTGGCCGCTGGTGGTGTCGCTGCACGGCGCTTACTCCAACCATCGCCTGAACCTGCGCCGGGTGTTCGGCAAGTCGAACCGCCCGGGCGAGTCCGACGAGGAGGCCTCGCGCAACGAGCTGCCACTGCCCGAGGTGCCGATGATCGTGGTGTCGCCCTTCGGCCGCGGCGAGTTCATGGGCTTCCAGGGGCTGGGCGAGCGTGACGTGCTGCGCGCGCTGGCCGACGTGCGACGCGCCTATGCCGTGGACCCTGATCGGATTTACCTGACCGGGTTGTCGATGGGTGGGGAGGGGACCTGGCACATCGGCCTGCGACACCCCGATCTGTTCGCCGCCATCGTGCCGGTGTGCGGGATCACCGACGCGCGCCAGTGGATCGGCGCCGACGAGGAGGTCTACTTCGACCCGACGCTGCTGGGGCTGACCACGGCGCTGGCCATCGCCGAGAACGCCGCCAGCTTGCAAGTCGTCTTTTACCACGGCGACGCCGATCCCTCGGTCAAGGTGGTGCAGTCGCGCGCCATGGCCGAGCGCTATCGCCAGCTAGGATGGCTGGGCAAGAACGTGCGTTACTTCGAGCTGCCGGGGGTGAATCACTTTGCCTGGGAGCCCGCCTACCGCGACGCCGCGATCTTCAAGCTGCTGGCCGGCGTGCGCCGCGATCCGTTCCCGGCGCACGTCATCTACAAGACCCCCACCATCCGCTACAACCAGGCCTACTGGCTGCGCATCGATCAGATCGACAACGGGCTGGTGATGGCGGAGATCGAGGGCGCGCGCGCCCGCGACAAGCTGACCGTGCGCGCCACCAACGTCAGCGCCTTTTCCCTGCTGCTCGATCCCAGGCACCTGCCGCCCGATCGCGCGATCTCGGTCGCGGTTGGAGGCACGGCAGCCTACCAGGGGATGCCCCGTCCGGTGCTGAGCTTCGCGCGTGCCGGCGCGGGCTGGCGGGTGGTCGGCTCGCCGCCGCCGGTGCCGCGCGGTCGCCCCGACCACGGGTCGAGCGGGCTCTTCAGCCGCGCGCTGGCTCGCGAACGACCCCACCTTTGCGTCTACGGCACCGCGGGCTCGCTGGCGCTCACCGCCGCCAACCGCGCGTTGGCGAGCGCCCTCGGCGACTGGGGCCCGGGTGTGCGCGCGCGCTTCACGGTCAAGGCCGATCGGGACGTCACGCCCGCCGACCTGCGCGACCTGGACCTGGTGCTGGTCGGCGGCCCACGCAGCAACAGCATCACCCGCCAGCTGGCCCCCGAGCTGCCGATCGACGATCGCGCCGACCGCTTGATAACCGGCGGTCTGACGCTGACCGACGCCGATCGCGCCTACCGCGTCGCCTGCCCGAACCCGCTGGCCCCCGGACGCCAGGCCCTGATCTACGCCGCCGACACGGCACGCGGCCTGACCGCCTTCCAGCGCTTCACCCGCGGCAACGCCGCCCACCACGGCCCGGAGTCGAACCTGGACTACCTGATCTACGACGGCGCGGGAAAGATCCGGGCGTCGGGGGTCTTTCGCGATCGCTGCCGCATCGGCCAGTAGGGGATCGCGGCGCTAGAACACCGAACGGTTTGATGAGCCGTCATCACCCGGTTGAGGCCTCGGGCCTCGGGCCTCAGACCTTTTGGAGGACTCTTCACTGGAGGTCCGAGGCCAGAAGCCAGAGGCCCCTTTTCCGCGCGGTGGCTCAGCTTTCAAACCGTTCGGTGCTCTAGAGCAGCGCGGGCAGCGCGGCCAGCAGGCGGTCGTTGTCCTCGGGCTTGCCGACGGTGATGCGCAGGCGGCGGCGCAGCTCGGGGGTGTTCCACCAGCGCACCAGCAAGCCCTGCTGCTTGAGACCGAGGTAGATCGCCTCCGCGCGCGTCTCTGGATCGCCACCCCGGGGGGGCGGCGTGCACAGCAGGAAGTTGGCCGCCGACGGTGGCCAGGTGAACCCCAGCGCGCCGAGCGCGCTCTCCAGGCGGGCGCGCTCGGCCAGCGTCTGCTCGACCACGGCACGGTGGTGGCTCCGATCCTCGAGCGCCGCGGTGCCCAGCGCCTGGGTGAGCACGTTGACGTTGTAACTGTCCTTCACCTTGCCGAGCTCAGCCACCAGCGGCGCCGCCGCGAACAGCAGCCCGAGACGCGCGCCCGCCAGGCTATAGCTCTTGGAAAAGGTGCGCAGCACCACCAGGTTGGGGTGCGCGTTCAGGAATGGCAGCACGCTGGCCGCCAACCCGGCGCCCAGCGCGAAGTCGACATACGCCTCGTCGACCACCACCATCCCGGTCGCGCGCTCGCACAGGCGGCGCAGTTCCTCGACGGGAGCCAGGGTCGCCGACGGATTGTTGGGGTTGGCCACCATGATCAACTTGGCGCCGCTGTCGGCCAGCGCCTGGGGCAGCTCCCACCCTCCGTCGGCCTCCCGGTAGGGGACGCGCGTGAGGCGCGCCCCCTGCAGCGTCGCCAGCGTGTCGTAAAGGCCGTAGGTCGGCCAGGGAACCCGCACCTCGTCGCCGGGCGTCAGGAATGCGCGGTACAGGATCGTGAGGCAGTCGTCGGAGCCGTTGCCGGCCAGCACCTGATCGGGGGTGACTCCGTAGAGCGCGGCCGCGCTCTCGCGCAGCCGCCGGCTGACCGGATCCGGATAAAGGCGCAGCGAATCGTCGGCGATGCGGGCCAGCACGTCCTTGACCCTGGCAGAGGGGGCGAAGGCGCACTCGTTGGTGTTCAGCTTCACCGCGCCGCTGATCTGCTCGCCAGGGGTGTAACCCCGCATGCTACGGATTTCGGGCCGGATCAGGGTCAGGGGGGACGGGGAGGGGAGTTCTGATTTCGGGCTCATGTGGTGATTCCGACGGTGTCGTGGTGACCGAGAGCGGGAGCCCCGGACGACAACCCACGCGGGAAGACGAAAGAAGGGCGACCGTCGATGCCGATGGAGAAAAGTTGACGCGTCCTCATGTTGAAAAAGCGGGAAACATGCCTGCCGCCACGGAGCTGGCGGTACTCATGAGCAAGAACTACCTCGACCTCCCTTACCACGCCAGCCTTCCCGGAGACGGTGGGGCGCCGGTGCTTCACCCACTGTTCCGCTGACCTGTCTTTTCGGCGCGCTTCGGCAATGCTGCAGTTCCTCACCGCCTCGTACCAGAACCTGCTCTCGGCGGGGGTTGCCTTCACGGTCGCGGTGCTCGCCGTCTATCTGGCGCGCCGGCGCCTGGAAGACCGGCGCGCCAAGAAGAAGCTGGCCGAAGCGGTGCGTCTCGAGCTGAACGTCCCGACGTCGTTGCACCCGGTGATCGACCCCGACGTCTGCATCGGCAGCGGTTCCTGCATCAGCGCCTGCCCCGAGGGAAAGATCCTGGGCATTGTCGACGGCGTCGCGGCGCTGCTCAACGCGTCGAAGTGCATCGGGCACGGTAAGTGCGCCGTCGAGTGCCCGGTCAACGCCATCAAGCTGGTCTTCGGCAGCGCGGAGCGCGGCGTCGAGTTGCCGGAGGTCGACGAGTTCTTCGAGACCAGCCGCCCCGGCGTGCACATCGTCGGCGAGCTGGCCGGCATGGGGCTGATCAAGAACGCGCTCATCCAGGGGCTGCAGGTTGCGGCGCGCTTCAAGACCACCATCGATCGCGCGCCCTCGGACGGCGCCGTCGACGTGGTGATCGTCGGCGCCGGCCCGGCGGGCATCGCCACCGCCGTCGGTTGCCGCGCCGCGGGGCTCAGCTACGCGTTGCTCGAGCAGGACACGGTGGGCGGCACGGTGGCGCACTACCCGCGGCAGAAGCTGGTCATGACCGAGACCATCGACCTGCCCTTTTACGGCAAGTTCGGCCAGACCTTGATCCGCAAGGAGAACCTGGTCGAATCGTTCGAAGGGGTGATCGCCAAGGCGGGGCTCAGGATCCACGAGAAGACCAAGCTGACCGCGCTGTCCGGCGAGAAGAACAACTTCGTGGTCACCACCGACCGCGGCGTGATGACCGGCAAGCGGGTCGTGCTGGCGATCGGCCGGCGCGGCACGCCACGCAAGCTGGGCGTGCCGGGCGAGGAGCTGGACAAGGTCGCCTACCGTCTGATCGATCCGCGCCAGTACGATCAGAAGCGGGTGCTGGTCGTCGGCGGCGGCGACTCGGCGCTGGAGGCGGCGATCCAGCTGGCCGACGAGACCGCCGCCGAGGTCGCGATCTCCTACCGCCGGCCCGAGTTCGGACGCTGCCGCCCGCTCAACAAGCAGAAGATCGACGCGCACCTCAAGAGCGGGCGCATCAAGGCGTTCATGGCGTCCGAGCTGCTCGAGGTCGATCGCGATTCGGTCACGCTGAAGAACGGCGCCGTCACCAAGCTGCCCAACGACTACGTGCTCGCCTGCCTGGGCGGCGAGCTGCCCAACGAGCTGCTGAAATCGATGGGCATCTCGATTCGACGTCACCTGGGCGACAAGGCGATGGCCAACCCGGCGCTGTCGGGCAAGCCCCAGACGCGCCGGGCCCGTTCCTGGTTGGCGATCGTTCTCTTCTCTCTCATCGGCGTGCTGGTGGTCGGGGGCCTGACCGCCGTCGGGTACAAGTACTACCTCCTGCCGCGCGGGCTGCGCTACAAGTCGCCCGACCACGCGGCGTTCAAGCCGTCCGGACCGTGGGGCCACGGCGTCGGCATCCTGGCGACGCTGTTCATGCTGCTGAACTTCATCTACCCGCTGCGCAAGCGGCTGAGGTGGTGGAAGGGCAAGGGACGGATCGCGCCCTGGCTGCGCTTCCATGTCTTCGTCGGGATCATGAGCCCGCTCATCATCCTGTTTCACACCGCGTTCCAGTGGGGCAACCAGCTGGCGACGTCGACCTACGTCTCGGTGGTGGTGGTCGCGACCGGGCTCATCGGCCGCTACATCTACGGCTGGATGCGCCTCGACCCGGAGGAAGCCCGGCAGGCCGGCAGCCTGAGCAAGGTGCTGGCCGAGTTTGCGGGCGCGCTGCCGCAGGGATGGAAGGACTACGCGCGCGCCGCCGATCCGCCTCTCCTGCACGTGCTGGCGATCGCCGGCGGTGAAGAAGGGCCGGCGCGATCGCTGCCGGCGCTGTTCCTGGGCATGCCGGCCGAGGGGCTGCGCGTGCGACGCGGCTTGCGCCATGCGCGCCGCTTGTTTCTCGAGCGATCGGCCCATCGCCACTTCCGCGGGCAGCTGCAGGCGTTGCGCCGCATCCGCGCCAAGATCCGCTTCCACCGCGCCTTCAAGCGCTTGATGTCGGTCTGGCGCGCGCTGCACGTGGTGCTGGCCATCGTGCTGCTCGCGCTGATCGCGACGCACGTCCTGGTCAGCATCCGCGTCGGTTTTCGCTGGCTGTGGAGATGACGCGCGCGCCGTGGATGGCGGCGGCCTGCGCCTTGATCCTGTCGGCCGCGGCGCCAGCGCGCGCGCAGTTCTTCTCGCCCGGCCCGCTGTCGCGCGCGCATGGCGCGCTCGAGGGGCTGGAGAAGTGCGCCAGGTGCCACGAGGAGCAGAAGGGGTTGTCGGCGCGGTTGTGCCTGGACTGCCACACCGAGCTGCAGACCCGCGTGGCCAAAGGCACGGGCTTTCATGGCCACCTGCCCGCCGCCAAGAAACAGGAGTGCCAGGGCTGCCACCCCGACCATCGCGGCGTCGACTTCGCGATGATCGACTGGGAGGGCGGCCGCGACAGGTTCGACCACCACCGGACCGGCTGGGCGCTCAAGGGCGCGCATGGCAAGGTCCGCTGCGACCAGTGCCACCAGCGGCCGCTGATCGCCGATGCCGGAATTCGCCACCTGCTGGACAAGCAGCCCCGGCGCGCGACGTTCCTGGGCGCGTCGACCCACTGCGCGTCCTGTCACTTCGACGAGCACCGCGGCCAGCTCGGCGGCGAGTGTCAGAAGTGCCACGGCGAGAGCGCCTGGAAGCCGGTCTCGGGGTTCAACCACCAGGCGACGGATTATCCGCTGCTGGGCAAGCACCGCGTGGTGGCCTGTGCCAGATGCCACCCGGCGGCCGACGACGAGCAGTTCCTGGCCACCGCCTTCCCGCGCCCGCGCGCGCCGTCGTTCATGCAGATGAAACCCGTCGAGCATCAGACCTGCGAGAGCTGCCACGAGGATCCGCACAAGGGCAGCCTCGGGCCCAACTGCGCCGGCTGCCACTCGGAGGCGGGCTGGAAGGTCATCAAGGCCAGTCGCGATCAGGACCTGAGCTTCCACGACAAGACCCGGTTCCCGCTGCGCGGTGCCCACATCGGCGTGGTCTGCAAGAGCTGTCACGGCCCGTTCCCCGGACAGCCGGCGCGCTTCAAGGGACTGGCCTTCGCGGCCTGCAGCGACTGCCATGAGGACGGCCACATGGGCCAGCTACACCCGCGGCCGCCGGCCAAGGTGGTGGCCTGCGAAGGCTGTCACACCGTCAACGCCTTCTTGCCGGCCCGCTATGAGCTGGAGCAGCATCAGCGCACCAAGTTCGCGCTCGAGGATGCGCACCGCGCGGTGGCTTGCCGCGGCTGCCACCCGACCGATCCGTCGCTGGCGAGCCGCATCCCCGCCGCGGTACGCCAGCGCCTGGAGGCGCACAAGCGGCCCGAGCGCTTCAGCTTTGCCCTGCTGCACCCCAGGAAGTCAGCGCAGGCCTGCAACCAGTGTCACGAGGATGTGCACCGGGGTCAGTTCTCCGAGGGCAAGCTCACCGTCCGGTCCAGCCGCCGCCCGGTCGCCGAGACACCGGCGGGGACCGACACCTGCGCCCAGTGCCACAAGACGACGTCGTTCGCCGACCTCACCTTCGATCACGACAAGCACAGCCGCTTTCCCCTGACTGGCAAGCACGCGGACACCCCCTGCAGCGGCTGTCATCGCCCTCAGCGGATGGGTGCCGGACCCCCGGTTGTCCGCTACAAGCCGCTGGATCTCGCCTGCGCGAGCTGTCACACCGACTACCATCAAGGTCAGTTCCTGGTGGCGTCGGCGTCGGCGTCGGCCTCGGCGTCTTCGGCATCGCACCGCGGCTGCGACTTCTGCCACCGCACCACCCGCTTCAAGGACACCACCTTCGAGCACAACAACCCCGCGTTCAGCGCCTATCCGCTCGAGGGCAAGCACGCCTCCGTCGACTGCCGGCGGTGCCACCCGACGGTGCGGGTCGCGCCCGAGATCGAGACCGTGCGCTACCGGCCGCTGCCGCGCGCCTGCGAGGACTGCCACGCCGACTTCCACCACGGGGAGTTCCGGGGGTTCGAGCCGTGAGCGCGCGCCGCGGCTCGGCGGGCGGGCTCATGCTGGCGCTTGCGGCGTCGGCGGTGGCCGTCGCGGGCGCGACCGTGGCGGCGCGCGCGGCCCGCGGTGCCGGTGCCGGGGCCGCCGACGATCAGGACGGCGCGCGCGACACGGTGATCCTCCCACGCCGCGCCCGGCCGCGGCTGGCGCTGCCCGATCAGCGCGGCGCCGGCGCCGGCGCCGGCGAGGCCGCGGGCGCCACCCGCTGCGGTGCCTGCCACCTGGTCGAGGGCTGGGAGAAGGTGCGCTTCAACCACGATCCCACCGGCTTCCCGCTGCGCGGTGTCCACGCCGACGTCAGCTGCAACGGCTGCCACGGCAAGAGCTTCGACAAGCCGGTGGCCGACACCTGCTCGGCTTGCCACCGCGACCGGCACGCCGGCGAATTCGGCCTGCACTGCGAAGGCTGTCACGACGAGAAGAGCTGGCGGCCCCTGTTTCAGGCCGACGCCCACCGGCGCACCAACTTCCCGCTGGTCGGCAAGCACGCGCTCATCCCCTGCGCCGAGTGTCACGGCAACCTGCGCGACCGCAGCTTCGCGCGCGCGGCCGTGCGCTGCGACGCCTGTCACGAAGGTGATTTCATGCGTACGGCGGCGGTCTCGATCGATCACCTGGCCAACAACTACAGCCGCGAGTGCCAGACCTGCCACAACACCTTCCGTTTCTTTCCGGCCAGCGTCGCCGCGCACGACGCTTGTTTCCGCATCACCTCGGGCTCGCATCACGGGGTGCATTGCCTGTCCTGCCACTCGGCGCTCAACGCAGCCGCCTTCACCGGCGCCTGCGCCACTGGAACGTTCAGGTGCTCGGAGTGTCACAGCCACCAATGCGCGCGCAGCGACGTCCAGCACAAGAACGTCATGGGTTACCAGTGCGCCACCACCAAATGCTACGAATGCCACAAGATCGGCGGCCTCTAGCGCTGGCGCTCGCGGTCGCGCTGGCGCTGCTCGCCTCGAGCGGCGGCGCCGACGCGGCCAGACGGCGCCATCGCCAGCGCCATCGCCGCCCGGGCGCGCGTGCCGTCGCGGTCAAGATCGTGCCGTCCGCTCCCGCGCTGGCCACGCCGCCGCCGGTACCGGCGTCGCCGGGGTCGCCCTTTGGCCGCGTCGCGCTGATCACCGAACGCCGCGCCTATCTGGATCGCGGCGCGGCCGACGGGCTCAAGCCCGGGCAGGCGCTGGCGCTGGCGCGCTTCGGGCGTCCCGCCGGTTCCTGCACCGTCGAGGTCGTCGGCGATCACGAGGCGACCTGCACCGGGAATCGCCCGCGCGTGGGCGACACCTTCCGCGCCGCGCGCGTGGGCGCGCGCCGCGCCACCGTCAAGGCCGCCGCGCGCGTCATTCCGGTGCTGGCGCCGCTGGTCGACGAACAGACCCTGCAGGCGCGCGCGGCGGTGGTCGCCGCGGGGACGATCGAGAAGGTCGAATTCAACGGCCGCCACGCCTTGCGCGCCCGCGCGACCGCCGAGGTCATGCCGGGCGTCGTGGCCTGGTTCAACCAGCCCGACGCCCAGGGCGGCGGATACGCGCAGGAACGGATCGACGCCGTGATCCGCGGCGTGCCGTTGGGCGGCAGCGGTTTTCGCTTCGACGGCGCCTTCTCGGCCATGCGCTGGAGCGTGCCGGCCGTCGAGCGATTCCGCCCCGGCACGCCGACCCAGTTTTATCTCTGGGAGGCGGAGGCGTCGCGCCGGTTGCAGCAGGGCGGGACCACGGTGGCCGTGGGGCGTCTGTGGCCCTACCACACGCCGGGCCTCACGCTGCTCGACGGCATCCAGCTCGGGCGCGAGAACCAGGCGGGCACGGCCGAGGGCGGGCTGTACGGGGGCCTGATTCCGTCGGCGGCCAGCCTGGCGCCGGGCTTCGATATCTGGGCGGCCGGCCTGTACGGCGCGCTGACCCAGGTCGGCACCCGCGAGTCGACGCTGCGGCTGGCGCGCGAGGAGGCGCGCGTCGGCGTCTGGCACGGCGCGCGCACGGTCACCGAAGCGGAGGCGCTGGCGCAGCTCTGGATTGGCCCGGTCGTCGCTGGCGGCGGCGGACGCCTGCGCTGGGCCGATTCCGGCGGCGGCCTGGCCGTGGAGCAAGCGCACCTGGATCTCGGCGTGCGCCCGTCGCCGCGCTCGGGCGCGGGACTGCACGCGCGCTATGTCGGCGCCACGTTGTTGCCCGACGCGCCGCTGCGCGCCGAGCTGCCCATGACCGGTGGCGCGCTGCACGCGCTGGCCGACGTCCACATCGACCTGTCGACGCGCTTGGCGCTGGCCGCCAGCGCCGGGGCGCACCGCGAGGGGATGACCGGCCGCCACCAGCTGCACGCCGGTGCCGAGGCGCGCTTCCTGCGCCTGTTCGGCGAGACGGGCGGGCTGTGGGTAGGGGCGGACGTCGAGCAGGGCTGGTTGCAGGGCGAGAACCTGTACGTCCAGTTCGTGGGCCAGGGCGCGGGCCGCTTGCAGATCCTGGCGCGGCTGTCGGCCAACGGCACCCGCTTCGAAACGCCGACGGCGATCTGGAACCTGCACGAGCTGGGCGGCTACGCCAACCTCGACGGCGTTCTGACCCCCTGGCTGCGCCTGCGCGCCTGGACGCTGCTGCGCGCGCCCATCCTGGTACAGGGCGCGCTGCCGGTCGAGGCCTCGTTCGGCGCGGTGGCGGGCCTGGGTCTGGCCGGCGCGATGTGATCGGCGAGGCCTTGCGAGACGCGAGGCTCGTGCCCCTTGAGCCCCGGCGATGAGCTATTGTTCTGGTTCGCGACCATGGCGCGGATCCTGATCATCGACGACAACGAGACGATGCGCGAAGGTCTGGCCGCCACCGTGCGGCGCATGGGCCACGAGGCGCTGGCGGCGCGCTCGGGCGCCGACGGGCTCGCGTTGTTCGGCAAGCACGGTGCCGACTTCGTGATCACCGATCTCAAGATGGAGGGGACCGGAGGGCTCGACGTGGTGCGGGCGGTGCACGACGCCGACCCGGGCTGTCCCACCATGATTGTCACCGCTTTCGGCACCGTCGAGACCGCGGTCGAGGCCATGCGCCTTGGCGCCTTCGACTTCTTGCAAAAGCCATTCGCGCCCGAGGTGGTGCGCCTCAAGGTCGAGCGCGCGCTGGAGCTGCGCGGCGAGCGGCGTGCGCGCGAGCGGGCCGAGGCCGAGTCGGCCGCGCTGCGCGACGACGCCGCCGCGCCCTACCGGTTCGCGGAGATCATCGGCCAGACGCCGGCCATGCGCGCGGTCTTCCAGGCCATCGAGAAGGTCGCGCCCACCGACGCCTCGGTCTACGTCTATGGCGAGTCGGGCACCGGCAAGGAGCTGGTGGCGCGCGCGATCCACGGCCGCTCGCGGCGCTCAACCGGCCCGTTCATCAAGGTCAACTGCGGCGCGCTGACCGAGACCCTGCTCGAGTCGGAGCTGTTCGGGCACGAGAAGGGAGCGTTCACCGGCGCGATCAAGCGCAAGCTCGGACGTTTCGAGCTGGCGGACAAGGGGACGCTGTTCCTCGACGAGATCGGCGACGTCACGCCCGCGCTGCAGCTCAAGCTGCTGCGCGTGTTGCAGGAGCAGGAGTTCGAGCGCGTGGGCGGCGAGGAGACGGTGCGCGTCGACGTGCGGGTGATCTCGGCCACCAACAAGGATCTGAAGTCCGAGGTGGCCGCGGGCCGCTTCCGCGAGGACCTGTTCTACCGGCTGCACGTCGTGCCCTGCACGGTGCCGCCGCTGCGCGAGCGCAAGGAAGACATCCCGCGCCTGGTCGCGCACTTCATCGATAAGCTCGGCAAGCGCACCAACCCGGCGGTGCGCGGCATCGACGACGCCGCGCTGGCGCGTCTGACCGCCTACCAGTGGCCGGGCAACGTGCGCGAGCTGGAGAACGTCGTCGAGCAGTCGCTGGTGTTCGCCGAAGGCGAGCGCATCGACCTGGCGTCGCTGCCGGCCATGCTGCGTGCCGGCACGCCCGACAACACGCTGGCGGTGCCCGCGGGCGAGATGAGCCTGACGGAGATCCTCGAGGACCTGGAGCGCCAACTGATCCAGAACGCCTACGACAAGAGCGGCGGGGTCAAGACCGAGACCGCGCGCCTGCTGGGCATCAAGACCAGCGCGCTTTACTACAAGCTGGAGAAGTACGGCATCGGCGTGATCGAGAGCCGCGCGGGCGCGGCGCCGGCACCCGACCTGCTCGATGACGGGCCGCCCAGCCCGGGCGGCCGCGCCCGGCTGGAAAAGGATGACTCCGACGAGTGAAACCGCCGGGCCCGGCGCGATCCGCGGGCGGCCGCCGCGGGTCGTGCTCACCGGCGCGCTGGCGCTGACGCTGGCCGCCTGCGCCACCGCAGGCCCGACCACGACGCTGCCCCCCGCGACGATCACGGCTCCGCTCGATGGCGCGCCCGCGCGCCCCGGCGGGGCCCGACCCGAAGGCCGGCGCACGCTGATCGGCGAGGGCCGGGCCAGCTATTACTCGAACATCTTCAACGGCCGCCGCACCGCCTCGGGTGAACGCTACGACCCCGAGCGTCTGACCGCGGCGCACAAGTCGCTGCCCCTCGGCACCTGGGTCCGGGTCACCCGCCGCGACGGGCGCTGGGTCGAGGTCAAGGTCAACGACCGCTGCGGATGCGGCGGCGGCCACATCATCGACCTGTCTCGTGCGGCCGCGCGCAAGCTGGACATGATCCACTCAGGAACCGCGGCCGTGCGCCTCGAGATCGTCCAGAGGTAGAGCCAGCTCGTGTGCCCGGCACGTGCACGACTCCGCGCCGACCTGCCCGTTTCGCATGCACGCCGCGGGTGGTGGGGTCGCTACGTCAAGGCCTTGCCCGACTTTACCTTCAGCGTGGGTCCGGTCATCGCGAAGCCCATGACGTTGCGGTCGACGACCCCGTCGATCTCGACCTTGGCGCCATCGATCTCGATGGCCTTGGTCGTGCCTTCCAGCACGTAAGTGGTGCCGTCGTCGGCGATCAGCTGCCAGTGCCCGCCCTCGAGGTCGCTCCGATGCACCTTGCCGCGAAACTTGGCCATACCCCAGCATAGCCAAAAGACCGCCCAAAGTCCTCGCCTGAGCCCCGACCGGCTCAGCTCCTGGCCACCGTTGACTCGCCTGGCCCAGTGGCCAACTTCCTCTTCGGGAGGAATCAATGAACGACGATCAAAAGAAGGGCGCCGTCGACAACGTGAAGGGCCGCGTCAAAGAAGCCGCGGGTGTGGTCACCGGCGACAAGAAGACCGAAGCCGAAGGCGCCGCCGAGCGCTTCAAGGGCGCGGCGCAGAAGAAGGTCGGCGACATCAAGCACGATGTGGCCCGCAATATCGAAAAAGACGACGACGACGAATAGGTAGCGGGCTCAGTAGTCCGGGCCGTCGGCGCGATATTTCGCGTCGACGGTCAGCGGGATCTCGTACGGCGACGGGCCGTAGAGATAGCGATAGCGCGCGTAGATCGCGACCACCCGCTTCACGTACTCGCGCGTCTGCGCGTAGGCGATGAGCTCGACGAACTCGTCCATGGGGTGCTTGCCGTGCTGATCGCACCAGCGCGCCATCGACCTGGGACCCGCGTTGTAGGACCCGGCGGCGACCGGGATCTGCTGGCCAAACTTGCGATACAGCGAGCCGATGTAGGCCGCGCCCAGCCGGATGTTGGTCTCCGGTTCGTAGAGCTGATCGGGAGCGAAGGGGAGGCCAGCGGCGGCCGCGACCTTGGCGCTGGTGGCGGGGATCATCTGCAACAGCCCGCGCGCGTCGGCGTAGGATACGTCAGCTGTTGAGAAGCCCGACTCCTTGCGCATGATCGCGTACAGGAACCAGTCCGGATTGCCGGCCGCCGGCCCCAGCGTGTCGACGAGGGGGCTGTACGCCTTGGGAAAGGCCGCCTCCCAGATCACCCGCGCGCCCCCTTTGGGTTCCTGGCCCAGCGCGCGTCCGGCGCGGCTCTCCGCCAGTCGGTAGGCGCGCGCGAAGTCGGAGGCGCGCCGGTAGCGGTCGAGCAGCGTCGCCAGCCCCTTGCCCTCGCCCAGATGGCGCAACAGGACCGTCTCGTTGCGCTCGAGCTCCCAGCCCGCCTCGACGTCCATCCCGGCGTCGAGCAGCTCGTCCGCGCGCGCCAGCGCCGGCTCGCCGTTGCCCCCGTCGCGGCCTGCGGGCGCGGGCAGGACGAAGGCGCCGTCGCCCGCCTTGTCGCTTTCGGCGGGCGGCCCGGCTTGGAAGGGCGTTGGCGGCACGCTCTCGCCCAGCGCGCGCAGCCGCGCGCCCGCGAGCAGGCCGTAAAACGACAGCGGCCCGCGCCGCAACGAATCGCGGTAGCCGGCGACAGCGTCCGGCTTGCGGCCGGTCTTCTCGTAGATCCGCGCGCGCCAGTAGGTGACGCGCGCGCGCCGCTCTTCAGCAGAGCTGTCGGCCGCGGCAGAGCGTTCGTAGCGCTCGAAGCCCGCCAGCGCTCGGTCCATCTCGCCCAGCTGGTAGTGGGCGAACGCCAGGCACCAGGCGGCGTCATCGGCGAAGTCGCTCTTGCCGAAGTGGTCCAGGGTGGCCTGCAGGTCGGGCAAACTCTCGCGAAATCGACCTCGGTTGAACTCCAGCCAGCCGGCCAGATACTGCGCCTCGGCCGCGTAGCGCGAGCGCGGGAAGGTGGCGATGACCTTGTGGTAGCCAACGATGGCCTCGTCGTCGCGGTCGACCCGCGATAGCGCGCGCGCGCCGTGAAAGGCCGCCGAGGCGGCGCGGTCGCCGGTCAGCAGCGGCGCCGCCGCCAGCAGCAACTCGGCCGCGCGCGGGTAGTCGCGGCGCATGTGGTACTTGGTCATCCCGATCTGATAGTCGCGCTCGGCACCCAGCGTGCCCGGAAGCTCGGCCGGAAGCTTGGCCAGATCCTCGAGCGCCTCGTTCCAGTGCCGGTCCTTGCTCAGCGCCTCGGCGCGCTTGAGGCGCTCGGGCGCCGGCAGCTCCGGCACCGCCGCGGACCTCGGCGGCGCGGCGCGGCGCAAGGCCTCGTCGGCCAGCGGATGCGCCGGGAACTCGCGGTGGACGGCCAGGAACAGCTTGGCCCCTTCGGTCGGATTGCGCGCGGATGCCAGCTCGGCCAGGCGGAAGCGCGCGACCGCGACGTCGTTGAACGGGCCGCCGTGCTTCGACAGCTTACCGTACGCGGTCCCGGCCGCTGCCCGCTCGCCCGCCATCCACAGGCAGTCCGCGACCCGCCAGGCAGCGATCTCGCGCGGGCGGCCGCTGGATTTTTGCGCGGCCAGCCGCTCGAAGTGGCGGCGGGCGGTCGGGTAATCGCCCTGATAAAACTCGCTCTCTGCCAGCAGGTACAACGCCCAGTCGTCGTTGCGCAGGCCGCCGCCGACGAGCGGCCCCAGCGCCGCGATCGCATTCTTGTAGTCACCGGCGCGGTACGAGCGGTAGCCGCGCCCGAGCTCCTGCACCGGCGAGGCAGTCGCGGGGCCGGCGCGCGCCACCGTGACCGCCAGCAAGAAAAGCCCGACCGAAGGGCACACCAGGCACCGGACGAAGGACCCGACGAAGGATCGGACGAAGGATCGGACGAAGGATCGGACGAAGGACCGGACGACGACCTCTTCGAACGCTGACCCGCGCGTGCGCATTCAGGGAAACGCTAACATTCGCACGCGGACAGGAAACTAAAAACGGGGTCAGTCGATGACTTCTTCATGGTAGAAGGAGACCGCCCATGGGAAGCGTCAACAAAGTCATCTTGATCGGGAATCTCGGGGCCGATCCGGAGTTGAAGTACACGCCCAGCAGCCGCGCGCTTTGCAACCTGCGCATCGCCACCACCGAGGTCTACAAGGACAAGGGTGGGCAGCGCCAGGAGAAGACCGAGTGGCACCGGGTGACGGTCTGGGGCGACCAGGCCGAGAATTGCTCGAAGTACCTGAGCAAGGGACGATCGGTCTACGTCGAGGGCCGGCTGCAGACGCGCTCCTACGACAAGGAGGGGCAAAAGCACTACGCCACTGACGTGGTCGCCGACCGTGTGGTCTTTCTCGGGAGCGGCGGAGGCGGCGCGTCGGCCGGCGAGGGCGGAGCGCGGCGCGGCGGAGCTGGACCGGCGGGTGGCCGTCCGGGCGGCGCCGGCTGGGGTGAAGGGGGCGGGGGCGGAGCGGGCGGCGGCGGAGGACCCTCCGAAGAACCTGACAGTGGTGGTCCGCCCCCATCGGACGACGACATTCCGTTTTAAACGGGCCTCAGGCCGCGGGCCTCGGGAATCGCGCCCCATTTACACGATCGGTGATCGCCGCTCCGCCGTGGAGTCTGAAGCCTGGAGCCCGACGCCCGACGCCCGCGTTTGACACCAGCCTCATGGTCGTTGCGACTTTTCGGTTTAGTCCTTGCCCCGTAAGGGGGCTTGGGGTCCAATGTCTTTTTTCGGGAGGACACAATGGACTTGCGGGCCCGCGGCGGTTGTCGCGCGATCCTTCTCGGGTACTCGGTGCTGGGTTGCGCGCTGACGGCGAGCGTCGGATGCGGTAGCAGCTCCCACTATCCCCCCCCGACCGTCTTCGTCGACGGTGGAGCCGATTCGGTGGGCAATTCCCCGGACACGCGCGGGATGGGCGGCGCGACCGGAGGTCCCAGCGTGGGTCCCGGCGCCCAGGCGCTGGTCACCGGGGATCAGTTGCTGCTGGTGGGCAACGGTCCCGACAGCTGCACCAATCAGGACCCGGCGGTGGGCGATCGCTGGTGCGCCTTCGCGCGCCCCTCGACGTTCCTGGGCGGGACCGACCTGTGGGTGATCAACGTCAGCAAGGCGGTCGGCGGCAAGGCGATCCAGTGCAACGCCAGCGACCTCGATTGCCTGCTGCTGACCAGCACGCTGAACGATGGCGATCTGACCATCCATCGCTTCTTCGGCGACACCCTGATCTATTACGCCGATTCGGGCGCGGCCAGCGGGCCGGTGTACGGGTGGCGCCCCGGCATGAACGCGGGTCGCAAGCTAACCGCCGCCACCGGGCTCAATTGCGTCGGGAACAGCAAGAGCGATTCAGTGATCTGTTTCGACAGGCAAGACACCACCACCGTCCCGGGTGACACCTCGGCGGACTTGCTGGCCGGCAAGCTGTCGGCCGATGCTGGGCTGTTGCCGAAGGTCGCGACGTTACTGGTGGTCGCCGGCGGCGACGCGGTCGGCATCCGGAAGTATCAGGTCGGCCTGTCTCCGTCCGGTGACTGGGTCGCCTGGTCGACGCGCGCCGTCGCGACCGGGCCCGAGATCTTGAGCGCGCAGAGGGTGAACGACGACCCGTCGCGGATCGTGGTGGCCACTGACGTCGCGCGCTGGGCCTTCTCGCCCGACGGCGCCAAGTGGTACTGGCTCAAGAGCTTCAACTACAGCGTCAACGGCAACCCGCTGGGCACCTTGCAGATGGCGAACTTCCCGACCGACACTGGCGGGGTCGCTCCCGCCGCCAGCGATCTGCGCGCCAACGTCGCCAGCTTCGGGCCCGCGGGCGACAAGGGCCTGGTGTACTTCGGGCCCCTCACGGGCGGCCTCGGCGAGCTGGGCCTGATCGGCGACCGAGACGCGTCGACCGTGGTCAAGAGCATCGATAGCCGGGCGCTGCGGGTGCTCGCCATCTCGCGCGACGGGCGCACGCTGGTCTACTCGAAGACCGTGTCCAGTGACCAGTCGAGCTTCGACCTGTACGCGGGAGGGCTGGACCTGGCGGCGCCGTGCCTGCTGACCGCCACCGCCAACAGCCCACCCCCCTACGGGACCTTGTCGGAGCCGGCCACGACCGCCTTCTGGTCGTACGGCGACGCGTTGACCAACGAGCTGGTGGGTGAGTACACGACGCTGGCGACGTGCCGAACGATGAAGTTTTCCACCAACCTGTGGTTCTGGACCGCGGTGAAGGACAAGGGGGTGGTCTACGCGGACACCGTCGCCGGCACGTCGTTCGCCGACCTCACCGTCACGCTGCGCTACGCGGAGTTCGCGGCCGGCGCCTTGCCCACCTCCGGTACGGTGCTGCAGGAGCGCGCCAACCAGATCTACGCGGTGCTTTTGCCGGCGGTGTCGGCCGTGGTTTACACCATCAACACGGGGGGCGCGACCGACGGCCTTTACGTCAAAGCTGGCCTACCGTTCGCCCCTACCCCCTGATCCCCGGGGCGGGCGGGGACGGGCGACAGCGCCAGCCGAGATACGACGGGCCCGAGCTCGACTCGGGGCGTCGGCGGGCCGAAGGCCCCCGGCGGGGGTGGGCTCGCGGCGCCCCGGGGGCGGCGCGGCGGACCGTTGCCCGGAAAAGCCCCTTTGGCGCATGCGCCCTTCCGCCGATGTATCAGGTCAGATAGGATCGCCCCAGGCCCCGTGCTTCGCCGAATCTACCCCCTGGCCGCCGCCGCGATCGCGCTCATGGTACCCACCCTGGGCGGCGGTAGCGACGTGTCGTTGGCGTCGAGCGCTGACTTCGATATCGCGGGTGAGGGGCACGCGATCGGCCTCGGTCGCTGCGAGAGCGCCAGCTGGCTGGCGCAGGACGAGCGGCCGCTGGTGCCGCAGCTTCCGACTCACCGGCGCGAGCTGCTGCTCTCGTTCGATGACGGGCCCGACCTGCGCGGCACGCCCCTGATCCTCGACGAGCTCGATCGCCGCGGGCTGAAGGCGATCTTCTTCGTGACCGGCTGGCGGCTGACCGGCGATCGCCCCGAGGAGATCGCGCGCCGCGATCTGGTGCGCAAGATCGCGCGCCACGGGCACCTGGTGGCCAACCACACCATGAACCACAAGAACCTGTGCCAGAACTCGATCGACCAGGCGGCCGAGATCGACGGCGCGTCGGAGATCGTGGCGCAGTCGACGGGCGTGCGGCCGCTGCTGTTCCGCGCGCCCTACGGCGCGATCTGCCAGAGCCTGTTGCAGGCGCTGGAGGCGCGCGACATGCCCAACGTGCGCTGGAACCTGGACCCGCAGGACTGGAAGAGCGACGACCACGACGAGATCTACCGCTACCTCACGCAACGGCTGTCACAGCTGCGCGGGCGCGGGGTCTTGCTGCTGCACGATACGCACATCGCGTCCGTCGAGGCGTTGCCGGCGATCCTCGATTGGATCGTGCGCGAGAACCGGCGCGCCGTGAGCGAGTCGCGCGCGCCCATCACGCTGATCGACTATTCGGTGATGCTGCCCCCGCGCACGCCGCCGCAGACCGGGCTCGAGGCCATCGTCGCCAGCCTGACCAGCGACGCGGGCGGCGCCCTCGGTCGTTTGCTCGGCAACGGACCCGCACCGGTACCCTTCCATCCCCCCCAGGACCAGTGACCTGGCGCGAGCCCGATGTTCGTCCTGCGCGACGTCTCGCCCGGCGACCTGGATGATCTTCACGCCGCCGCGCGCCATCTGGATTCGGTGAACCTGCCCGACGACCGCGAGCGGCTGCGCCAGCTCATCGAGATTTCGGAGCAGTCCTTCGCCGGCGAGATCGACGTCGCCGCGCGCCGGTTCGTATTCGTGCTGGTCGATCAGGCGCCGAGGTCGGCGCGCGTGGTGGGCGCGTCGATGATCTTCGCGCAGCACGGCAGCCGGCGCGCCCCGCACATCTACTTCGACGTCATCGAGGAGGAGCGCTACAGCGAGACCTTGGACAAGCACTTTAGCCACCAGCTGTTGCGCATCGGCTACAACTACAAGGGGTTGACCGAGATCGGCGGCCTGGTGCTGCTGCCCGAGTACCGGCGCCGCCCCGAGCATCTGGGGCGCGCGCTGTCCTACGTGCGCTTCCTGTACATGGCGCTGCACCGGCGCCTGTTCTGCGGCGAGGTGGTGTCGGAGCTGATGCCGCCGCTCGAGCCGGACGGGACCAGCCTGCTGTGGGAGTCGCTGGGCCGGAGGTTCACCGGGCTCTCTTATCAGGAGGCCGACCGGCTCTCGCATCAGAACAAGGAGTTCATCCGCGCGCTGTTTCCCCAGGATCCCCTCTACGTGACCCTGTTGCCGCCGCACGTGCAGGAGCTGGTCGGCCAGGTCGGACCCAAGACAAAGGGCGTCGAGAAGATGCTGCGCGAGATCGGCTTCGAGTACTCGCGCCGGATCGACCCCTTCGACGGCGGACCGCATTTCCACGCGCTCACGGACGAGATCACCCTCGTTGGCGCGGTCACGCACGCGCGCGTGGTGGCGCCGGCGGTCGAGCAAGAGCAAGCGCAGGACGACCCGGCGGCGCTCGAGTCGGGCCCGCGGCGATCTTACCTGGTGGCGCGCGAGTCGTCGTCGGCCCCGTACTTCCTGGCGATGAAGCTCGACACCCCGCCGCCCGACAACGATGGTAGGCTGGCCTTGCCGCGCGGCGTTCGGGAGGTCCTGCGGGCCTCCCTGGGCGACGACCTGGCGCTCTTACCTTCCTGACGGTCCCGACGTCAGGAAAAGTCTCGATACCTGGAGATCTCGACAACCCGATGCCCTCCACAGTCTTCATCGTCGACGACGAAAAAAACATCCGTCGGACCGTCCGCATGGTGCTGGAGGGCGAGGGCTTCGCCGTCGAGGAAGCCTCGAGCGGCGAGGAGGCGCTGGCGCGCCTGCCCGACATAGGGGCCGACGTCATGCTGCTGGACGTTCAGCTGCCCGGCATGTCGGGGCTGGAGGCGATCGAGCGCATGGCCAAGCTCAAGACCAGCGAGCCGCAGCCGACGGTGATCATGATCTCGGGTCACGCCACGCTGGCCGACGCCGTGCGCGCCACCAAGGCGGGGGCCTACGAGGTGCTCGAGAAGCCGCTCGATCGCGAGCGCCTCATGGTGGCGCTGCGCAACGCGCTGGAGCGACGGGCGATGGCGCGCGAGGTGGCCGGGCTGCGCGCGCTCACCAACGAGCGCTTCGAGATGGTGGGGCGCAGCCCCGTGATGAACGCGCTTTACGCCCAGATCGCCAAGGTGGCGCCGACGCGCACGCGCGTGCTGATCACCGGCGAGTCGGGGACGGGCAAGGAGTTGATCGCGCGCGCCGTGCACCGCGAGAGCGCGCTCAAGCACCAGTCCTTCGTCAAGGTCAACTGCGCCGCGATCCCGCCCGAGCTGATCGAGTCTGAGCTGTTCGGTCACGAGCGCGGCGCGTTCACCGGGGCCATCGGACGCAAGCGCGGCCACTTCGAGGTCGCCGACGGCGGCACCATCTTCCTCGACGAGATCGGCGACATGATCGCCTCGGCGCAGGCCAAGGTGCTGCGCGTGCTGCAGTCGGGCGAGTTCACGCGCGTGGGCGGCGAGCAGACCCTGAAGGTCGAGGTGCGGGTGATCGCCGCCACCAACCGCGACCTGCCGGCCGCCGTCGCCGCCGGCCAGTTTCGCGAGGACCTCTACTTCCGGCTGGCGGTCGTGCCCCTGCGCGCCCCGCCGCTGCGCGAGCGCGCGTCCGATATCCCGATGCTGTGCGCGGCGTTCATCGGGGACGCCTGCCGCGAGAACGGGATGAAGGAGAAGGTCATCTCCGAAGAGGCCGCGACGATTCTCAGCGAGTACTCCTGGCCCGGCAACGTGCGCGAGCTGCGCAATGTGATCGAGCGCCTGGTGATCCTGTCGGAGGAGAGCATCGGCGTCGGCGACCTGCCCGAGGAGATCGTCGAGGACGTGTCGCGCCGCAAGCGCGAGGCGGCCTCGGCCGGGCTGACCCTGCCGCGCGTCGAGCTGCCGCCCGAGGCGCGCGCGCTGCCACTGCGCGAGTTCCGCGACCACATGGAGCGCGAGTACATCCGCATGAAGCTCGACGAGAACGGCTGGAATATCTCGCGCACCGCCAACCTGCTTGGCATCGAGCGCACCAACCTGCACAAGAAGATGCGCGCGCTCGGGCTTGGCCGTGAAGAGCGCACCGGCAGCTGAGCGCGCCAGGGTCGGAGACGGCGATTTGTTGCGGCTGGCGGCGTTCCTGGGCTTTTCGGCGGTGGCGCTGGGGGCCTTCGGCGCGCACGGGCTGCGCGATCGTGTCACGCCGGCGCTGCTCGAAGCCTACCGCACCGGAGTGCTCTATCACCTGGCGCACGCGCTGGCGGCGCTGGGCGTCGCGCTGGCCGCGCAGCGGCTGCGGCGCGCGCGGATCATCGCGGGATTGTTTGCTGCCGGCGTCGCGCTGTTCTCCGGCAGCCTCTACCTGATGGCGCTGACCGGGATGACGGTGCTGGGCGCGATCACGCCGCTCGGGGGCCTTTGCTTCCTGGCGGGCTGGGCCCTGCTGTTCCTGGCGCCGCTGCCCGACCCGCGAAAAGACGGGTAACCGTCGCCGCGCCGCGGGTTACCGCCCGGTG
Source organism: Polyangia bacterium (assembly GCA_035696125.1). Classification (GTDB taxonomy): domain Bacteria; phylum Myxococcota_A; class Polyangia; order Fen-1088; family Fen-1088; genus DASRQZ01. The sequence continues at coordinate 103,266 of DASRQZ010000056.1, forward strand.
ACCGGCGCGGCTTCCAGCGCTGGTAACGGCGGGCTTCCGCGCTGGCGCGCCGCCTGCAATGGTCATCCGTCGAAGACATCTCTACGGAGGAAATCCCATGTTCATCCTGCTTGCCATCATTCTGGGTCTGGCCTGGATCTTCGGCTTCACGGTCTATCACGTCGCCTCGGTCGGCATTCACCTGCTGCTGATCCTGGCGGTGGTCAGCCTAGTCGCGCACTTCGTTCGCGGGCGGCGCCGTCTGGTCTAGCGCGGATAAAGAAACGCCAGGACGCCAGGACGCCAAGATCCGGAGGAAGATCCGGGGGGCCGGACTGGCGTCTTGGCGTTTTCATTTCTTCCCGACCTATCTCCGCCCTATCTTCGCAGCACGACCCACAGCACCGCGACCGTCAGGGCGAACAGGCCGGTGAGCAGGCCAATGCCGGCCACCAGCTTCTTCAGATCGTAGTGCGCCATGGACTGGTCGAGCGCGGTGATCTGCGTGTCGCGATCGGCCAGCGTCTCCTGCAGGCGATCGATGCCCTGGTAAGCCAGGCCCAGGCTGGCCGCGGGCGGGCGCGCCTGCGCCGCCGCGCGGCCGAGCTGTTCGGTGAGGTCTGCCACCGCCCGCTCGGCGTCGGCGCGCTCGCGCGTGTGCGCGGCGATGCTGGCCTTCATCGCTGAGCCGGCGCTGCGCCGGACGGCCACCGCGGCTTCCAGCTTGGCGCGCGTGGCTTGCGCCGCGGCGCGCAGCGATGACGAGCGCTGGCGCATTTCGACCAGCTGCTCATCCAGGCGCGCGACCTGGGCCTCGAGCGCCGCCTCTTGTGACCTCTTGCCGGCCGCCTCGTGGCGCAGGTGCGCCGCCTTCTGCTTGCCATCGGGCGCGCTCTCGGCGGCATCGGCGTCGCGTTCCAGCCGGGTGCGGGCGTCGCGCGTGCGCGCGAGGCGCGTCGCGCTGTCCTGGTTCTCCTTGCTGACCCCGCGCAGTAGCTCCTCGGCCTCGCGACTGGCCTTGTCACAGATGGTCCACTCGCTCTCCAGCACCAGCTCCTGGGCGCCCAGGCGCCCCTCCTCGGCGGACAGCAACTTCTCGGAGGCGGCGATGTCGGCGGTGGCGGCCTCGCGCCGCGCCTCGGCGCGACCGATGGCCTCCAGCAAGCCGGTGAGATCCGGGTGCTGGATCCCCTCCTTCAGGATCGTCAGGCCGAGCTCCTTGAGGGCACCGCCGAGCAACCGATCGGCCCCGTCGCGCTCGGTGGCCAGCCGGCGCCGTCGCTCGCCCGCGTCGACCTTCTCGCGCAGATAGACGTAGATGTAACCGATCGACCCCGCCATCCAGCCTAGCCGGGAAGGCGCCGGCCCAGTGTGCCGGCCGCCGTCCCCGACCGCCAGTCTTCCGCTGCCGTTGGACGGGTTCATCCGCTGCCACGAGCCGCTCACAGGCAACGGGGCCAGCACGGTGCGCGACATCGCGCCGGCCAGCGTGGCGATCCGGGGGGATCCCCGGCTCGGGTCGCCCGCGGCGTCGAGGGGAGCGGTCACCGGCGCCATCCGTCGCCCGCACTGCGAACAGTAAGCCAGATGGTCAGCGTTCGAGTGCGAGCAGTGCCGGCAGGCGCGCATGCCAGCAGGTACTGTACCGTTTCCCTGGGCCATTTTCCGTGGTACCGATGTGATATGAACGCCGCCGCCAAGACGAGCTGCCAGGTGATCGAGAAAGCCCTCGGCAAAAGTCCGGCCTTCAAGAAGGTCGACGAGGGCCTGTACGTGGTGAAGCAGGGGTCGTCGTTGGTGATGATCAATGTCCTGCCGTGGAACCTGGATCGGGCGGTGGTCCGCTGCGTGGCTCAGCTGGTCAAGGGCGTCACCATGGAGGTCCCGCTGGCGCTGCAGCTGCTGGAGATGAACGCGCTGCTGCGCTTCGGCGCGTTCGCCTACGTGCCGGCCGGCGACGTGATAATTTTTTCGCACACCTTGCTGGGCGGAAAATCGCTGGGCGCCGAAGAGCTGACCACCACCATCCGCGACGTCGCCATCATCGCCGACGAGTACGACGATCGCATCGCGGCTCGCTACGGCGGCCAGACCATGCAAGAGCTGCTGGAAGAGAGCGTGGTCGAGCACTTTCGCACCGCGCACGGGAAAAAGGACCACTTCAAAGCGTGACCGGCGCGGCGGCCAACATCCTGGAGACGATCGGCAACACGCCGATCGTCAAGCTGCAGAAGGTGGCGAAGCACGTCGCTGCCGAGATCTTCGTCAAGTGCGAGTACCTGAACCCGGCCGGCTCGATGAAGGACCGGGTGGCGCTGAACATCGTGACCGACGCCGAACGCCGCGGGCTGCTCGGTCCCGGCGCGACCATCGTCGAGGCGACCAGCGGCAACACCGGCATGGGGCTGGCGCTGGTGGCGGCGCTGCGCGGCTATCAGTGCGTGTTCGTCATGCCCGACAAGATGTCGCACGAGAAGGTCGCATCGCTGCGCGCGTTCGGCGCGCGCGTGGTGATCTGCCCGACCGCGGTCGAGCCCGAAGATCCGCGCAGCTATTACCAGACCGCCAAGCGGATCGTCCAGGAGACGCCCGGCGCTTACTACGCCAACCAGTACCACAACCCCGCCAACCCCGAGGCGCACTACCTGTCGACCGCGCCCGAGATCTGGGCGCAGACCAACGGCGAGCTCGACGTGTTCGTGGCCGGAATGGGCACCGGTGGCACGATCTCGGGCTGCGGGCGCTACTTCCGCGAAAAGAAGAAGGACTTCCGACTGGTGGGCGTCGATCCCATCGGGTCGCTCTACTACGAGTACGTCAAGACCGGACGCATGACGCGACCGTTCTCATACTACGTCGAGGGCATCGGCGAGGACTTCCTGCCCAGCACCATGAACCTCAAGATCCTCGACGAGATCATGCGCGTCGACGACAAGGAGTGCTTCCTGATGACGCGCGAGCTGGTGCGCCAGGAGGGGCTGTACGTCGGAGGCAGCTCGGGCGCGGCGGTCGCGGGCGCGATCAAGTACGCCGAGATGAGCAAGCGCAAGGAGAATATCCTGGTGCTGCTGCCGGACAGCGCGCAGAAGTACCTGTCGAAGATCTTCGACGACAAGTGGATGCGCGAGAACGGGTTCCTCGATGAGCCCGATTTGCTGGGCACCGTGTCGCAGCTGCTGCGCTCGCGCGAACAGATGGGAAAGCCGCGCCCCCTGGTGACAGCCAGGTTGGGCGCGGTCGTGCGTGACGTCATCACCCTCATGCGCGACAACGGCATCTCGCAGCTGCCGGTGGTGAAACCGAACGGGCGGCTGGCCGGCATCGTCGCCGAGGTCGATCTGCTCAACCACCTGGTCAAGAGCGAGGGCGGGCTCGACAGCCCGGTCGACGAGCTGGCCGAGTCGGACTACGCGACGGTGACGCCGGCGACGCGCGTGCACTTGCTGCGCAATATCTTCAACGACGCCAAGATCGTGGTCGTCGAGGAGCGCGACGAGATCGTGGGAGTCATCACCAAGATCGATCTCATCGAGTACCTCGCCGAGCGGCGCGGGACCATCGTCTGACCATGGCGGCGGCGCGCGCGGGCGGCCGGCGCAGGCGCGGCGCGCCCCGAGCGCCGCGTGCGCTGCACATCGACACGCTGGCCATCCACGCCGGCCAGAGTCCCGAGCCGATCACCGGCGCGGTGATGCCGCCGATCTTCTTGACCTCGACCTACGCGCAGAAGGGCCCGGGCGAGCACACCGGGTTCGAGTACTCGCGCACCCAGAACCCGACCCGGTATGCGCTCGAGGCCAACCTGGCGGCGCTGGAGGGCGGCGCCTTCGGGCTGTGCTTCAACGCCGGCCTGGCGGCGTCGACCGCGGTCCTGTCGCTGCTGTCGGCCGGCGACGAGGTGGTCGCCGGCGACGATCTGTACGGCGGATCCTTCCGCCTGTTCGACAAGGTCTTCCAGCGCCTGGGGCTGCGCTTCGTCTACGCCGACGCGCGCGATCCGCGCTCGGTGGCGGCCGCCATCACGCCGCGCACCAAGCTGTGCTGGATCGAGACCCCGACCAACCCGCTGCTGCGGCTGGCCGACATCCGCGCCGTCGCCGCGGTGTGCCGGCCGCGCGGCGTGCTGCTCGCTGTCGACAACACCTTCATGAGCCCGTATTTCCAGCGTCCGCTCGCGCTGGGCGCCGACCTGGTGGTGCACTCGACGACCAAGTACCTGAACGGACACTCCGATATCGTCGGTGGCGCGGTGGTGGTCGGCCCGGGGCCAGGCGCGGGCGTGCTGCGCGATCGCCTGGCGTTTCTTCAAAATGCCATGGGCGGCAGCCAGCCGGCGTTCGACAGCTTCATGGTGCTGCGCGGGACCAAGACCCTGGCGGTGCGCATGCGGCGCCACCAGGACAACGCCCTGCGCGTCGCGCGCTGGCTGGAGACCCGGCGCGAGGTGGCGCGCGTGATCTATCCCGGCCTGCGCTCGCATCCGCAGCACGCGCTGGCGCGCCGCCAGATGTCAGGCTTTGGCGGCATGGTCAGCTTCGAGCTACGCAACGACGGCCCGCGCACCCTGCGGCGCGCGCGCAAGCTGCTCCGATCGGTGGAGCTGTTCGTGTGCGCCGAGTCGCTGGGCGGCGTCGAGTCGCTGGCCGAGCACCCGGCGATCATGACCCACGCCTCGATCCCGCCCGACCGGCGCGCGGCGCTGGGCATCAGCGATGGGCTCATCCGGCTGTCGGTGGGGATCGAGGACGGCGGCGATCTGATCGCCGACCTGGAGCAGGCGCTGGCGCGCGCCCACTAGGAGTCGTCAGTCGTCAGTCTTCAGTCGACAGGAAGAGGCGACGGAGTCGAGCGGTGGCTCGAACGCCGTCCAGCATCCCCCACTGACGACTGAAGACTGATAGCTGACGACAGTTCGTCGGGGTCGCCAGGTTCACCTGAATCGCTAGCCCGGGCCGCTGTCGACCGAGACGGGGACGTCGCGGGGCGCGTCGACCGGCGGCCGCTGGGCGTCCACCGGGGTCGCGTCGATTCCCGCGTCGGGACGGATGCAGCTGGCGGCGTTACCGGGGCAGTTGAGCATGCCGTTGGCGTCGCAGGTGCAGGCGCGCATGCCCGCGACGCCGTTGACGTTGCAATTCATGTTGCAGGTGAAGCCGGCCGTGCAGGGGGCGTTGTTCATGCACATCATGTTGAAGCCGGCGTCCTGCGGGGGACGGATGCAGCCGGCGTTGTTGCCGGGGCAGTTGAGCGTGCCACCGCCACCGCAGGTGCAGTTGCGCACGCCGGCGACGCCGTTGACGACGCACGCCAGCTCGCAGGTGAAGCCGGCGGTGCAGGGGGCGTTGTTCATGCACGCGTTGACGCCCGCGTCCGCGCCCGACCGGCCGCCGGTGCCCAGCTGGCCACCCAGGCCGGTGATGATGATCGCGCCGCTGTCCATCTTGCCCCCGGATCCCCCGCTGTGTCCCCCGGTGCCGGGGCCAATCGTGGTGTTGCTACCGCAGCCATACGCGGCGAGGGCCGCGACCAGCGCCGCGCTTGACAGTATCGAGAGACAGGATGTCCGCGTCATGTTTCCTCCGAACCATTCCGTTAATACATGCCCGCGGTGCTCCGGGCTGGGGGGATGTGGGGAGTTAGTGCCCAACCCCGACACACACCCGCCAAAAAAAAGAACGGGCGCCTGGTGCGGAGAAGGAACGGCGAGGCGGCGTCAGTGGGGACAGACGGTGGCGTGGACCTTCTGGATCTGGGTGCTGTCGGTGGCATTCAGGAACTTCTTGCGGGCTTCGCCGTAAAAGACGATCGCCTGGCGTCCGTTGGTCAGCCTGGTGAAGTTCCAGCCGTCCGTGTTGGTCGGATCCCGCGGGATCGGCTGGCTGTCGATGTCGACCACGACGCGACTCGCGTCGGCGAAGGTATCCTCCACCTGCGCGGAGCAGATCGACGACATCACCGGGTCGTTCATGGCCTGGCGAACCTGGCCCTCGTTCACCGCCGAATAGTAGGCGAGCGGCCCGGGACGGCGGGCCCCACTGGCCCCCGCCATCAGGTTGAGACACGCGCTCGCTCCGTTGTCGTTCTGGACGCTGTCGCCGACCACCACCACGTAGGTGAGCACGTTGAGGGTGTTGTCGAGCTTGTTGATCACTTGCGCCGCCTCATCGCAAGGGTCACTCGACGATCCGCAGGACGCCGGCTCGTGGTCGGTGAGGAGCAGCACGATCTTTTGCGGGTCTCTCAAATCCAGCGTTCTGAAGAGATCGTTCACCTGGTTCAGTGCCGGGACCGTGGGGGTGTTGTTCGCGTCCATCTGAGACAGGCAGCCCGGTCCCGCGTTGGCGCAACGGTCGATGGCGTCGCGGATGCTGGAGGGGCTGTTGAGAAACACGTTGGTGACACAGCAGCTGTTCATCGAACAGAAGCCCCTCCGGTCGAACTGGGGAAATTCCAGATAGCCGAAGTTCGCCCGGTCGGAGAACGGGAGCAGTTCCTTGATCACCGCTTGCACGACCTCCAGTCGATTCGAATTGTTGGGCGGCAGGCGGGTCGTCATCATCGACGCGGAGTGATCGACCGCGAAGATCACCGTCGGCGACGAGTGGGTCAGCCGCAAGGGTGAACCCGGTCCGTTCGGACATTGCCCGCCGTCGCTGTCACCGCCGGCACCGCCGACACCGCCGACAAAGGCGCCGCCGGTGCCGCTGGTGCCGCCGCCACCCGAAACGACGCCACCGCCCCCTCCGGCACCGGAAGAAGTCTGCCCCGGGGGCGGAGGTAGCACCTTGGTCTGCAGGCAGGCCGCGGGGAACAGCGCTGCGAGGAGGACCGCAGCGCCGCCGGCTCCCGTCCGGGGCGTCATGGCGTACTTGCGGTGACCGCCGTGGTTTGCAACAGGCGCGTGGCCTCGCGGCTGAACCGACCCTTGGGCCAGGCGCGCAGGTACTCTTCCAGGGCGACGCGGCCGCTGGAGTCGCCAAGGGTCATCAAACAGGCGCCGCGGTGGAAGGTGGCATACTCGGTGATCTCCCGGGTGCGCGACGCCGCCAGCGCGGTCTGGTAGCTACTCACGGCGTGCTCGCAGTCGCCGCGCTCGCGGTACAGGTCGCCGGCGATGCGAGCAATCTCGGCGCGCCGCTCGCTGTCGGGGTGTTGCTTGAGGAAGTCGTTGGCCTCGCCGAGGGCACCCCCGGCATCGCCGGAAGACACCAGGGTCTCGATGATCGAGACGTCGGTCTCGACGCGCAGCAGGCCGTTCGGGTGCTGGGTCCGGTAGCGCTTCCAGGCCGCGATGGCGTCGCTGGGCTGGCGCAGGCGGTCGCGGATGACCCTGCCGATCTCGTACTCGGCGTTCTGGGCGGTGGGGCCGCCACGCGCGATGGCGGCCCGGTAGGCGTCCAGCGCGCGATAGGGGTCGCCGGCGGCTAGCAGCGCGCGCGCCTCCAGCATCGGGTCGCTGACGGTCGGCGCTGGCGCCGCTGCCGACACCGGAGCTGGTGCCGGTGGCGGCACGACCGGCGGCGCCGCGGTCACGGGCGGCGTCGCCGCGGGCGGTGCCACCATCGGTTCGGGGGGCCCGCTCGCGGAGCCTTCGAACGCCACGCCACCGCGCTCCGAGAGGCTCGACCAGGAATCGCCCGAGGCCAGGCGCACCAGCCGGTGCTTTTGCCACACCTCGACCACTCCCTCGTCGACCGAGACCGCGACGTGGCTCGCCTCGACGTGCAGGCGGAACTTGGTCCCGATCACCACGATGCGATAGGGACCGGCGGTCACGGAGAAGTTGTGCCCCGGCGCCTGGTGGGGAACCGCGAACCTGACGTTGCCCTTCTCCACGGCCGGGCGATCGTTGGTGTCGTTCTGCGCCACCACGGTCATCGACGAGGACGGCAACAGCTTGGCGACCGCGCCGCCCCGCAGCCGGAAACGGCGCACCTGGCGGGGACCGGTGTTGAAACGCGCGGGCGCCCTGACGGACGGGGCCGGCGCGAGATCCGCGGCGGGTTCCGGTGGCGTGGCCTCGATCTCGGGCGGGAGCTCCTCGGCCAGCCTGCTGGCATCAGAAGCCCGACGCGTCTCATCGCTGACGTTGCGCGGGGCCATCCCGGCCGCGGGCGTCTCGACGGTTCCGTACACGATACGTACGGGCTGACGCTCCCGCTGTCGCGACGGGACCAGCCAGACGGCCAGCACCACTGCCAGGGCGGAGCTGGTCACCACCCCGCTGACGAACCAGGGCCAGCGCGACCGCGACGGCCGTTCCAGCTCCGGGCTGGCGACCTTGCTCCACAGGCGACGAAGAGTCACCTCGTCGGGTAGCCGCGCGCGCGCTTCTTCCAGCCCGGCGGCCAGTTGCGCTTCGGCCTCGTTGGCCGGTTCACTGAGCCAGGGTGCCCGGTTGTTGCTCATTGGGCCCTCCGGCTGGCCATCATCGCCATCTTGGCCAGCTCGGCGCGCGCGTGGTGCAGGCGCGACCAGACCGTGTTCTCCGGGCACCCGACCACGCGGGCGATCTCCTCGATCGGCAGCCCTTCGATCTCGAACAGCACCAGCACCGTTCGCTTCTTGGGGTGCAGGCGTTTCAGCATGTCGTCGAGCAGGTGCACGCGCGCGGTCTTCTCCGACGGATCCGGTGCGGGCGCGGGCGCGGGCTCGCGCAGCAGCAGCGTCGATAGCAGCGCGTTCAGGCGGCGGCGCTGAACCAGCCGGTTCGCGCCGCGCGCGGCGATGCGATAGATCCAGGTCGACAGGCGCGCGTCGCCCCGGAACCGGCCGAGGCTGCGGTAGATCGCGATGAAGACCTCCTGGCAGGCGTCTTCGCGTTCGGGCTCGGGCACGCCCAGCGCGCAGATGAAACGATGAACGGTCGGCGCGTGCCGTTCATAAAGGAGACGCCACGCCCCGCGGTCCCCCTGCCGGCATCGGGCCACGAGATCGCCATCGGGAGGCCCGGCGGACGGGGCCCGTCGGACAGCGTTTGTGAGCTCGACGGTTCGCAAGTTATCTCCTTCTATGATTGTTAGATGGCGTCCAAGTCCCTTTTCGTCATTGAAAAGAAAAGCCGACTTCCAATCCGGATTTGACATAAAGACGCGGCTGGCCAAAGACCCGCCGCCCGGCCATGTCCGGGGTCCTCACATCATAGGGCAAGGCGGCCCCGCCGGAAACGGCCAGCCGGGCGAAGAGACGTTTCAGCATGGGAACGCGGAACGCCACCACCGCCTCGCCGCCCGGGCTCGCCCACAGGTAGCTGTCGTGTTTCGTGCCCCAACTCCTTGAAATAAATAACCAATCTACCGCGATCCGCACGCCGGGCTCGAACCATCCCGGCCCGACCAGGAACGGGAGGAAGAGGCCCAGGCGGACCGGGATCCGGTACAGGGTCGCGGTCACGTTATCCATGAGGTACGCGGTGCAGCACGAGGTGGAGATGCCGCCGGTGAAGGTCGCGGCCACTCGCCGGCCAAAGAGTCCCCGTTCGAACCCCAGCCCCAGGCCCGCCTCGAAGTCATTGGTTTCGGCGGTGGACGCTCCGCGCCAAGCACCCCCCGCGAAGATGTCGACCCGGCTGGGCCCGGTCGGCGGCGCCGGGGGGCCCCGGGACAGGTTCTCCCGGGGCGGCTCCCTGGGCGGCGGGGGCGGGCTGGGCGGCGCTTCGTAGCCCAGGTCGTGCAGGAAGCGCTCGACGATCAGCGCCACCGTGTCGGCCAGCGCGGGGCAATCCAGGGCGCGGCTGCGCTCGGCCACGGTCAGGCTGCGGTACAGGCGCGCCTCGCCGCCCTGGTCGGTCAGCTCGACCCGCAAGGGTAACGGCCCACCCCCGGTGACGGTCAGCTTGAGGACGCCGGGGGTCGAGGCCTCGTCGGCCGACACCACCACCGCGGGGATGTGCGCCATCAGCGCCTCGGTGATCTGGCGCGGCGACGGGCAACCCTGGTCCGGGCCGGCGGGGGCGGCGACGACCACGGCGTAAGCCGGGACGAGGAGCACCGGCGCATTATGGTACGGATTGGCTGCAACGGGCGATCAGAGCGGTCGCGGCCGGCACGAATCCTCCGGGCGGCGGCAACAGGCTGGCGACCAGATAGGCGCCCGGGGGCATGTCGAAGAGGTGACCGGGGTGGACCAGCACGCCGTCCTCGGCCAGCAGCGTCAGCGCCCAGCGCTCGTCGCCGGGCCGCCCGTCGCCGGCCTGCAGGTCCGGGACGCGCAGGATCGCGGTCCAGCCTCCGGCCGCCTCCAGCAAGGAACAAGGCGAGTCCGCGTAGACGGCCGCCCGCAGCGCCACGCGATTGGATCGCACCCGGTCCTGGATCTGCTCGCGGATCTGGGCGCCCAGCGGCAACAGGAGCGGCAGCGCGTGCTGCACCGGGCCCGCCACCGAGAGATAGGTGTCGGCCACCAGCTCGAGACGCGCCAGCGCCCCCTGCACCGCGGCTGCCGGGCCACCGGCGGCGATCCACCCGACCTTGAGCTGCGGCAAGCCACAGGCCTTGGACAGACCACCCAGGCTGAAGACCAGCGCCCGCCGGCACAGCGCGGGCGACACCGCCGCCAGGCTCACGGCGCCCGCGGCGCCCGCGAAACGGTAGGGCGCGAAGACCTCGTCGGAGATCACGGCCAGGTCGGCAGCCCCGGCGATGTCGCCCAGGCGCGCGAGATCGGCCTCGGTCACGAAGGACCCGGTGGGATTGTTGGGGTTGACGATCACCAGGGCGGCCACCCGCGCGCCGGCGGCGGCGGCCCGAGCGCGCGCGGCCGCCAGGCTGTCGAAGTCGATGTGCCATCCACCGTCGTAGGCCAGGCGATAGCCGACGGGCCGCACGCCCTCGAGCGCCGCCAGGTACTCGAACAGCGGATAGCTCGGCTCTGGAACCAGGATCGCGTCTCCTGGATCGCAGAGCACCTTGAATAGCAGCGCGTAGGACTCGCTCGAGCTCGCGGTCAGCACCAGCCGGCCGGCGTCGAGGGTCACGCCGTAGGTCTGCTGGTAGTCGACCGCGACCGCCTCGCGCGCGCTGCGCAGGCCGAGCGGCTCCGGCTGGTACGGTCGGGCGGCGGCCGCCGCCAGCGCGTCACGCAGCCCGGCCTCGGGGTACGCGATCGCCACGCGCGTCGGGTTCGATTCGGTGAGGTCGTGGAGCGGCAGCCCGGCGGCCCGGCGCGCGCGCTCGGCGCGGGCCAGAGGATTTTCCGGCCGCTCCCAGGGTAGGCGCGTCGAGAACACCGCGCGAGCTTACACCGTGGCGGGCGACGCCTTCCTTCCCGGGCGGTCGGCGTTATCCATGTAGGGATGCGATACCACGCGCTGGCCTGCGACTATGACGGCACGCTCGCGTCCGACGGCCGCATCGCGCCTGCGACCAGCGACGCGATCCGATCGCTGCGCGCGAGCGGACGCCGTCCCGTGATGGTGACCGGCCGCCAGGTCGCTGACCTGCTGGCGATCTGCCCCGACATCGAGCTGTTCGACATGATCGTCGCCGAGAACGGCGCCGTGGTCTATGTGCCAGCGACGCGGCACGCGCGCACCCTGGCCGAGCCGCCGCCGCCCGAGCTGGTACAGCGGCTGCGCCAGCGCGGCGTCGAGCCGCTCGACGTCGGTCGAGTCATCGTCGCCACCGAGCGGCCTCACGAGGTGGCGGCGCTGGAGGTGATCCAGCAGCTCGGGTTGGAGCTGCAGGTCATCTTCAACAAGGGTTCGGTGATGCTGCTCCCGTCCGGTGTCAACAAGGCCACCGGATTGGCCGCCGCGCTCGACGATCTGAAGTTGTCGCCTCACAACGTGGTCGCGATCGGTGACGCCGAGAACGACCACGCGCTGCTGGCCAGCTGCGAATTCGCGGTCGCCGTCGCCAATGCCGTCCCCACGCTCAAGCAGCGCGCTGATCTGGTCACGGCCGAGGGCAACGGCGCGGGCGTGCGCGAGCTGATCCAGCGGCTGATCGCCGGCGACCTCGCCGACCTCGCGCCCGCGCTGGATCGCCACGACGTCCCGGTTGGCACCGACGCCGACGGGCACACGGTGCGCGTGCCCGCTCACGGCAGCGCGGTGCTGGTGGCCGGGGCGTCGGGCGCCAGCCGTTCGGCCTTCGTGAGCGGCCTGCTCGAGCGGCTCGGCAAGCGGCTCCTCCAGCATTGCATCGTCGATGTCGCGGGTGACTACCTCGACCAGCACGCCGCGGTCCTGCTGGGTGGCGCGGAGCACGCGCCGGAGCTGGACGAGATCGTCGAGGTGCTGGACAAGCCTGGGCAGAACGCGGTCATCAACTTGCTCGGCGTCGCGCCCGCCGAACGGCCGCGCTTCTTCGAGTCGTTGTTTGCGCGCTTGCAGGAGATGCGGGCGCGAATTGGACGCCCGCACTGGCTGGTCGTCGACGAGATCGATCAGTTGGTGCCGGCCGGCTGGGATCTGGGCGCGCTCCGGCGCAGCCAGGACCTGACGAGCCTGCTGCTGATGACCCGGCGCGCTGGCTCGGTGCCGCCGCCCATCGTGTCGGCGGTCGACGCGATCTTCGCCATCGGACGGGCGCCCGCGCAGACGATCCGCGACCTGGCCGGGGCGCTGGGTGAACCGACGCCCGGCGCGCCCGACGTCGAGCTGCAATCCGGCGAGGCGATCGCCTGGTGGCGCAGCCGCGGACAGGGCCCTTTCTGGCTGCGCAGCGTTCCCGGCCAGGAGGGAGCGGGAGCAGGAGCGGGAGCTGGAACGGGAGCGGGAGCGGCAGCGGCAGCAGGAGCAGGAGCAGGGTCGTCCGAGCCGCGCGCCGCCGGCGCGCCGGCTCAGGTTCCTTGACCGGATCCTGGCGGTCGTCGCTGTCGACGGTTAGGGGGAAACCCCCTAAGATGGCGTTCGCTGATGGCCATCGATCTCCGCGACCTCCTGCGCACCGATTTGCGCGTGCACGCTCGGCTGGCGCAGCAGGGGCTGCTGGCGCGCCCGGACGAGGGGACGCGCCTGGCCGCCGCCCTTCCACCGCTGGTGCCGTTCGGCGGCGGGCAATATGTCGCGGCCGACTGGATGGTCGACTGGGACCATCGCCTGCCGTCGCGCCAGGCGATGTTGCGGCTATACGCCCACTACTCGGAAGACCGCCGGCGCGACGCGCAGCGCGCGCTGGACGATCGGCTGGCCGAGATCGCCAAGGAGGATCTATTCCCCGAGTTCGACGTCCCCGACTTCATCGGCCTGCCCGCCGACGAGGCGTACGAGACCGAGCTGGACCTGAGCGGCAATCCGTCGCGGCTGCGGCTCATCAGTGAGTGGCGTCGCGAGATCCAGCAAGCGCCGGCCGAGCAGGCGGTCGAGATCGTGAGGTCGTCCGACCCGTTCCGGGAGCTGCGCGCCAAGGCCAAGATTCGCCCGGCCGCGCTCGGCGACCTCGAGCCCGCGGAGTGGTCACCGCCGTGCGAGAGCGGTCACGTGCGCTGGGGCGTCGACGTCTGGTACCTGCTGACCTTCAACGGGATGGTGGGCGAAGGCCGGGCCTTCCTGGTCGATCTCGAAGAGCGCGCCGTGGTGCGCGAGCGTGATTTTCAGTTCCGGGCCGGCTGAGCTGGGCCGCGGGTGGACCTGGCGGGGGTCGGGACTTATGTTCGAGCAGAGGCGAGTCATGGCCCAGGACAACAAGACCGCGGACCGATCCACGCCGCCGGATCAAGACGAGAACGAGATCGACGAGGCGAGCGACGAGTCATTCCCCGCCAGCGATCCACCGAGCTGGACGACCGGCCGGACGACCAGCCGGATGCCCGGCCGGACGCTCGATGGTCCGCGCCCCGAGCCACCGTCTGACGCCGGCCGCGACCGCGACAAGAAGAAAGGTCCCGCGCAAACTGGTCGAGATGTGGTAGGCATCGCGGGTTCCGATGAACGGACCACCCGCGGCGGTCGAGACCGAGGATCTCCACAAGCGCTATGACCGGCTGACCGCGCTCGGCGGCGTCTCGCTCTCGATCCAGAGCGGCGAGATCTTCGCGTTGCTCGGGCCCAACGGCGCCGGCAAGACGACCTGGATCTCGATCGTCTGCGGCCTGGTGCGCGCCACCTCGGGCCGGGCCCGCGTGCTGGGCCACGACGTGGTGGGCGACGCGATCGCCGCGCGCAAGCTGGTCGGCCTGGTCCCGCAGGAGGTGAACTTCGACCCTTTCTTCACCCCGCGCGAGGTGCTGGCGTTCCAGATGGGTTACTACGGGCAACGCCCGGACGCCGGCCGCGTCGACGAGGTGCTGCGGGCGCTCGACCTGTCCGCCAAGGCCGACACCAACACGCGCGCGCTGTCGGGCGGGATGAAGCGTCGCTTGCTGATCGGCAAGGCGCTGGTGCACCGCCCGCGCGTGGTCTTCCTCGACGAGCCGACCGCGGGCGTCGACGTGGCGCTGCGGCGCGACCTGTGGAGCTACGTGCGCGAGCTGCGCGAACAGGGCACGACCATCGTGCTGACCACGCACTACCTCGAGGAGGCGGAGGCTCTGGCTGACCGCGTGGCGGTCATCGATCACGGCAAGCTGGTCGGCCTCGACACCACGGCGGCCATGCTGGCGCGCTTCGGGCGCAAGCAGATCCGCCTGCGGTTTGCGGCGCCGGTCAGCGGCGGCGCGGCAGGGCCGGTGCTGCCGCCGTGGCTCGTCGATCTCGGCGCCGCGGTCGACGCCAGCGGCTGTGTCGTCACCTGCCCGCTGGGCGCGGGGTCACCGGCGGCGCTGCTGGCGCGGCTGGCGGCCATGGATCCGCCGGTCGCCGACATCGACACCGAGCAACCCTCGCTGGAGCAGGTCTTCCTGGCGCTGACCGGCGGCGGGGCGGGAGGGGCGAGGTGAACGCCATCGGCTTTCGCACGCTGTTCATCAAGGAGACGCGACGCTTCCTGCGCGTGCCGGGTCAGACGCTGGCGCAGCCGGTGGTGACCACCGCTCTTTACTTCCTGGTCTTCGGCTACGCGCTGGGTGGCCGCGTGCGTGAGGTCGACGGAGTCGCTTACGATCGGTTCATCGTGCCCGGGCTCATGCTGCTCGGGTTGAGCCAGAACGCTTTCCTCAACACCTCGTCCTCGATGTTCATCGCCAAGCTGCAGGGGACCATCGTCGACTTGCTGGTGGCGCCGCTCGGCGTCCTCGACCTGTTGCTGGCATTCATCCTGGCCGCCGTGCTGCGCGGGATGCTGGTCGGCGGCGTGGTGTGGGTGATCTCGGCGCTGTTCACCGGCTTCGACGTCAGCCATCCGATCTGGGTGCTGCTGTTCGGGTTCCTGGTCGGGGCGACATTCGGCCTGGTGGGGCTGGTGGTAGCGATCTGGAGCGACAAGTTCGAACAGCTCAACATCGTGCCGACGTTCATCATCACGCCGCTGACCTTCCTGGGCGGCGTTTTTTACAGCGCGGAGATGCTGCCGCCGCCGTGGAGCTACGTGAGCCGCGTCAACCCGGTGCTGTACATGGTCGAGGGTCTGCGCTACGGCGTCGTCGGCTCGGCCGGCTCGTCGCCCTGGCTGGGGCTGGTGGTCACCGGCGGGATCGGCGTCCTCTCGCTGGCGCTGGCGGCCTGGATGCTGGCGACCGGTTACAAGCTGCGCAGCTGAGCGCCGCGCGCCCGCGCCCCCAGAGGTTGCAGCCAGGTGATGATGACGTGTGGGTTGGTCGCCCTCGTCGGTCGACATGTAGCCGCTGCAGCTGGTTGCGGCGTCGGCACGACCGGTTGTGACCCGGGGCTCAGCGGGCCGATCTCCACCCCATTCATCGAATGATTCGTCGAATCGATTCGATTCGAGGGTTTAATGCCCGCATGGAGCTCCGCGACCTGGCCTACTTCCTGGCTTGTGTCGAACATGGCAGCGTGACCGCGGCGGCGCGCGCCGTCCACGTGGCCCAGCCGACGCTGTCGCACGCGCTGGCTCGCCTCGAGCGCGAGGCGGGAGTGCGCCTGCTCGATCGACGGCCGCGCGAGCGGTTGCGGCCCACGGCGGCCGGGCAGCTCCTGCGCGGGCGCGCGCAGGAGGCGCTGGCGGCGGTGTCGGGGTTCGGCGCCGATCTGGCGGCGCTGAACGGCCTGCAGCGCGGTGAGCTGCTGGTGGGCTCGATCCAGAGCTTGAACGCCACGCTGCTGCCCACGCCGATCGCCAGCTTCGTGGCCCGCTATCCTGGCATCCGGCTGGCCGTGCGCACCCACCCGGCCGAGGCGATCGCTCAGGCGGTGCGCCAGGGCGGTGAGGAGCTGGGCTTCGTCGCCGGCGCGCCGCCCGAGACCTTGGTCGGGTTGGCGGTGCGCCGACTCTATCAGGAGCGGTTCGTCGCCATCGTGCACCGATCGGATCCGCTGGCGCGCAAGCGGCGCATCGCGATGGCGGCGCTACGCGAGCGGGCGCTGGCGCTGGTTCCGGCCGGCACCTACACCGCCACGGTGGTGCACAGCGCCTGCGAGCGCGCCGGGTTCGTCCCGCGTGTCGTCGTCACCCTCGACTCGGGGGAGGGTCTGCGCGAGATCGTCCGCGCAGGGAGGTTGATCACGATCTTGCCCGAGCGTTATCTGCCCGCGCAGGACGATCGCCTGTGCGCGGTCGGACTCGGCGACCCGACACCGACGCGCGATGTGTTCGCGTTGCGTAACCCGACGCGCCTCGCCACCAAGGCCGCCGACACGTTCCTGGCGCTGGTCGAATCACACGTGTCAAAAAGACGTTAGCGAACGACAATCGCGCGACTTCTCGGACGGTTTTCCCGCATCTGGTAACCCGGTTGTTTCGCGATCATGAACAAAGGGAAAAGTTATTTGTCATCGCTGGCGATGACGCGCTCCATACCTCAAGATGCCGGATCATGGGACCGATGTAGAGCACCCGAGATGTTCGGGTTGGCGTTCCGGGTGATGGCGGTTCGTTTGACGATCTCGATGGCGATGGTGAGCTGATCATGAAGGCGATGGCGGTGGCGGTGGTGGCGTTGGCGAGTGTGTTCGGGCGTGAGCCGGGCGAGACGATCCGGGATCGTCCGGTCTCGACCGACGAGGTCTCGGCGGCCGCGCTGCCGCGTCTGGTGGATGACGACGAAGCCAACGGCGGCGATCTGGCCAGCGTGCTGGCGCCCGAGATGGGCGCCGAGGAATCCACCGGCGAGGGTGCCGACGAGCCCGGCGACGCGAGCTCGCCGCGCGGCCAGTGGCAGATCGCCTGCGAGATCAAGAACGGCAGCGCGCTGGTCTTCGACCGCGCCTCGCTGCGCGACTACGGCGCGGTCACCCTGTTCCGCTGGTCGGCGCCGCGCGCGCGCGTCGCCATTCCCGGCGATCAGATCTTCACCGCGCTGGTCGACTGTGGCGCGAAGACCATCGAGGCCGCCTGGCCTGGCCAGAGACGCGAGACCTACGCCGGTACCTGCGGCCGTGGTCTGGTCGATGCGGTCTGCGCGGCGTCGGATCAGGCGTCGGCCGCGACCCGCACCGGAAGCCCCAACCGCAGCCACGCGCCGGCGACGCGCGCCGTCCACCGCGGCGCGACCCCGCGGCGCTGAGCGGCCGAACTCACCGCACGCCCAAGAATCAGTCACCCCCGCCCGCGGTCCGCCGCGGGAGAGTCTCGGCGCACCCGAGGACGGGTGCCACCCCCACGCACGAAAGTGGCGGCCTCGCCTCCCCTCCGGTCCCCTCCCCCGTACTCGACGTACTCGGGGGAGGGATAGGGAGGGGGCAGGCCTTGCGAGCGTCGAGGCACGCGCGAGCCGTATCGCGGAGGATCCCGCCCAACAACCAGTCACCGCTCGCCAGCGGTCCGCCGCATTGTCCTCAACCGCGGCGCAGTTGCTCGAGATCTTCGGCGTCGACCTCGAGGTTCTCGACGTCCTCCAGGATGTCGACGACCAGATCCTGGAACTGGGCGGTGGGCAGACCGATCGCGGCGGCCACGCGGCGCAGGTGCTCGTCCTCGGCCATGTCGAGCTCGCCGTCGGCGGCGTGCACGGCCGCGCACAGCTCGATGAGGCGACGCTTCTGCGCCAGCGAATCGTGCGCGAAGGCATCGCCGGTCCGTACCAGGTCGAACGCCGAAGGCGAGAACTCGTCGATGCGAAAGTCGAGATCCATGGGCAGGGCGTCGGCGCCCATCACCTCGCGCAGCAGCCGGCGCACCGCCGCCTTCTCCTCGCCGGCCAGCTGGTGGTCGGCGTGCGCGGCGTCCATGAGGAGATCGGCGATGAGCGGCAGGCGGTCCCGGTCGGTCTCTTTCATGCGTCGCCCACTATACACCGGCTCGACGCTAGGCCGCGGGGCGCGCGGTGCGCCCCGGCTGCACGGCGGCGATGAAGGTCAGCTGCGGGTTGTCGTTGATCGCCGTGCGCATCGACCACTCGTTGGCGAACAGCACCAGCGGCCGGCCCTCGACGTCCAGCACCGACGTGGTCGAGCCGGGTCGCTCGAACTTGTCCAGGTTGACCGGCTGCCCCTCGATCCAGCGCGCGTGAACATAGGGCAGGCGGTCGAAGCCGACGTTGACGCCGTACTCCGACTTCAAGCGGGCCTGGATGACCTCGAACTGCAGCACGCCCACCGCGCCCAGCACCGGTTCCCGCTCCAGGCGCAGGCGGTCGAAGAACAGCTGCACGGCGCCCTCCTCGGACAGCTGGTCGAGCCCCTTCTTGAGCTGCTTGCGCTTGAGCGGATCGGTCAGGCGCACGCGCACGAAGTGCTCGGGCGAGAAGCGCGGGATGCCCTCGAACTCCACCGGCTCGCCTTCGCACAGCGTGTCGCCGATGCGCAGATTGCCGGCGTCCCACAGACCGATGATGTCGCCCGAGAACGCCTCTTCGATGGTCGTGCGCTCCTGCGCCATGAACTGCAGCGGGCGCGTCAGCGACAGCGTCTTGCCGGTGCGCACGTGGGTCACGTCCATCCCGCGCGTGAACCGTCCCGAGCACACGCGCACGAAGGCGACCCGGTCGCGATGGTTGGGATCCATGTTCGCCTGGATCTTGAACACGAAGCCGGAGAAGCGGGGCTCGTCGGGCGGCATCGGTCCGGTCGAGGTGTTGCGCGGGCGCGGTGGCGGCGCCAGATCCACGAAGTGGTCCAGGAAGGGCTCGAGGCCGAAGTTGTTCATGGCGCTGCCGAAGAACACCGGCGTGACCCCGCCACGCAGGAACAGGTCGGTGTCGAAGGCGTTGCCCGCGGTCTCGAGCAGCGCCAGCTCGTCGCCCAGCTGGCGGTACCGGGTGGGCCCCAGCGCCTCCTCGATGTCCGGGTCGCCGAGCGCAACCTCGGTCATCGGCGCCCGGCGCGAGCCGCCGTCGGCGCGTTCGAAGTGCAGCGCGCGCGTGGTCCAGCGGTCGAAGACGCCGTAGAAGCTCTGGCCCGATCCGATCGGCCAGTTGACCGGGCTGCACGGGATGCCCAGCACGCGCTCGATCTCGTCGAGCAGGTCGAGCGGTTCCTTGCCGCCGCGGTCGAGCTTGTTGATGAAGGTGATGATGGGGATGCCGCGCATGCGGCAGACCTGGAACAGCTTGATGGTCTGCGGCTCGACCCCCTTGACGCTGTCGATCAACATGACCGCCGAATCGGCGGCGGCCAGGGTCCGGTAGGTGTCTTCGCTGAAGTCGTTGTGGCCCGGGGTGTCGAGGAGGTTGATCTGCCGCCCGCGGTACTCGAACTGCAGCACGCTGGTCGAGATCGAGATCCCGCGCTGGCGCTCGATCTCCATCCAGTCACTGGTGGCGGCGCGGCTGCCTCCGCGACTCTGCTTGACCGAGCCGGCCAGGTGGATCGCGCCGCCGTAGAGCAGGACCTTCTCGGTGAGCGTGGTCTTGCCGGCGTCCGGGTGCGAGATGATCGCGAAGGTGCGCCGGCTCGCCACCTCGCGTCTGAGCTTTTCTACGTCGACGGACATGAAGCCCTACAAGATAGCGCAAGTGGAGGGACTCCGGCCGAAGACGCGGAAGTGGCACGGGGAGGACCCGACAAACAGAAGGTCGGACGGATTGCGAGGCAGTCGTCAGGCCCGGCCGCGGACCTTGGCCAGCCACCAGCGCAGGCCCACGAACAGGAAGCGCCAGTCCTTCATGAACTCGGGCCCCTTGCCTTCGTAGGCGTGTCCGACGAACTGAAAGATCCAGCCCACGACGAACAACGCCACGGGCAGCGGCCACAGCCGGTGCACGGCGAGCGCCGCGGCAAACAGCGGCACCGACAGCGCGATCAGCGGAATGCCGATCGTGTGACAGCGCCGGTTGACCGGGTGTTGATGGCTGAGCGCATACTCGCGGATCCAGTCGTCCCAGGTGCGGGTGCTCATCAGCGTCATGGTCACCTCGACACCTCGATCAATGGCGCGCGCCCGCTCTGAACGCAAGCCCGAGCCTTCTGTTTCTGCATCGTCAACCGGGACCGAGGAGGCGGCGCGCCCAGGGTCGCCGGTGGTCGCGGCGACGTCCACAACTTGAATTGACAGGTTGCGCGCGCTGGATATTGTGCCGCTTCATGACGTCGTCGCGGGAAAGAACGCTGCGGCCGCTCCTCTTGTCGCTTCTGGGGGTGCTGTCCGCTGTCCGGATTTTTCTTGCCGCCGTGCCCGCGCGCGCGCAAGGCAGTCCCAGGTTCGAGTTTGGCAAGGTCGAGGAGGTGAAGGCGGTCGAGTGGAAGGCCCAGGCCAAGGGCGGCTTCGTGCTCACCAGCGGCAACTCGCAGACCCAGAGCGGCACGCTGACGGCCAGCGCCTCGCGCAAGGAAGGCAACAACAAGCTGGCGCTGGAGCTCGGCGGGGCCTACGGGCGCGCCAACAACCGGATCGCGGTGCCCGCGATGGATCCCACGATGTACGAGATCGGTCGTCAGGCCGTGACCAGCACCAACAACTACTACGGCAAGGGTCGCTACGACCGGTTCTTCACCGCGAACAACGCCGCCTACGCCAGCGCGCAGGCGGCGTCCGACAAGATCGCCGGCAAGACCTTCTTCGGCGGCGGCCAGGTCGGCTACAGCCGCCAGCTGTACAAGAGCGACATGCACCTCGCCGTCGCCGAGCTCGGCTACGACCTGTCGTGCGAGCGCTACGTTCAGCAGGCCGGCAAGGTCCTGGATCCGGTGACCATCCACTCGGCGCGTGTCTTCGTCGGTGAGACCCTGAAGCTGAGCGCCGCGACCGGAGCCAGCGCCAGCGTCGAGGCGCTGTTCAATCTCAACAAGGAAGGCGGGGCCATCGACGCGTCGAGCGGGAATCCGGGCGTGGGTGCCTTCAAGGACACCCGGGTGCTCGGCAAGGTCGCTCTGACCACGACGCTGGTCAAACAGCTCAGCATCGGGTTCGGCTTCACGCTCAAGTACGACCAGAATCCGGCGCCGCTGCCTCCGCCGCCGAACGCCGGTTCCCTCATGCCCGCGCGCACATTCTTCGCCGAGAAGCTGGACACGATCAGCGAGGTCAACTTGATCATCACCTTCCTCTGACCCGGCGACGGGGATCGGCCAGCAGTCATGACGACCAACAGCCCTTACAAGTGGCGGTTCTTTCGCGCCGGCGGCTTCGATCAGGTCAGGCTCGCGTCGGGCCAGGACCTGGCTCACCTGAGATCGCTCGACCAGAAGCTATGGGTCGCGCTGGCCTGTCCGGCGTCGGGCCTGGATCTGGATCCGCGCACGCTGGCCCTCATCGACACCGACAAGGACGGCCGTATCCGTGCCAGCGAGCTGCTCACCGCCGTCGAGTTCGCCTGCGCCGGTCTCAAGCGATCCGACGATCTGTTGTTCGGCGCCTCCGAGCTGCCCCTGGCCGCCATCAATGACGCGACCCCCGAGGGGCGAACCCTGGTCGCGGCCGCCAGGCAGGTGCTGGGCAACCTGGGCCACGCCCAGGCCACGGCGGTGAGCGCGCTCGACTTTGCCGATCCGGTCAAGCTGTTCGCCGACACGGTGTTCAACGGCGACGGCGTGGTCATCCGCGAGTCGGCCCGCGACGACGCCACCCGGCAGATCATCGACGAGATCGTGGCCAGCGTCGGCTCGGAGCCGGATCGCTCGGGCAAGCGCGGCGTGGGCCCGGTGTTGATCGCCAGGTTCTTCGCCGAGGCGCGCGAGCACGACGCCTGGTTCAAGGAGGGCGAGGCCGACCCTGCCGTGCTGTTTCTCGGGCTGGCCCCCACCATGGCGGCCGCGACGGCGCTGGAGGCGATCCGCGCCAAGGTCGACGACTACTTCGCGCGCTGCCGGGTCGCGGCCTTCGACGCGCGCACCTTGCCGGTGCTCAACGGCCGGGAGGATGACTACGTCGCCGCGCTGGCCGGCGATCTGTCGGCCAACGCGTCCGAGCTCGCCGACTTCCCGCTGGCCCTGGCGGCGCCCGGCCGGCCGCTGCCGCTTGGCGCCGACCTCAACCCCGCGCACGCGGCGGCGATCGCCACGCTGTGGCGTGACGCCGTGGCGCCGATCCTGGGCGAGCGCGCGACGCTGACCGAGGAGGATTGGCGGCTCGTACAGGAACGGCTGAACCCCTGCGTCGCCTGGCGCGCGCGCCTGCGCGGACCGCTGGTCGCCGGCCTGGGAATCACGCGCGTGCGGGCCATCCTGGCCGCCGGGGCCGAGGCGGCGCTGGCCGATCTGGTGACGCGCGATCAGGCACTCGAGCCCGAGGTAGCCGCGATCGACAACCTCGAACGCCTGGTGCTGTATCAGCGCGATCTCTACAAGTTGTGCACCAACTTCGTCAACTTCAAGGACTTCTACGATGGTGGCGAGCCGGCGATCTTCCAGCTGGGCACGCTGTACCTGGATCAGCGGGCCTGCAAGTTGTGTCTGCCCGTCGATGATCCTGGTCGTCACGCCGCCATGGCCGGCCTGGCGGGCGCCTATCTCGCCTACGTCGACTGCGCGCGCAAGGCGACCAACGAGAAGATGCAGATCGTCGCCGCCTTCACCGCCGGCGACTCCGACAATCTGATGCTGGGCCGCAACGGCGTCTTCTACGATCGCAAAGGCCGCGACTGGGACGCCACGATCACCAGGATCATCGACAACCCCATCAGCGTTCGACAGGCGTTCTTCTCCCCGTACAAGAAGCTCGCGCGCTTCATCGAGGAGCAGGTCGCCAAGCGCGCCGCGGCCGCCGAGGTCGACACCCACAAGCAGCTCGACGCCACGGCCGAGGCCGCCGCCAACCTGGACAAGAGCAAGGTCGCCACCAAGCCGCCGGCGAAGATGGATATCGGAACGGTGGCGGCGCTGGGCGTCGCGTTCGGCGCGATCGGATCGTTCCTCACCGCGATCGTCGGCTATGCCACCGGGGTCTTCCGGCTGGGCGTCCCTGCGATCGTCGGCGCGGTCGTCGCCATCGTGCTGGTGATCTCCCTGCCGTCGGTGGTGCTGGCTTACCTGAAGCTGCGCAAGCGCAATCTGGGACCGATCCTCGACGCCAACGGATGGGCGGTCAACACGCGCGCGCGCATCAACGTTCCCTTCGGCGCGACGCTGACCGGCGTGGCCAAGCTGCCGCCGGGCTCGCGTCGCGACCGCGTGGATCTCTACGCCGAGAACGGCTTCTCCTGGAAGACCGCGATCCTGCTGCTCGGCGGGCTGTACCTGTTGTGGAGCTGGTATGAGGGCCGGCTGGATCGACACCTGCCGGATCACGTGCGCTCGACCAGCGTCCTCGGATCCTGGGCACCTGCCGCACCTGCCGCACCTGCCTTACCTGCCGCACCTGCCGCACCTGCCGCGCCTCCCAGGCCGTAGGCCGGCGGTCGGGCCCAGGCACACGGCTTGCGTAGTACTGGCAATTACGGTTCGGCCCGCCCGAGAGCGAGCCTGCGATAGCTTTGAGCTGTTGGCGCTCACCATCGATCGGGGGCGACGGCCAACAGGCTGCCGCCTGAATCCCAGGATCCGGTAAGCCGTTTTCGGCCGGGCGTGACCCTGTCGGGATGCGCCAACGCCAGGTCGATCGAAAAATGATGACCGTGGCACGTCCCGTGCTCAAACGGAATACTCGCGGGTACCGGCCCCACCGCAGGTGGCTCCAGGACACTCGCCGAAAGGATGAAGTTATGAGTGCAACGCCCGTCGCGCCGATGTCTGTCGTTTCAGACGGTCCCTCTCGGTCGAAGTTCTTGCTCGCCGGTCCGAAGTTCCCGATCCTTTTTCTGACCGCGCTGCCGGCCGCGGTGGTGGCCCTGTCGTCGGATGGCCACGCTCAGCAAGTCAGCGCGCTGATCGCGCTCGGGTGGTTCAGCCTGGTGCCCATCGCGCTGTACGAGCGATGGGTCGCGATGGCGCTGCCCGTGGTGGCGGCGGCGTTCCTGGTGCTGACCCTGGTCGCGCTGCCGTTCAACTCGACCGAGCTGATCGTCGACGTGTGGACCTCGGCGGCGATGTTCGTGCTCTCTTTGCCCCGCTCGGGATTGGCTGCTCGGCCCCCATCCATGTAGGAGCCCGCGCTGGCCGCGGCTGTCCAGGGGCGCGGCGGTCAGCCATCGTCAGTTCATAGGTAGGTCGAAGCGATTCGCGGGGTCGTCGAGCCAGCGATCCAGGTGCGGGGAGTAGGTCGAGACCGAGATCGTCTGCGACACCGCGGAGAATCGCACGATGCGCAGGAAGCCGTTGCCCCCGTTCACCACGGTTCCCTGGTACGACAGCGCGCACGGCGCCCCCGTGCAGGTCTGGTAATTGGCCAGGATCTGGTGCACGACGCTGCCGTCGGGGCGCGCGCTCGACAGCCGGCCGGTGGTGCCGGGCGGCAAGTCGCCGAAGTTGACGTCGTGGCCGGAGAAGACCAGCTTCACATTGCGGTTGGGCACAATCAGCTTCTGCCACATCTCCTCACCGTCGTTGATCGAGGATCGCGGCTGACCCATCATCGCGTACGCGTGGGGGTTGAAGTTTTGCGGCGGCCCGCTCGCGTTGTAGCGCGAGCTGTCGTGATAGAGGTACGCGTGGGTGATCACGATCGCCGGCCGATCCCGGAAGGCCTCCAGGATCGAGCTGGCCCAGGCGAGCGCCTCATCGCGCGGTCCGAACTCCAGCGACAGCACGACCCAGCGGGTCGCGCCGACGGTGATCAGGCTGAAGGCATTCTCGATGTGCTCCGGTTCGAAGGTGCCGCCGAACCAGGGGTTGGCCGTGAACGCCGACGGCGGAAAGTAGACGTTCGCCATTCCCATGCGGTCGGCCAAGGTGTGGTAGTCGTGGTTGCCGGCCGCGATCATGTACGGCACCACGCCGTCCAGCAGGTGCAGGCTGCGCGAGGCGACCTCCCATTGCTCGGGTCCGTCGTCGTCGGTCACATCCCCGGTGTGCAGGACGAAGCCGATCTGCTGCTCGTCGCGGTGGTCGACGATCCAGCGCGTCTGCTCCATGAAGATGTCGGGGAAGGCCGCCGCGTAGTACTGGGTATCGGGCAGGACCACGATGCTGTAGTCGGCGGGTAGGACGCCGCCGCCGCCGTCACTCCCGCCGCCAGCGTCGCTCCCGCTGCCAGCGTCACTCCCGCCGCCAGCTTCGCTCCCGCCGTCAGCGTCACCACCACCCGCGGGGGCATCGACCAGACCGACGACGTCGCTCCCAGCGGCGTCGCCAGGCGGCGACCAGTCCGGCGGCGCGTCACAGGCGGCCAGAGCGCCGAACATGATGGCAAGCGCGAGGGGTTCGAGGACGAGCGGCTGCGTGACCCGGAAGTACAATCCCTCCATGGTAGCAGTCGGCGGGCGCGTCGACTTCATTCGCTGAGCCTCCGTGCCCGCGCCCGCGCCGATTCGCCTGGCAGCGCGCGACGCGGTCGCGACAGGGGGCGGAATGACGGCTCTGCCGCGCGCCACAGGTACCAGCTGGCCACCGACCGGTAGGGGCGCCAGCGTTGCCCGCGCTCGTCCAGCGCGGCGCGCGTCGGGAGGTCGCGTTTGCGGAAGGCAGCCGCGAAGCCCTTCCGCACACCGTAGTCGTCGATGGGCAGCACGTCGGGGCGGCCCAGGCGAAACATCAGCAGCATCTCGACGGTCCAGCGTCCGATACCGCGCACCTCGGTGAGGCGTTCGACGATGGTGGCGTCGTCCAGGTGATGGAGCTCCGACAGCGAAGGCAGGTGGCCGGCCAGGGTCTTGTCGGCCAGGTCGCGCAGCGCCAGCAGCTTGCTGCGCGACAAGCCGGCGCCGCGCAGCTTGCTATCGCTGGCGGTGCGGATCTGCAGCGGGGTCAGCTCTTCGTGGGGGCGGGGAAACAACGCGCGCACGCGCGCGAAGATCGTCGCCGCCGCCTTCCCGGTCAGCTGCTGATGGACGATGGCCTCGGCCAGCGCCAGGAACAGGCTGGACGTGCGGTCGAGGCGCATGTGAAAAGGACCGACCGCGTCGATGACCACGGCGAGGGCGGGGTCGGCGCGCCGCAAGTGCTCGACCGCGGCGACCGGATCGAACCCGAACGCCGCCGCGGTCGCCTCGGGCGCCGCGCTACCGTTGAGTCGGGGGCTGTCGCGCTCGATGGCCAGCAGGCGCAGCTTGGTGGCGACGCCGCCGTTGGCCGAGAACCCGCCGACCTTGCCGCCGGCCGCCAGCACGCGGTGGCAGGGCACGACGATCGCGAACGGATTGCGACCCAGCGCCTGTCCGACCGCGCGCGCCGCGCCCGGCTGGCCGATACGTGTCGCCAGGTCGCCGTACGAGATCGTGGTGCCCAGCGAGATGCCGCGCGCGGCCTCGTAGACCCGGCGCTGGAAGGGCGGCACCGCGCTCATGTCGAGCGCGATCGAGGCGAGCTGGCTGGCCTCGCCACGCAGCAGGCCGACGATCTGCTCGACGGCGCGCTCGATGTTCGGCGGCATGGCCACCTCGCGCGCGTTCGGGAAGGCGCGCGCCAGGCGGGCGCGGGTCGCCGATTCCTTGCCGTCGGGCAGGTGTAGGCCGGTCAGGCCACGGTCGTTCCAGGCGATGCCGCAGCGCCCGATCGGGGTGTCGAAGAGCGCGAATCCCTGCGCGATGCCAGCGACCCGATCCATGGCGCGCTCAACCTAGCATCTTGATGGTTTTTGGCCTTGATCCATAGTTAGGCGCGGAGGAGTCATGGCAAGGAGCTTCAAGACGCGCTTTCGCCGGGGTGGGGGCGGACGGTTGAGCCGGTGGCTGGGGCGAATCGACGGTGTCGAGAAGCCGGCCTTGCTGGTGGGCCTCGGCGTGGTTCTGTTCCGGGTGTGGAAGGCGGGCGACCCCACGCTGTCGCGGGGGGATCGCTGGCGACAGCTCATGCACCGCTGGCGCCAACGCTGGGACGCGAGCGTGGCGCGCGTGGTCCACGGCGAACGCCCCGGCGGTGGCGGCGGTCTAGCGCAACAGGAAATACCAGATGATGCCCCCGGCACCGCCGAGGGCGGTGATCGTCAGCAGCAATCTGGTCTTCGACATCCCCCGCCGTAAAGAGACGATCTCCTGCTCGGTCGGCGGCTCGGCGATCCCGATCATCGCCGGCGGCGAGGGCAGGGGCAGCGGCGTCGGCAAGCGCGGCGGTGCGGTCAGAGCCGGCGTGGAATGATGCTCGGGCAGGTGGTCCGGGGCTGCGGGATGCGCCAGTTGTGCGAACCCTCCGGTGACGGGTAGCGGCGGCAAGGGCGCCGCTGCCGGCAGGGCGTCCAGCACCTCCTGCGGCGGCAAGGCGGCGTGTGCGGGATCGAAGGGGTGCGGACCCGAGTCGACGGCGATAGGCAGCTCGGGCAGCGACGGAGATCGCTCGCGACGCGCGCTCGGCGGCACCGGCGTGGCAATCCGCATCTGCGGGCCGGTCAGGCGCGGCTGATGCGCCGCCGCCAGTGGCGTTGGCGGCGGCCGTGAGGCGAGCGCACGCGCGGCGGTCGGGTGCGCCGTCTCGCTGGGCGGAGGCGTGACGCCAATCGCCATTCCGGCCATCGCGCCGGGCGTGGGCACTTCGTCCTCGGAGGGCGCGGCGATGGTCAGCCCCAGCCGGGCGGCGTGCGCCCCCGGCGCGTGGTGGCGCCCCGAGCCAGGCTCGGCCATCCCGACGGGTGTCGGGGTCTGCGACGACGCGTGGAGGCGTCCTGAGCCGGCCTCGGCCATGGCCATGGGCACCCAGAGCGGGGGCGGGGTGGGACGCCGGGTGACGGTGACACCGGGTCGTGGCTGCGCCGCGGGCGGCGCTTTGACCGCCGAGATCGACGGGCGAGTCGCCACCACGGAAGAGGGCGCCGGGGCGGACGGCAGGGGCGTGGGCGCGGCGGCAAATGCCGCCGGCTCCGCGGCGACCGCAGGCTTGGCCTTGGGGAGCGTCGGCGCCGGCGAGGCGGAGCGCTTGCGCGGGCCCAGGCCCTTGCTCGCCAGGGTGCTCTCGAAGACTGGCAGCAGCTCGGCGCTGACCCGGGTCTTGAACAGATGCCGCCCTTCCTCGATCTCCCTGGTCATATCGGCGCCGCTGGTGATCTTCTTCGCGTTGTAGAGCTGAATGTCGGAGACGATCACGCGGGCCAGCCGCGCCGCAGCCTCTTCGGTGTCGATCGCCCCCGCGCGGGCCCCGGAGGGTTTCGCCGTGGCGACCACGACCGGTGGAGGCGTCGGTTCGGGAGCTGGCGCCGGGGCCGGGGCGGCCACGACCGGCGCGGGCGCGGGTTCGGGGAGGGGCTCGGGAACGGGCATCGGGGCCTCCGCGGCCGCGACGAGGTCGGGGTCGGGGTCGGCGACGGCCACCGGAAGCGGCGCCGGCTCGGCCGCCTTCGCGGGCGCCGCGCCTGCCGCCCAGCGCGGGGTCGCCGTGACCGGTGCGCTGGACTCCGCCGGCGCCCGTACCTCCGGAACGGTCGCGGCGGCGGCTGGCTTGGCGGCGGCGCGCTTGCGGCTGGCACCGCGCCGGTCTTCCAGCACCGACGTGAACAGCGGCAAGAACTCGGGCGCGACCCGCGATCGGAAGAGCGCGCGCCCCTCCTCGATGGCGGCGGTCAGGTCCGCGCCAGCTTGAAACTTCTCGCGATTGTAGATCTCGATGTCGGAGACGATCACTCGGGCGAGCCGTCTGGCTGCCTCTTCGGACTCAATGACCCCCATGCTGGATCCTCTCGCGCTGTTTCCTGGCACTTGATTGTATCGCCCCGCGCCCCGTGGCGACAGAACGCAGTTGTTCCGATTCGCGCGCGCGAAGCATGTGCGGGGCCACCATCGGCAGAGCCGGTCCGGGACTCAAATCGCGCGTGCCTCGACCGGTCGCGCCCGGGTGACCGCCGTCGACAGCGCGTGCCGGGCCGCGGCCGCCAGCCGGAAAATCGCGACATCACCGGGGCTTATCGCGAAAATGGCCAGGCCGCCGCGCCGCAGATCAGGACGACTCGACCTCTGACGGCACCCCCCGGGCGGGGGGTACAAATGATTTGATTCTGACTATCAAAATCACATGTCCCTCAGACTTCTGGAGGACTCTTCAGTGGGGTCCAATGCGGTTCGGATAGGGCTAACCGCCAAGACGCCATGACGCCAAGATCCGGATTATCAAGGTCCGGGCTTGGCGTCTGCGGCGCCTTGGCGGTTAACCGACCCGCATTGTTTGGAGTCCGAGGCCCGAAGCCAGAGGCCCCTCAATGTGCGGTGGCCCAGCTTTCAAACCGTTCGGTGCTAGCCCGCCTTCGCGAATGACTTCATGAAGTCGGCCAGGGCGCGCGCGCCGGCGACCGGCATCGCGTTGTACATCGACGCGCGGATACCGCCGACGGTGCGGTAGCCCTTGAGCGCCACCATGCCGGCCTTGGAGGCGTCCTTGACGAACTTCTCGGTGATCTCTTCGCTGGGCAGCACGAAGGTGACGTTCATGTGGCTGCGCGCCGCCTTGTCGGCGACCGTGCCCTTGTAGTAGCCGCCCGAGCTGTCGATGGCGTCGTAGATCAGCGCCGCCTTCTCGGCGTTGCGCTTCTCGATGGCCGCCAGGCCGCCCTGGCTCTCCATCCAGCGGAAGGTCTCCAGCAGGAAATAGACCCCGAAGGTGGGCGGCGTGTTGAGGCAGCTCTTGGCCTCGGCCAGCGCCTGAAAGCTGAAGATCTTGGGGACGCTCTTGGCGATACGCGCGTACATATCCTTGCGCACGATGGTCAGCACCACGCCGGCCGGGCCCAGGTTCTTCTGCGCGCCGGCGTAGACCAGCGCGCAACGCGCGATGGGGTGCGGTCGCGACATCATCTCCGAGCTGGAGTCGACGATCAGGGTCGGGTGGTCGGGCCACTCGACCAGACGGTGGCCATGCACGGTCTCGTTGGAGCACACGTGCAGGTAGGACGCGGCGGGGTCGGCGCTCCAGCCGGTGGGCGGGCGATCGAACTTGGTCCCCTCACTCGAGGCGATGACCCGGATCTTGTCGCCGTAAGCGGCCTGCGCCGCGGACGCCGCCTTCTTCGACCATTCGCCGCTGACCACGTAGTCGGCGGGGCCGTTGAGGAAGTTCATCGGGATGGTGTTGAAGAGCTGCGTCGCCCCGCCCTGCAGGAAGAGCACGTCGTGACTGTCCGGTATGTCGAGCAGGCTTCGACATTTGGCGATGGCCTCGTCAATGACCCCGTCGAACTCCTTGCTGCGGTGGCTGACCTCGGCGATGCCGAAGCCCTTGCCCTGAAAATCCACCAGCCCCTTGGCCGACGCTTCCAGTACCTCGATCGGCAGCATGGCCGGACCCGCGCTGAAATTGAACACTCGGTTGCTCATCGTCCGTCTTGTTACCGCCTGCGGCGACGGAGTTCAACAGGCATTTGATCGGAACCCCCGGAGGGTTCCGACCTTCCAAGGTCCTGCCAAGGTCCTGACTCATGTCGCCCGGTGATTCCCGGCCGGCAGTGCGATAATTTGTGGCCGTGGATCCGTTCGCCCATGGAACTCCATTCCGTTGGCCGGGAACTGGTTTCCGGACGCTTTCGTGGGCACCATGGCCAGCCTGATGCGCTTCGCGAACGGCGAGACCGGTGTGCTGCCGACCGCGGTCGAGGATGCGTTTCGAGCCATGGCGGTCGTCGAGGCGTGCTATGAATCCAGCGCGCGCGGCGCGACGCTGATCCCGGATGGTGGTGGCGACACATGAGCCTCTCGTTCGTCGATACTCACGTTCACTTCTGGGACAACGCCCGGATTCCCCACCCCTGGCTGGTGGAGGTGCCGGACATCGCCGGCGTGCACACCCCGACCGAGCTCATCAGCGAGGCGGGGCGGCGCGTGCCGCAGCCGATCGTGTTCGTCGAAGCCAGCGCCGACCCCTCCCAGGGGCTGGCGGAGGTGCGCTGGGTCGAGGAGCTGGCGGTGCGGAACGCGCGCCAGCTGGTCATCGGCGCCATCGTCGCCTTCGCCGCCGTCGACCAGGGAGTCGAGACCGAGACCGCCCTCGACGCCTTGCGCGCGCGCCCGCTGGTGCGCGGCATCCGGCAGCTGATCCAGGGTGAAGCCGACCCGCGCTTCTGCCTGCGCAACGCCTTCGTCGCCGGTGTGCAGAGCGTGGGCGCGCGCGGCCTGTCATTCGACCTGTGCGTCAAGCCGCCGCAGCTGGCGTCGGTGATCGAGCTGGTGCGCCTGTGCCCCCAGACCTCGTTCATCCTGGACCACGGCGGCAAGCCCGACATCCGCCGCGGCGTCCTCGATCCCTGGCGCGCCCACATCGCCGAGCTGGCGCGCCTGCCCAACGTCGTGTGCAAGCTGTCGGGCCTGGTCACCGAGGCCGATCCCGCATCCTGGACGCCGGCGCAGCTGCGTCCCTTCGTCGATCAATTGCTGGCGACCTTCGGGCCCGGGCGCTTGATGTTCGGCAGCGACTGGCCGGTGGTCAAGCAAGCCGCCAGCTACCAGCGCTGGCTGGACGCCGCGCTCGGTTTCATCGAACCGCTGTCGCCCGCCGATCGGGACGCGATCCTTTCGGGCAACGCGCGCCGGGTCTATCGACTGTCATGACCACGCCGGTGACGCCCTTTCGTCTGGATGGCAAGAACGCCGTGGTGACCGGCGCCGGCTCGGGCATTGGCCAGGCGATCGCCAGCCTGTTCGCCGCGCAGGGCGCCGCGGTGTGGGTGATCGACCGTGACGAGCCGGCGGCGCGCGCGACGGTCGACACGATCGTCGCGGCGGGCGGCCGGGCGCAGGCGGCGCTGGTCGACGTCGCCGACGAAGCGGCGGTCAGCGCGCTCGCCGGGCGCTTGCCGCCGGTCGACGTCCTGGTCAACAACGCCGGCATCGGCCACGTGGGCGATCTGCTGGGCACCGGCGCCGCCGATCTCGACCGCCTGTACGCGGTCAACGTGCGCGGCGTCTTCAACGGCTGCAAGGCGTTCGCGCCGTCCATGATCGCGCGCGGCATCGGCAGTGTGATCAACATGGCCTCGATCGGTGGCGTGGTCGCCGTGCGCGAGCGGCTGGCCTACACCACCAGCAAGTTCGCGGTGGTCGGGCTCACCAAGTCGCTGGCGCTCGACCACTCGCACACCGGCGTTCGCTTCAACTGCGTCTGCCCGGGGCGCGTCGAGACACCGTTCGCGCGCAAGCGCATCGCCGAGTCGGCCGACCCCGAGCGTGCCTACCGCGAGATGGTGGCGACCCAGCTGACCGGGCGCATGGCCGAGCCGCGCGAGATCGCCGCCGCCGCCCTGTATCTGGCCGCCGACGAATCGGCGATGGTGACCGGAAGCTCTTTACTGATCGACGGAGGTTGGAGCGCAGGCAAATGAGGGATCGAGACGGAATCATCACCACGCGCAAGGCGTTCGACGCGCGCCTCCCGAGGTCGCGCGACCTGGATCGGTCGGACGCCATGCGCAACAACCCGCGTCCCGTCTGGAAGGAGTCCGTCCGTCCATGAAGATCGTCCGCTATCTGGATCGCGCCGGCCACGCGCATCACGGCAGTGAACAGCCCGACGGGACGGTGCGGGTCATCGAGGGCGACATCTACGGCGCGCACACCGTCGGCGCGGCCACGCCCGCGGCTGACGTGCAGCGCCTGCTGGCGCCGGTCGAGGCACGGCAGTTCCTGTGCATCGGGCTCAACTACCGTCGCCACGCGCAGGAGACCAACGCCAAGATCCCCGAGTACCCGATCCTGTTCATGAAGGGGGTCAACGCCGCGCAGGATCCGGGCGCGCCGATCGTGATCCCAGGACACATGGCCAGCCACGAGGTCGACTACGAGTGCGAGCTGGCGGTGGTCATCGGGCGCGCGTGCAAGAGCGTGTCGCGCGAGCGCGCGCTGGACTACGTGCTCGGCTACACCTGCGCCAACGACGTGTCGGCGCGCGACTGGCAGATCAGGAACGGCGGCGGGCAATGGTGCCGGGGCAAGACCTTCGACACCTTCGCGCCCCTCGGCCCGCGCCTGGTGACCCGCGACGAGATCGCCAACCCGAACGGGCTGAAGATCGCCACCATCCTCAACGGCGAGCGGGTGCAGGACTGGACCACCGCCGACATGATCTTCGACGTGCCGCGCCTGATCGAGTTCCTGAGCGGCAGCACCACCCTGCCCCCGGGCACGGTGATCCTGACCGGCACGCCGCATGGCGTGGGGATGGCGGCCAAGCCGCAACGCTGGCTCAAGCCCGGTGATACGGTGGTCGTCGAGATCGAAGGCATCGGCCAGCTGTCCAACCCGGTGGTCGCGGAGACTTGATCCCTTCGAAGGGTCGTCCCGTCCAGCTCATGGCGACCTGCCTCGCCGACGCCTTCTTCGATGACGTCGCGCGCGCCACCGTCGAGGTGCTGGAGCACCTCGGCTGCGAGGTTGCGTTCCCCGAGGACCAGACCTGCTGCGGCCAGCCGGCGTTCAACAGCGGTGACTGGCCGGCGGCGCGACGCGTGGGCCGGCATTGCCTGAAGGTCTTCGCGCGCGCCGATCCGGTGGTCGTACCGTCGGGTTCGTGCGCCCGCATGGTCGGGCACGGCGCGCTGTTGCTGTTCGAGGGCGAGCGCGACCTGCCGGCGGTGGCGGCCCTGGCCGGGCGGACCTGGGAGCTGGCCGACTACATCGTGCGCGGCCTGGGCGTGGCGCGCTGGCCCGGACGGCTGGCGGCGCGGCTGGCCTTCCATCGCTCCTGCCACTCGCGCGGCACCCAATTCGGACAGTCGGCGCTGGCCCTGCTGCGCTCGATCGAGGGCGCCGAGGTGGTCGAGCTCGGCGAGGCCGAGCAGTGCTGCGGTTTCGGCGGCACTTTTTCGGTCGGTTTCCCGCACGTGTCACGGGCCATGGGCGATCTCAAGATCGACCGGGTTCTGGAGGCGGCGCCCGACGCGCTGGTGTCGGCTGATTCGAGTTGCTTGATGCACATGGCGGGGCTGGCCGAGAAGGAGAAGCGGCCGCTGCGCACGATGCACCTGGCGCAGGTGCTGCGGGACGCGCTGCGCGGAAAGGCACACGCGTGAGTCACCCGCCATCTGGCGATTTGCCCCAGGACCCGCGCCGGGAACGGATCGACCAGTTCGCCGCGGGGCAGAGTGAATCGCGCCGGTCGGCGGTGCGTCTGGGCAGCAAGGCCGGACACGACAAGCGCACCGAGACGCTGGCGCGCGACTACGCCGATCCCGATGGCTTGCGCGCCCTGGCGGGCGCGATCAAGCAGCACACGCTGGACCACCTGGACGAGTACCTCGAGCGCGCCGAGGAGCGGTTGCGCGCCCACGGCGCCGTCGTGCACTTCGCCACCGACGCCGAGCAGGCGCGCGCCATCGTGCTGGATATCCTGCAGCGCCGCGAGGCCAGGAAGGTGGTCAAGGCCAAGAGCATGGCGACCGAGGAGGTCGAGCTCGGTCCGTTCCTGGAAGGAAAAGGGATCGAGTGCCTGGAGACCGACCTCGGCGAGTTCATCGTGCAGATCGACGCCGACCACCCGAGCCACATCGTCAAGCCGATCATCCACAAGAACCGGCGCGAGATCGCGCGCTCGTTCGAGACCCACAACCTGGGTGCCTACGACGACACGCCCGAGGTGATCACCCGCCGCGCGCGCGTGTTCCTGCGCCGCAAGTACCTGGAGGCCGACGCCGCGATCACCGGCGCCAACTTCATCTCCGCCGAGAGCGGGCGCCTGGTGCTGGTGACCAACGAAGGCAACTCGCGCTTCTGCCTGGCGGCGACCAGCTGCCACGTCGCCCTGGTAGGGATCGAAAAGTTGGTGCCGCGCGACCGCGACCTGGGCGTGTTCCTGAACCTGTTGGCGCGCTCGGCGACCGGGCAGTCGCTGTCGGTGTACACCGAGCTTCTGACCGGGCCGCGCGCGTCCTCGCAGCCCGACGGCCCCGAGGAGATGCACGTCATCTTCCTCGACAACGGGCGCAGCGAGATCCTGGGCGGCGATTGCCGCGAGATCCTGCGCTGCATCCGCTGCGGCGCCTGTCTCAACGTTTGCCCGGTTTACCGCCAGGCCAGCGGGCACGCCTACCGCGGCGTGTACTCGGGGCCGGTCGGCGCGGTGCTGACGCCGCTTCTGGCCGGGGGAAAGCCAGACGCTTTCCTTGGCTTCGCCGACCTGCCGCGCGCGTCCAGCCTGTGCGGCGCCTGCAACGAGGTCTGCCCGGTCGACATCCCCATCCCGGATCTGCTGCTGCGTCTGCGCGATCGGGGCAAGCGCGCGGGCGCCAGCAGCCCGGCGCTGGCGCCGCCCACCATGAAACGCTTCGCGCAGCTGGCGTCGCGCCCCTGGGCCTGGCGGCGCGCGCTGGCGACCGGGCGCCTGCTGGGCCTGGTCCCGGCGCCGCTGCGTCCGCGCGCGCTGCGCTTGTGGGGCCAGAACCATGCGCTGCCGCCCTGGCGTGGGGGCGCCTTTCGCAAGTGGATGGCGGCGCGCGCCCAGCCGCCAAAGGCGGAGGCGGGGGCGAAGGCGTGAGCGACGACGCGCGCGCGCAGATCTTCGCCCGGGTGCGCGGCGCGCTGGCGCGCCTGCCCGGCAAGCAGCCGCTGCCCGACTACGCCGCCGACGTCGCGCTGTCGCGCGGGGCCGCAGAGGTGAAGTCCCCCAGCCAGGCGGTGGCGCGCCTGCGCGAGCGGATGGAAGGCGCGCGTGGCCGCGCCTTCACCGACGGCCGTTCCCTGGGCGCCTGGCTGATCGAGCGCGGCGCCAACCGCGGCTACGTCGATCCCACCCTGCTGCCGGCGATGCGTTCGGCGCTGGGCGGCTTCGCGGATCGGCTCACGCTGGAGACCGAGCTCGACCGCGCCCGCATCGACGACTATCAGTTCGGCATCACCCGCGCAGCGGGCGCGATCGCCGAGACCGGCTCCCTGATCCTCGACGACGCCACCACCTCGCGCCGCCTGGCCGCGCTGGCGCCCTGGATCCACGTCGCCGTGCTGACGCCGACCCAGATCCACCCCCACCTGGTCGCGGCCCTGGCCGCGCTCAACGACGATCCTTGCATCATCTTCTGCACCGGCCCCTCGAAGACCGCCGACGTCGAGGGGATCTTGATCGAGGGCGTGCACGGGCCGGGCGAGCAAGTCGCGCTGATCCTGCCGCAGCTCTAGGCCCCCCTGGCGACGAGCGGCATCGAGGGCGGGAGGTCCGTCACCCTCGCCCGCGGTCCGCCGCGGGAGAGGGCAGACCTTGCGGAGAGCTCGCGCCCAATAACCAGTCACCCTCGCCCGCGGTCCGCCGCGGGAGAGGGCCGGGGAGAGGGCAGACCTTGCGGACAGCTCCCGCCCAATAACCCGTCCGCGCAGAGATCGGCTAGCCTCCCCGCATGCCCTCCCTCGACGAGCTGACCGCCGCGCTTCGCCGGTTCGCGGCCGACCGCGACTGGCAGCAGTTTCACGATCCCAAGAACCTGGCGATGCTGGTGGCCTCGGAGGCCGGCGAGCTGGTGGCCGAGTATCGCTGGGTGCGCGGCGACGACGCCGACGCGCACTCGCGCGCCCCGGCGGCGCGCGCGCGCATCGCCGCCGAGATCGCCGACGTCGGCATCGCGTTGCTGCTGCTGTGCGATCGGATCGGGCTCGACGTCACCCAGGCGATGGCCGACAAGCTGGCGCACAACGCCGCGCGCTATCCGATCGAAAAATCGCGCGGCCGCGCCGAGCGCCCGGAGTAGCGTGTCGTCAGGCAGAAGGGTCGGGCACGTGCCAGCCGCCCACCACCGCCGCCAGCCGCGCGGCGTCGGGGGGACCCCAGGCGCCCGGTTCGTACTCGTGCACCGGTGTCACGTCGCCCAGGATCGGGTCGACGATCCGCCAGGCGGCGTCGACGGCGTCCTGGCGCGCGAACAGGGTGGCGTCGCCGGCCATGGCGTCGCCGATCAGGCGCTCGTAGGCGTCCATCTCGTCGCCGTCGGGGTGGTGTACCACCTTGAGCTCGGTTGGCTCGGAGACCATCTGTTCGCCCGGCTTCTTCACGCGCGCGCCCAGCGCGATGGTGACGTCGGGGCTCAGGCGAAAACGCAGGTAGTTGGGCTCCTCGGGGCCCAGGCGGCGCAGCGGTGGTCGCTTGAGAGTGACCAGCACCTCCGTGGTCGAGACCGGCAGGCACTTGCCGGCCCGGATGAAGAAGGGGACACCGTCCCAGCGCCAGGAGTCGATATGCAGCCGCACGGCCGCGAAGGTCTCGACCGTCGAGTCGTGCGCGACGCCTTCTTCCTTGCGGTAGCCCGCGAACTGCCCACGCACCAGATCCGCGGGGCTGAGCGGGCGGATGGCGCGGAACACCTTGACCTGCTCGTCGCGGACCGCCTCCTGGTAGTTGGCGACCGGCGGCTCCATGGCCAGGAAACCGACGACTTGCAGCAGGTGGTTCTGGACCACGTCGCGGATCGCGCCGGTCTCCTCGTAGAAGCGCCCGCGCCCCTCGACGCCGAACTTCTCCGCCATGGTGATCTGCACGCTCTCGACGAACTGGCGATTCCAGATCGGCTCCAGGAAGGTGTTGGCGAAACGGAACAACAGGAGGTTTTGCACCGGCTCCTTGCCCAGGTAGTGGTCGATGCGAAAAACCGCCGATTCGTCGAAGACCGCGTGGATGGCCTGGTTCAGCGCGCGCGCCGAGGCCAGGTCGCGCCCGAACGGCTTCTCGACGATCAGCCGCCCGCCCTTGGCGCAGCCCGAGTGGCCCAACCTGTCGACCACCGTGGCGAACAGGCTGGGCGGCACTGCCAGGTAGTGCGCCGGCCGCTCGCCCTCGCCCAGCTCGGCGCGCAGCTTCTTGAATGTCGCCGGCTCCGCATAATCGCCCTGCACGTAGCGCAGCCGATCCAGCAGCCGCGCCAGCACCTCCTTGTCCACTTCGTCGACGTGCTTCTTGACGCTCTCCTTGGCGCGCGCCTGGAACTGAGCGCGCGTCCACTCCGAACGCGCCACCCCGATCACCGGCACCTCCAGTTTCCCGCGCCGGGTCATGGCGTAGAGCGCGGGAAAGATCTTCTTGTAGGCCAGATCACCGCTGGCGCCGAAGAACGCGAACGCGTCGGAACCGGGAGCGCCTGGGTGGTTCATGGTGGGCAGAACCGAGAAGCGACTTCCATTAGAAAGGATATGCCTGCCCGGGGTCTTCGATGGTGATCCAGCGCAGATCGGTGAACTGATCGATGGCGGCCTTGCCGCCAAAGCGCCCGTAGCCACTGCCCTTCATGCCGCCGAACGGCATCTGCGCCTCGTCGTGCACCGTGGGGCCGTTGATGTGGCAGATGCCCGACTGCACCCGCTTTCCGACGTTGAAGGCGCGCAGCACGTCGCGCCCGAACACCGACGCCGACAGGCCGTACTCGGAGGCATTGGCGACCCGCACCGCCTCGTCGACGCCCTTGACCCGCACCACACACAGCACCGGGCCGAAGGACTCCTCGCCGTAAAGGCGCATCGACGGGGTCACCCGGTCGAGCACGGTGGCGGTCAGCACCGTGCCCTGGCGCGTGCCGCCCGCCACCAGCTTGGCGCCCGCCGCCACCGCCTCCTTGATCAGTCCCTCGACCCGGTCGGCGGCCTCCGGGCCCACCATCGACCCCAGCACCACGTGCCCCCTGGGATCGCCGGCCGGCAACGCCGACGCCTTGGCGGCTAGCTTCTGCACGAAGGCGTCGGCCAGCGAATCGTCGACGATGGCCAGCTCGGTCGACATGCAGATCTGCCCCTGGTTGGCGTAGGCGCCGAACGCGGCGGCGTTGACCGCGGCGTCCACATCGGCGTCGTCCAGCACGATGAGCGGTGCCTTGCCGCCCAGCTCCAGCAGCACCGGCTTGAGGTGGTGCGCGGCGCGCTCGGCGACGATCCTGCCGACCTTGGTCGAGCCGGTGAAGTTCACCCGCTTGACGGCGGGGTGGGCGATCAGCGCGTCGACGATCACGGCGGCGTCGGCGGGCGCGTTGGTGACCACGTTGACCACGCCGTCGGGCATACCGGCGTCGCGCAGCGCCTCGCCGATCAGGCGGTGGGTCGCCGGGCAGCTCTCCGAGGCCTTGAGCACCACGGTGTTGCCGCAGGCCAGCGGCATGGCGATCGCGCGCACGCCCAGGATGATGGGCGCGTTCCAGGGCGCGATGCCCAGCACCACACCCACCGGCTGGCGGTAGGAGAAGGCCAGGCAGCCCGGCTTGTCGGACGGGATGACCTCGCCGCCCACCTGGGTGGTCATGGCGCCCGCCTCGCGCAGCATGCTGGCGGCGACCATGACGTTGAACCCGGCCCAGGGCGCGGTCGATCCGGTCTCGCTCAACATGCGCGCGATCGCCTCCTCGACCCGCGACGACAGGATGTCGGCGGCCTTGAGCAGCTTGCCGCGCCGCTCGCTCGGGCCCAGCGCCGCCCAGGCGGGAAAGGCGGCCGCGGCGGCGTCGACAGCTGCGTTGGCGTCGGCGACCGAGGCGGCGGCCGCGCGGGTGGCGGCCTCGCCGGTCATCGGATTCTTACGCGTGAAGGTCCTGGCGCCTGCGGCGCCCGTGTCCTTGTTGTTGACCAGCAGCTGGGTGTCAAACATGGGGGTTCCTTTCTCTGCCTCCCGGTCGCCCGGGACGGGTGGGGTGAACGAGCCTGCGGGTGGCTGAAGCCTAGCAACTGAAGGCGCGGCGGGCGGCGCGCCCGGGAAAATCGGCGGTCCGGCGTCGCCGCCCAGATTGCCGAGGTAGACGCGCTGGATGAGATCGGTGGCCAGCAGCTCGGCGCCCCGGCCCTGGGCCACGATCGATCCGCGCTCCAGCACGTAGCTGTAGTCGGCGATGGCCAGCGCCTGGCGCACGTTCTGTTCGACCAGCAGCACGGCGGTGCCTCGGTCGCGGATCCGGCGCGCCAGCCGGAACAGCTCGGTGATCATCCTGGGCGCCAGCCCCAGCGACGGCTCGTCGAGCATCAGCAGCTGCGGCCGGCTGACCAGCGCGCGCGCCACCGCCAGCATCTGCTGCTCGCCGCCGCTCATGGTGCCGGCCGGTTGCGCCAGACGCTCGCGCAGGCGGGGGAACAGCAGCAGCACCTCGGTGATGGACTGTTCGCGCTCGCGGCGCGAGCGCAGGTAGCCGCCCAGCTCCAGATTCTCGCGCACCGTCATCTCTCCGAAGAGGCGCCGCCCCTCGGGCACCAGGACCATGCCCCGCGCCACCCGCTCGGAGACGGACTCGCGCGTCACATCCCTGCCGCGGAGCCGGATAGCCCCCGTGCTGGGTATGACCCCGGCGATCGCCCCGAGCAAGGTCGATTTCCCCGCGCCGTTGGCGCCCACCAGCACCACCAGCGCGCCGTCGGCGACCTGCAGCGAGACGTCGTTCAAGATCGCCGTCCCGCCGTAGCCCGCCGACAGGCCCGCGACCTCCAGTATGGCGCCAGCACCAGCGCCAGTGCCGGCGGGGGGTTCGGGCGCCACCTCAGTCATCATCTGGGGGCTCTTGTGAGGTGTCTTGTGAGGTTTCTTGGTCGGTGCCGAGGTAGGCGTCGATCACCCGCTTGTCGGCGGCGACGGCGGCCGGCGCGCCGTCGGCGATCAGATCGCCGTGGTCCAGCACCAGCATGCGATCCACCGTGCGCATCAAGCGGCCGACCGCGTGCTCGATCCAGGCCACGGCGATTCCCAGCTCGGCGTGCAGCGCGCGCACCAGCGCGGAGACCCGGTCGGCCTCGGCGTCGGTCAGCCCGGCCGCCACCTCGTCGAGCAGCAGCAGGCGCGGCCCGGTGCCGAGCGCCATCGCGATCTCCAGCATGCGCTGGCGCGCGGGCGGCAGCGCGCCCGCGAGGGTCTCGCCGAAGGCGCCGAGATCGACCCGATCCAGCAGGGCGCGCGCGCGGCCCGTGACGTCGCCGCTGTGTCGGCGCGCGAAGCGCACGCCGAAGGCGACGTTGTCCAGCGCGGACGAGGCGCGAAACACCCGCGGCGTCTGAAAGGTGCGGGCCACGCCGCGGCGGCAGAAAATCTGGGGGGAGAGTCCGGTCAGGTCGGCGCCGTCGACCCGCAGTCGGCCCTGGGTGGGCGCGACCACGCCGCTCATGACGTGGAACAGGGTGGTCTTGCCGGCGCCGTTGGGGCCGATGATGCCCAGCAGCTCGCCGGGCGCGATGGTGAAGGTCAGGCTGCCCAGCGCCCGCAGGCCGCCGAAGCGGACGCCGACCTCGCGCGCGCTCACCAGCGGTTCAGCGTCGGGGGGCATCGGGTTGCATCCGGGGCGGCCGGGGCTCGAACCAGCGATTGAGCCAGGACACGCCGGCCAGGCCGGCAGGCAAGAACAGCACCGAAAGGATCAACAGCAAACCGAGCGCGATCAGATACAGATAGGGCAGGTTCAGGCGCAGCGCCTCGGCCAGCAAGCTGAACCCCAGCGCGGCGATCACCGGGCCGTGCAGCTTGCTGGGGCCGCCCACCATCGCGATGAGCACGGTCTGGAACAGGATGAAGGGGTTGAACACCGAGCTTGGATCGATGTACGTCGACCGTGGCGCCATGGCGGCGCCGGCCGCGCCCGCGAACGCGGCGCTCAGGCAAAACGCGACCGTCTTCACCCGGCGGGGATCGACGCCCAGCGTGGCGGCGCGCTCTTCGTCCTCGCCGACCGCGCGCAGGGCCACGCCGAGATCGCTGCGCTGGACCAGGCGAAAGGTCACCAGCGCCGCGCCGGCGATCGCGGCCACCGTCCAGTAGATGGTGGGGACCTCGGGCGCGTCGGTCAGCACCCGCCCCACGGTGCCCGACACGCTCTTCTCGACGTAGGTCACCGCGTGGCGCACCACCTCGGAGAGGCCAAAGGTCAGCACCGCGAAGTAGGCGCCGCGCAGCCGCAGGGTGAGCAGGCCGATCAGCCAGGCCAGCGCCGCCGCCACCAGCGCGCCGGCCAGGATCAGGAGCGGCCAGGGCAGGGTACCAAGCCCCACCGCCGTCCCGTAGGCGCCCAGGCCGAAGAAGGCCGAGGTCGCCAGCGACAGGTAGCGCGTCGGTCCGCTGAACAGCGACCAGCTGACCGCCAGGCCCACGTACAGCAGGCAGGTCAGCGCCAGCGCCAGCGCGAACGGCGAGGCGTACAGCGGCAGCGTGAGCACTGCGGCGCCGGCCGCCGCCGCCAGCGCACGGCGCGCGGTCATGACCGGGGCCCTCTGGTCATTCCTGGCATCTCAGCGCGCCAGCAGCCCCTTGGGGCGGATCAGCATCACCAGCACGAACACGCCGTACGAGAGCAGCGTCTTGAGTGACGGGTTGGTCAGGTACATGCCGAAGCTCTCGACCAGGCCCAGGATCAGCGCGCCCACCAGGCTGCCGGTGATGTGGCCCAGGCCGCCCAGGGTGATCACGATCAGGGCGGTCACAGTGTACGACTCGCCGATGTTGGGTGCGATCTCGTAGATCATCGACAGGAGCGCGCCCGCGAAGCCCGCCAGCGCCAGGCCGACCGCGAAGCACAGCGGGTG
This sequence comes from Polyangia bacterium, assembly GCA_035696125.1. GTDB lineage: Bacteria > Myxococcota_A > Polyangia > Fen-1088 > Fen-1088 > DASRQZ01. The sequence continues at coordinate 145,998 of DASRQZ010000056.1, forward strand.
CAGGCGCCGGGTGTCGACGCCGACCAGGCGCGCGCCCAGCGGGGACTGCAGCATGGCGCGCACCGCCTTGCCGATCATTGTGAGGCGCAGGCCCAGCACCAGCGCCGCGCTCAGCGCCACCACCACGCCGAAGACCACCACTCGGTTGGCGGTCACGATGACGCCTCCGTACTCCAGCGGCTGCGCCAGGTAGTCGTAGCCGCGGAGGTCGGCGCCCCAGATCAGCAGCGCCAGGTTCTGCAGCACGAACAGCAGACCGAACCCGATCAGCAGGCTGCGCTCTTCCAGCTCCTCGACGGTGAGCGACAGACGGGCCAGGCGTCGGAAGATCAGGCGGTGTATCAGCAGGCCAAGCGCGAACATCGCCAGCGCCGACACCGGCACGAACCACAGCGGGCTCCAGCCGGTCGCCGTGCGCAGCGCGTAGGTCAAGTAGGCCCCGATCATCAGGAACTCGCCGTGGGCGATGTTCATGATGCGCAGCAGACCGTACTGCAGATTGAGCCCGATCGCCACCAGCGCGTAGATGCCGCCGGTGATGAGGCCGGCGACCGCGAGGTCGGCGAAGAGCGACGCCGTCACCGGCGGCTACGTCCCACCTTGCGACTCGCCACGTGCCGCTATTTCCACGGGGGCTTGGGGAAGACCGGCGGCGCGGTGGCGTGACCATCGGGCCACACCACCTCGAACTCGCCCTTTTGCCACTGGCCGATGGTGCCGGGCGTGCTGGCGTTCTCGCTGCCCTTGAAGCGGATCGGGCCGATGATGGTCTTGAACTCGGTGGCCGCGATGTAATCGCGCAGCGCCTTGCGATCCAGGCCGACCTTCTCGACCGCCTGTTGCAGGATCTGCAGCCCGGCCCAGGCGTGGCCGCTGGCCCAGCGGTCGGGCTCCTTGTTGAACTTCTTCACGTGGGCCTCGAAGTAGGTCTTGGCGCCGGCACTGGTCTTGGTGTTCCACGAGCCCATACCCATGACGTCCTCGGCCGACGCGCCCATCACGTCCTTGTACAGCGGGAAGGCCGTCCCCACCGACGAGTAGAAGACCTTGGGATTGAAGCCGATCTCCTTGGCCTGCTTGGAGGCCAGGATGGTGTCGGGCGGGTAGGTGATGCCCAGGAAGGCGTCGACGTTCTTGGCCTTGATCGCCTTCAGCACCGGCGACAGATCCTTCACGCCCAGCGGATAGCTCTTGTTCTCGGCGATCTCGATCTTCTTGGCCTTGAGCAGCGGGACCAGCGCGTTGACGTTCTCCAGCCCGAACAGGTCGTCCATGTAGATGATGGCGACCGTCTTGATCTTGTTGGCGGCCAGGAAGTCGACCAGCGCGCCCATCATGCGATCGGGCTGTTGCAGCAGGGCGAAGAAGTAGGGCAGCTTCATGTCGATCAGCTTCCGCGACAGCGCGGTCGGGGCCAGCATCGGGTACTGGTACTTGTTGGCGAGCGGCGCGACCGCGAAGTTCGTGCCCGAGCCCCAGGGCGGCAAGATCAGGTCGACCTTGTCGCTGCCCATGAGCTTTTCGTAGGTGCGCACCGTGGTCTCGACATCGCTGCGGTCGTCGTAGCCGATGAGCTCGACCTTGCGCTTCACTGCAGTCCCTTTGGCCGATCCCTTGACCGACAGGCCGCCGCCCGCGTTGACCTGATCGGCCCACAGCAAGTAGTTCGGCTCCTGGGTCACCTGCGCGCCGGGCGCGAAGGGGCCGGTGCGCGAGATGGCGTACCCTATCTTGATCGGGGGCGCCGCCGCGGCCTCGTCGGCCGCGCGCGCCGGCTGGGCGCCCGGCGCCAGCGCGGCCAGCGCGAGCACGAAGGCGATACGGGAAGCGACCAACGGTGGCAGGAGCTTCACTCTCGACAGGCGCGGCATGGCGTCCCCTTGGTTTTACGTCGCGTGGACTGCGGCGGGCTGCGCCGTGCTTTCGGCGCAGCCGGTTGCGCAGGAGCGCAGCGTAAGCGAAAGATCCGGTCGAAACAAGGAACGCGGCGCCGAGTCCGCCGCGTCAAATGACGACGTTCTTGCCTGCCTGAACGTCGCGCACGAAAGTCTGCAGCTCCTCACCGCCGCCGGCGTAGACCAGGTCGCCGAGCTCGGCCAGGGTCGCCTGGTTCAAGTTGGGGTGTTTCTTCACGATGGCGAGCAAGTCGATCCGGTCCTGGGGGCGACTCTCATCCCCTCGGTTGGGACTGATCGCGGCGGCGAACTTGAGCGCTATCGCCGCCTCGACCGTTGGAACGTAGACGCGCTGGCCCTTCGACTGGATGGGGGCGGCGTATCGTTCCAGGATGCGCTGAAAGAAGAGGTTTCCGGCCTTCACCAGATCGATGCGCTCCGCGTCGACGTGACCGCTCCGCCCGCTGTTGAAGCGGACGTTGTACCCGAGATCTTCGGACCTGAGCTCGGGGAATCTGGCCTTGATCGCCTTCACTGCCTTGCTCAGGTGGGCGTTGGAGACGATCACGTCGACGTCGACCGTGGCCCGGGGCGAACCGGTGAGGTAGCCCAGCACGTGACCGCCAATCAGCACGTACTTGATGCCGCCTTCTTCCAGGATGGCGGTGACTTCGTAAGGCGACACCGCGTCGTCGGCCTGTTGTTGCGACAGGCGATGCGACTGCTCGAAGCTGTTCTCGGTATCGTTTCTCATCCCCACGCCTCCCCGACTCAGAGCAATCGCTCGATCTTGATGCCGATGGCGCGCACCCGGTCCAGCGATTCCATCCCTTCGGCGATCCGTTCGCGCAGGACGCGCATGACGTGGGTCTTGGCCTCCTGCAACGTCGGGTAGCCGCCAGGCGTGCCCTTGTCGACCTCGACGATGTCCGGCTTCATCGTGTCGATACCCACCACCAGGTAGTGGACGCCTGTTTCCTTCGAGGGATCGGCGACCTGGCCGACGGGTCGACTCATCCGGATCAGCTTACACCGCCGGTCGGGATCGGTCGACGCCCGGCGTGCGGCGAGCTCAGGGCGCCTCGACGCGCAGCTTGCCTTTTTCGTTCGCCCTACTTGCGGCCCCGGATCACCAGCGGGCGCGCCGGCGCGCGCGCGGTGGGGAGCTCGTCGTCGTCGATGCGGGCGGTCGCCTCGGGCCAGGTCACGGTTCCGGACAGGGCGAAGCGAACGGGGACGGCGATCACCCGCGGCAGCGGATCGGAGTCCAGCGTGGCGCGCAGGTACAGCGCGCCCTGCACCTGACGGATGTCGTCCACGCGTTCGGCCAGCGCCGCGCCGGGCGGCAGGGGGATGCGCGCCACCACCGCCGCGCCTCGGCCCAGGTCGTGGCGCAGGCTGATTTGCAGCAAGGAAGTGCTCTCGGCGGCGGCAGCCCTGGGCGGATCGATCTCGAAGTGCAGCGGGCTGGCGGTGGGATCCAGCGGCCGCCCAAAGGGGCGCAGCGCCAGGCGCTCGACGCGCGCGAGCACGCCGGGTGCCGAGCTCTCGACGTGCACGCCGGTGGCGGTGGGCGGCAGGGCGATGGTCGTGGAACCGCTGGCCGCCAGGGTGACGCTGCCCTCCACTCCCGCGCGACCGTCGCGGCCGATCTCGCTCCAGCGAATGGTGGTGCGCGCGACGACGGCTGGGTCGGCTTCGAGCAGGGCGGCGACCACGATGCGGGTCGCCTGCGCCGAGCCGTACCCGCCCGCGGGGTCGCGCTCGGCGAGCAGGCGCGGCCAGACCCTGGCGGCGGCGGCGGCCACCGTCGCGTCGACGGTGCCCAGCTTGCGGGCGCGGGTGAGGGCGGCCATCACGATGGCGCGCGCCGCGCGGTCGCTCGCCTGCGCCGCCGGCAGCACCAGCGCGCCGTCGCTGCGCACCGGCGCCGCCGCGCGCAGGCGATCGGCCAGCGCGCCGGCGACGATCGCCTGCCCCGGCCGGTCGCGAACCGCCAGCACGGCGCGCGCCAGCCACAGCGGATCGCTGGACGCGGCCAGCCGCTGCAACGCCGAGGTGACGAAGGCCGCCCAGCAGGCCGGCTCGGCCCCGCCCCCCGCCGCCGGCGCCAGCTCCAGCCAGTCCAGCTGCGCCGGCATCGTCGCGACCGAAGACGGCGGGCACTGGCCGCGCTCTGCGCTGTCGCGGCGCCCGGCGTCGGCCCCGGACGCGCCCAGCGCCGGTGCGGGCCCGGCCGCCGCCGCTTGCCACAGCCGCGCCCGCGCGCGCAGCGGCTCCTCGATCTCGGTCGCGTGGCTCCGCTTGCCGCCCGGGTGCAGATCCAGGCGCGCCGCCACCCGCCCGGCCAGCTCGTGCGCGCCCACGGCCAGCGCATCGCCGGCGCCGCCGCGCGCGATGGCCCACGATCGCACGCGGCCCGCGACCTCCAGCGCGTCGGCCAGCGCGCGCACACCGACCAGACGGTCGGGCCGCAGCGAATCCAGCGCGGCGTCAAGGGCGGGGGCCAGCCCACGCTCCAGCACCAGCCGGCCCGGGCCGTCGGCGATCGCCCCGCCGGCGTCGCCGGCCGGCAGCGCGATCGTCGCCTCGCGATCCAGCCACAGCGCGCTGGTCAGCCACGACCGCTCGCCCGCCGGCTTGATCAACCACTGGTGTCGGACGGCGTCCGGGGCGGCGCCCGGCGCGCTGACGCCGACGTCCAGGGCCGCGCTGCCCGGCGCCGTCGCGCGCATCATCGCGATCACCGTCGCCGACGAACCCGCGGGCACCTGGACGACCCGGATGGCGCCCGCCGGCTCCACCAGCGCCGCCGCGCCCGACGCGGCGATGCGCAGCGATGCCGCCAGCGCCCGGTCGGTGCGGTTGCGCACCGCGATCGACACGCCCACCTGGTCGCCGGCGATCCACGACGCGCCGGTGTCGACCGCCAGCGACAGCGGCAGCGCCACCGGCACGTCGACGCTGGTGACCGCGGGTGATCCCTGGTCGGCGACCGCGACCAGCAGCACCTGCCAGGTGGTCTCGCCCCCGGGCAGCGGAATGGTGAGGCGCACGTGCCCGTGCTGGTCGGTGCGCGCCGGCGGCAGCCAGATGGCGGGACCAAGCTCGACGCCGAACGACGCCCGGCCCGTTCCGCCACCGCCGGAGCCGGTGCCGACGCCGCCCAGCCCTCCCGTGCCCGACCCGTAGCCCTGCCCGCTCTCCTTGTCGCCGAGCGCGCTTCCGGTCAGCTCTTCCAGGGTCTTCTTCCAGGCCTCGACGGTCTCGTCGCCGACGCGCATGTCCCAGCGCGCATCGACGATGCGATCCTCCTCGACCGCGCGCGCGTAGGGCGTGCGCGAGGCCAGCACGCGCTGGAACGGATCGCGGATGTCATCGGCGGTGCCGTAGCGCCCGTCTCGCCCCGCCGACAGCAGCCGGTACCCGGGCACCAGCGACAGGAACGGCACGCGCGCCTCGCCGGAGCGCACGAACCGCAGGTTGTGCGCCCAGGGATCTAGCAGGTCCGCCGGCTCCAGCACCCGGCTGCGCACCAGGCGGCGCAACAGCGCGTTCGGATCGCGCAGCATCGGCTCGTCGGGCCCCAGGCGATTCTCGTAGAAGTGCGCGCGCACGCTCTCCAGCACGCGCAGCAACTTGAGGCGGGTCACCCGGCGCGCGACATTGTCGTAGCTGACCTGACGATCGATCGCCATCAGGTCGGCCAGCCGCCACGGCTCGCCGCCCGGCGTGGTGGGCGGTGTCGACATCGCGTCGGTGGTCAGCGTCAGCATCTCGGGGTTGAGCACGAACCCGTTGCCCTGCCGGATGCGCACGTCGGCCAGCCGCTGTGGATCGCCGCTGGACTCGAAGACGCCGCCTTCCAGCGACCGGACGATGGCGCCGAAGACCTTGTCGATCTCGGCGTCGACGGTCGCGGCCGGATCGAACACGGGCCGCAGCGCCACCGGCGACGCTTGCGCCAGCGCCGCCCAGCGCTCGACGTCGTGGCCGCCATCCCCGTCCAGGAAGGTGGTCGCGTCCTCGTCCGCGATGCCCAGCGGCGCGACCAGCGCGCGCCGGGTGTCGAGCGCCAGCAAGTTCTCGGGATGGGCGCCGCCCTGCTTGTCAATCACCACCGCGCCCACCGACCCGGTCAGCGGCTGCCCATGACCGTCGCTGAGGTCGGCGTCGAGATCGACGCTGCCACCTGGCGCGGCGCGGCCGCCTGGCGCGCGCGTGACCTGCAGCAGAGGGAGCACGCGCGGCACCACCAGCACGCTGCCCGGCAACAGCCGGCGCCGCTCATCGGACAGCGCCGCGCCGGGGCTGGCCGACTCGCCTTCTTCCGACCGCGATGACGAGGCATCTGGCGCCGGCACCTCGGCCGCTGGTGTCGCGCCGCGCGCGCCGCTCCGCTCGCGATCGAGGGACTGGGCCGCGCTGATGGTCCACAGCCCGTGGGCCAGATCGGGGACGCGCACCTTTCCGCCGCCCGCCACATCGTCGAGCCAGGCGCTGGTGGAAGACACGTCGCCGGGCGCGGCCAGCACCACGCTCGATCGGCTGGCCGGCGCGCCCGCGCGCCCACCGATCAGACGCACCGGGAGATCTTCGCCCGCGCGCACCAGCGGCCGCGCCGGGCGGACCGCGGCGACGGCGTCGCGCTCGACGGTGACGCAGACGTCGAAAGGCCGCGGGTGCGCGGCGAGGCCCGCGATCGGCGCCAGCGCGCGGATGTGGACGGTCGCCGCTACCTCTCCGGCGCATCCGGTCCCCGCATCGCCGGGTACGGTGGCGCCGATCTCGCGCGGCACGTTCCACAGCGTCTCGCCCCATCCGCGCGCGTTGGTGCGCAGGCGCGCCGCCAGTCCGTGACCCTCGAGCGCAAACTCGCCGCCGATCGGCTGTTCGCCCTGGGCGGCGTGCAGAAACAGGTGCTGCGGCTGGCCGGGGACCAGCGCGCCATGCTCGGCTACCAGCCGCAGCGTCGGTCTGGGCACTTGCAGCGCCAGCGTGTCGTTGCCCGACAGCGGATGGCCCCCGATCTCGGCCCGGGCGACCACGTTGAGGCTGCTGCCGCGGCGCGAGATCGTCGCCGGCGTGTCGACGGTGACCGTGACCGCTCCCGCGATGTCGGTCACGGCGGCCGTCGACGCGCGCTGCCAGGCGGCCTCTTCCTGCGGGGCCTCGGTTCCGCGCGGCCCGACCCAGTAGCGCACCGGCAAGCGCGCCATCGGCGCGTGCGTACCGTCGCGCGCTTCGACGCGGAAGGTGGCGCGCGTGCCGGGCGCCGCCGCCCGTTGGGCCCAGCGCACCGACATCTCGGGCGCGCTCGGCGTCTCATCGCGCACGCGCAGCTCGGCAGACACCAGGTCGTCGTCATCGCCGACCGCGGTGCGCGCGTTCAGGGTCCACTTCCAGTCCGAGTCGTCGGTGAAGGGGACCGGGACCAGCGCCGCCGCCATGCCCGCCCGGTCGGTGATGAGCCGGCGCGAGAAGCGGGCGACGCTGCCTTCGCGCAGCGACAGATCGACCGGGACATCGGCCGCGGCCTGACCGGTGGCGAGATCGCGCACGAAAAGCCAGGCCGACACCGAGCCCCCGGGGACCACGGCGGTGTCGCTGACGCGCAGGTCGATCTGGCGCGCCGCCAGGCGGACGACGTTCACCTCCCGGGTGCGCTGGTGATCGGCCCAGCGCGCCGACAGCAGCAGCCTGGCGATGCCCCGACCGTGCGGGACGGCGACCTCCAGATGTGCCCGCCCGGCACCATCGCAAGTGGCCGTGACGACCGGCGGCGCCGCGGCGGCGTGCACGTCCAGCGATTCGGGATCCCAGGCCGCCTCCACGCGCGCCCCCGCCAGCGGAGCCAAGGTCGCCACCGTCGGGAATCCGAACACCCGCAACTGCACCGCCAGCCGAGCGCCGGCCGTGGCGCGCGACGGCACGTGCACGAAGAGATCCAGCCCGCGCGCGGCCGGGTCGCGCGCAGCGGCGACGCCGGGCCGCTCGGGGGGAACGACCAGGCCCAGGACCAACGCCAGCGCAACGGGAGTCAGCGATGGGGTATGCAGGGCGGCCTCCCATTGGCAGAGACACCGGGGGCGAAGGTCGGTTCCCGAACCACGTGAAATGGGCCCGGGCCAGGTATCGGCCACGGTGACGCCGACGCTGACGCCGACGGCCGGATCCGGATCTCCCGTCGGCGTCGGCGTCGGCGTCGGCGTCGGCGTCGGCGTCGGCGATCGATCCGAGGCTGTACCTACCCCTCGAGCGGCTTCACGTAGAACAGCGCGCCGCCGGCGGGGACGCCGTAGACCATCTGCGAGAAGCCGGCGCGGCCATAGAGGCGCCGGGCGTTGGCGTTGTGCTCCTGGACCTCCAGCGTCAACCGGCAGCAGCCGAGCTCCCGGGCCTTCTGTTCCACGGCGGCGAGCAGGCGCGCGCCGACGCCGCGGCCCCGCTGGTCGGGCGCCACCGCCAGGTCGTGGACGTTGAGCAGCGGCTGCGCCCGGAAGGTGGAAAAACCGCGGAAGCAGGTTGCGATCCCCACCGCCTGGTCACCCGCGTAGGCCAGGAAGATCAACGTCGTCGGGTGCGCTCGCAGGCCGCTGATGAGGCGCGCGACGACTGCGGGATCCAGCGCCGCGCCGTTACCCATCGGATCTTGCGCATAGGTCTGCGTCAGCGCCACGACGTCGCGCGCGTGGTCGGGGCGGGCCAGGTCGGCCTCGATGATCGAGATGGGCGTGTCCATGGGCTTGATCTCGTAACCTGGATTCCATCCTACCTCGTCGTCTTTACATTTTTCGAGCGACGGCGCCGGACATGGCTCAGGATCGAGCGCCGCGACGCCCGTTGGAGTGGTAAATCAGGGGCTCCTGCACGACGCATGAAAACCGCGCTGTCCACCGCCGTTCGTGAGCTTGTTTCCGGGTCAGTCGTCGTCGCCATCGCCGTCCCGCTTCTGGGTGCTTTGTTGTTCTTCGAGATCGGTTGCAAAGGAGCGCCGGCCTCGCCCGCGGCCCAGCCGAGCCCGCCCGGCGAGGTCGGGATCGTCACGATCAAGGCCGAGGTGGTGACGTTGCAGTCCGAGCTGGCCGGCCGCACGACGGCGTCGCTGTCGGCGGATCTGCGGCCGCAGGTATCGGGGATCATCAAGGCCCGCACGTTCGAGGAGGGGGCCCGGGTCAAGGCCGGCCAGGTCCTGTACGAGATCGATCCGGCGATGTACCGCGCGGTCTTCGAGGAGGCGAGGGCCAACCTCGCCAGCGCGCAGGCGGCCCTGGCGGCGGCCAAGCTCAAGGACGATCGGTTCGCGAGCCTCATCAAGATCGAGGGTATCTCGAAGCAGGAAGCCGACGACGCGCGCTCCAACCGCGAGCTGGCGACCGCCACCGTCGCGCAGCGGCAGGCGGCTCTCGACGCCGCCCGCATCAACCTCGCCTACACCTCGATCAGGGCGCCGATCTCCGGGCGCATCGGCAAGTCGTCGGTCACGGCCGGGGCGCTGGTGACGGCGAACCAGCCGGAGCCGCTGGCGACGATCCGCGCGCTGGATCCCATCTACGTCGATCTCACCGAATCCAGCGAGGCCCGCCTCAAGCTGCGCGCCCAGCTGGGCGCCGGCACGCTGCAGAAGGGAAGCACCAAGGTCAAGTTGAAGCTCGGCGACGGCTCGATCTACGCGCAGGCCGGCCGGCTCGAGTTCGCCGAGGTCGCGGTCGACGAGGCCACCGGCAGCGTCACCTTGCGGGCGATCTTCCCCAACCCCGACGAGACGCTGCTGCCCGGGATGTACGTCCGGGCCGTGCTCGACCAGGCGGTGGCTCGGACCGCGATCCTGGCGCCCCAGCAGGGCGTGACCCACGACGCCAAGGGCAACGCGACCGCGCTGATTGTCGGGGCGGGCGACAAGGTCGAGGTGCGCACCCTGGTGGCCGAGCGGGCCATCGGCGATCGCTGGCTGGTGACCAGCGGCCTGGCGGCGGGCGATCGACTCATCGTCGAGGGGCTCAACAAGGTCGGCCCTGGCATGCCCGTTCACGCGACCCCGGTCGAAACGTCAGCCACGGGGCAGTGAGTGCTCGCCCGGTTCTTCGCCAGCCGTCCGGTCTTCGCGTGGGTGATCTCGATCGTGATCATGCTCGCGGGCGTGGCGTCGATCCTGGCGCTTCCGGTCGCGCAGTACCCCGACGTCGCGCCGCCCAGCGTGCACATCTCCGCCAACTACACCGGCGCGTCGGCCGAGACGGTGGAGAACAGCGTCACCCAGGTGCTGGAGCAGCAGCTCATCGGCGTCGATGGGCTGCTGTACTTCTCCAGCACGTCGAGCTCGGCGGGCGAGTCCGAGATCAACGTCACCTTCCGGCAGGGCACCAACCCCGACACCGCGCAGGTGCAGGTTCAGAACAAGATCCAGCAGGCCATCCCGCGGCTGCCGCCCGCGGTGCAGCAGCAGGGCATCGTGGTGACCAAGGCGCAGACGAACTTTCTGATGATCGTCGCGATCTATGACCGCTCCGACAAGTCCAGCGAGGGCGACATCGCGGATTACCTGGCGAGCACCGTGCAGGACCCGGTGGCGCGTGTCAGCGGCGTCGGCGGTATCCAGCTGTTCGGGTCGAGCTACGCGATGCGGGTCTGGCTGGACCCCGGCAAGCTGCTGGCGTTTGGGCTGATGCCTTCCGACATCGAGAGCGCCATCACCTCCCAGAACGTCCAGCTGTCGGCCGGCAAGATCGGACAGCAGCCCGCGCCCAGGGGTCAGCAGCTGAATGCGACGGTCACCTCGCAGTCCAAGCTGCGCACCGCGGAGCAGTTCCGCGACATCATCGTCAAGTACCAGCCGTCGGGGGCGACAGTGCGCCTGGCCGACGTCGCGCGCGTCGAGCTCGGCAACGAGTCCTACGACGTCCTGGTGCGCCTGAACGGCCATCCGGCGTCGGGGTTCGCGGTCATGCTGGCGCCCAACGCCAACGCGATGGCGGTCGCCGAGAACGTCAAGGCCAGCGTGCGCCGGCTCGAACGCACGATGCCGCAGGGCTGGCAGCTGGCGTATCCCTTCGACAGCACCGTGTTCATCCGGCTGTCCATCCTCGAGGTCGTCAAGACCTTGATCGAGGCGATCGTCCTGGTCGTGATCGTGATGTTCGTGTTCCTGCAGAGCTGGCGCGCGACGTTGATCCCGGTGATCGCCGTGCCGGTCGTGCTGCTGGGGACCTTCTGCGTGCTGCAGATCCTGGGTTACTCGATCAACACGCTGACCATGTTTGGCATGGTGCTTTCGATCGGCCTGCTCGTCGACGACGCCATCGTCGTGGTGGAGAACGTGGAGCGCCTGATGCGCGAGCAGCACCTGTCGCCGCTGGACGCGACCATCCGATCGATGACCGAGATCACCGGCGCGCTGATCGGCGTGGCCACCGTGCTGTCGGCGGTGTTCTTGCCGATGGCGTTCTTCACCGGATCGACCGGGGTCATCTACCGGCAATTTTCCGTCACGATCGTCGCGTCGATGTTGCTGTCGGTGTTCGTCGCGCTGACCATCACCCCGGCGATGTGCGCCTCGTTGCTGCGCGCAGGCGCCGCGCACGACGTCGCGCCACGACGCGGGTTGTTCGGCTGGTTCAACCGCGGGTTCGTCCGCGTCACCCATGGCTACCAGGGCGCCGTGGCGCGGATGGTGCGCGGGCCGATCCGCTGGTTGCTGCCGTACGCCGCGATCGTGGCGCTGATGGCGCTGCTGATGGCGCGCCTGCCGACCGGCTTCCTGCCGTCCGAGGACCAGGGCGTCGGGATCGCCATCTGGACCCTGCCGTCGGGCGCCTCGCTGTCGCGCACCGACGACGTCGCCAGGACCGTCGAGCATCACTTCCTGGTCACCGAACGGGCCAACGTCGAATCGATGTTCGCCGTGTCGGGGTTCAGCTTCATCGGCGTCGGCCAGAACACCGGCATGGCGTTCGTCGAGTTCAAGGATTGGGACCAGCGTAAAGGCAAGGACAACAGCGCGGCGGGCATCTCCAAGCGCGCGACCGGCACCCTGTCGACCGTCCGCGACGCGCAGATCTTCTCGTTGACGCTGCCGCCCATCCAGGGCCTGGGCGAGTCAGAGGGCTTCGACTTCGAGCTACAGGCGTTGGCCGGCACCGACCGGGCCGAGCTGGCGCGGCAGCGCGATCTCCTGATCGGCAACGCGACCAGGAATCCCAGGCTGCTGGCCGTGCGGCGCAACGATCTTCCGGAGACCCCCCAGCTCAAGGTCGACCTGGATCACGCCAAGGCTGTCGCTCACGGGCTGGCGCCCGGCGACATCGCGCGCACGCTGACCGCCGCCTGGGGCGGCATCTACGTCAACGACTTCATCGATCGCGGGCGCGTGAAGCGGGTGTTCCTGCAGGGCGACGCGCCGTTTCGCTCCAGGCCCGAAGACCTGGACGCCTGGTACGTGCGCGGCGCCACCGGCGGGATGACGCCGTTCAGCGCCTTCGCCAGCACGCACTGGACCTACGGCGCCGAGAGCCTGTCACGCTACAACGGCCTCGCGGCGTACGACATCCAGGGCATGGCGGCCCCCGGGGTCAGCTCGGGTACGGCGATGGACGAGCTCGAGGGTATCGCCAAGGCGCTGCCGTCGGGAACGACCTACGCCTGGAGCGGCCTTTCGTACCAGGAACGTCTGGCCAGCGGCCAGACCTTCACGCTGTACGCGATCTCGGTCCTGGTGATCTTTCTGTGCCTGGCGGCGCTGTACGAGAGCTGGTCGGTGCCCTTCTCGGTGTTGCTGGTGATCCCGCTCGGGATCGTGGGCGCCGTGCTGGCGGCGACGGGACGCGGGCTCGAGAACGACGTGTACTTCCGCGTCGCGCTGCTGACCACGATCGGTCTGTCGTCGAAGAACGCCATCCTGATCGTCGAGTTCGCCGACACCGCGTACCAGCGCGGGGCCGCGCTGGTCGACGCGGCGGTCACGGGCGCGCGGCTGCGTTTGCGACCGATCGTCATGACCTCGCTCGCGTTCGCCGCCGGCGTGACGCCGCTGGCGATGTCGACCGGCGCCGGCGCCAACAGCCGGGTGTCGATCGGCACCGGCATCGTCGGCGGCACCATCACCGGGACGATCCTGGCGATCTTCCTGGTGCCGGTGTTCTTCGTCATCGTCCGCAAGCTGGTGCGGGGAAAGCGCGCGCCGGCGTGACCCGGGCCGCGCTGATGGCACTGGTCGCGCTGACTGTGCTGGCCGCGCCGATCGGCTGCACCTCGATGGCGCCGCGTTACCAGCGCCCGGCGGCGCCGGTGCCAGCGAGCCTGCCCGGCGGCAGCGGCAGCGGCAGCGGCAGCGGCAGTGGCAGTGGCGGCGGCAGCGCTGGCGCGGCCAATTTGCCGTGGCGCCAGCTGGTTCACGAGCCGCGTCTGCAGCAAGTCATCGCGCAGGCGCTCGCGCAAAATCGCAACCTGCGCAAGGTCGCGCTCAGTATCGAGTCGGCGCGCGCGCAGTACCGGATCCAGCGCGCGGCGGCGCTGCCCTCGGTGGACGCGGTCGCCGCCGTCACCCGGGCGCGCGCCCTGGTCGGTCCGGGCAACGCGACGGCGACCTCCACGCTGTACTCGGCGGAGGTCGGCCTGGCGTCCTGGGAGATCGATCTGTTCGGCCGCATCAAGAGCCTGTCCGACGCCAGGCTGCAGGCGTATCTGTCGACGGTCGAGGCCGCCAGGGCCGCGCGCATCAGCCTGATCGCCGAGACCGCGACCGCGTATCTGACGCTGGCCGCCGACCAGGGCCGGCTGGCGATCGCGCGCGACACCATGACAATCTCCAAGCGCACAATGGATCTCACCGAGCAGCTGGTCGGCGGCGGCACATCGAACCGCGGCGACTTCTGGCAGGTCGCGACCGTGTACCAGCAGGCGCGCGCGGACGTCGCGGCGCTGACCGCGGCCATCGCCCAGGATCGCAACGCGCTGGAGCTGCTCGCGGGCGGTCCGATCGCCGATGCGCTACTGCCCGTGACGATGCCGGTGCGGCCGGATTGGTTCGCCGACGTTCCGGTCGGGCTGTCGTCGGAGGTGTTGCTGAACCGGCCGGACGTGCTGGCCGCCGAGCATGATCTCCAGGCCGCCAACGCCAACATTGGCGCGGCCCGCGCGTTGCTGTTCCCATCCCTCACGCTCACGGTGAGCGGCGGTATCGCCAGCACCGCCCTGGGCGCGCTGTTCAGCGGGCCAGCCGCGGTGTTCACGCTCGCGCCCAGCCTGGCGCTGCCCCTGTTCCGCGGGGGCGCCAACCGCGCCAACCTCGACTTCACCGAGACGCAAAAACTGGTGTTCATCGCCAGCTACGAGCTGGCGATCCAGAGCGCCTTCCGCGAGGTCGCCGACGCCTTGGCCGCCCGCGCCACGCTCCAGGAGCAGCTGGCCGCCCAGACCGCCCTGGTCGATGCGTCGACCAGGAGCTTCGAGCTCGCGCAGGCCCGCTACCAGGCAGGCATCGACGCGTTCCTCACCACCCTGGTCTCGCAGCGCGCGCTCTACGCGGCCAAGAACTCGCTGCTCACCACCCAGCTCGCGGCGCTCGCCAATCGCGTCACCCTGTATCGGGTGATGGGCGGCGGCGTCAATTGAAGTCCCCAGGACAAGGTCAGAGGCGACGTCCTTGACCGCGCCGAAACAGGCGCGGAGTCCGCTCTGGCGAATCGATCAGCTTCGGGCGTAAGCTGCGGCCGCACAGACGGGAGGTCAGGTGATGGCCAAACTGAACCGATCGCTCGATGCGTTGATCGTGCCGGTGCTCTTGCCGCTGATCTTGCCGGTGCTCTTGCTGCACCTGGCGGCCTGTGCGGGGATCAAGACGGCAACCGGCGCGGACGCAGCCGGCGGTGACGCGGCCCCGCGCGGCGTCGACGCCGCCTCCAGCGCCGACCGGCGCGCGCCCGATCGCGATGGACCGGGACAGGTGATCGGCACCGGACCGCTGGGCGACGCCGCCTGCGCCTCGCGTTCGCAGCAGGCCGAGCGGGTGCAGCTCGATCTGTACGTGATGCTCGACAGCTCGGGATCGATGGACGAACCCACCGCGAACGGCCAGACCAAGTGGATGGCGGCGCAGGCGGCGCTGACCACCTTCGTGCAGAACCCCCAGTCGGCGGGGCTTGGCGTCGGCCTGCAGTACTTCCCGCTGTTGCGGCCCAACGTCCCCGATACCTGCGAAACCAATCCGACCTGCAACGGCGGCACCTGCGGCCTCCAGCGCGCGTGCAACTCACCCACCAACCCGATCGCCTGCACCACCAACGCCAGCTGCCCAGCCGGCATCGCCTGCGTTCGCGTGGGGTTGTGCTTTGGCCCGGCCGGGGACGTGATCGTCTGCTTCCCCGCGCTGCCCGGCTACATATGCAACAACGATCCCACCAACCCATGCCTGCCGCTCGGGGGCTACTGCTCGAATCGAGATCTGTGCGGTCCGGCGGACTACGCCACGCCAGCCGTCGAGGTCGCGGTGTTGCCGGCTGCGGCGCCGGCGCTGGTCGCGTCGCTGGCGCAGCGGATCCCCGACGGACTGACGCCGACCGGGGGCGCGCTGTCGGGCGCCATCACGCACGCGCAGGCGTGGGGGCGCAGCAACCCGACCCACCGCGTGGCCGTGGTGCTGGCCACCGACGGCTTTCCCACCGAATGCACGCCGCTGGAGATTCCCGACGTTGCCGCGCTGGCCTCGGCGGCGGCCGCCGGCACGCCGCCCGTCTCCACGTTCGTCATCGGGGTCTTCGCCCCGGCCGAGCAGGCCAACGCGCGCACCAACCTCGACGCCATCGCCAGCGCCGGCGGCACCGGCACCGCGTTCTTGATCGACACCAGCCAGAACGTCACCCAGGGGTTCGTCTCCGCGCTCAATGCCATCCGCACCGTGGGCCTGTCCTGCGAGTACCAGGTGCCGGTGCCCCCGGTGGACGGCGGCGTCCCCGACTACTTCGCCGTCAACGTTCAGTTCACCTCGGGCGCCGGCCAGACCGTCACCATCGGTAACGTGCACGACCGCGCCGCGTGCAGTCCGACCAAGGGCGGCTGGTACTACGACGTCGATCCCAGCACCGGGGCGACGCCGCGGACCATCAACATCTGCCCCGCCGCCTGCGCCCCCCTGCAGGCCGATCCGACGGGCCGGGTCGACATCCTGCTGGGCTGCACCACCGTGGTCATCGTGCCCTAGGAGGCCGAATGGTTTGAATGAGCCGTCATCAGCCGGTTAAGGGCCTCGGGCCTCGGGCCTCGGACCTCTGGAGGACTCTTCACTGGAGGTCCGAGGCCCGAAGCCAGAGGTCCCTCGAGGCGCGGTGGCACAGCTTTCAAACCGTTCGGTGCCCTAGGAGGCGCCCGGTTACAGATCACATCGGAGATGGACGCGCGGGGTAAGTGAATGCTGACGTTGCTGTCTGGCACGTATTTGCTGTTCATCGTGAGCAGCGCCGTCGCCGCGCTGGCGGGCGGGACCGCCCGCGCCGCACGGGCGCGATTCAGGTCTCCGCTCAGGTGGGCCGCCCTTTCGGTCGCATGCTCGGTGATCGCGGCGGTTGGCGGCAGTCGGGGGTGCGCCATGCTGCTGGCTCATCAGGATTCGCCGGGGATCGGCGTGGTCTTCTGGCCGATCGGCGGCGCCGTGCTCGGCGCGGCGATCCCTCTCCTGGTGATCACCAGGCTCCGTCGCATCGAGCCGCCGGCGGCGAGCGGGAGAAGCTGGCGCGTCTTCGTCACCAGCGGCTTGTCGCTGGGCGATCGCGCTGCCGAGCTGACCATCGATGGTGGATCGATGCAGATCATCGGCGCGCATCAGAAGTTCGTCATTCCGCTGGTCGAGATCGGAAGAGTGTTCGCCGATGTCGCCACGGTCATCGTCGAGCGCGCCGCGCCGCAGCCGGCGATCCAGCTCTGCCCTGCGCTCGACGACCAGGCTGGACCAGACACCCTGCGCCTGGCCGCGCTGCGCCTGCACAAGCGGCTGGCCGCCGAGATCGCCCGGTGCCGGGTGCCGTCCGGTTGAAGCAGCCGCTGCCGTCCGCGCCGCCGGTGACAAGATGCGGACTGGGCGGCCTGTGGCGCCCATCAGAACAACACGCCCATGCCCAGGCTGGCGCTGGGGATCCAGGCGTCCACCACGCCGTGATCCGGATCGGCGCTCACGAAGGTGGGCGCCTGCAGCTCCAGGAAGGCCAGGCCGCGCACGTCCGAGATGCGCAGCACCTCGACTCCGGCGCGCGCCCCGACCGACACGCCGGTGCTGGTGGCGTCGCCGATCGCGCCCGGTCCGTCGAAGGGGGCCGGGCCCTGGAAACGCTGGTGGGCGATGCCCAGCAAGCCGCTCACGAACAGGGAAACATTGGCGCTGGGCCGGGCATAGACCGCCGCCTCCAGCTGGGCGTCGACCTGGGCGCGAAGCTGCAACCGCCCGCGCGCGCCGTCCGATTCGAGGGCGCCGCCCAGGCGCACACCGATGAAGAACTCGCTCACCTCGCGCCGGACCGATACCGCTAGCCCCGGCAAGGTCGCGAGCGATCCGCCGCCCATCCACGAGGCCAGCTCGTAGACCTCGACGCCCACGCGCATGTGGCTGCGCACCTCCAGAGCGCGCTGCTGGCGTCGCAGCCAGGAGGTCGCGTTCGGATCGCGCAGCACAAAGGGGTCGTTGGCGAGCACGATGGTCAGCAGCCGCTCGACGGCGGCGACCTGCCCATCGGGACCAATCTTCTCTCGATGGGGCACCTGGGTGTTGATGCGCCCGGTGAGCCACCGGCCTTCGCCCCGCTGCGCGCCGAGATCGATCAGCTCCACCGTCAGGTAGGCCTGGCAGCCGTCGGTGGCGGCGCGGTGGGTCGGGTGGCGGTCCAGCTCGCTGCGCACCAGGCGGGTGAGGACCTCGGTGGCCTCCTTCGCGCCTTCGATGGTGACGCAGGTGCGAAGCTGCGCCAGCGCGGGCCGCGCGCCGGCCAGCCAGCACGCCAGCGCGACCACGCCGGGCAGCAGCCAGCGACCGGCGGCAACCCGGTGGATCACCAGGCCGTGGATCAAAAAATGACCCCGATCTGGGCCAGGACCCCCGGCATGTAGGTGTTGATCGCTCCCGAATCGTTCTCGCTCTTGATCGCGTAAGCGGGCGCGTGCGCTTCCATCTGACCGAAGAAGTGGACCGAGCTGGCGCGCAGGAATTCGTAGCCGACCAGCAGCTCGATATTGAGGCCACCGCCCAGCAGGCCGTCGCGATCGCCGAAACCGGCGGCGGCCGCCGGTCGGATCACGTTGAAGAACGCCAGCTCGAAGGCGGCGCCGCCTCCGAAATAGAGCGAGGTGACGCCGGGCGCGTCCAGGTAGTGCAGGAAGTGAAGCCCCACCAGGCCGCTTCCGTTGTAGTCGACGTGCCCGCCCAGGTCGTTGCGGTGGATGCCGGTGCTCTCGGTGCCCAGATTCACGCGACCAAAAGCGTCGAGGCCCCACGCCCGCAGCTTGCGCCGATAGCCGATCTGGATACTGACCGGGGTGAGCAGGCGCGTCTCGGGCGACGCCGCCAGGCCTGCGCCCTGGGCCGTCGCCAGCCGCGCGAGGCGCACCTCGGTCCCCATGCCGAAGAGCAGGTGTCCGGTGCCGTTGATGGTGCGCAGGTTGATCTCGCTGTCGGCGCGCAGGACGTTCTCGCGGGTGATGGTGTGGGTGATCGACCGGTTGCGCAGCAGCGCAAACGCGATCCGCTGCGCCAGCTCGGCGAACTCGTCGATCTCGGCGTGATCGATCTTCTCTTCGCGCTCGGTGCCCGAGTAGCGCGCGAACACCGTCCAGCCGCTCTGCAACTGATAGAGCTCGACGGTGATTGTGTGCGTGCAACCACTGTCAACCGCGGCGAAGCCGGGCTCGTGGGTGATCTCGTACTCGAGCATCCGTCGCAAATAGGTTGTGGGATCGATCTCGTGCACGTTGTTGCGCGCTGCCTCGAGCGCCGGCACCGTGCCTTTCGGCAACGGTCTGTCGACGGGAGGCTGTGGCGGTCGCGCCACGGGAGGTTGGGCTGCTTTCGATTCGGCGGGGCCATCGGCGTTGTTGCCCGCCGGCGCGGGGTTCGCCTTGTACCAGGACTTGCGCTGCACGCTGACGCGGACACGCGTGTTGGCCAGAGCCATGGTGGACGACAACGGCGATAGCAGCACGATCGCGGTGATGATCCAGGACGGCTTCATGAGCAGACTCCCCTGTGGTGTGAGCGCCCTCGCGCATCGGCGCCGGGGCGGCAAGCTCCCAGTGCAGAGCGTGTGCCACGCGCGATCAGTGGGGTTCGCGGTGCCATGTGACAGACGTCGCAACGGCATCTGTCAAAGAACGGACGCAAGGTGGTCCAGGCGATCGCAGATCGGCGGGGCGCGCGCGATCAGGCTCAGCGGCGCGGCGTCGGTCGGGTATCCTGCCGATCACCTTGTCCCGGAAAGCTCACGCGACCGCACACATCATCCAGTCGCTGCTGGTCAACGTGGCCATCGCGGTGGCCAAGTTCGTGGCCGCGTTCTTGACCGGATCGGGGGCGATGCTGGCCGAGGCGATCCATTCGTCGGCGGACTGTTCGAACCAGCTCCTGCTGCTGCTGGGGATGAAGAAGGCGGCAAAGGACCCCGACGCGTCTCACCCGCTGGGGTATGGCCGCGAGCTCTACTTCTGGTCGTTCATGGTCGCGATGCTGCTCTTCACGGGTGGCGGCGTCTTCTCCGTCTACGAGGGCATCCACAAGATCCTCGCGCCCGAGCCCGTCGAGCACATCCTGATCGGCCTCGCCGTCCTGGTCTTCTCGCTCGCGCTCGAGGGCGGCTCGACGTTCTCGAACGTGAAGGAGATCAACCGGCGGCGCGCTGGACTGCCCTTCGTCCGATACCTCCGCGACACCAAGGACTCGGACCTGATCGGGGTGTTCGGTGAGAACTCCGCCGCTTCGCTCGGGTTGCTGTTCGCGATCGCATCGATCGCTCTTGCCCACCTGACCGGCAACGGCGTCTGGGACGGGGTGGGCAGCCTCCTGGTCGGGCTGGTGCTGCTGGGGGTCGCGATCTTCCTGGCGGTCGAGGTCAAGAGCCTGCTGGTGGGAGAGGCCGCCGATCCCCTGATGGAGAAAGCCATCCGCGACGTCGCGGACCGGGATCCAAGCATCGAGAGCGTCCTGCGGATCCTCACCATCCAGCAGGGCCCCGGTGAGGTCATGCTGGCGATGAAGGTCAAGGTCAAGGACGGCCTCTCCGGCACCCAGCTGGTCGACGCCGTGAACGCCTTCGAGCGCTCGCTACGCGCCAGCAACCCCGAGATCCGCTGGTGCTTCGTCGAGCCCGACAACCAGCCGTAGGGACCCCTTCCGGTTGTCGGAAAGCGCGAGCCAGAAAGTGCGCGTGCGGGTAAACGCGGGCGCCCCCCTGACCCCCGCCCTTGACGAATCCCCACCAAAAAGTGGCAGTGGATGTGAAGCGCTCACTCTCGTCGCGGGCTGGGGTGTCGCCAGTCGGGGCTCCAATCAAGACGCGACGCCAGTTACTTCTGCGTCGGGGACGGAGCCGGCGCCGGCTTGGGCGCAGGCGCTGGCGCTGGCGCCGCCTCGTTCTTGGGCTTGGCGGCGTTCCTGGTCTCGACCTTGGCCGGGGTGGGGGCAGCAGCGTCCTCCGGTTTGTCGAGGTTCTTCGCCAGATCGACGGCATCGCTCGGCCGCGCGGTGCCGTGGTCCTTGCGCTGGCGCTCGCGCCGGCTCTCGATCCTCTTCTCCAGCGCTTGCTCGTGCGCCTTGATCCGCTGCAGCGTGGTCGGATCGGATATCTCGTTGCCCAGCTGCTTGACGTTCTCCTTGACCGGCCGCTTTTCGCCGGTCGCCGCCGGCGCCTTCGCCTCGTCCTTGGGCGCGGCCTTGCTGTCGGCCTTGGCGGGCGCGGCGGTCGCCGCCGCCGCAGCCTCCGCGCGGGCGCTACCGGCCCCCACCGGCGCGAGACCCAGCACAAGTAACGCCGCGCCACCCAGATACCCGCAAAGTTTTCGGACCTGCTTGTTGATTGGCGCCATGAATTCCTCCTCGACGGATTCTCGTTGCAAGACGCGCACCCCGGCGGTCGGTGGTCGATCGTCCATTCTGGACCTCGTGGAACTGCATATCACCGCCGCCACCCGGAACACAGTCATCACCCGAGGCTGATGACTTCTCCCACGGCGGCTATGCGCGCTACCCCTTCGGCGAGCCCGCGTGCGGCAGCGTCATCCCGGAACAACCGGGGAGGCTCGTCGAGCGGTTCGTCGGTCAGCTTGAAGGTGCCCCAGTGCATGGCCACGATCCGCCGAGCGCCGAGATCGCGGAAAGCGTCCAGCGCCTCGCGTGGGTTCATGTGCTGCTTCGACATGAACCACTGCGGATCGTATGCGCCGATGGGCAGCAGCGCAGCGTCGAGCCCGGGGAAGCGGCGCCCGATATCGGCGAAGCCATCGAAGTAGGCGGTATCGCCCGAGTGGTAGATGGAGAATCCGCCGCCCTCGATCACGAAACCACCCCACAGCGACCGGTTCGAGTCGGCGAGCGAGCGCCGGCTCCAGTGCTGGCTCGGCACGTAGGTGACGCGAACGCCGCTGACATCGGCGGCGTCCCACCAGCCGAGCTCGGTGACCGGCAGCCGCCCGGCGAAATGGCGTCCATTCTCCATTCCCGTCACGACGGGCGCACCGACCGCCCGCAGGGACGACATGTCCATGTGGTCGTAATGGTTGTGACTGACCAGCTGCGCGTCGATGCGAGGCAGCGCCGACGCTGGCAGCGGCGCACGGCCGTTCCGCTTGGTGAACCCGACGATGGAGTCGCCGAGCACCGGATCGAGCAGCAACGACACCCCCGCGAGCTGGACGAGCCAGCTCGCGTGTCCCAGCCAGACGATCCGGGGCGGCTCGCCGGGTGCCGGCGGCACCTGGATCGCGGCGCGGTCGACGTCCAGCGCCGGGACCGGCGCGGTGGGTGGGCTCTTGCGCCGGCGCCCCGCCAGCTTGTCGCGCACGGCCCACTTGTAGACCGCCGCGATCCCATGCGGTCCGCTGCCGTCCAGGTTGACGAACCGCCCCTCGGCATCGCGCCGGAATCGCAGCACGCCTTGCGGCGCAGGCGTCACCGGGAAACCGTCGCGCACAGCCACCGTCGTCATGGTCGGCCGAACGATAGCGCGAGATTGGAGATGCGTTGGTGATCCGGCCCGTCCTGCGGTAAAGACAGCTTCATGGCCAATACTTCGCTCGGCAGTAAATGGTCGTCGTTCGCGCCGCAGCTCCTCAGCTTGCTGCGCATCATCGCCGCGTTCATGTTCATCCTGGCGGGAACCACCAAGCTGTTCGCGTTTCCCTCGGCAATGCCCGGCGGGATGACGGCGCACCCGCCGTCGGAGATCTGGGTGGCGGGCGTGCTCGAAACCTTCGGCGGCGCCCTGTTGCTGCTGGGGCTATTCACGCGGCCGATCGCCTTCGTGCTCGCGGGCCAGATGGCAGTCGCCTACTTTCAGTTTCACTTTCCCAACAGCTTCTGGCCCACGGTCAACGGCGGCGTCTCGGCGGCGCTGTACTGCTTCGTCTGGCTGTACCTGTCGGCGGCCGGCGGCGGGCCCTGGAGCCTGGACGCGCTCCGCGCCCGCAAGAAATGAACGACGTCAGAACCGGTCGCCGAGCTTGGCCAGTTGCTGGTACGACGACAGCAGCCAGACCTTGATGCGCTGGCGCTCCATGCGGGTGAGAGCGTCGGGGCCGGTGCCTTCGCTGTTGACCGCGTTCCAGAAGCTGGCGTCGAGCCGGTCGATCTTCTGCATGGCGGCGGCGTGAAGCTCTGGCAGATCCAGGACCACCGCGCCGAGGCGGTCGCAGGTCGCGCGCACCGGTGAGCGATCGAAGAGCGTGAAGTCCTTTCCGCGCCCCTGGTTCTTGACCACGCAATAGCCGACCTTGTCGCCGTGGCGATCCAGTAGCCGCGCCAGCGTGGTCAGCGCGTCCTTACCGTCGTCGATGACGTGCCAGAACATCAGCTGCACGCCGCTCTCGGCCGCCAGCTCCAGGACGCCGCCTTCCGATAGCCAGGCGCTGAGAGGACGATCGCTCTGCGCCGGCAGGTCGACGACGACCCGGCGCGGCTCCGCGGTCGCCAGGGACAGGATCTCGTCCGCGCTCTCGTAGCGGGTGAGATCGATCGGCCGGGTGAACTCCGCGTAAAAACGCAGCAGCGATCCGTGCGATCCGTCGGCGTCGATCGCGACGAAGGGCAACGTCTTGTCGATGCAGTACTGGGCGCACAGTCGGGCCACCACAGACTTGCCGACTCCGCCCTTCTCTCCGCCGATGAAATGGATTGTGCTCATCGGGCCACTCTAGCCGGGTTTGGTTTCGCGTGGGCTACCGAGTTGTTTCCACCTGATGGATCCGGAGCGAGCGCGAGCGCGCTCGCAGCGCTCAGGTGGAGGTGCCGGCGACGACCTCGGGGGGCGGGCGGCGCAGGTCCCAGACCAGGCCGAGCGCCTCCAGCCCGCGCAGCACGTAGTAAGTCGTATCGATCTCCCACCAGCGGAACCCCTGGTTGGCCGAGCTCTGATAGTGGTGATGGTTGTTGTGCCAGCCTTCGCCGGTGGTGATCAGCGCCAGGACCATGCTGTTGCGCGAATCATCGGTGGTCTGGTAGCGGCGCTTGCCGAACAGATGCGACAGCGAGTTGATCACGAACGAGCCGTGCCAGACCAGCACGGTGGTCACGAAGTATCCCCACACCAGTCCGTGCACACCGCCGAGCCACAGGAACGCCAGCGCCAGCACCACCGTCGGCAGGATGTGGATCAGGTCCCGGTTCATGAAACGCAGCTCGGGAAACTTCGCCAGATCCGACACCAACGCGGGCTGGGTCTCCTCCCAGGTCGGGCTGATGACCCAACCGATGTGCGAGTACCAGAACCCGCGCCGCCGCGGCGAGTGCACGTCCTCTGCCATGTCAGAGTACTTGTGGTGCCAGCGATGATGCCCGGCCCACCAGAGCACGCCGCGCTGGGCGGCGCTCTGCGCGCCCAGGGCCAGCAGGAACTGAAACGCGCGCGAGGTCTTGAAGCTGCGATGGGCGAAGTAGCGGTGGTACCCGGCCGTGACGACGGTCATGCGGGCAAAGTAGACGACGATGGCCAGCAACACCCCCTGCCAGGACAGCCCCACGTAGGCGACGCCGGCGATGGCGGCCACGTGGACCGCCCAGAAGAGGATCGAAGTGGCACGTAGATAACCCTTGGCGTCGGAATCCGCGCGGGCGGGACTGACGTCTGCGGCGATGGACATCGCTACACACTAGCCCGTATCGCATCACGCCCCGGCCATCCCTCTGTCATAACCTCGTCATAATCGGCCCCGTTTACCGGAGTCCCCGCGCGCCTTCCATCCTTCCAGACGAAATAATTCTCCTGTAGTTGCGCGGGCGATCGTGGTGGCGCCCGGTCCCGCGCGGGCGTAGGAGGTAGGGGGTGCGGGCTCACCTTCACCTCAGGCGCACTGGCGGCGCTTCCGGATGACCTCGGACCTTTCACCCGCGACCCTGCTCGGGCAAGACGAGCCCCCCGCCGACGAGGTCGCGGGACGCGATGGTCGCTCGCCGTTCCTGTTCATCTGCGACCACGCCGGGCGGCGGCTGCCCCGCGCGCTGGGAAACCTGGGTCTGTCGGAAGCAGAGCTGGCGATGCACATCGCCTGGGACATCGGCGCGCGCGGGGTGGCGCTGCAGCTGGCCGCCGCGCTGGACGCGTTCGTGGTGTGCCAGCGCTACTCGCGCCTGGTCATCGACTGCAACCGCCCGCTGGGGGCGGTCGACTCGATCGCGACCATCAGCGAACGGATCTTGATCCCCGGCAACCAGGGGGTGGCGCCGCGCGACGCGGAAGCGCGGGCGCGGGAGATCTTTCACCCCTATCACCAGCAGATCGGCGCCGAGCTCGACCGCCGGAGCGCGGTCGGACGCCCCACCATCCTGGTCGCCGTGCACAGCTTCACGCCGGTGTTCCTGGACATCCCGCGCCCCTGGCACGCCGGCGTCCTCTACAACCGCGACGCGCGCCTGGCAAATCCGCTGCTCGAGCTGCTGCGCGCCGAGGGCGATCTGGTGGTCGGTTGCAACCAGCCCTACGCGGCCAACGACCTGTGCGACTTCAGCGTCGTCCATCATGGAGAAGCACGAGGGATCCCTCAGGTCGAGATCGAGATCCGACAAGACCTGATCGCCGACGAGGCCGGCCAGACCGCCTGGGCCGCGCGTCTGGCGCGGCTGCTGCCCCTGGCGTCACAGCCCCTGTTCGAATCGAGCGCCACCCAGGCACGGAGGGGGTGAGAGAGCCACGGGGATCGGATTGCTCTCCGGTGTCAGGCGATGCAGGCTTGGCCCATCGCGAACACCGACCACGTCTCCGGCGACATCAGCGACGGCATCCTCGCGGCCTTCCAGCCGGCGACCCGGCGCTGGTTCGAGGCGACCTTCGCGCGGCCGACGCCGGTGCAGGCCGCGGGCTGGAAGGCGATCGCCGCCGGCGCGCACGCGCTGCTGCTGGCGCCCACCGGCAGCGGCAAGACCCTGGCGGCGTTCCTTTGGTGTCTCGATCGGCTGGGGCGGGATCCGGCGGCAGAGGCCAAGCCCGGGGTGCGGGTCATCTATGTCTCGCCGCTGAAGGCGCTGGCCTACGACATCGAACGCAACCTGCGCGCGCCGCTGGCCGGCATCGCGCGCGCGGCCGAGTCGCTGGGCCTGCCGTTCCAGGCGCCGCGCATCGCGGTGCGCACCGGCGACACACCGGCGCGCGAACGGCGCGAGCTGCGGCGCGATCCGGCGCACATCCTGATCACCACGCCCGAGTCGCTGTACCTGATGCTGGGTTCGGCGGCGCGCGACATGCTGCGCGCCTGCGAGACCGTGATCGTCGACGAGATCCACGCGCTGGCGCCCGGCAAGCGCGGCGCGCACCTGGCGCTGTCGCTCGAGCGCCTGGCGGCCATCAGCGGGCGCGACCCGCAGCGCATCGGCCTGTCAGCCACGCAGCGGCCGCTCGACGAGATCGGGCGCTTCCTGGGCGGCGATCGCCCGGTCACCCTGGTCGACACCTCGGAGGCGCCGCGCCTGGACCTGACCATCGAGGTGCCGGTCGACGAGATGGAAAAGGCGCGCAGCGAGCGCACCATCGAGCACGAAGAGGGACACAGCGGCGCGCCGACCGGGATCTGGGCGGCCATCCACCCGCGGCTGTGCGAGCTGGTGCGCGCCCACCGCAGCACCATCGTGTTCGCCAACAGCCGCCGGCTGTGCGAGCGGCTGGCGCAGGGGATCAACGACCTGGCGGGCGAGGGTCTGGTGCGCGCGCACCACGGCAGCGTGTCGCGCGCGCAGCGGCTGGAGATCGAGGAGATGCTCAAGGCCGGGCAGCTGCGTGGCCTGGTGGCGACCAGCTCGCTGGAGCTGGGCATCGACATGGCCGCGGTCGACCTGGTGGTACAGATCGAGTCACCGGGCAGCGTGGCGCGCGGGCTGCAACGCATCGGGCGCGCCGGTCACCAGGTGGGCGCGCGCAGCACCGGCCGGATCTTCCCCAAGCACCGGGCCGATCTGCTGGAGGCCGCCGTCGTCGCGCGCCGGATGCTGGAGGCGGCCATCGAGCCGACGCGGGTGCCGCGCAACCCGCTCGACGTGCTGGCGCAGCAGATCGTGGCGATCGTCGCCAGCGTGCCCGAAGGCGGTGCGCGCGCCGCCTTCGAGGCCGGCGCGGCGGGTCTGGACGACGAGGGAATCACGGTGGCGCGGCTCGAAGTGATGGTCAAGCGCGCGTACCCGTTCGCGTCGTTGAGCCACGACGTGCTGGCCGCGGTGCTCGACATGCTGGCCGGGCGCTATCCGTCGGACGAGTTCGCCGACCTGCGCCCGCGGCTGACCTGGGATCGCGCGACCGACCGGCTGACGCCCCGGCGCGACGCGCGCCTGATCGCGCTGCTCGGCGGCGGCACCATCCCCGACCGCGGCCTGTTCGCCGTGCACCTCGGCCCCAGCGGTCCGCGCATCGGTGAGCTCGACGAGGAGATGGTCTACGAGTCACGGGTCGGCGAGACCTTCCTGCTGGGCGCGACCACCTGGCGCATCGCCGAGATCACCCGCGACCGGGTCATCGTGACGCCGGCGCCGGGCGAGCCGGGCAAGATGCCGTTCTGGCGCGGCGACGGGCCGGGGCGCCCGCTGGAGCTGGGGCGCGCGCTGGGCGCCTTCGTGCGCGAGCTGGGCGAGCGCAGCGAACGTGCCGCCGTGAGCTGGCTGGCCAGCACCACGCCGCTGGACGCGCGCGCCGCGCGCAACCTGTGGCGCTACGTCAGCGACCAGCGCGAGGCGACCGGCACGCTGCCCACCGACCGCGACATCACCGTCGAACGCTTTCGCGACGAGCTGGGCGACTTCCGGATCTGCATCCTGTCGCCGTTCGGCGCGCGCGTGCACGCGCCCTGGGCGCTGGCGCTGGAGGCGCGCCTGGGCACGTCGGCGGGCTTCGAGGTGCAGACGCTGTGGAGCGACGACGGCATCGTGCTGCGCTTCGCCGGCGCCGAGGAGCCGCCCGCGCTGGCCACGCTGCTGCCCGAACCCGAGGAGATCGAGGACCTGGTGCTGGAGCAGCTCACCAGATCGGCGCTGTTCGCGACCCACTTTCGCGAGAATGCGGCGCGCGCGCTGCTGCTGCCGCGGCGCCGGCCCAACGCGCGCTCGCCGCTGTGGGCGCAGCGGCTGAAGGCGCAGACCTTGATGGCGGCGGCGCTGCGCTACCCGGGCTTCCCGATCGTGCTCGAGACCTATCGCGAGTGCTTGCAGGACGTGTTCGATCTGCCGGCGTTACAGGAGCTGCTCGCCGGCATCCGGCGCCGCGACATCCGGGTGGTCGAGGTCGACACCGCAAGCGCCTCGCCGTTCGCGCGCTCGCTGGCCTTCGCCTACGTCGCCGCCTATATGTACGAAGGCGACGCGCCGCTGGCCGAGCGGCGCGCCCAGGCGCTGACTCTGGACCGCCAATTGCTGCGCGAGCTCCTGGGCCAGGACGAGCTGGCGGCGCTGCTGGATCCGGCCGCGCTCGACGAGGTCGAGGCCGAGCTGCAGGCCATCGACCCGGAGCGCCGGGTGCGCCACGCCGACGGGGCGCACGACCTGCTCCGCCGCATCGGCGATCTCACCGAAGCCGAGCTGGTCGCGCGCGCGGATGCGGGATCGAGCGAGGTCGCCGGCTGGCTGCAGGCGCTGGCCGCCACCCACCAGGCGGCGCGCGTGCGCGTCGCGCGCCAGGAGCGCTGGATCGCCGCCGAGGACCTGGCCCGCTATCGGGACGCGCTGGGCGTGCAGCCGCCGGCGGGCACCCCGCTGGCGCTGCTCGAGCCGGCGCCCCACCCGTTGCACACGCTGATCGCGCGCTGGGCGCGCACGCACGGGCCGTTCGTCGTCGAGCGGGTGGCGGCGCGCTTCGGTCTCACGGGCGGGCAGGTCGACCCGGTGCTGCGGGCGCTGGCCGCCGAGGGCCGCCTGGTCGAAGGCCACTTCCGCGTCGGCGGCGCGTCCGAATGGTGCGACGCCGAGGTGATGCGGGTGATCCGGCGCCGCACGCTGGCGCGCCTGCGCTCGGAGGTGGCCCCGGTCGAGGCCGGCGTGCTGGCGCGCTTCCTGCCCGGCTGGCACGGGGTCGGTTCGCCGCGCCGCGGGAGCGCACGCCTGCGCGAGGTGGTGGAGCAGCTCGAGGGCGCCTACCTGCCGTTCTCGGATCTCGAGCGCATGATCTTGCCGGCGCGCGTGCGTGACTTCACCTCCGCGATGCTCGACGAGCTGGGCGCGCTGGGCGAGCTGGTCTGGATCGGCGGCGCCGCGCTGGGCGGCGAGGATGGGCGGGTCGCGCTGTACCGCCGCGATCACGCGCGCCTGTTGCTGGAGCCGCGGCCCGCGCCCGAAGATCTGCCGGCGCGCCATCGCGCGTTGCTCGGCGTGCTCGAGACCCAGGGCGCGAGCTTCTTCGCGCAGCTGTCGGCGGCCTGCCCCGACGCGACCACCGCCGAGGTGCTGGACGCGCTGTGGGATCTGGTGTGGGCCGGGCTGGTGACCAACGATACCTTCCAGCCGCTGCGCGCGCTGACCACGCCCCGGCGCCTCAGGGCGGGCGGGCGAAATTTGCTGGCGCAGGCGGCGGGTCGCTGGTCGACGGTGGCGTCGCTGCTGCGCCCGGCCCCGGTCCCGACCGAGGCGGCGCACGCGCGCGCGGTCAGCCTGCTGGAACGCTACGGCGTGGTCAGCCGCGAGGCGGTGGTGTCGGAGGGCTTGCCGGGCGGCTTCGCCGCGCTGTCGCCGGTGTTCCGCGCGCTGGAGGACGCAGGCAAGATCCGCCGCGGCCACTTCGTCGAGGGCTTGACCGGCGCGCAGTTCGCGCACGCAGGCGCCGTCGATCGGCTGCGCGCCGCGCGCGACGGCGACGACGTGGTGGTGCTGGCGGCGGTCGACCCCGCCAACCCGTACGGCGCGCTGATCCCCTGGCCGGCGTCGAAAGATGCCCCCCAGGCCGCCGGCGCCGGCGAAAGCGCGGGTGCGGGTCAGCCGCGTCGCGCGGCCGGCGCGCGCGTGGTGCTGGTGCACGGCGTCCCGGCGCTGTACGTCGAACGTGGCGGCCGCCGGCTGCGCGTGTTCAGCGACGACGGCAAGACCCTGCGCCAGGCGGTCGAGGCCCTGCGCCGCGGGCCCAACGACGGCCGTCGCCGCTCGCTGCGCGTCGAGAACGTGAACGGTTCGCCGGCGCTCAAGAGCGGCCTTCTGGGCCCGCTGCGCCAGGCCGGCTTTCGCATGGAGCCGAACGCGCTGGTGCTCGATCCGGCGCCCGACACGCGCGTCCAGCACGGCGCCGGCGCCGGCGGCGGTGGCGCGACCGGGAGATAGCGGTGCCCGAGGGCGACACGATCCATCGCCAGGCTGGCGAGCTGGAAGGGCGGCTGGTCGGGCATACGGTGAAGGCGTTGTTCGCGCGCGGCGTCGCCTACCCGCGCCTGGTGGGCCGCACCGTCGATGCCGTGCAGGCGCAGGGAAAACACCTGATCATCGACATCGGCGAGGCCCGCATCCACGTGCACCTGGGCATGCAGGGCCGCCTGCGCGTCGACGATCCGCGCCGCGTCCCGACCGGGACCGCGGCGCGCGCCAGCCTGGCCATCGTCACCGATCGGGTGGCGGCGCTGTGGTGGCGCGCGCCCACCGTCGAGGTGCTGCGCGCCGCCTTCGCGCACGCCCACCCCGCGCTGCGCGCGCTGGGGCCCGACGTGCTGGCGCCCGACTTCGACCCGGCGGCGGCGGCAGCGCGCGCGCGTCAACGTCCGGCCACCACCGAGCTGGGCGCGCTGCTGCTGGATCAGCGGGTCGCCAGCGGCATCGGCAACGTCTACAAGAGCGAGGTCCTGTTTCTGGAGCGGCTCGATCCCTTCGCGCCCACCTCGGCGGTCGATGACGCGGCTCTACAGCGGGTCTACGCCCGCGCCCGCGAGCTGATGCGGCGCAACCTGGCACCAGGGCCGCGCACCACCACCGCCGATCTCGCGCGCGGCGGCTTCGGCCCGCCCGGGGCCGGACGCCTGCACGTCTACCGCCGCGCCGGTCACCCCTGCCGGAGCTGCGGGGGGCCGATCGCGTCCGCGCCGCAGGGCGACCCACCGAGGACCACGTACTTCTGTCCCAGGTGCCAGCGCGCCGCGGGTCGCTGAGAGGGTCGCGGTTGAGCTTCGCCCCGATCCAGCCCAGGAGTGCTTATTACTACTGAAGACGTGAATCAGCACGACGAGCCCCCGAGGCCCCACAAGTCGGGCAGCGATCGCTTTCGCATCCTGGCGTCACACGCAAGCCAGAAGCTGGGCAGCCACTGGGCGTTCCTGGGCGCGGTGGTGGTCGTCTTGCTCTGGCTGGTGACCGGACCGGTCTTTCACTTCAGCAACGCCTGGCAGCTGGTCATCAACACCGGCACCACGGTGGTCACCTTCCTGATGGTCTTCTTGATCCAGGCGACCCAGAACCGCGACGCCAAGGCGCTGCACCTCAAGCTCGACGAGCTGATTCGATCCAGCCGCGCGCGCAACGTCTTCGCCGATCTCGAGGACGCCACCGAGGACGAGCTGGTCGCCTTCAAGGAAGAATTCCGCAAGCTACGCGAGCAGGGCCTGCAGGCAGAAGAAGCCGCCGAGGTCGCCCACCGCGCCACTCATCAGCCGGCCGGCGGGGAGCGACGCGAGCAGCGGGCGCCGCCGACTTCTACTTCCCGAACACCTCGAGCTCCCTGAGCACCAGGTAGTGATGGGCTTCGATCTTCACGTACCGGGCGTATTTCTTGCCATCCTTGGCGCAGTCGATGGTCCAGGGCGGCGACAGCAGATCCCCGCTGCCGAAGTGGTTCTCGCGCGTGGCGATCGTGGTGTAGCTCTTGCCGTCCGTCGACAGCGAGACCACAAGCGGTAGTCCATCGTCGAGATTGGTGTCGCCGCGGTTGTAGACGACGATCCGGCGGACGTCGCGCAGCTGGCCGAGGTCCACGACGACCCAGGGCGTACCCGGGTGCCCGACCTGGGTGTGCACACCGTACTTGCCGCTCTTGATACCGTCGGTGAGCCCGCTGGGCTCGGGCGTGCCGGGGTGGCGGCTGCTGGCCTGCACCGGCCGACCGAGCGCGACGTTCTCGAGGGAGAACAGGCGGCGTCCCGCGGAGAAGAGCGCATAGATGACCAGCAAGGCCACCACGCCGACGCGCAAGATTCCCAGGCCGCGCAGGTGGGCGTCGCTGCGCAGGTCGATGCGGGATCGCAAGCGGCGAATCAGGTCCTGCAGGGCCGGTCGCACCAGCGCCAGATCCTCCGTGGGCCAGCGGTCGAATGCCAGCGGGTCGGGCTCGCGCAGCGCCGAGCCGACCAGTTCCGCCTCGCGGGCCGGCATGGTTTCCGCCAACCCGAGCTGTTCGAAAGCCTTCACCGGATCGGTGGGCGTGGTGGCGTCGGCCGATTCTCGCCTGGCCAGGTCGGACGCCTTGAGAACGCTGGCGGCCGCGTCGCGCAGCAGGCCGACCGAGATCGACGCTCCCTCGGCGGAGTCGTCGTCGCCGGCCAGACGCGCCCGCGCCTCGGCGCGATCGATGAAGAAACGGATGGCGGTGGCCTGATCCTCCGAGAAGCGGCGTCCGTGGCGCCGCGGCACGAACCAGGCGCGCGTGCGCGCGGCCAGACCGTGGATCATCGATTGAATCGAAACGGTTTGCATTCAGGTCTCTCGATGCGAACGTGGGGGGCTCCGGTTCGAGCTCGCAATCCAGCCTTACCCCGCAAGCTATCATTTCGGGGTGCCGGTCCAACCGGATCTTTTTTGAAGTCGGGCCTGCGCGATCCGGGCTGACGATCAGGGCTGACGAATCCCCACGAATGCGACCGATCCGTCGGCGTCAGCCTCCTCGAACCACCGTCGGCTCCTCACGAATCCTCGCGAATCCAGTTCGCAAGTCGGTCCGGCGCCGTCTTTCCCGTCGGCGTCAGCGTGGGCGACCCGAACGGGGACAGAGCCAGAATCGCCGACGCCGACGCCGACGCTGACGCCGACGGATGAATCGTATTCGTGGGGATTCGTCAGTATGTCGGCTCCTGAGCGCTGCTCCCGCGGCGGGGCGGTATGCTATGAGACCTCCGGTGTCAGACGCCGTCGAGTCGCCGGTGTGCGGCGTGTCGTTCGCGCTGTCGCCGCAGGGGCGGCTTCACGTCGAGCTGTCGGCCGGCGCCAGCGAGGCCGGTGACGGTGCGCTGGGGCGCATCGCCAAGAGGTTCGAGCGCGGCGACGGGTATGGTCTGTTCTGGCTCGGGGCGTCGGAGCCGGAGACGGCGCTGCCCCCGGTGCCCGCCTTCTGGCGCGACCTGGGCCGCGCGTTCGTGGTCGCCCTGTGCGCCACCTCGGATCTGGAGGCGCTGCGCGGCCAGGTCGCGGTCGAGGTGCCGCGGGAGGAACTGGCGGCGCTGGCGGCGTCGGCGCCGCCGATGATCGGCGGCGAGTACCTGACCGAGGCGGTGCTCCGGGAGCTGTGCGCGCGCATGGGCCAGGCGGTGCGCGACGAGCTTGCCGGCTGGCAGGGCACGGTCGAGGCGTTCCTGCGCCACGCCAACCCGATCTGGAATGTCGTGGGGAGGGTCTGCTTTCATCTCGCCGAGAACAAGGGCGACGCCGAGACCCCCTTCGCGTTCGTCGCCACCTACACCACGCGGATCTCGGCGCAGGCCAGGGCCCAGCACCTTCCGCTGGCGCAGGCGCTGCGTGAATACACGGGGGCGCGCAACAAGTCGGCGCTGCTGGCCCTGCTGGTGCAGGTGCAGCGCGCCGCGCAGACCAGCGCCGTCGCCAAGGATCTGGTCGACAGCGGCGCCGTCTTCGAGACCCTGGCCTGGACACCCGCGGAGGCGCACAAGTTTCTCAAGGAGATCCCCCTCCTTGAATCGGCCGGCGTGGTGGTGCGGGTGCCAGCCGCCTGGCGAGCGAGGCGTCCGCCGCGGCCGGAGGCGCAGATCACCATCGGCGAGGCCGGGGGCGCCGGGCTGGGCGCGGATGCGCTGCTGGATTTTTCGATCGGCGTCACCCTGGAAGGCGAGACGCTCACGGCGCGCGAGGTCCGCGAGATCCTGGAGGGGACCGACGGCCTGGCGCTGGTGCGCGGCCGCTGGATCGAGATCGATCGGGAGCGGCTTCGCCAGGTGCTGGACCACTGGTCGGCCTACGAGAAGGCCCACGCCGCGGGCGGCATCTCCCTGGTCGAAGGACTGCGGTTGCTCGCCGGTGCTCGCATGGACGACCAGCCGGCCGGCGCCGCCGCCACGGCGGTGGCGGAGTGGTCGAAGGTGATCGCGGGCGCGCCGCTGGCCCGCGCGCTGACCGGCCTGCGCAGCCCCGAGTCGCTGGCGGATCTCGATCCCGGAGATGCGCTGCGTGCCGAGCTGCGCCCCTATCAAAAAGTCGGGTTGCGCTGGTTGTGGTGGCTGAGCAGCCTGGGGCTGGGCGGCTGTCTGGCCGACGATATGGGTCTCGGCAAGACCGTGCAGGTGATCGCGCTTCTCACCCTGCTCAAGAAGAAGCGCGCGCCGGCGCCCAGCCTGCTGGTCGTGCCGGCCTCGTTGATCGCCAACTGGCGCGCAGAGATCGCGCGCTTTGCGCCCGGTCTCAGGGTGCTGGTCGCCCACCAGTCGGAGATCCCGGGGGCAGAGCTGGCCGACCTGCCGGCCGCTCGCATCGACGGCAGCGACGTGGTCATCACGACCTACGGAGCCACCCAGAACCTGCCCTGGTTGGCCGCGCGCCCCTGGGACGTCGTCGTTCTCGACGAGGCGCAGGCCATCAAGAATCCAGGCGCGAAACAGACCCGCGCCGTCAAGGCGTTACGCGGCCGCCTCCGCCTCGCGCTGACCGGTACGCCCGTCGAGAATCGGCTGGGCGATCTGTGGTCGATCTTCGATTTCATCTGTCCAGGCCTGCTGGGATCGGCGAAGGCGTTCAGCCGATTCATCAAGACCGCCGACAAGCGCGCCCACCACGGGTACGGCCCGCTGCGCGAGCTGGTCCGACCCTACATCCTGCGCCGCCTGAAGACCGACACCCGGGTGATCGCGGATCTTCCCGACAAGACCGAGGTGCGCACCTTCTGTGGCCTGACCAAGCGGCAGGCCGTGCTGTACCAGCAGGCGGTGGACGACCTGCGCGCGGCTCTGGCCGGCATCGACGGCATCAAGCGCCGCGGCGTGGTGCTGGCATCGCTCATGCGCCTCAAGCAGATCTGCAACCACCCCTCGCACTGGCTGGGCGACGGATCCTACCTTCCCGAGGACAGCGGCAAGTTCACGCGCCTGCGCGACATCGCCGACGAGATCGCGGCGCGCCAGGAAAAGGCGCTGGTCTTCACCCAGTTCCGCGAGCTGACCCGCCCGCTGGCCCAGTTTCTCACCGGTGTGTTCGGCCGTCCGGGGCTGGTCCTGTCGGGCGAAACCGAGGTCAAGAATCGCAAGGGCCTGGTCGATCAGTTCCAGCGTGAAGACGGCCCGCCCTTCTTCGTGCTGTCGCTCAAGGCCGGGGGCACCGGCCTGAACCTGACCGCCGCGCGTCACGTGATCCACTTCGACCGCTGGTGGAACCCCGCCGTGGAGAACCAGGCCACCGACCGCGCGTACCGCATCGGACAGAAGAGCAATGTCCTGGTGCACAAGTTCGTGTGCCGGGGAACGGTCGAGGAGAAGATCGACGCGCTCATCGAGTCCAAGCAGGACCTCTCGCGCCAGGTCCTCGAGACCGGCGGCGACGCGACGCTCACCGAGCTGAACGACGAGCAGCTCCTGCGTATCATCGGCATTGACATCAACAGCGCGCTCGCGGAAAGCTGACGCCAGGAAGGCAAGACGGCGAGACCCATGGCCTGGTACGGCGGCGGCTTCGAATTCGCGGAATACGTCTCGGTGGCCGAGCGCAGGGCGCGCGCGCGCAAGGCCGCCGAGACGATCGGCCGCAAGCGCGGACGCGTGCTGGCTCCCGTCGGTCCGCTGGAGGGAAACAAGCTGGTCCGCACGTTCTGGGGCCGGGCCTGGTGCGAAAACCTGGAATCGTACAGCGACTTCGCCAATCGCTTGCCGCGCGGTCGCAGCTACGCCCGCCACGGCGCGGTCATCGACCTCGCGATCGCGAACGGCAAGGTCAGCGCGCTGGTGAGCGGCACCTCGACCTATGAGATCAGCGTCACCATACGGTCGCTGCCCGCCCGGCGCTGGAAGGAGATGGCCGCGGCGTGCACCGGAATGATCGATTCCCTGGTCGATCTCCTGGGTGGCAAGCTGTCGACGCAGGTCATGGAGATCGTCACCAGCAAGGAGCGAGGCCTGTTCCCGCCGCCCAGCCAGATCTCCTTCGCTTGCTCGTGCCCCGACTGGGCCGGCATGTGCAAGCACGTCGCGGCCGTGCTCTACGGCGTCGGCGTTCGGTTCGACGAGAAGCCCGAGCTCCTCTTCGCCCTGCGCGGCGTCGACCACGTCGATCTCATCAGCGACGCGGCGATCGCCGCTCCGCGCCTGGTCGCGCGCGGGTCGGGCGGGCGAAAAGTGATCCAGAGCGCCGACCTGTCCGCGCTGTTTGGCATCGAGGTTGACGAAACCGCCGGCGGCTCCGCGCCGCCACCCCGGACGAAAAAGCGCCGGTGATTGGCCGCGGGGCCGCCCGCCCGCTCCCGGGCGATCAAACATCAAGCGCACGCCAGCCCAACCCGAGGCCCGAGGCCCGAGGCCCGAGGCCCGAGGCCCTTGATTGCCCTTGACCGGGTGATGACGGCTTATTCAGACGGTTCGGTGTTCTAGCGCGCCGTCCCTTCGGTCTCGGCGGCGGTCGCGGCGGTTGATCGACGATAGACGCCGATCGCGGCGACGAGAGGCACCAGCGTCAGGAAGATGCCGCCCAGCGCGGCTGGACGGGATGATTCTTTCAATCCAGCGAACACCAGCCGGGTGAGATCGGGGTTGCCCGGCCAGGAGGGATCGCTGGCGGCCCGGCAGACCGCGCCGAGGTCGGTGATGACAGCATGGGTTATCGCGGCGGCCAGGGTCAGCCACAGCAGCGCGACAAAATGCAGGGACAGTCGCCGGGCGCGCGCGCAAGAACCGGCGGCGGCGGCCACGGCGAGCAAGCCCAGGACCAGCACCGGCCACATGCCCCAGCCGCCTTCCTTCATGAACTCTGC
>DASRQZ010000057.1:0-5869 GCA_035696125.1 Polyangia bacterium
CATTTCGTCGGCATCGCGATCGGCTCAGCTTCCGAGGTGCGCTACTTGATCGGCCTTGCGGTGCGCCTCGGATTCTCCACCGAAACCGATGGCGGGCGACTGCAAGGCGGCTACAGCCGTGTGATCAGGGCTCTGCAGGCACTCGTAACTTCTCTCAACTTACCCGAGGCCCGAAGCCCGAGGTCCGAGGCCAGAGGCCCGAGGGCCCTTAACCTTTTCCTACCGCCCGGGCGGGTGCCAGCGCAGGCGGGCCAGCACCGGGGCGCAGGCGTCGGCGACCCCGGGCGCGCCGAAGCAGTAGAGGTACGAGACCAGGCGGTCGCTGCGCTTGACGATGCGGACGGTCACCGCCGCGCCGTCGGCGCGCGTGGCGGTCACCAGCGCGGCGGCAAGGCCGTCGACCTGGACCTGAGATGGCGGGGTCATCCTGGCGCCGCTCGACTCCAGGCCGGTGGTCAGCTCGCCGGCCAGGCGCGCAACGTCGACCGGCTCATCGAGCGCCGCCGTCTGGACCACCAGGGTGGTGCCCGACCCGGCGTCGGCGGTCGAGCTGACGGTGAGCACATTGGGCACGCCGTCGGCGGTGCCATGGGTCAGGCGCCAGCCGACCGGCAACTCCACGTCGACGGCCGGCATGCGCCCCGAGGAGAATGCGCGCTCGCTGATGGTGTCGCGCGCCGTCGGCGGCCACCTGGGCAACAACGCGTGTCCGAGCGCGCCCAGCCCCAGCACCACGCCGGCGATGCCCGCGGTACGGCTGCCCTTGCGCCCGCCCGGCTTCTTCGGGCGCACCACCCAGCCGCCCCGCGCGGCGCCTATGAGCGCGGCAGCGCCGGCGACGATCGCCGCCTTGGCCAGCAATGAAAGCAGGGTCAGCCACCAGGGCCGCGGCGGCGCCGGCGCGGCGCCCTGGTCCTGGGCCAGCGCCGATCCTCCGCATAGCCACAGCCAGCTAGCAATTCGCGCGCCGATCCCCACCGGGGTAGTGTCGCCCAGCCGGCCCGGAGATGGCCACCCCTTTCGGAGGTACGGAGCCAGTGCCAGATCTGGTTCGTGACGGCGCGCCGGCCCGGATCTACGGGGCCAAATCGGCCGCACTCAGGTGATGGGCATCTGCGCCGATGGGGGGCACATGGTGGTCAGTCCGCAGAGGGGGCGGGTCCGGTCGGCACCAGGGGTCGCGGCGGTCCCGGGTTTCCTGGTGCGGTTTCCGGGCGGGTCGGTGGTGGGCCGGGCGCGCGCGGCTGAGGTCATCCGTGTCGCAATGTCGGCGGCTTTGACCGGTCGCGCGCAAGCCTTGGGCGTGGCCAGGGAGGCGCGGACTTGAGCGCGGGCGAACCGGCGGCCAAGCGGCGCATCCTGTTCGTCGACGACGAACAGAACGTCCTGGACGGGCTGCGCAACCTGCTGCGCAAGCAGCGGCACAAGTGGGACATGCTGTTCGCGCTCAGCGGCAAGGCGGCGCTGGAGGAGCTGGCCAGGAGTCCGGTCGACGTCATCGTGTCGGACATGCGCATGCCCGGCATGGACGGCGCCGAGCTGCTGACCCGCGTGCGCGAGCTTTACCCGCAGACCGCGCGCATCGTCCTGTCCGGCCACGCCGAGCGCGACGCCATCGCGCGCGTGGTGTCGGTGGCGCACCAGTTCCTGTCCAAGCCGGCGGACGCCACCGCGGTGCTCACGGTGGTCGAGCGCACCTGCCAGTTCCAGGCCTTGATGCAGGACGATAACATCCGGCGCGTGGTCGGCGGCCTGCAGCAGCTGCCCTCGCTGCCCGACACCTTCTGGCAGCTGGTGCGCGCGACCGAGGATCCGAAGGTCTCCATCGCCGACATCGCCAGGATCGTCGAGCGCGATCCCGCCATGAGCGTCAAGGTGCTGCAGCTGGTGAACTCCGCCTACTTCGGGCTGGCGCAGAAGACCGAGTCGATCGCGCGCGCCGTGACCTACCTCGGCGTCGAGAACCTCAAGGGCCTGCTGGTCGCGGAGCACATCTTCAAGACCGACGACTTCCCCGCGATCGAAGGCCTGTCACCGACCGACATGCGCGATGAGTGCGTGCTGACCGGGACCCTGGCGCGCCAGATCGTCAAGGACCCCAAGCTGTCGGACGGCGCGTTCGCCGCCGGCATCGTGCTGGACGTTGGCCACATCGTGCTGGCGCGCGATCCGACCAAGCACTACGGCGACGTGTGGCGTGCCGCGCGCGCCAGCGGCGAGCCGATACGGATCGTCGAGCAGCGCGAGCTGGGCGTGACCCACGGGATCGTGGGCGCCTACCTGCTGGGTGTGTGGGGGTTGCCGTACATCCTCGCGGAGGCCGTCGCCTTCCACGACATCCCGAGCTCGGTCACCGAAGGAAACATCGAGCTGCTGGCCGCGGTTCACCTGGCCGATGGCGTGGTCGCGGCCGCGTTCGCGGGCAAGGACCCGCTGGCCGGCGATGATCTCGACGTGCCGTTCCTGAACCGCGTCGGCTTGCTGACCGAAGTCGGCAAGTGGTACGATAAAGCCGTGGCAGCGGTTGCCTTGCTCAGAGCTGGCGCATGAGCAAGCCCGACGGCGCCGTCCTGACGCGGATTCTGTGCGTCGATGACGAGCCCGCCGTCCTCGAAGGGTTGGCCCTGCACCTGCGCCGCCGCTACCACCTGGAGACAGCCACCAGCGGCGCGGAGGGGCTGCTGGTCCTGCGCAAGGATCCCGGGATCGCGGTCGTCGTCTCCGACATGAGGATGCCCGGGATGGACGGGGCGGCGTTCCTGACCCGGGCGCGCGAGACCACGCCCGACACTGTTCGCATGCTGCTGACCGGGCAAGCGGACATGGACGCCACCATCGCGGCCATCAATCAGGGCGGCATCTTCCGATTCCTGACCAAGCCCTGTGCGCCACGAATTCTTCTGACGGCGATAGAAGCCGCTGTCGAACAACATCGCCTGGTGACCGCCGAGCGGGTGTTGCTGGAGCAGACCCTGCACGGCAGCATCAAGGCGCTGACCGAGATCCTGGCGCTGGTCAACCCGGTGGCGTTCGGCCGCGCGACGCGCATCAAGGCCGTGGTGAGCGAGCTGTGCGGTAAGCTGCAGGTGCGCGAGACCTGGCAGGTCGAGGTGGCGGCCATGCTGTCGCAGCTGGGCGTGATGACGCTGCCCCCGGAGACGGCCGAGAAGCTGCACGCCGGGGTGCCGCTGACGCCCGACGAGCAGAAGATGGCCGCGCGCGCGCCGGCGGTGACCGAACAGCTGGTGCGCAACGTCCCGCGCCTCGACGGTGTCGCCGACATCCTGGCGGCGCAGGGTCGCAAGCGCAAGACGGCCGAAGCCGCCGCGGTCGACCTGCGCGTGGCGCAGCTCGAGATGTGCGCTCAGCTGCTGCGCGCGGCGGTCGACTTCGACGCGCTGGATTCGCAGGGTAACTCGGGCGCGATGGCGGTCGAGACCATGCGCGGTCGCGGCGAGCGGTACGAGCCGCGCGTCGTCGACGCGCTCGCCGAGCTGCGCAGCGGCACCAGCGCGCGCGTCAGCGTCCGCGAGGTGTCCATCGCGGTCCTGTGCGCCGGCATGGTCTTCATCGACGATGTCAAGATGCAGAACGGTACGTTGCTGGTGGCGCGCGGCTTCGAGGTCACGCCTGGCTTTCTGGAGCGCATCCGCAACCTGAAGCCCGGCGTCGTGAAAGAGCCGTTGCGCGTCACGCTCAAGGCGAGCGGATAGCGACAAACGCCACGACGCCATGACGCCATGGTCCGGATCCGGATCCTGGCGTCTCTGGCGTCTTGGCGTTTTCCCCTATCCCTATCCGGCGAGGCGCGCGATGTCCTGATTCTCGATCAGCTTCCGGTCGGCGCCGCGCCCTTCCAGGATCCTCCCGGGACGGCGCGGTCGAGACGTACAAACTTCGGTTTGACCTGGGGGCGCGGTGCACTAGATTTCCGTCGCGGCGCAAGCAACATGTGGATCGTTCGACTGGCCCTCCGCCGCCCGTACACCGTCGCGGTGATGTGCGTGATGATCCTGGTCATGGGCGTGCTGTCGCTGACCCGGATGGTGGTCGACATCTTCCCCGCCATCGACATCCCGGTGGTGGCGGTGATCTGGAACTACCCGGGTCTGTCGGCGCAGGATATGGAGCGGCGGGTCGTGCTGATCAGCGAGCGCGCCTTCTCCACCACGGTGAACGGCATCGAGCGCATCGAGTCGCAGTCGATCCCCGGCATCGGTCTGCTCAAGATCTACTTCCAGCCGGGCGCCGAGATCGGCGCCGCCATCGCCCAGATCGCGTCGGTGTCCAGCACCATCCTGCGCATCACGCCGCCCGGCATGCAGCCGCCCAACGTGATCCAGTTCAACGCCTCCAACGTGCCGGTGGCGCAGCTGACCGGCAGCAGCGACAGCCTGCCCGAGCAGCAGATCTTCGACTACGGCCTCAACTTCATCCGCGTGCGGCTGTTCACCATCCCGGGCCTGTCGACGCCGGCGCCGTTCGGCGGCAAGCAGCGCCAGATCAACGTCGACATCGACCCGCGCGCGCTGGCCAGCAAGGGGCTGTCGCCGTTCGACGTGGTCAACGCGTTGTCGACGTCGAACGTGATCCTGCCGGCGGGGACGGCGCGCATCGGCAGCCGCGAGTACAACGTGCTGCTCAACGCCAGCCCGCCCGACGTCGCGGATTTCGCGCGCATCCCGGTCAAGATCGTCGACGGCGCGCCGGTCACCCTGGGCGACGTCGCCCACGTCGCCGACGCCTTCGCCGACCAGACCAACATCGTGCGCGTCAACGGCCGGCGTGCGACCTACCTCGCGATCCTCAAGCACTCCGACGCTTCGACGCTGGCGGTGGTCGACGCCGTGCGCGAGGCGCTGCCGGCCATCAAAGCCGCGGCGCCCGACGGGCTGGAGCTGAAGATCGACTTCGACCAGTCGCTGTTCGTGCGCGGCGCCATCGGCGGCGTGGTGCGCGAGGCCATCATCTCGTCGCTGCTGGTGTCGCTGATGGTCGGGCTCTTCCTGGGTAGCTGGCGCAGCATGGTGATCGTGTGCACCTCGATACCGCTGGCCATCTTTTCGGCCATCGTCGGGCTCAAGCTGACCGGCCACACCATCAACATCATGACGCTGGGCGGGCTGGCGCTGGCCATCGGCATGCTGGTCGACGACGCCACCGTCGAGGTCGAGAACATCCACCGCA
Organism: Polyangia bacterium; assembly: GCA_035696125.1. Lineage (GTDB taxonomy): Bacteria > Myxococcota_A > Polyangia > Fen-1088 > Fen-1088 > DASRQZ01. Next base: position 5,188 of record DASRQZ010000057.1, read on the forward strand.
ACCGCGCCCTGGGCAAGCCGCTGACGCGCGCGATCCTGGACGGGGCACAGCAGATCGCCGTACCGGCCATCGTGGCCACGCTGTCGATCTGCATCGTCTTCTTTCCGGTGGTGCTGCTGGTCGGGCCGGCGCGCTTCCTGTTCACGCCGCTGGCCATCGCGGTGGTGCTGGCCATGCTGGCGTCATATCTTCTTTCGCGCACTCTGGTGCCGGCGCTGGCCCGCCTGCTGATGCGCGGCGAGCACCGCGACGGCCAGGGCGATGTCCGCGCGCCGTCTCCGCGCGGGTGGGCCGGGGTGGCGACCCGATTCAACCGCTGGCGCGACCGCCACTTCGAGCGCTTCCAGGGCCGTTACGCCGCCCTGCTGGACGCGGCCCTGCACCACCGCCGGTTCACCCTGCTGGTCGCCGGCGCCATCACCGTCGCCAGCCTCAAGTTGGCCACGGTGGTGGGCACGGACTTCTTCCCAACCGTCGACGCTGGTCTGATGAAGCTGCACTTCCGCGCGCCCAGCGGCACACGACTCGAACGCACCGAGGATCTGGTCAAGCAGGTGGAGACCAGCATCCGCGCGGTGATCCCGGCGGGCGAGATCGAGACCATCAACGCGATGATAGGCGTCCCGATCTCGTACAACCTGGCTTTCGTGCAGACCGACAACGTGAGCGCCATGGACGCCGA